>NZ_QJJP01000029.1 GCF_003201565.1 Nitrosomonas sp. Nm84 | reverse complement strand
CCAGAGATTCTATTCTCTGTTAATTCTGCGCCTTCTTGATGTGTCGTTGTCGGTTTTCTGTCTTTCTCAGCTCTTTTGAGTTTCCCGACAAGCCCACGGTTATACCGAAGCTAGAATCTAGCAATCTTGGCTACATCCCGAGGCAACACTCCATTGGCCAAAAGTTTCTTGGCCGATTCGATCTTGCAGTCGGTCATTTAGTGTTTGCTTTCTACTATACGACCAAGTTGTCTGGCAACTTCCAATCCTGCACAGGTTCGCTCGATTGTAAGTTCACGTTCCATTTCAGCCAGCTAGCTAGCCATAACGTGGAAAAGAATCGGCCTGATGGGGTTCCTGTGTCGATGGCACCGGTATGGCTTCTAAACTTGATGCATTGCTTGTGCAACTTTCCAACCAGATCGACTAGATTTTTGACACTGCAACCAAGACAACCTAGTTTCCAAACAACGAGGATATCGCCTTCTCACAGTATTTCCAATGCTTTGGTCAATACTTCGATTTGAAGATCAAGGTTCTAATCCTGCGTCGATACGCGTGCATAACCAATTAGCATTTATCTACTTCAGGAAACGATACATAGATTTACCTTGAAACCCTTTGAGATAAAACAAAACATCATCATTGATACAAAACCACAGTACCCATGTCCCATTAAAAAGAGATTCTTTACGATTTGTAATGTTACGTTTCATCTAACGGCTTTATATGTAACGGCAGCAGACGCATCCTTGTACGATTGGGGTCAATGGTCAGCAGAGCACCGTCTTTCAATTCAGAGGTCATTTGCCGCAAGGCGGTGATGACCTGCAATCCAATAACGTTCGGGCTGACATCATCCGCTCGGATTTGAACAACGCTGGGTTTCTCGCCATGCGTGGCGGCAAGGATATCGCTGAAATCCAAATCATGAGTGAGGACTACATAGCTATTCGCTCTGGCGTAGCCCATAATTTCATTGTCTGGTGCGTTTTTCGCATCAAGTGCTGACCAATGTGCTGCTTTAATGCCAGCATCCTCTAACGAACCGACCCATCGTGGGGACAAGTTCATATCGACAAGCAGTTTCATGTGGAAACCAATATGACCTCGCGCTCTTCAGCTCGTCATGCAGCATAACGGAGCGCTTGCATAATGTCTTCGCGCTCAAGGTAGGGATAGTCGGCGAGTATTTCTTCGAAGCTATGTCCCGCTCCGATTTGTCCTACGATCATGCCGACAGTAACACGCATTCCACGAATACATGCCTTGCCGCCCATTACATTGGGTTGCTGGGTGATGCGGTTCAGTTGCACCATACTTCTTACTCCTTACTGAGACTCATGTCATAGTAGTGGATTAAGAATATAGTTTAAAAAGCTATTTGTGAGAATAGAAGCCCTTGATTCTGTGTAACGCAGAGATATCGGCAGTGCTTTGCGCCGCGCGGGAATCTTTACGGCATCCCTATAAAGAGTTTGAGACAACATTGTCTCTGCTCCAGAAACATAGGGGTGGTCAAATTTCATTGTTCTTTTTTTCTTTTAGAATATCCATAAAATCATATAGGGCTATGGCCGTAATATCATGCGGTAGTGGAAATCTGTCCTTTCCAGCATAAATGACAAACTTTTTTTGCGGCTTAATATCTTCGCAAGCCTCATGAAATCCACGTCCTAAGCTAAGAGATGTGCCTTTTTTAATTTCTATTGCCCATCTTTCATTAACACCAAATTCCAGGACAAGATCAATCTCAGCCCCGCCTGCCGTTCGATAGTAATATGACCTTACGCGAGGAGGTAAAACAGATGCTATATTTTCTATAACAAACCCTTCCCAGCTTTTTCCGACGACCGGATGACCTAGTAGATCATTATAAGAACCGATATTCAGCAGTGCATGAGTGATGCCACTATCACGCACATAGATTCTTGGCGATTTGACAAGGCGCTTTTTAATATTGGCCGTATAAGGTTGTATTTTACGGATTAGAAGTAGATCAACCAGAAGATCAATATAACGAGCTACTGTTACGCTTGAGACTTCGATATTGGATGCAAGCTTTGAGGTATTAATATTTGTTCCCTGGCTATGCGCCAGCATCGTCCAGAATCTTCCTAACGTTTCTGCAGGAATTCTTGGTCCCAATTGCGGAATATCCCGTTCAAGGTAGGTTCTGATGAAATCATAGCGCCAGTTCAAGCTGGTTTCGTCATTATTGGCCAACAGACTGTCAGGAAAACCTCCCTTTAACCAGAGATCATTTACGGCTTCGGAATGTTGAGCACTTTTTGTATATTCCAGGACATTAACCGGAAACATTTCGATATAAGAAATACGCCCGGCCAAAGTTTCGCTGGATTGTTTTAGCAGATCAATTGAAGCTGATCCTAAAAACAGGAACTGTCCTACCCTCTTTCCTTTTCTTCGTTGTTGATCAATTAGTCCACGGATCGGCGCAAAAATATCCGGTAATCGTTGTACTTCGTCTAAAATAATCAGTTTATCGCTGTTTTCTTTGTGAAAAGCTTCAATGTCCTGAGCTTTCTGAAGATCAATTCGGTTTTCAAGATCAAGATAAACAGATGGAATAGTATCCGCAATATTAATCGCAAGTGTTGTTTTTCCTACTTGACGTGGCCCCATAAGAGCCACAGACGAATTGGTTGCCAGAGCAGAACGAATTTTATCTTCAAGATGCCGTTTTATCATCTGCGCATATATAACATTAAATATTAAAATTGCATAGTTATTGCTCTGAAGTATAAAGACTGTTAGTGGATAATTATGCTACTAAAAACAGTATGCTACTGATATTGTTCTAAATCCCCTCCCCTCTTTTCCCATGTATACACGGATTACTTCTTTCGATTTGTATGTATATATTTAAAGTAAGCGTAATACTGGTAATATTCTTACTTTTAAGGAATTTAAATTATGCTCATTACATCAAAAGGTCAAATCACCATACCCAAGAAATATAGAGAAGCATTAGGTTTATTGCCTCATACGCATGTTGAGTTTGAATGTATTGGGGATGAATTACATATCAAGAAAGCAAAACAAATTGTTCGAGGTAAAAGAATGGTAGAAACGATGTCCGGAAAAAGTACTGTTTCTATGAGTACCGACGAAATTATGAAATTAACGCGTGGTGAATAATGCCTGTTTTAGTTGATAGTAATGTTATTCTGGATATCTTTACCAAGGATCCTAAATGGTTTGAATGGTCATCAGAGATGCTCGCAGATTTGGCCGAGCGAGAACTACTTTATATAAACCCCATTATTTATTCAGAAATCTCTATAAGCTTTGAGCGCATTGAAGAATTGGAGCAAGCAATACCGAATGATTATATTCATCGAGAAAACTTGCCTTATGAAGCAGCATTTTTAGCAGGAAAATGTTTCCTGAAATACCGTAAATCTGGTGGTGTTAAACATGCACCGCTTCCAGACTTTTATATTGGCGCACATGCGGCAGTGAGAGGATGGTGCATCCTTACTCGTGATAATGGTCGTTATCGAACTTATTTCCCCACAATACGTGTCATTTCGCCGTCATAGGAAGTCGCATATTTATTCGGTTCACATGTTTCTCTAAATTACGTTATAGTAATCATGCAGTACAGGCAGGGATGCCGATGACTGCAAACGGTGATACACCCCCCGCCGCTTGAAAAAATGGCGGGGTTTTCATGTTAATCAACATACAAAAATTACCAGGGAGAGGGTGAAATCACCATTGAAAAATTTTCCTCTAAGGATGAGAAAATCCGGCATTTAGTCGGAGAATTCTGGAATGATAACTGACTTATATCGGAATGGTTCGCTAAACTCTGCTGTTTCGGAAGATGGGACATGATCTTTATGGCTGACTATTTGAGTGCTGCCCGAATAGTATAATATTACGATATCTTAATATCAAGATATTATAAATTTATAACTTTTTCACCACGTGTTATTTCATCCACAGATGGCAATCCGCGCTGCTTGAGAAGTAGATCTAGCGCTTCAATAAATAAAGACTGAAAAGATGTTTTCTTGTGTCTTTCAGAGAAGACTAGTACATGTAACGCGTCATGAAGAAGAGGGTCGACATAAATCGGTATCGATTGTTTCTTCTTGATACTGGGTTTGGATTTCACAGTTTCATTGGTAGCGGCTACCGGCGCCGGGTTTAACTCCTGGGGATGTTCAATGTTATCATCGATAATTGTCGTAAGTCCTAAAGAAGCTTTTCTTTTACTCATACATTGTTCCTCTTGTCAGTTAAATCTGTTTTCCTAACCGATCTTCTTTGTTATATATATATTCAAAAATCGCAGCTATCTCCCCTGCCCCTTTATCGTTTGAGTCATATTCCTTGACGCTTAAATTATCAGCATAAGCACGTTTATAGCATTTACGTTCATAAGTTGGCGTGTTGCAAACAAGCCCAATTGCTGAAAGACTGTTTTTGGCTTCCTGTAAATCTTCACCACTAGCTGGGCAACGAGTAATAACAAAGGAAAATGGAATTTTAGAATTTTTTATAATTTCAACTGTAGGTAATGCACTTCTACAATCATCAAGTGATGGCTGGCACGGAATGATCGCAAAACTTGCTTTATCGATTGCTTCGGTGTGGATAAGCCCTTCTCTACCCGCAGTATCTATAATGATCAATTCAAATCCTTGTTTCTTTGCAGCTTCTAAATTCTCGATAACCTGGTTATAGAGACATTTAATTAAAAGTGGTTCTTCAGCTTCTCGGGCCTCCCACCATTTAGTTGCAGACTGTTGCGGATCGAGATCAATTAAAAGTGTTTTAAGGCCCCTGTTGCTACCTTCGACCGCTAGATTAGTTGCAAGAACGGTTTTACCAGCGCCGCCTTTCTGATTAGTAATAGTCCAGATTCTCATATCTATAAATCAAATATTATAATAGCAAAATATTAATATATCATAGAAGCATACTATAGTAATTTTATAATTTTTTAGTATTATAATGTCATAGAAATATAGTATAATATTGTAATAATAAAATATCAAAATATCAGAATATCAGAATATCATGATATTATAATATCTAAATAAGATGATATTCTTTATTCAGGATTATTAGTACTAAAAAGCATCAAAGACAGAACATGAAAGAACTACCAAATTCTTCGAGCCAGGAGTCAATGAACTATGAATAGGAAATATTCTTTGTGTATAATTCATTAAAAATATACACAATAAGGATTACATGAGAACGAATATTGTCATTGATGATAAGTTGATGGATGAAGTAATTAAATTAACAGGGGCAAAGACAAAAAAAGAAGCGGTTGAACTCGGTTTGTTAACCTTACTAAGGATTAAGAAGCAGGAAAGGATCAGGTGTTATCGGGGGAAATTAGCATGGGATGGAGATCTCAATGATATGAGAACTGATAGATGATAATTGTCGATACCAGCGTTTGGATCGATTTTTTTAACGGTAAAGTCACTGAGCAAACAGAGAGATTAGATTTTTTTCTGATAAGTTCGGTTATCGGAGTAGGGGACCTGATCCTCGCGGAACTGTTGCAAGGATTCAGAAATGATGATGATTACCAAGTTGCCCAATCCCTGTTGATAGAGCTTGAGTTAAAGCCTCTTTGCTCTGTAGAATTGGCGATAAAATCTGCTGAATACTATCGTATGTTAAGAAAGCGTGGCATTACTATTAGAAAAACTATCGATTGTCTCATTGCCACATACTGCATAGAAAATAAAGCAGCTCTACTTTTTTCTGATCGAGATTTCAATCCATGGGTTGAACATTTTCATTTGATTGATGCATCGTACTTGTAAAAGAAGCAACCGCCGCCCGAGGTTTAGTTCAGCAGGTCTGACCTTAATTTAATTGAGATATTCATTTCTAGTTTCGTTTTGCAAAAGGGATATCATAATATTATGAAGTTATGATATTATGCAATTATAATAACATAATATTATTTAATCTCGATATCCATTATCTAGCACTAAGATCAACATGGGAGTTAAGCTGCGTAGAAGCTTTACTTGAATACCAACCACCGAATTTTATTCAATTATTTGAAGGATAAAACCAGCTTTTCCCGAGTCCGAGTGCTGAGCAGCTTTAATTTCGCTCAGTAAGTTGGGTCTTTCAAGCGCAGAACTGCCAGAAAGTTTTAACACTCTAGCAATATCAGACATATAGACAGCTTTGCAAAATCGCTTAAATCTCTTATTTTAATTTCAGGATTTCATTTGTAGGCGATCGGAAATTTTGGCCCTTTTTTCTATAAATGAATTGGGAACAACTACTTTAAGCCGGTTATTTTCGGGAAAGGAGGTCCATATCCCTATGTTTGCGCGATGACTGGGCGGTTTAGAGTCTGAGCACCCTTTTTAAGTTATACGCCATAGCCAGTAGCATATGCCATACCAACATACCTGGCTGTTAATCAACATACAAAAAAACTATAGAATAGTTTTTCTTTTATGATTATATTTTGTGCATTTTTTTATTGCTAACAGCATCTACTTTAATCAGATTCAATTTCTCATGATTGTCGTACTGAATAGAAACATTCTTACCAATGGGTGGGGGAGAGCTAAAGGATTCCAGTTTGTGCGCTATAAAGTCTTTTCTTACTTGTTGATAAACAACACCTTCTTGCTTGTTGATAAAGAGAATTAAACCTTCATAGGCTTTATTTTCCGTTTCAGCTTTTTTTGCCAAATAAATATTATAGATACCTGGCTTGATACCTTCCTCAGCTTTCTTAATTAATCCGGTAGTTTTCCATTCATTTTCATTAAAATTCTGAAGGATTTTCTGCCCGTTCATGACTAAGAGACGTTGTTTCATTTGGATAAATTGAGATAGACTTCTTGAATGATCATTTCCAAGTCAAATTCTTTCTTGTTTACACCAAAAAAGAAGGCGGTCAGGTTAAAAGCACCGCGACCTGTTCCATCAAAGTCGCCGTCTTTCAATGAATATAAGATAGATTGAAAAAGATCCTTACACTTTCGACCGGCAATAAAGTAGACTTTAAGCGCATCGATAATCATTGTCTTTTGCGCATCAGATAGTTTTCTCATGATGTCTTTTGGTTGATGCGTTCTTTTCTTTAGACGTATATAAATATAGACCAGCAATTGATCGGCAGGGGATTTATGGCTGCGTTCTTTCTTTTCTGCTTTGATCTCAAGACTGTCTGTAGAGGGGTAGGGGGCTTGGCGGGTTAATTCATCCACAATTCCTTTTTCATCATCCTTTGATTCCAGGAATTTTCTAAACTGCTGTATTTTAGTGCGGGTAATGTCTTCTGGTCGGCTGTATTTCAACCAATCGACCAGTTCCAATGGATAGTTTTTGAATATCTTTTTAAGATTAAATATGGCTGCTATATCTGTCAAATTTCCGGAATTAAACAGCTCGGCAATAGGATCGGGTAAATCCATGGCCGCTGCATGTAATGACACATAGGAAGCCGATTTGCCAATGAATTTGCCTATTTGTTCATGGGTTTTACCAGCAGCAATCTCACGCCCGATATAATCAACGATTTCGCGTGATGTCAGATTATCCCGTTGCAAGTTTTCAACTACCTGATCCGCCAAACTGTAATCGGCATCAATATAGGCGGGTATTGATCTAAGTCCTGCATTTTTACTGGCGCGATATCTTCTGGCGCCATGATTGATAATATAGGTTCCGGGTTTGTCTGGATTGGGACGCACTGATATAGGGGTTTTTACACCTCGCAGTTTAATCGTTTCTGTTAATTCTGCGAGTGAAGCCGCATCAAAAGTTTTTCTAGGTTGAGCTGCATCTTCCATAATTAAATCAAGTGAAATCTGACTCGCGCCCAACACATCAGGCGCTTTATTCCTCTCATCGGATAAAGTTTTCTTACTTGTCATTGATTTAATTATTACTTTGTTTTAGAAGTAATTTCCTGAGTTATAGAATTCTGTGAAAATTAAGGGCAATATTTCATTACTATAATTCTTCTCAATTTAAGTGAATGGGGAATGTATCTTTTCAGATAAAGATGACTTGCTCAAAGCAAGAAAAGGAATAGACATAAACATTTGATAAAATACCCTCCAAAGTTAAACCATTGATCTTGTTATGAACTAGCCTGGAAACACAGCTAAGAATCATAGACGCCAAAAACATCGCAACCAGGCGATATTCTATCTGTTATAAATATTTATTTGACCGGGGAATTGTATATTTTATCCATGAACATGCATTATAACCTTAATACAATTATGTATATTAAAAATGATTATGAATTAAACCAAAAGACAAATACTTAACGGTTAAGGGAGCCGCAATTTACGATATGTATAATTTAATTCTAACAACAAACATTTTAAGAATTCTGCGCGAGAAGAAAATAACAAAAGCTGAGCTGGCAGAAAAAGCGGGTATTTCAATCTCTTTTATTACTGAACTGACCAATGATAAAGCCAATCCATCGCTCAGAGTCATAGAAGCGATTGCCAAGGCGCTGGATACGCCGCTGCCGCTATTGTTCGACAATTCGGATATGAGTACAGCAGAGCGAGCCTTATTAGCAGATGGCAGTGCTGGACATCTGGCTAAGGGATTTGTCTGGAAGGGCGCTGTATTGAGTGAGTTTCAGGCATTCCAGGTCGCGCAATGGGATCGCGAAAACCGCGAGATCATGAGGAAAATAAAATGAAACAATAAAAATATATTGCATAGTATTAATTATTATTATATCGTTGTATGCAATATTTATTTATTGCTGCACCGATATAACAATGTCCGACCACTCACCTAACATCACAACCGTTAAAGATCGGGCTAAAAGCAAGCTGGAGCGCGATGCACGGGAAATACTGTCTGCACTGCAAGATCCTCAGACGGTTGAAATCATGGTCAATGCCGATGGCCGGATTTGGCAGGAGAAGCTTGGTCAAAAGATACAACATATCGGAAATATCCAGGCTGCCCAGGTTGAAGCTGTCATCAAAACGGTAGCGGGTTTCCACGGCAAGGAAATCAATCGATTCAATCCAATTATTGAAGGTGAGTTTCCACTCGATAACTCACGCTTTGCCGGTCAATTACCCCCCATTGTTACAGCGCCCACTTTTGCCATCCGCAAAAAAGCCATCAGGATTTTTACGCTTGAGCAGTATGTGGAAACCGGCGTGCTATCGCCAAGGCACTGTGATGTCATTAAAGAGGCTGTGCGCAAGCACCGCAACATTTTAGTCATTGGTGGTACCGGGTCAGGTAAAACGACCTTGATCAACGCCATCATTAATGAAATGGTTCTCAATGATCCGGATGAGCGCATCTTTATCCTGGAGGATACCGGCGAGATTCAATGCGCTGCCCAGAATTTCGTCCAGTATCACACCACACTCGATGTCAACATGACGCAGTTGTTAAAAACAACATTGCGCATGCGTCCGGATCGCATTCTGGTGGGTGAGGTGAGAGGTGCAGAAGCCCTGGATTTGCTCGATGCCTGGAACACGGGGCATGAGGGGGGTGCCGCTACATTGCATGCCAATGATGCAATGTCAGGACTCACCCGTCTGGAATCCCTGATTTCACGTAATCCTTCAGCGCCTAAAGAGATCATGCCTTTGATCGCAGAGGCGGTTGATATGGTCGTGCATATCACGCGCGCACCACATGGCAGACAAATCCAACAAATCATTGAAGTACAAGGTTTTAAAAGAGGAAGTTATCAAATCAAAAAGCTGTAAATATTTCATAGGAGTCGAGCAATGAAGTTAATCACTATCAAGGGTATCTCTCCATTCGGTTGTATCTATTCATTCGCTGTCTTGTTTTTACTACTATTGTCTGCTGATCAAGCCCAAGCAACCGTTGGCGCAGGTGGAGCACTTCCCTATGAAACCTGGCTGGTGAGTCTCAGAAACTCCGTTACCGGCCCGGTAGCGTTTACCTTGTCGATCATCGGTATTGTGGTTGCAGGCGGCATTTTGATCTTTGGCGGTGAGCTTAATGCTTTTTTCCGCACCCTGATTTTTATCGTATTGGTGATGGCGTTACTCGTTGGAGCCAACAATGTGATGACTAATCTATTTCAGGGTGCGGTTATTCCGGGTGAAGCGCCAGGGACAATCTTAGAATCAGAAGAAAGCATCACTCTACGTTAGTTAAACAGGGGGGCTGACTATGGCACTTCGAACCATACCTATCCGTCAATCGGGAAACCGCCCCAACTTGTTTATGGGCGGTGACCGCGAACTCGTTATGTTTTCTATCCTGATTGCAGCCACATCCATCTTTGTGGCGATGGAAATCAAGGCCACGATCTTTGGCATAGCGCTGTGGTTTTTTGCACTGTTTGCACTGCGACTGATGGCTAAAAATGATCCGCAACTGCGTCATGTGTATCTGCGCCAGATTCAATACAAGAAATACTATCCGGCGCGAAGCACCCCTTTTTATGACAATAACCGTCAACAGGAAAAACAGCACCCATGATTGCCGCAATGACCATCCTCATCGCAATGTGTGGTGCTTTGCTGCTTCTGATGCTGTTCCTGCGTATTCGTGATGCTGGCAAAGAATTAAGGCTGGATCAACATCGATCAAAAGAAATGGGCTTTGCCGATTTGCTGGTGTATGCGGCGGTGGTGGAAGATGGCGTGATTGTCGGCAAGAATGGTGCATTGATGGCCGCATGGATATTCTTTGGTGATGATACGGCCAGCAGTACCGATATCGAGCGTGAACGCGTGTCGTTTCGGATTAACCAGGCATTATCCCGTTTGGGCAATGGCTGGATGATTCATGTCGATGCTATACGCAAACCGGCACAAGGTTACTCAGATAAAGCGTTATCCAATTATCCTGATCCAGTGACCGCTGCCATTGATCAGGAGCGGCGCAATCTGTTTGAACGTATCGGTACTATGTACGAGAGTTGTTTTATCGTATCACTGACCTATTTGCCGCCGATGTTGGCACAGCGCAAGTTCGTAGAACTCATGTTTGATGATGACACCCAGGCACCCGATCAAAAAGCCAGAACGCAAGGATTGCTGGAATATTTTCAGCGTGAATGTGCCAACTTTGAGTCCAGATTATCCAGCGTGTTTCATCTGTCACGCTTAAAAAGCCGCAAAATCGTCAATGAAGACAGTACAACCATCATCCATGATGATTTCTTACAGTGGCTGCAATTATGCATTACCGGCCTGGATCATCCAATGGTGTTACCTGCCAATCCCATGTATCTGGACACGCTGCTGAGTGGTCAGGAAATGTGGGGCGGGGTGGTACCTAAAATTGGTCGAAATTTCGTTCAGGTGGTTTCCATTGAAGGTTTTCCCTTGGAATCCTCACCAGGCATGTTAAATCTGCTAGCTGAGTTGCCGGGCGTGTACCGCTGGTCATCTCGGTTTATCTTTATGGATACACATGAGGCGGTCAATCATCTGGAGAAATACCGCAGACGCTGGAAACAAAAGATTCGCGGTTTTCTGGATCAGGTATTTAACCTGCAAAGCAGCAACATCGATGAGGACGCGCTCAATATGGTTGATGATGCGCAGTCTGCCATTGCTGAGACCAATAGCGGCATGGTGGGGCAGGGCTACTATACCAGCGTGGTTGTGCTGATGATGGAAGATCGGGCTGCGTTGGAAGAAGCCGGGCGAAAGGTAGAGAAAGCAATCAATCATCTGGGCTTTGCCGCACGGGTTGAGACGATCAATACGATGGATGCCTATCTGGGAAGCCTGCCCGGCCACGGTGTCGAGAATGTACGCAGACCACTCATCAATACCATGAATCTGGCTGATCTGTTGCCGGTCAATACCATTTGGACAGGCAAGCCAATAGCCCCTTGTCCAATGTATCCACCCAATTCACCACCCTTGATGCACTGTGTCACTCAAGGCGCTACCCCTTTCCGGCTGAATCTGCATGTACGTGATCTGGGACATACCTTCATGTTCGGACCTACAGGCGCGGGTAAATCCACGCACCTGGCGTTGATTGCCGCGCAATTGAGGCGCTACCAGGGCATGTCGATTTATTGCTTTGACAAGGGAATGTCGATGTATCCACTAACAAAAGCAGTGGGTGGCCAGCATTTCACAGTAGCAGGAGATGATGAATCACTGTCTTTCTGCCCATTACAGTTCTTGCAAACTAAAAGTGATCGTGCATGGGCGCTGGAATGGATTTGTTTGATGGTTGAACTCAACGGCATCACAGTCACCCCGTTACAGCGCAACGAAATCAGTCATGCCATTGCTAACATGCATCAAAGCGGCTCCAAAACCTTATCGGATTTTCTGGTGACGATTCAGGATGAAACCATCCGTGAAGCGCTTCGGCAATACACCATTGATGGCATGATGGGGCATTTACTCGATGCTGAAGCCGATGGATTGAATCTTTCATCATTTACCACCTTCGAGATCGAGGAATTGATGAATCTCGGTGATAAATACGCACTGCCCACGTTGTTGTATCTGTTTCGGCGCATTGAGAGAAGCCTCAAGGGCCAGCCTGCTGCCATCCTTCTGGATGAGGCATGGCTCATGCTCGGTCATCCGGTATTTCGTGCCAAGATTCGGGAATGGCTCAAAGTCATGCGTAAAAACAATTGTCTGGTGTTGATGGCAACCCAGAGTCTGTCGGACGCCGCAAACAGTGGCATTCTCGATGTCATTGTTGAGTCCACTGCCACCAAGATATTTCTACCTAACGTGTTTGCACGCGATGAGGAAGCATCAGCACTCTACCGGCGCATGGGTTTAAATTCACGCCAGATTGAGATTTTGGCTTCTGCCATTCCTAAAAAGCAATATTACACCGTGTCCGAGAACGGCAGGCGACTCTACGACCTGGCACTCGGGCCATTAGCGTTAGCTTTTGTGGGATCTACGGATAAGGAATCAATCGCAACTATCAAAAACCTGCATGACAAGTATGGAGACCGCTGGGTTATCGAGTGGTTGGCGATTAAAGGATTAACATTATCTGACTATGGAGTGGCTGGATGAGTGTAATCAGTGATTTTTTTAAAATAAGAATTGCCGGAAAAATTAAGTCGAACAAACAAATCCGTGAGGATCATGCATTCATGGAAGGTGGTCGCCGCTGCGGTGAAAATGAAAACCCCTATCTGTCAGCGCGGCGTACCTGGAATGATCATATGCGCGGGATTCAGGCTTCGCGCAATATGTGGCAAATGCTGGCCATTCTTTGCTTATTGATTGCGCTGGCAGGGGTAGGAGGAGTCATTGCTATCGGCAGTCAATCCAAATTCATCCCTTACGTGGTGCAGGTCAATAAACTGGGTGAGGCGGTAGCGGTTTCCCGTGCGGATATCGCTGCGGTGGCCGATCAGCGCGTAGTGCATGCATCAGTTGCCGCATTCATTAATGATTTGCGTATGGTGACCCCTGATATCGCCTTGCAGCGTCGCGCCATTTTTCGTGCGTATGCCATGCTGTCCAATAATGATCCGGCCACTGCAAAAGCCAATGAATGGTTCAACAGTAGTGAAGCCAGCAGTCCTTTCAAACGTGCTGAAACACAAACCGTCAATGTTGAAATCATATCGGTGATACCCCAATCACCGGAGACCTGGCAGGTCGACTGGCTGGAGAAAATCTATGATCGGCAAGGGCACTTAACCGAGCCGCCTTTCAAGATGCGTGCATTATTGAGAGTCTATAACAAGCCGACAACCCAAAGCACAACGGAAGAACAGATCCGCAATAACCCGCTGGGCATTTATATCCAGGATTTCTCCTGGTCGAAGCAGACATAAAGGGACCGCTCATCATGAAACCGTTACTCTTTTTAAGTACCCCAAGTATCTTGGGCACGCTGAGCATGTTGATTTTGTCCATTCGACTGGTTACTCCAGGCTATGCCAATGGTTTGTCGGATGCGTATTTCACCGATAAGAATCCCCAACTGACGCCACAAGAGCGTGCCGCTATTGATCTGGCCAAGAAATGGCAAGCAGTCAATCCTAGCGGCACAAAACCGGTTGCGGGGCCGGATGGGTCAATCCGTTTTCTGTTCGGTTCACAACAGCCCAGCATCGTGTGTGCAGTATTGCAGGTATGCGATATTGAATTGCAGCCGGGAGAACAGGTGAATTCCATCCATCTGGGCGATCAGGCGCGTTGGCTGGTTGAACCGGCCGTGACAGGGCAGGGGGCTCTAGAGGTACAACATTTAATTATAAAACCCTTGGATGTGGGTCTGGAAACATCCCTGGTGGTGACTACCAACCGGCGCACGTATCACATGCGATTGCGATCTCACCGGCGCGATTTCATGCCGAGAGTGGGCTTTACTTATCCTGAGGATGCGATTGCCAAATGGGATGCCATCAAGACCCGGGAAAGTCATGCTATGGATGTGAGACGCTCACGCACCCTGCCTGGAACCGGAGAATATCTTGGCAACTTGGACTTCGCCTATTCTGTTGCCGGAGATGCTGCCTGGAAGCCGTTGCGTGTCTATAACGATGGTCAAAAAACCATCATACAGATGCCTGCCATCATGGCGCAGACAGAAGCACCGACTTTGTTACTATTGAACAAGGAAGGCGGCATTTTTAGCGATGATGAGACGGTCATAGTGAATTACCGCTTACAGGGTGATCGCTATATCGTGGATGCCGTGTTTGACAAGGCAATTCTTGTTGCTGGAGTGGGCGGCAATCAAAGCCGGGTGACGATTTCAAGGGGGAATTGATCATGCGATCCAATAGTTTAATTATCATTTTGTTATTGCTTCTGAGCGGCTGTGCTACGCAACCCTATGGCAGTTTTATTCAAAATCCTTCAACCATATACAGCAAAGTCATGGCCGATGAAGTGACAGCACAAATAGTGCGTCTGTATCCGGCTGCAAACACGCAATTTAATCTGCGTCATACAGTCAATGACCCGTTTGGTCATGCCTTGATAGAGAATCTGCGCGTTGCAGGGTTTGCGGTTCAGGAGAGAATCGATTCGGATAATTCCCTTTTTGTTTCAAAAATTCTGATGGGCGACAGCCTTCCGGGCATCGCTATTAATCACCAGGAGGATGGTGCCAGTCAACCGACAGGATTGGCCTTGAGTTACATAATTGACCAATCGGGTGATTTGTATCATGTCAATATTACGATTGACGATACGCGCTTGTCACGTGCATTTGTGGCACAGGCCGACAGTGTTCATCCTGCCGGTCTTTGGGTAAGAAAAGAATAAGGGGGTAGGTAGATGTCGACCAATTCAAAACTCTTATCACCCGATTCGTCACCGGATGTAGTCGCAAGAAGCGCCGGTGTGCGGCGCGTTAATAACCTTCCGATTGTAATTTTTGGCGCGATTATGCTGATATTCATGCTGCTTATGATGATCGTCGCTATGAATCGCGCAGCTGAGCGAGGTCAAAATGATTCTGATGTGAATGGCGATATTCAGTCGAGCAATTCCTTTGCTTCACTCATTGCCAAAGACTATATCGGCGGCATCATAGAGCCTAAAGCCCAATCTGTAACTTCAGATTCAGTTGCAAAATCACCCATTCAGGGAATCATTATCGAGCGGCCATCGGATCTGGATAAACCGCCTCTGCCGCCATCCCTGAATGCAGTTACTGATCCCTCGCATCATGCTGACATCGAGCATATTCGGATGTTGAAACGCCAGCAACTGGAAGAAGCGATCAAGGCCAAAACAAATGTGAATGTGATTGCACCCAGAAGTACAGGATCATCGCCGGATTTAACCAACACTGGTGCACCTAAAACGCGCGAGGAAATGTTGGCTAAATTGGCATCAGTGCGTCAACAGATAGATGCAAATCTGCGTGAAGATCCAACGGCTGCCTATCATGCGCGTCTGGCGCGGTTGAGACAGGATGGGGAATCAAGTGTAGCGGGAGGAATGGGAGCGGGTAGGGGTGATGAATTCATGAACGATGGCGCCCCTCGTTTGCTGGATGATGATGTTGGCAGACAGACTCAGGATTATTCTCGTTTTGATTCGGCAAAAGGGGATGCACGCTGGAATCTGGATAGTGAAGTCAAAAAACCTCCTACACCGTATGTCTTGCAAACTGGGTTTGTCATACCGGCAACCTTGATATCCGGTATTAATTCCAGTCTGCCGGGCCAGATCATGGCACAGGTGAGTCAGCATATTTATGATTCTCCGATAGGTAAATGGCGCTTGATTCCACAAGGCTCGAGATTGGTGGGTACTTATTCCAGCGAAGTGGAGTTTGGTCAGGCACGTGTGTTGGTCGCCTGGCAGCGCATCATCTTTCCGGATGGCAAGACCATGGATATTGGTGCCATGCCGGGTGCTGATGGGGTGGGTTATGCTGGTTTTAAAGATCAGGTCAATAACCATTATCTGCGCATCTTTGGTTCAGCCCTGATAATGTCGGCCATTGTGGCCGGTTCAACATACAGCCAGCGTGACTCAGGAGGTGCGTTCGGGCGGCAGAATGCCGGTAGCATCATGAGCCAATCGCTGGGTCAGCAATTGGGATTGGTAACAGCCAATTTGATTCGCAAAAACCTGAATATCTCGCCCACCCTTGAGATCAGGCCGGGGTATCGCTTTAACATCATCGTTACCAAAGACATGAAGTTTTCTAAACCCTATCAGTCGTTTGATTATTAATGCCGGAGCATTCAATTATGGTAAATAGTAAAAATCTAGCTATTCAGTGGATCACAATATTATTAAGCCTGGGTATTTTAAGCTATTCCTCAATCAATAAAGCCGGTGGAATGGCTGTCATAGATATGGCAAATGTAAAACAATCCACCATTACAGCGATTGAAGCAATCAATCAAACTGAAAAGCAAATTGAGCAATACAGAACCCAGTTGCAGCAGTATGAAAACATGATTCGCAATACTTTGGCACCACCTGCTTATGTATGGGCGAAGGTAGAATACACCATGACTAAGCTAATCAATTTATCCAATTCCATACGGTATTATGAACAACAATATGGAGGTCTAGACAGCTACATGCAACGGTTTCGCAATGTTGAATATTACCGTAGCTCATCTTGCTTCACTTTAGAGGAAAAATGTAGCGATTCCGCCTGGAAACTATTAAAGGATGGACAAAACACGAGCACAGACTCACAAAAACATGCTAATGATTCCCTTTTACGAGGGCTGAGTGAACATCAAAATCAGATTCCTCTGGATGCGGCTCATTTGCAACTTTTACAACAAAAAACTCAATCAGCTCAAGGGCAAATGGAAGCTTTTCAGTATGCCAATCAATTGGCCGCCTATCAAGCGAATCAGCTATTACAAATGCGTCAAATGCTGATAGCTCAGCACAATGCTTTCAATACAAAAAATCAGGCTGAGGTAGATCTGAAGGCCATGCAGCAGGCCGCACGTGAGGCAGCAACCAAGCGATTGAGTCCTGAAATATTGCCTGCTGGTAGAAATTGGTCTGTAAGAGACGCTTTTTAAAACACTAAATCGAAGGAGAAAAAACAATGAAAAAGAGTGATTTGAGTATTGCAGTGATCTGTTTATCGTCTTTGTTGTTGTCAGGCTGTTATAAGGATGGCGATGGCAAGCTTGAACTGAAAGAGCCTAAGAAGGAATTAAGTGAAATGCCGCCTGGAATTAGATGGACTATTAACGGGCCAGTAGATGAATCGGGAAATCCAGTTGAATTAGAGAAAGCAAAATAGTTATTGACCTAAAATATTTGCCGGAAGAATTGGGAGATCAAGTCTATGTACAAAGTATTGTGTATTTTATTAAGTACTTTGCTTCTGATATTACTTTCCACGAAGGCATCAGCTGAGTTGGCATATGTTGATCCAGTAACTAATCAGAGTGTTCTGGATCAAGTCGTCCAAAAGTTTTGGACAAAGGTTAAGAGTTGGCATACTGTTATTCAGTCTGCAGCTGAGCGATTGTTCTGGTCTCTGGTATTGATTTCAATGGTGTGGACATTTGGCATGATGCTGTTACGCAAGGCCGATATTGGTGATTTCTTCGCCGAATTCACTCGTTTCGTTATCTTCACAGGTTTTTATTTCTGGCTGCTGACTAATGCCGTATCGGGTCACAATATTGCGGGCACTATTATAGACTCTATGCAGCAATTAGGCGGCACTGCCGCCGGTTTGCCGAGTGGTGCGAGTCATGCCAGTATTATGCATACAGGGATTTTAATCTGGAACCAGGCAACGAAGAGCGTTACATTCATGCAACCTATAGATAGTTTGATGGGTTTTATCATTTCTTTAATAATTTTAATTATTCTGACAGTAATAGCAGTCAACATGCTGCTCTTGTTGATATCAGGATGGGTGTTAATGTATGCAGGTATCTTCTTTTTAGGTTTTGGTGGCGCACGCTGGACATCCGACATCGCCATAAACTACTTTAAAACGGTTTTGGGTATTGGAATACAGTTATTTGTGATGCTCCTGATCGTTGGTATTGGCAGTGATCTGTTATCCAGTTTTTACGCCAAAATGGGTAAAAATGTTATGAATTATGAAGAACTGGCGGTTATGCTGATTTTTACGATTGCATTTTTTGTGTTGATTTCCAGATTACCATCGTTACTGGCTGGCATTATAACGGGTAGTAGCATAGGCTCGAGCGCTGGAATTGGCAGCTATGGCGCCGGTGGTTTTATGGCAGCGGCAGGTACTGCTGCAGCCGTTGCATCTTATGGTGGATCACTGGCAGCCGGTCGGCTAGCAGCGGCAAGAAGTTCGGGGCCGGATGCTTTACGCAGCGCTATCGAAAAGGGTCAGGCTCAGGAATCTGCGGGTATGAACAATATTTCGCAAGGAGGGGGCAAATAATGAATAAGGTATTTAAGCGATTCGTTTGATGATGGATTTGCCACCAGATATGCAGGAAAGAGTGGTGTGCTCAATTACAGCCGCCATCAAGTATGAAATACCCGCCAATATTTTACTAGCGATAGCCGAAAAGGAGAGTGGAAAACCGGGCCAATGGGTGCGTAACAGTAACGGTACTCACGATGTTGGCTCGATGCAGTTTAATACCTCATATCTTCAAGATTTATCCAAATATGGCATCACGCCTGATCATGTAGCAAATCCAGGTTGTTATTCCTATGATTTGGCCGCATGGCGCGTGCGTCTGCATATCAAGAATGATAGAGGCGACATCTGGACAAAGGCGGCCAATTATCATTCACGGACTCCAAAATATAATTTAATATATCGCGCTGATCTGATGGTCAGAGCCGCTAAATGGGCTGACTGGCTAGAAAAGCTTTATCACGGAAAACAATAAAATACCTGGCGTTTATATGAATTAAGCCAGTTCTATGCGTTATCCACAAATTCCGTGGAAAAGGTTGTGAATAATAGACTTATGTTAATTACCTATGCCTTAATTAAGACCGTAATTAGCTTAACCTTAACGGGACCTGGCACTTCGAGTGCATTGCAGTGATCAGGTGCTATTTAGCGAATTCCATCAGGGATAGGAGTAAGTTCTCCAAGAAAAATCCGAATGTATGGCTGCAATCTAAATCAGTTCATCATCAAAAATTGAATGCTTTGCAAATTGTGGGCGTCCATGTACGGTCTCTTATTACTTAAAGCTATTTATACGGAATACTGTGTAGACATTCATCGAATACCTGTTTTTTTCCTCACCCGGCGCAGCAGGAAAGCTGTTTCACATCCTTGGAGAAGGTCTGCGCCGCGAGCTTCAATCCCTCAACCATCGTCAGGTAGGGGAACAATTGGTCAGCCAGTTCCTGCACCGTCATATGTGCCCGGATAGCGAGTGCAGCCGTCTGGATCAGTTCTCCTGCTTCCGGGGTCACCGCTTGTACGCCGATCAAACGGCCCGAGCCTGCATCGGCGACCAGTTTGATGAAGCCGCGTGTGTCGAAATTGGCAAGCGCGCGTGGTACGTTGTCCAGCGTGAGTGTGCGGCTGTCTGTCTCAATGCCTTTCAAATGCGCCTCCGCCTCTGAGTAACCTAAGGTTGCCACTTGCGGATCTGTGAATACTACGGCAGGCATGGTGGTCAGGTCGAGCACCGCTTTGCCGCCGGTCATATTGATGGCCGCGCGCGTCCCTGCCGCTGCCGCCACATAGACAAATTGCGGCTGGTCGGTGCAGTCGCCAGCAGCGTAGATATGTGGACTGCTCGTGCGCATAGCCTTATCGATGACAATAGCGCCTTGGCAATTATCGGTCACACCTGCCGCCTCCAGTGCCAAGTCGTGCGTGTTCGCTGCGCGGCCAGTGGCGATCAGCAGCTTGTCGGCGGAAACGATGCCGTGCCCCGTGGTCAGTACGAATTCACCATTTACATAAGCGACATGGCTGGCTTGTGTGTGTTCCAGCACTATGATCCCTTCAGTACGGAAAGCATCTGTGATGGTCTCGCCGATAGCCGGATCTTCGCGGAAGAACAGCGTGCTGCGTGCCAGGATCGTGACCTGGCTGCCCAACCGGGCGAAGGCTTGTGCCAGCTCGACCGCCACCACCGACGAGCCGATCACGGCCAGACGTTCGGGAATGGTGTCGCTGATCAAGGCTTCAGTCGAAGTCCAGTACGGTGTCTCCTTCAGGCCGGGAATGGGCGGCAGCGCCGGGCTGGCGCCGGTGGCAATCAGGCAGCGATCGAACGTCACTTCGCGCTCGCCGCCATCGTTCAACCGGACGGTGAGGCTATGGCTGTCCTTGAAACGGGCTTCACCACGTAGTACGGTGATAGCCGGATTGTCATCCAGGATACCTTCGTACTTGGCGTGGCGCAGCTCATCGACGCGGGCCTGCTGCTGGGCCAGCAGTTTGCTGCGCTGAATCGAGGGCTCGGTCGTTGCGATGCCGTCGTCGAATGGACTTTCACGGCGCAGATGGGCGATGTGGGCGGCGCGGATCATGATCTTGGACGGCACGCAGCCGATATTGACGCAGGTGCCGCCGATGATGCCGCGCTCAATCAATGTGACTTGAGCGCCTTGCTCGACGGCCTTTAGCGCGGCCGCCATCGCCGCGCCGCCGCTACCGATGATTGCAACGTGCAAGTGATTGTCTGTTTTATCAAGCGCTGCTGTACTTTTATAGGAGATCGCCTGATAGCCTAGTGCCGTGACAGCTGCAATCAGTGCCTCCGGTGAGGTATTTGGCTCGGTATCCAGTTGCACTGTTCCCTTGAGGTAGGACACAACGGCTGATTTAACACCGGACACGTTTACCAGTGCTTGTTTGATATGTGATGCGCAAGATTCGCAGGTCATGCCATCTACTTTCATTTCGATCATTTGTTTTCTCCGGCGCCAGTGGATGCACAGCAGGCATCAGCCTTGCGTTTGCGCCATATGGCATAAATAGTCAGGCCGATGAATATGGCGAGCGCGGGTATTAACACGTAGTCGAGATACCCGGTGAGGGCGGATAACCCAACAATCCCGAGCAGGATGACCAGGATCGGAGTGAAACAGCACAGCGCCACCAAAACCGTGCCAACCAGGCCGACCCGAACCAGGGTTTTGGGGTCTTTCACGTTCATTGCTTCACCGAGGCCGGATAGCCAGCATTTTCGGTAGCTTTGGTCAATGTCTCGACAGTGGTCTTGGCATCATCAAAGGTGACAACGGCTTCGAGTTTCTTGTAGCTCACATTGACCTCTTGCACGCCATCCACCTTAAAGAGTGCCTTCTTTACCGTGATCGGGCAAGCGGCGCACGTCATGCCGGGTACAGACAGCGTAACCGTTTGGATAGCGGCCCATGCAGGTTCAGTCAGAGTAGCTAAGAATGCAGCTATTGCGATAAGTTTTTTCATGAGAATCTCCTGTTAATAGAATAATGGAAGGACATAAGGGAAGGCCAACGCGACCATCACCAGGACAGCCACGATCCAGAAAATAATCTTGTAGGCGATCCTCACTCGAGGGATGGAACAGACTTCGCCGGGTTTGCAGGCTTGTGCCGGACGAAAGATGCGGCGATACGCGAAGAACATGGCCACCAGCGCCGCGCCGATGAAGATCGGGCGATACGGTTCCAATACGGTCAGATTGACGATCCAGGCACCGCTGAATCCCAGAGCGATCAATACCAGCGGCCCTAGACAGCAGATGGAGGCAAGGATAGCGGCCAACCCTCCAGCGACGAGGGCACTGCGCCCCTGTTGTGGCTCGGCCATGCATTTCTCCTTTTAAAAATTTTACGAGTACCGTAAGATTACTTCCGTAGTCATGTACGGAGTCAAGCGGTATGGAGAATAATCTGGAGAATCTGACCATCGGTGCATTTGCTAAGGCGGCTGAGGTCAGTGTGGAAACGATCCGCTTCTATCAACGCAAAGGTTTGCTACCCGAGCCGAACAAGCCCTACGGCAGCATTCGTCGTTATAGTAGAGTTAATGTGCAGCGCGTAAGGTTTGTAAAATCTGCCCAACGGCTGGGTTTCAGTTTGAATGAAATTAGTGAATTGCTACGGCTGGAAGACGGCATTCACTGCAATGAAGTCAGCTATTTGACTGAAATAAAACTAAAAGATGTGCGTAAAAAACTGAAAGATCTGACGCGCATGGAGGCTGCGCTATCTGCGCTTTTACGCGCCTGCCATACACGAAAAGGAAATGTTTCCTGCCCAATTATTGCATCACTGCAAGCAGACTGAGCCAAGGTAGCAGAAGATTAACCAGTATCCAATTTTACTTGCATATTTTCATGTTTTTATTGTAACCAATTCCCAGCCTATCGATAGATAAAGGTAAGCATACAGCTAATATGATATTTGGCCGAGGCGATAGATTATTCTATGGTAGCGGTCGAAAAAATTAAACAAGCCAGAAAGGAGGGGGACTTTTCAATGAAATTATTTTCTTTAAGTAATTTAAGTGAAATATTTTGAGAGTGTTGACAGTAAATTATGTTTCCATTATATTGGAAATATGGAAATCAATATTGCTATTAAAGCCCTAACTGCCCTAGCTCATGAAACTCGTCTGACGATATTCAGAGTATTGGTTCAGGATGGAGAATCGGGGGTTGCTGCAGGTCAACTTGCAAAGGAATTAAATATTCCTAATGCAACGCTATCGTTTCACTTAAAAGAACTGACTAATGCGGAGTTGGTTACTGCCCGACAGGAAAGCCGCTTTATTTATTACTCGGCAAACTTTGAAACCATGAATGCCTTATTAGGCTATCTCACTGAGAATTGTTGTGCTGGTGTTCCTTGTAGTCCCGTTGAAGTCTGCTGCGATGAAAAAGAATAGCTAAAAAGAATTTTTCCTTTCATTTCATTTAACTCAGGAGTAAATCTGATGAAACGCTTTCATGTTCATATCGCTGTCGATAATTTGCAAGATAATATTCGTTTTTACTCTGCATTATTTGGTGTAGAACCCGCAGTCACCAAATCGGATTACGCTAAATGGATGTTGGATGATCCGTATATCAATTTCGCAATATCGGCAACAGGTGCAAAACCTGGCTTAGATCATGTTGGAATACAAGTTGATTCAGACGAAGCATTAAACGAAATGAATGATCGTTTGGTTCGTGCTGATGTGCCTGCTTCAGAACAAAAAAACGCTCAATGTTGTTATGCCTCATCTAATAAATATTGGACGGTTGACCCGCAAGGCATCGCATGGGAGGCGTTTCATTCACTAAAGACTATCCCTATGTTTGGGAAAGACACCTCGATTCCTGCTAAATCGGAATCTTGCTGTGCAGGTTAATCATGAACGTACTTTTTCTTTGTACTGGAAATTCCTGCCGCTCTATCCTCGCTGAAGCTACTTTCAACCATCTTGCTCCCAAAGGTTGGCATGCAATGAGCGCAGGTAGTAAACCAACTGGACAAGTTCACCATCGTTCGCTTGCGTTGCTTGAACGTGAAGGCATCTCAACAGAGGGCTTATTCAGCAAATCTTGGGAAAATTTACCGGAGACTCCAGATATCGTAATCACTGTTTGTGGTAATGCTGATAAAGAGGCCTGTCCGGTTTATCTTGGCTCTGCTTTGCGTACTCATTGGGGTGTTGCTGATCCAGCAAAAGCAACTGGCACAGAAGAAGAGATTAATGCAGCTTTCGAGCGTGCTTATCGCATATTGCGAGCGCGAATCGAGTTTTTCTTTGAATCGTCAATAGAAGAGTTAATTAAAAGTAAATCTCCCTCTTTACAGCGGAGACTGGACAACATAGGCGTTTTAAGATTCTAACCATCGCTCATAAGGCGATATCTGCAATTCAAAAACACTGTATCAATGGGAGCGACCTTGTATGCTGATTGCCATACTAATTTTCGTATTTACACTTGTATTAGTCATTTGGCAGCCGCGCGGGCTGGGTATTGGTTGGAGCGCTATGATGGGTGCTTCTGCAGCATTGATTCTCGGTGTGGTACATCTTAACGATATTCTTACCGTTTGGAATATTGTCTGGAATGCGACGGCTGCGTTTATTGCGATCATTATTATCAGTCTACTACTCGACGAAGCAGGATTTTTTGAATGGGCTGCGCTGCATGTAGGTCGTTGGGGACGCGGCAATGGGCATTTATTATTTGCGTTTATTGTGTTATTGGGCGCGGCTGTCTCAGCCTTGTTCGCTAATGATGGTGCAGCTTTGATTTTAACTCCAATCGTGATGGCGATGTTGCTGGCGCTCGGATTTAACCCGGTTGCTACACTTGCCTTCGTAATGGCAGCGGGTTTTATCGCCGATACGGCCAGTTTGCCATTTATGGTATCTAATCTAGTTAACATTGTTTCGGCAGATTTTTTTAAGATCGGCTTTGCCGAGTATGCTGCTGTGATGATTCCTGTCAATATTGTTTCAGTATTGGGCAGTTTGGGCGTGCTTTACCTCTGCTTTCGCCGCAGTATTCCGGCACACTATGACGTAAGCAAACTCAAGGCACCCAATGAAGCAATCCGAGATTCGGCAACATTTCGCGCCGGTTGGGTGGTTCTCGTTTTGTTACTTATTGCCTTTTTTGGTCTTGAACCCTATGGAGTTCCAATTAGCATTGTGGCTGTTATCGGTTCACTAATATTGCTCGCGGTGGCAGCGCATGGCCATATCATCAGTACACGTAAGGTAGTACGTGAAGCACCCTGGCAGATCGTCATTTTTTCCCTGGGAATGTATTTAGTCGTGTACGGCTTGCGTAATGAAGGATTGACCGAATACCTTTCAAGCCTTCTCGATAATTTCGCTAGTTATGGCTTGTGGGGTGCAACGCTCGGCACTGGTTTTTTGGCTGCTTTTCTTTCATCCATCATGAACAATATGCCTACGGTATTGATTGGCGCGTTGTCGGTCGATGCGACCAGCGCAACAGGTGCGATAAAGGAAGCTATGATTTATGCCAATGTTATTGGCTGCGATCTGGGGCCAAAGATTACTCCAATTGGCAGCTTAGCAACTTTACTATGGCTGCATGTGCTCGCGCGGAAAAATATGGTCATCACTTGGAGATATTACTTTACAGTGGGAATCGTGCTGACTGTGCCAGTATTGATTTTAACGCTTGCAACCCTCGCTACATGGCTTAGCATCAAATGAATTCAAAATAATGCAACAGCTGATTTTGTTCAACAAAAATGAAGAAATCAGGATAAAGAAAAATCGCGTTAGGGATCGGTCCCCTTCACTCCTCTCTGGTAGTTCTCTCGCACACTTACCCTTGATGCGGAAACGCTTCGTTGAATTCTTCACCGCTGTAAAACAGCATCCAAAATTTGCCACTTTCAGCAATCAATGTTACCCGATGTAAAATAGATCATGCCTTATCACAATGTGATAGGGATTGTTGCCGGTGGAAGATTGTGACGTTACTTAGCAAGTTCTCAACGATGATTGACACCCATATTAGAAAAATTTCTAGGAAAAGTTATACACAATTGTCGCAAAGAAATTTTGAGAGAGTCCGGAATAAACTTAATATACAACCTTAAACGTTGGACTATCTTCTGGCCGGGTTCTGCGATGATCATAAATCCTTGTAGTAGCAATATTGGCATGTCCCAGCCATTCTTGTACTTTGGCAATATCTGCTTGATGATCCAGCGCATTGGTGGCTGCTGTTGCGCGTAAGGAATGCGCGCCGATTTTGAAACCTAGCATTTTAGAGTATTTCTGTACCAATTTATAAATACCGTCTGGGGTAATCGGTTTTTGTGATCCCTTAATCCGGTTATTACTGGCTGAACGGAATAATGCACCAGTATCTTCGAGACCATGTCCAGCAGCATCGAGATAATCATGGATTAAGCCACTGGCCGCAGGGTGCAACGGTACATAACGTGTCTTGCCTCCTTTGCCGGATATTTTTATATGGGGCACACCGCGCCGCTCCTGCTTAAAATCTTTAACCTTCAATCGGCACAACTCATCACGCCGCAATGCGTGATAGAGTAGAGTGGCCAGTATCGCACGATCACGCTTGCCCTTAAGTGAGCTGGTATCCGGTGCATCGAGCAATCCGCGCGCCTGATGATCTCCGATTGCCGGAGTTTTACCTTCATAACTCTCAACTGCAGGACGTTTTACACCCTTGACTGGATTATGCGTAACTGTGTTTTTGTCGCATAGATATTCAAATAAAGACGACAGTGCAGATAAACGGTGTCGGATGCTCATACTGCTTAATGAACGACTCAACAAATCATCACGCCAGGCAATAATATGAGCGCGGGTCACAATCCTGAACTCTCCCGGATTCTGAATGCCCGTGAAATTCATAAAATCCTTTAAGGCATTTTCATAAGCGCGACGAGTGGCTTTGTTTCCTAAATTTGCAAACCATTCCACTTCAGGTGGAACATCAGCAAGGCCCTGAAATTCTTTCGCAGTGAGTGCGCGATTGTTTGTGGTAATAAGATTTGTCATATTATTTATCTAGCTCATCATTTTTATGCGATGTTTCACTACCCATAATCGCTTCATAATCTCTGCCGCCATAAAAAATATTAAGAATAGTGACGATTTGTTTGTCTTCAATAACCTCAAAAGCCGCGATCGCGTTTTTATCAATGGCAACGATTCTGAGATTCTTACGCAAATCATCGCGCTGTTGTCCAATCAAAGGTATTGTTTTAAGGTCATGGCACTTTAGGCGTAATTTCTCTATATATGCCCACGCGACTTCAGGAAATCCGCTCTTCTTAGTTATATATTCATAAATATCAGTCAGGTCTTTGATAGCATCGGGTGTTAGATACACCTCATAGCTTTTCATGGCCTGGTGCGCTTATGCGTTGTTGATGAAGCTGCTCGAGCTTTTCAAATGCCGCATCCAGCAAAACAGGTTCGCCACTGTGTGCGGATTGTTCCAGACGCGCTCGAATGGAAGCAATTCTCGCTTGATGTTCTTCTTCCTGTCTTTGCCATAAACGCATCGCTTCACGAATAACCTCACTTGTGGAAGCGTAGGCACCGTCCTTCACTTTTTCTCTAATAATTTTCAGCATGTCAGGCGGAAGGGTAATGCTGATTTTTTCTGCTTTATCGGTGCGCTTCATTTTTTATTTCCTGTGTATGTTTCTAATACCTTTCAGTAAGTAGGATATTATCCTACTCAATGGAATTTAATAAAGCAAAAAAATATTTCAACCTTCTTGAATTATAGAATTACTTTACTATTGATAACATATTTTATCAATAGTAAAGATGGGACTTAAGTTGTGTTTCTGATTTTTTAATTGAAGGATTTTTTTCATAAGTCTAGACAATCTAGCCTAGATAGGAAAATTATGGATGAATGGCGTATTGCAGATGCAAAAAATAAATTTAGTGAATTGTTCAATAATGCACTGATTGGAAAAATTCAAGTTGTTCACCGGCGGGATGGTGATGTTGTAATCATTTCCAAAAACGAATATGAACCGCTGATTGGTCAAAAGAAAACTTTTAATTTAAGCAATATATTCTCTCTCCACCATACGAGATCGACCATCTAAATGATATGCGTGATAAAAGTTCAATGCGGCTAGTTGATCTATGAGGGTATTATTGGATACATGCGTGTTATCCGAACTCTATAAACCAGATCCACTGGTTACGGTTTATGAAGCTGTTAATGATGTTCCAGATGAACATCTGTTTATCTGCGTTATTACAATAGGAGAAATCGGCAAAGGTATCGCGCTTTTGCCAGATTGTTCTAAAGCGACATTGCAAGCCATTATCCGTGGTCATGTAGCACCAGATACCGTGATCCATTCTGATGGATGGCGCGGGCTATGACGGATTGGTCGATATTGGCTTTGATAAGCACTTCAGGGTACATCATGGTAACAATGAATTTGCCAGTGGTGAGCGGCATATTAACGGTATCGAATCTTTCTGAAGTTTTGCCAAGCGCCGTTTGGCAAAATTCAATAACGTGCCTGAGCGCACCTTTTATCTGCACCTGAAAGAAACCGAATTTCGTTTTAATCATCGTCGTGATAATCTCTATCATAAAATTCTCAAATTATTACGTTTAAACCCGCTTTAACTTCCTAAGACCCTTCTTTTAAATTCAATCCAGTGAATATATAATACCAATGCAGGCTTTATGGGAACTATCATGAAAAAACAAAGTCTACTTTTAATTATAAGGAATTAGATTTCATCTATTTAATTTTCTAATAGATAAGATCATTCTTTTTAAGATTTTTTTTAAAAATTAAATGATTAGGAGGTATTAAAATGGCAACAGCCTATAACACAAGTAGTAACGTTACCAGTAAAAGTGGTGATTATGATATGTCACTTTGGTACGATTCAAAGTACTACAAAATTGGTCTTTTTACGATGCTTTCTGTAGCGATATTTTGGATCTGGTATCAAAGGACATTTGCATATTCACACGGCATGGACTCGATGGAACCGGAATTTGACAAAGTGTGGATGGGGCTGTGGCGTGTGCACATGACGCTGATGCCGCTGTTTGCGCTGGTTACCTGGGGCTGGATATTAAAAACCCGTGACACGAAAGAGCAATTGGACAACCTGGATCCCAAGTTAGAGATCAAACGTTATTTTTACTGGCTGATGTGGCTGGGTGTGTATCTGTTTGGCGTTTACTGGGGCGGCAGCTTCTTCACCGAACAAGATGCATCGTGGCACCAAGTGATTATTCGTGACACCAGCTTCACACCAAGTCACGTAGTGGTGTTTTATGGTTCATTCCCGATGTACATTGTATGTGGCGTAGCTTCATACCTGTACGCGATGACCCGTCTGCCATTATATAGCCGCGGCACATCATTTCCGTTGGTGATGGCGATTGCAGGCCCGTTGATGATTCTGCCAAACGTAGGATTGAACGAATGGGGCCATGCATTCTGGTTCATGGAAGAACTGTTTAGTGCGCCATTGCACTGGGGCTTTGTGATTCTGGGTTGGGCAGGTTTATTTTCAGGTGGTATTGCAGCGCAAATCATCACCCGTTACTCAAACCTGACGGACGTAATCTGGAACAACCAAAGCAAAGACATTCTCAATAACCGGATTGTTCCTTAATTTGAGATTTATTTAATATTCCCGCCTCTTATGAATAATAAAAGGCGGGAATTAAAAAAGGATTAGAATTAAAAATTAAAGAAAATCTGGGAGAAGGAAATGACTAAACAGAGAATGTTTATATTCGTCTTGATACTTACCTTTTCTACAGTATTTCCAGTAAGTTCTGTTTTTGCACATGGAAAAGTAACATTAGAATCAGATATATGTGTAAAAAACATCGCGGGGAGCATGGTACATTTAAGCACTTACCAGCCACAACACGACCCGGAGGCTGAATACTGCACAGAGATTCCTAAAGAAGGCGAAATTCTATGGGTTTTGGATCTAGTAGATCAGGCGCTACGCGATATGCCTATTGCAATACAGTTAGTAAGAGGAAGCGAGAAAAATAACAGCAAGACGATATCTTCCTTTTATTCAAGAAATCATTCGGATGGGGTGATTAAAGGCGAATTTAACTTAGATGAAGGAAACTATACCATGTTCATTACCGGTGAGGGAGTTCCTCCTTTACTCTATGAATTTCCTCTTAAAATCCAAAAGGTCAATTATGTAGCTGCCTTTAGTACAGCAGTACCTTACTTACTAACCTTTTTGTTACTTGCCTTTCTATCAAATAAGTTATTGAAAAGAAAAAAGGCACGATAAACATTGTTATTTTTAACAAATTATGTATATAATTAATACGCACTTGAACGATAATTTATCGGGCTTATACCGTTTCACATTTCTTTGAGTTATAGCTGGGTTTATTTCTTTCCTTTAACCCAGTTATAACAATTTCCTTAATAATTGCGTTTTTATATATGGCGCGATTACATTCTCTGGTTTCCACCTGTACCAATCCTCGGTAACATACAGAAGAGCATAATGACTTATATTGCCATGCTGACTAGGCATGCAGTGATTCATCTGATGAAATATCAGGGAAAAAATGTTTTTTGAGCCCAAAACACACTTTTCATTTAGGATACTTCAGTTAGTTCATGATTTATAAGTTTTGGAATTAATCGCACATAGATGAGTTGGCTCACGAGCTCGACAAGAGTTTGTGTAACGATGATCGCTGGTAACACAGGTATTGCTCCTGGTACTGCAAGTGCCAGAGGTAACACTACTAGCGAGTTTCGTGTACCTGAGCTGAAAGCTATAGCACGACCAGCTGGTGCATCAAGGTGGAAAAATCGACTTATCAGCCACCCTATTAATGGAGAAACAGCCGCAAAAGTAATATATATCGGAACTGTTATCCATACTGCCTCCATCGCCTCTTCCAATTGCGGAACAACAGCCGCAATAACTACAAACAGAACGAGTGCTGTGGCAGGTACTGGTAATAATCCTAATCTAGATAATACCCAAACCCCAGTGTTAGTCTGAGCTGCCCAAATTTGAACAATACTGGCAAGTATTAAGGGGATCGCAATCAGAAAAATGAACGCATGAACGAATGGAGTGAAATGGATAAGTTCAGTTGCGTTATCCCCTAGAAAAAACCCCATATATACGGGTAATAACAACATTTGAACAATTAAGAGTATTGGCGTTGAGGCAAGGAGCAGTCTGGCATCAGCACGGCCAAGATGTGAAAATGTAACAACATAGTCTATACAAGGAGTGAGTAGAACTAATAACACCCCAAATAAAATCAGCGGATTTGGTATTAAAAACTGTACCAGTACGGCAACAAATAAAGGAATTATGACAAAATTCGTGAGAAGCAATGCAGTAAAAAACCGAATACGAGTAAATGCTTGTCTAAGATTTGTAAGAGGTACTTGTAGAAATGTTACGAAGAGCATTAATGCTAAAGCTGGATTTATCCCTACTTCAAGTATAGTTGTTTGAGGTACAAACATACCTATAACCGCTGCGATAGCTACGGTACTAAAATAAATGCTGATTTGCCTATTTTCCAAGAATTCTTTAAATCTTTGCACCCTATGAATTTTCCCGATTATTATGTTGCGTGAACAGTATTTTTTGGAAGCAAGCTTGTCATTATTAATATTTGTTGAGTGTATGAAAGCTTATCATTTATTCTACTAACAAAATGCAGAGTAAATATGTAAAAACCCCGACTCATGGGGGGTAGGTATATCATCGTTTGCAGTCATCGGCATCCCTCCCTGTCCTTCAAGCCTGATCACACCTTTTATCTGCACCTGAAAGAAACTGAATTTCGTTTTAATCATCGCGGTGATAATCTCTATCAGAAAACCCTTAAATTGTTACGTCTAAAACCGCTTTAATTTTCTAAGACTCTAATTTAATTAGAAATTAAAATCGGTGGGGATATATCATTTATTTGTTTTTCTGTGTCATTGACACGTTTATTGGCGGCTTTTTGTTCGCTTATAAATTGATTAGAAGGAAAAATTGTATATTTCACATCAGTTATTGCACGGCTTTCTTTACGTTCGTCTGTTTCATAGCTCGCTATGATATTTTTTTCTTTTAATTCGTCTAATGCTGAAAGCACTTTTCTTCTGTTATCAATTTCTCTGCTTTGCTGCAATAATCCGGTGCTTTTCAAATCTGAAAACATGAAATGATAGTTATTGATAAGATTGGCGTGCCGGTAACGATTGATTAATTTCTTATAAATAAAGCGAGAGAGTTGTTCATCGCAGCTCATCAGACGATCATAGTTAAATTGTCTGTATTCAAGGCGATTTATTGCATGGCTAATAAACAGAGGTAATCTACCGATGTGTTGTGCGTCAGTATCGGCAAGATACTCTTCACGGCCAACGGTCACCAAGTCTTGTAGAATGGAACCTTTCCAGATTTCCTTTTTCTCTTTAGAGAGCGAGATTACGCAAGAACTCATCACCTCTATAGCATGTTTTATTTGGTTAATATTTCGATCGCGACCTCTGGATGCGAGCTCTTTCAAAACCATTCTTAAAGAAAACCGAACCCATGTTTCAACCTTATTGACATCATGAATGCCATGATTTTGTATAGTGAGAATTTTTTTTAAAGCTTCTTCCACAAGTTCTTCAGTTATACCAGGGAAGAAAGCTTGATATTTATTATTCCCTTGTTTTATCAAGGCCGGTTGAATGCGAACAGTAAAATAACTGCCTTTCTCCGTATAGTTCCATTCATAGGGATCAGCATGGCCTGTATCTGTTCTTAATTTTTTTACTTGTGCAGGTGTCAAAAAATATTTCGGAATGCTTTCCCATATTTCAACGGTATTTGAAACCTCACTTTTGTCATTGGTGACAAACTGTGAGAACAGATCAAGTTGAAGGCTTTTAATGTACTTTTCTGGCGGTTTTTTCTCTGGCATATATAGTGTATAAGGAGTCGTAAATTCAGATCCACGTTTATTTGTATTATCAATTAAAATACGCGTAATCATTAACAATGACATTAACACACTTATCTGTAAGGATATCAATACACCTATTTCTAACACATTAAATACAAGCGTTTGCAGATAAAAACTCCAATAAGGTGCAAAGGCTCCAATAAAAGCAAAATGAAAGTAATAAAATCCCGAAAAACGAAGCAAACGCATAAAGTATTAATGTAATAAAATTATTTTATGATCGCTCAAGATTAACAGAAATTACAACCGTTGAAGAGGAGCCTCGATGCTTTATTACTATAGGCAAAACGTAGTGGACAGTCAGCCATGTGCGTAAACATTTTAAATACTCGCTCGTTGAGCGGCGTAGCCCAAAAAACTTAAATTTTTCTTACGATGGCGTTGACCCGTGCATCCATCCCATTCGTACGCATCCAGATCTTCTGGGGCTGAATTCGTTACACTTGCAACGTAGACAACGATTTCATGAGGTATGCTTTTTTGATCGTTTGAGAAAAAGTCTTGAAATTGAAAAAATTTGAGCAGAATTTCACATCCAAGTCGGTCGCGACCAATGCGGCCTAGCAATAACACCAATTTCCCGACAGATAGTGACCACCGAGTTTCCAGTTCGTCTTTGCTCCAATGCCATTTCAAAAATTCTCCTCGCAACACGCGGAATAGATGAGAAGACATGCTTGCTATTGGCAATTTTATCGTGATAACTCATTTTATGTGGTGGTTTTTGCAGCTATGTGCACACTACCCCATATTCAGGTGGTGCGTCGATAGTCACCACATAAACCCGAGTTTCTTTGTCTCTTTCTGCCAATAATCCTTGAATCATCATTCGCTTATCCAATTCTATCCAGTGGGATTGATTGTCATGGTCTTTTTCCATGAACTGTTCAGCAGCAATTAAAACCGGTCTTGGGTGCCAGGGCTTCCATTTGTCGCTTTTGATAGAATTCAGTCGTGCCCAGCCGCCATTCGGAAATTTACCGATGGCTTCATCCTTGCGTCTGCCCCACGTTATCCAGGTAACATTGCTATCTCGTAGCCGCACAGGCAAGCGTGCGTCCGGTTGCGGGAAATAAATCTTTTGATCCTGGTATTCAATACCACCGTACATGGCGCCCCTGCTGCGTAAGTACATAGATTGCTGCAAGAGAAGGAATTAATACATTCAGACGACAGCTTCCAGACCGCGCTTTTGCACAAGATGTAGTAACTTAAGAGCGGTACCTGTTGGCCGTTTCTGTCCGATCTCCCATTTTTGTACTGTCGAAACACTTGTATTTAGTATGGCAGCAAACACCGCCTGACTGACACGTGTAGCTTCGCGAATTTGTTTTATCTGCTCCGGTCCCAAGGGTTCAATAGGCGGCAAGCACAATCGATCGAATTCGCGTAGCGTAACCTGATCCAACACGCCAGCCTTGTGTAAACCCTTGGCCGTATCATGTACAGCCTCAAGAATGGTTGATTTAGTCTTGCGCATCGCAATTAACCTCCATTAATTCTCCCGCATATTGTGCTTTATCGAGCGCCTGCGCGGTTAGTGACAGCAGGTGAGCAGCCAACAGCTTTAGCGCTATCTCTTCATCTTTGTCGATGTTGCTACGTTCGTTCTTTGGGAAGCCAAATAAGAATATCCAACGGTTTCCTTTGTTGGTGACGACCAATGTGCGAAAGCCGCTTCTCTTTCCTTGTCCTAATCGCGCAATTCGTTTTTTCAGCAGCCCATTGCCGAGGTCGGCATCATACAGTCCCTCAGTCATCTCACGCACAGCGGCGCACAGACTAGGCGAGGTCATCCTTGTTTGTTTGCCCAACGATCAAACCATCGTGTCTTGTAAATTATCATCCTGTATCTGCCTTAAATATAATATAGCACTAAGTGATATATCTAGCAAGCCGAAACCTATAACACAAATCATTTTGAATGCCTTCGTATATTCAATGAGGATGTCACCTAAAGAAATAGTAGCGGATTTAAATTACCTGACTAATGCCCGTTTTTGCTTGATTTCCTGCTGCTTAGGTTCAACACGGGTTTGTAACTTCGCTAAACAGGTCAGTTTAGCCTGCTGAGATACTTTTTCAACAACCGATCCGACCTGACGTTTAACCGCATCAATACCAAGTGAGCTTTTATTGGCCAGATCATTAAAATCATTTAATCTCTTTGATACCTGCTCATTAGGTGCAAAAACCGGAAATACCGCCATACCATTCACCAATGCCGCTGCTTCCAATGCTTTTTCCTTGCCGGGGTTTTTGCCAATGGTGGATTCCAGGTGATGATCATCATCTCCGGCAATAATGATGGGTTTATGCGGATACTTTTCATGCAAATCCTGCGCGACTTTGGACAAATTGCCCGAATCAAATGCGGCGATGACAGGATAATCCAGCGCCTGGGATAGCGTGTCTGCGGTGGCATACCCTTCAGCTATCACGATAGCAGGTGTTGTATTGATGGCTGCTTCCAGTCCCTGACCGTTATTTCCCACGATATGAAAGTTATTCTCCTTTCTGCTACCCGCTGCAAAAAGCTTTGCACCACTCGGCTGTATCGTTTGCACACTCCAGATCTGTCCTTGAATATCTTGTGCGCTCAGCAATAAATCACCGGCTGTCAGCACAATACTGTCTGGATTTTCTTCACGAAGTAGTTTGACTTCCTGCCAGTTTTGACTGATTTTGATGATTGAATCATTGGGTAAATCATCCGTATTCTGCGGCACAATTCTCAAATCTCCCGGTCTTGCATGCTTATCCAGTAAGTAAGGATGATCTGAACCGGCAGCAGGTGCGATTGCCAGCAATTCTTGAAGCGCATCAGCAACTTTAATTTGCAGCGCCTGTTGTTCGGCTTTCCTGTTTTGCTGCTTGATAGCGGCCTGGGCGATCAATTCAGCCTTTTGTGCATCCGTTAACGAATACCCCTTGGCCTTCCAGCGAATCTCTATTCCGGTTCGATTATTCTTGAAATACCCAGCAGGATGGCCATCCAGATGCGCTACATAAAAACCTGATTTCTCACCGGGCTTGTCGCTTTCAACTTTAATTCTGTTTTTGTTGCCATCCATCACCGGATGATTGCCATCAACCAGACAACCTTGAGCGCGCAGCAAGTCAGCAAATTCTAGGTGCGGATCGATAGCGGGTTCCTGCTGTCTGGAAACATTCTCAGGTAACCAACGCTGCAATGTCTGAATATCTGCTTTTGGCCCTACATACCAGGATCTAACCTTTTTGTCCCAACGAGCCCCCGCGGCTTTTGCCAAATCTTTCTCTGTGTAAGGAACAAATAAGTATTTACGAGAATTGTCACCGTTTTGTTGACTCGCTCGCCTATTGATTTGTTGGGCTTGTTGATTCTGATGAATTTGGGCATCTCGCTGAGCCAAGGCTCCTGATACCGCTTCTTCCGCACTTAGCGTGTCATTTGGGATGCGATTTTCATGGAGCTGGGCAAGCTTAGCGGCCTTTTCATGTTCATTCTTTTCTGCAGCGACATCAATGAGAGCAAGCAGGTTAGTTAAATCCTGCGCTTCTTGTTTGGATTCACAGTCTTTCACCCATTGGAAAGTCTGGTCATCGCGCTGCATAGTCACTCCCCAAAATTGCGGCTCTCTATTCATTGAATCAGCGGATACTATAGACTCAATGCCATTTTCATCGGTTTGAATTACGTTACCCTGAATCTGTAACTGTCCATTCCAGTCAGCCGGAATTCTAAAGCCCAGTTTTTCTTCAGATACTGCTTCAAACTCCAGATTATCAATGCCGCCGCCCCTCAAAAATTTGAGCGCATCGGCTACCAGCGTGATGGCATCTTGATCCTTGATTGGCATGTCCAGTGTTAGATCATTCAACAGTTTTATGTTGTGGGACGCGAGGGTGGCCAGATCAGGGGAGAGATTCTGTAAATAAGTGGCGTTGTTTTGCTTGATTTGATCCATCTTGATTGTCTCCTGCGCATCAACTTCCTGTACCATTTTCTGTTGTTGTGACAATGCCAGTACATAATCCTGGATTTTTTCAGCATCAGCAGCGGCACGGAATATTTCTGTGGGGTCTTCCTGCAGCGCTTTGATCCATGAGTTCACATAAGCCACATGCTGCCCGGGATCATGACCGATACCCAGCTCACCGCTCAACAACATGCTGGCAATTTCGGCGCGCAATTCTTCTTTTGCATAGCCTTCGCTTCCAAATGGATGCGAGAGATCACGGTTTAAGCGCAATTCATGACCGGTCCAGTGGCCCAGTTCATGCAGGGCTGTTGCGTAATATCGATCGGGTGTCGGAAACTGGTGCTTGTGGGGCAAGTGGATACTGTCTGTTGATGGCCGGTAAAATGCATTGTCTGCCTCACCATGACGAATCACGGCATTGGATGCCTGTAATATCTGTTCAGCCCGCTCCAGTGGATCCCAGTCAGGGGCTTTAATGTCAAGTTCTGGCAGATTATCCACTTGTTCAGCATTAAATACGGATGCGTAGAACACCCTGGGGCGCTCAAGCCTGACCTGTTCTTTAATGGGCTGACCATTGCTATTTAGAACAGGATTCCCGTTATCATCTTCTTTGATACGCTCCTCGGTAAATTTCCAGTATTGCACGAGCGTGCTTTTTTCACCTTTGCGCACCTGTGCGTTAAGAGCTGTTGCTTGCTTGTATGTGAGCCAACGCGGATCCGTATACGCACGGCTCATCAGGTTCAGGCTATTAATCCCCCGGTAACGTTTGCCGGTTGTTGGATTGACAGGTAATGCAGCCAGCAGATCTCCGGGTTCCCACGGCTTTTGCCAGGGTGCAACACCTTTTTTGAGTTGCTCAATCAGATTCTCAGCGATTTGTTCATGAAAAGCCTTCTTAGCCTCTTTCATCTTCAACCTCCGCTACATGATCAATCGTGCTATCCAGCGCATCCTGTTCACTTAAGGCGTCTTCCGTAAATGCGCCTAACATTTGCGCCTCTAACGGATCAAATTCAGCCTGGAAGCCCGGTATTTCTGCATCGAGCAGCTTGTCCGTTATGACTTCTTGTATGTCAGGATTGTTTGTTTCAGCATCAATCTGCGGTCTATGCATGGCGTTGACTCCTTTTAATTAATGACTCCAGGTAAAAATCGGACGTACAACCTGTTGAACCTGATCACGCGCAATCAACCCGAAATAGCGCGCATCAAAGGATTGTGGGTTTAAATCGGATAGCAGTAGATACTCAGCATCATCCAGCACAGCTTCCAGCCGGTATTGCGGTAATGGATGACCCTCAGCATCGGCCGTTAGCTGAGCGCTGTTAGGTAAATGTTCACCATTCACAAAGATGCCAGCCTGATCGATGGAAACCGTATCTCCGGATTGTGCAAACACACGTTTCAGCAACAAACCATAACCGCCCGGACAATCCCCTGGATTGATGTAGGATCGATCCTTGGCCATATCAAAAACCACATTCTGTGGTGGGCAGAAGGCGACATACGCGCCGCTGACAATTGGTTCCTCAACGACCTTGTAGAAACCCACCGGCAAACTTGGCGTGGTATTGATATAAATCCCGCTGATTTGAAAACCAATACTCAGCACAAATAGGCTAACGCTCACTGCCAGAACAGAAACAGCCAGGATTTTGATTGGTTTTTTCATGAAGTTGATTCTCATGCGTGCCAGGTCTTTCACAATCCGGTTAATTTGTCGTTGAAGCTCGGGGAGTTAACTTTTGCCCGTGCCGTAAAGGTTTCATCCTGAAAGTACAAAGGCTGCGTGCCATAGATCGCGGGGAAACCGGCTACATAAATAATCATGTCGCCCGGTTGGGTGATCTTGCCTTCAGCATCTTTCATGGGGCCGGGCAGTCGCATACACTCATCCGGCGTTAATAATGCACGCTGCGTCTCCTGTAGGGTACGGGTGACATGTCCATGCATCATCGATGACCGGCGGCCACTGGTAGTAATCTGCTCTTTAATAACTGTGGTTTGTCCGGTCAGTTTGGATAGATGCTCCGCCGTTTCAATCCGGTTGGGTGCAAATGCGGTCTGGATGTGACAATTGGAAGTGATCGCTTCATCGTGCCCGTAGCCGGTTTCACGGCTTTTAAGCTGATTTAAGTCCTGGCAGATCAGATAGGCTTTGATGCCGTAGCCTGCGATAAACGCGAGGGATTCCTGGAAGATTTCAAGTTTTCCAAGACTTGGGAATTCGTCCAGCATCAATAACAGCTTGTGTTTGTAATGCGCAGCTGGTTGACCACCTTTAAACGTTATTCTATCCGCCAGCATTCTGATGATCATATTGATCAGAATGCGGATTAAAGGACGCAACCGCGATTTGTCATTGGGGTGTGAAACAATATACAAACTGACAGGATGTTCATGGTGCATGAGGTCACGGATTGTAAAATCCGAAGTGCTGATATTGTTGGCCACGATCGGATCTCGATACAAGGATAGATAGGATTTAGCGGTTGATAAAACTGAACCTGCTTCTTCCTCCGGGCGATCGAGCATATCTCGCGCACTCGCTGCAATCACGGGATGGCTTTTACCATCCAGATAATCCTGCATGGCCATTTCCATCCAAAGCTCTTTGATATCGCGATCTGGATCAGATAGCATTGAATCGACAGTCGATAAGTTGGCCGGAGTTCCTTCTCGCTGCGATTTATACAATACATGCAAAATCACACCCACAAGAAGTGCCTGGCTGGTCTTCTGCCAGTGGGTTTGTAATCCCTTGCCATCCGGATCAACGATTAAGGTGGTCAGGTTTTGAACATCGGCGACTTCCATGCCACTGCCAATCTGGATTTCATCCAACGGATTCCAGTGCGCGCTACTGGTTGATGCCGGATCAAAGCGCAACACCTTGTTCTTAGCATGATGCTTTCTCCAACCGGCGGTCAATGCCCATAACTCACCTTTGAGATCAGTAATGACTGCACTCTGAGTCCAGGAAAGCAGAGTCGGTATGACGAGACTCACCCCTTTGCCAGAGCGAGTCGGGGCATAGCACAACACATGTTCCGGGCCGCTGTGTTTCAGATAGTGGGTTTTGCCGGAATTATCCCGCCAGCCGCCGACATAAACTGCATCATTATGATTATTCTTGCCTGTTGAAAGCAGTCCTGCGGCTACAATGTCCTGCTTATCTGCCCATCTGGCTGATCCATGTAACCCCTGATTGGTTCTGGATGAATTAGCCAGCACCATTTTGATGACCAGCACCAATATCAAACCGATGCTTGAAAATAAAATGCCAAAACCTGCCGCCAGATCGATGATGCCTGAATACTGGGAATACCATTTTCCTGCCCATAACAGAATTGACCAGGGCTCATAAATGTGAAAAAGGTGTGCGCCTAATTGCGGCTGATAATTGAATTTGTACGCAAAATACTGGGTGGCTACCTGCAATCCTCCGATCAGACACACAAGGGATAATAGCCGAACGATGAGCGCATCCTTCTTAACATTCCTATTGTTTTTATTTAATAGACTGTTTTTATTCATTAAAGACCCCTTCTGGGAGTTGAAGTAGTGGATCGTTGCCGACCTACCAATTGCGCGCTATTTACCCTGTGCTGTTTCATTAACTGCTGACGGTATTGTTCAAGCCGCTTGTCATCAAAAGTGATGCGCATTTGGTTTTGTACCGCAACCTGTGCTATCTGAAGACGAAACGATTCAGTTCCACTGATAGCAAGATGGCTGCCGTACTTCTTCATGGCCACTTGCAAAATATCCGCCAAGGCTTCGTGCGATGTATCTGGCAGGACGATGAGCCGTTTACCGTCATCGCGTATGGTGGTTGATCCTGCTTGATAAGTGACTGTGCCGATTTTAGTGATCGATTCAACAAAACTATCCTTGAAGTAGCCATCAGTACTGAAACCATCACTGCTTTGCTTAGCCGATACCTGGTTACCCTTAAATTGACCAACTCTTCTGGATCGCAAAACAGCCAATGCTTCAGCATTGCCAAGCTTGGCTTCTTTTGCTAACCAATCCAGCCACCCCGTTCTGGAATGATTGGCTTTAGAGTGCTGGTAGGCTTCTTGATAATCACTTTTAATGACTGCTATAGTTGTTTTGAACTGCTGATGGGCGATTGCATGCAGCGCTTTCTTTGCCAATCTCCCAGCTTTGATGCTTTTAATGAGATTGCGCTTGAGTTTTGCTTCCCGTTTGGCACGTTCAATGAGCTGATCCCTTGTGTGTCGCAGCATGGCCCATTGAGTAGTGCGCTGTCTGACGCTATCCGCTTGTTCTTGCTGGTATCTTGCATAGAGCCTTGAAGTATCTATTCGGTTTTGTAGCGGTCTCGGCTGGTATTGTTTGGTGTCCGAACGCGAAGGTTGATCAGAATGCTCACTAGGTATAAATGCACCCAGTCTTTGAGTTAAATTCCCTTTGGAGAGAGAGCGATCAACCGAACTGGCTTTAACGGCCACATTATTATTGGCAACCAATACAAACCCGTTGCCATGCTCTTTAATGGTAAGACCATGCGTGGCTAACACCCGATGTAAATCCTGCCAGTTGTCCACGTGTTTGATTTCAGTGAGTACCTCGCGCCTGATCCAGCCAAGCAAACTCTCCACACCTGTTCTGGTTTCAATTTCCTGCGCTACTCTGGAAGCTTTATCGCTCACGGTTTCATGGTTAACTTTTGTTAAGCCATATTCCTGTTCGATTTGCTCACAAAGCTTCGCTACTTTTTTGTAATCATAGTAAGGGTTATGGATTGTGAGGTTTTTTGGGTGAATCTTGTTGATGGCGATATGCACGTGCAGGTTATTGGTGTCATCGTGGACTACGCTGATGCGTTGATGACCAGTAAAACCCAAAGCATCACAGAATCGCTCTTCAATTGCATTGAGACTCTTAAAGGATAAACGCTCTCCTTCAGGGAAACTCAGCACCAAATGGCAGGTTTTATCTGATTTGGCGCGCTTATTCATTTCTTGTGTATTTTGTATCTCAATGAGTGCCGCCATCTGATCATCTGAATAACAGTTTGATACCTTGATCTGACTGACGCGCTCACTCTTGTCTTGAGGATCAGTTAAGTACTGTATCAGCGCAGAGAAGTTACTTCTTCGCACTGATTTGATGGGTATGATTTTAGCGATCATCGCAATAATTAACCGTTAAGTATTTGTCTTTTTGTTTCTGAGTTCCAGGATCGCATCCAGCATAGCGTTTTGCGTTGTGCGTATGGCAACCAGAGTCGCTTCAATTTCTGCCTTGCTGGTTATTTTTAGCCGGACATCATTGGTCAGCCACATCTTTAACAACCCCCCTACCCTGCCCAAATCGCCGTTAATTCTTAATAATTTCTCTACTTGCTGATTATCGATGGCACTCGGCACAAGGTATCCCAGACTCACCTGACGCATGTATCTGGCCACTGACAAACCCGTGTCACGTGCTTTTGTTCTGATTCCCTGCTCTTCATCCAGCGTTACAGGCACTCGAAGATGTAATAGCCGCTTTTGAACCATGACGCACCTCAAAAATTATTCTGGCGTTGATAGCCTCGCAGAGCAAGATTCGTTGAGCACATGTGCGAATAAGACCCTTGTGATGTGAGTTAACTTTTTTAAAAGTTAGCTAACTTCACATATCTTGCCCGGTAGAGTTTGTTTACACGAGAGATATTATCATTAAACAAATACATTGAAAACGTATAATATATGGATATAATAATATTTAAACAATACTAAAAAGTATCTGTAGCTTGTCTTTATATGCACCAAATACAGATAGTTGTAAGTCAAATTAAACTAAACAGGAAGTAAATAAATACCCAATAGATACTGTAATTAATTTGAATATTTTTACGCCAAATAACAGTCAGGAATTTGCCATGAACCCATCGTTATCCGAACGAATCTCTATGAGAGAGCAGAAGAATCCAGGTCGCAGGAATTTATATGAACCTGCTTTCCTGGCTCTGAAAACAGAAATCAGCCAGTCACTTTATGACGGCTGGTCAATGCGACAAATATGGTCGACTCTAAAAGATGAGAAAAAAATAGGTTGTTCCTATCTCTGGTTCAGGAATCTTGTCAAAAGGCACATTTTTGCTAAACCGGATGATTTATCTGCAAGGAAGAAGCACGGGCAGCCGGTAGCCGGCATTTCTCGGGAACCGGATAACCATGGCTTTAACTATCGTTCGTCAATTGATAAAGAGGAGTTAATCTGATGGCTAAAATACATATGATTTTGCAAGGCAAAGGCGGTGTCGGTAAATCTTTCATCGCATCAACGCTGGCTCAGCACAAGCTGGCCAAAGGTAAAAAACTGATTTGTGTTGATACAGATCCCGTGAATGCGACATTCCACGGATTCAAAAAGCTAAACGTGCGAAAGATTAATGTGATGTCCGGCGATGAAATTGATCCGAGAAAATTTGACGACTTGATTGAACTCATCGCCAAATCGGAAAGTGACGTCATTATTGACAACGGTGCCAGTACCTTTGTGCCCATGTCGCACTATCTCATCAGCAACCAGATCCCTGCCCTGCTTCCAGACATGGGCCATGAACTGGTTATTCATACAGTCATTACAGGCAGCCAGGCGCTACTCGACACCCTTACAGGATTTGCGAATTTAATCGAATCCTTTCCAATTGATACGCTGTTTGTTGTTTGGTTGAACCCTTATTGGGGAGAAATAGAAATGGATGGAAAAAGATTCGAGGAAATGAAAACTTATCTGGATAACAAAAGCCGCGTTTCAGCCATTATCAGAATCCCTAATTATAAAGCGGACACTTTCGGCAAGGATTTAAGTGAAATATTACAATCCAAATTAACCTTCAGTGAAGCTCTGGAGAGCAAATCCCTGCCCATCATGGTGCGTCAGCGGCTAAATATTATCAGGAAACAGCTTTTCACCAACATTGAGAATGTAGCCGCTGTTCTAGCATGACAACGACGGATCTGGATCATTTTAATAAGATCATTGAGAGAGTCGCTGCCAAACACGGCATTGCCCTCACGGATGATGATCCGATATTAATGATTCACACACTCAATGAAATCTTGCTTGAGGAAAATATTAAAGCGCACCAGGTGCTTTTAAATAATTTTCGCTCGACCTTGGAAGAAAATATCAATCAATGGTCACAAGCTACGGAAAATAAAGCCAATTCGCTGCTACAGGCAAGCTCTCGCAACACCAATCTGTTAACCGAACAAATAATTAATTCCTGTTTTGAGTCAATCGATCAAAAAATAGAATCGGGTTTTAACGAGAAAATAAAAGAGATAGCAACGATAGTCAGAAATACCAGGCAAGCAGCCATCATCAATTTATTGGCCACAGGCCTGTTCTTCATTGCTGTCCTGGTTATGGTACTTGTTTTCTAGGACTTATCTTATCCGGGAAAATATTTCAGAGGTTTTGATATGAGTAACACACAGAAAATTAATAGTACAATTACGCATGCATCTATAAATAAATGTGCAATTCCTTATATACGATATAAGCTAGTGAAAAAACCTCCAGAAAAGTACATCAAAAGCCTTCAGCTTGATCTGTTCTCGCAGTTTGTCACCAATGACAAAAGTGAGGTTTCAAATACCGTTGAAATATGGGAAAGTATTCCGAAATATTTTCTGACGCCTGCTCAAGTAAAGAAATTAAGAACAGATACAGGCCATGCTGACCCCTATGAATGGAACTATTCGGAGAAAGGCGGTAATTTTACTGTTCGTATTCAACCCGCCTTAATAAAACAAGGCAATAATAAATATCAAGCGTTCTTCCCTGGTATAACTGAAGAACTTGTGGAAGAAGCTTTAAAAAAAATTCTCACTATACAAAATCATGGTATTCATGATGTCAACAAGGTTGAAACATGGGTTCGGTTTTCTTTAAGAATGGTTTTGAAAGAGCTCGCATCCAGAGGTCGCGACCGAAATATTAATCAAATAAAACATGCCATAGAAGTGATGAGTTCTTGTGTAATCACACTCTCTAAAGAGAAAAAGGAAATCTGGAAAGGTTCCATTCTACAAGACTTGGTGACTGTTGGCCGTGAAGAGTATCTGGCTGACACCGATGCACAACACATCGGTAGATTACCTCTGTTTATTAGCCATGCAATAAATCAGCTTGAATACAGACAGTTTAATTATGATCGCCTAATGAGCTGTGATGAGCAACTGACTCGCCTAATTTACAAGAAATTAATCAATCGTTATCGGCATGCAAATCTTATTAATAACTATCATTTCATGTATTCAGATTTGAAAAGCACCGGATTATTACAGCAGAACAGAGAAATTGATAACAGAAAGAAAGTACTTTCAGCGTTAAACGAACTAAAAGAAAAAAATATCATAGCAAACTATGAAACAGACGAACGTAAAGAAAGCCGCGCAATTACAGATGTTAAATACATAATATATCCATCAAATGAATTTATTAGCGAACAAAAGGCCGCCAATAAACGCAACAGTGATTCAGATAAGCATAGCATCGACCCAAACCTAATATCTGTGAATAAGTCCTGATAGTGTGGTGGTTATGACTCACACTTTGTGGTGGCTATAGGTCACAGTTTATTTAAAAAGTGGTGGTTATAAGTCACATTAAGTGGTGGTTAGAATTCACACAGCGACATTTCTAACAGATTCTTACCGATTTCAGCAGAGAAAAAAACACATATTTCTGTTCAATATGGTGGTTATAGCTCACATCTCAACTAAAAAGTAGTGGTTATGACTCACACATGTGGTGGTTATGACTCACACTCTGTATCAAAATGTGGTGGTTATAACTCACACCTCATGAAAGGTGGTGATTATGACTCACAGTTAGTTTATAAAATTATCCAATATCTTTATGATTACATTTATTAATATAAAGATTCAAAAAACCCTATTCTTTTCTTCTTTTAATCTTTTTTATATTAGTCTTTAATTAATCATATATGTGAATATGTGGATAACATTTATGACACTCACATTTGTCAGACAAATAAGTAATTTTTTACAAAAACAAAACAATAGAGATTTTGTATTTATAAAATACCCCTATTTTTCATTAGATCGCATCCTAAGCGTTCCAAATAAATTAATCCACCAAAAGCTACCTTCAGTAGCTTTTAAATCGGCTGAGCGAGTTTAATACGCATTATTGAACATCCATGAATACTAACCTACTTACCGAGATCGTTTCACTCACAAAAATATATTGGGGCTGTCTGCCCCAAACCCCGAGGATACTTAAAAAACAGTGATGTTTATGTGTTAATTCATATTTACATTCAATTACTTGCTGTTTTATTTAAAACACCTTTAAAAGCATACCAAGGTGAGGTTTTATTCATAACACTCAATCCAATCTAAGTTCTTCAGCATCCTTAGATAGTCATAATAACCATGTGTTAGACGTTGTAGTGTTTCTTAAACCTTTTAACTATCTACTTGAACATGGTAGCAAAGGAACAGTGAACCTACGGTGGGACTGTCGGGAAATTGTCAAGAAATTAAGCGATACTACGGAAAGTTAAAACCGACAGGATTTGTTGATGAAGAAAAGAGAACAAGGCAACTTA
>NZ_QJJP01000028.1 GCF_003201565.1 Nitrosomonas sp. Nm84 | reverse complement strand
ATGATTGGGGCAGTCAGCTTCATGTGAAAACACCCTCTGCCAGTAGCTTGCACAAATATGTGAGTAACTTTCTAGTGAGTATTGTAGTTACTCACGAACTTACTCACAAATTTATCTTGTTACTCACATTTCACGTAATTGACTATGGTTAACAAAAAACCCGCTAAACTTATCATTTGCGCGGGTCTTGTTGGTGTTTCTGGGTATCTATTGGTAGATAATTGGCGGAGAGAGAGGGATTCGAACCCTCGATAAGCTTTTTGTGCCTATACTCCCTTAGCAGGGGAGCGCCTTCGACCACTCGGCCATCTCTCCGGATTTTAATGCGACAGGGTAATGCAATTGCATTAGCCTGCTAAATGTTAAGTATTATAATAAATTAGAGCGCTTGTTCCAGATCAAATGCTTTATGAAGCACTCTGACAGCTAATTCCATATACTTCTCATCAACAACGACCGATACCTTGATTTCAGAAGTAGCGATCATCTGAATGTTAATGCCTTCTTCCGCTAATACGCGAAACATTTTACTGGCAATGCCGGCGTGGGAACGCATACCGACACCCACGACAGAAACTTTTGCGATTCTATCACCTCCGAGTACATCGCGTGCACCAATATGCGGTTGAATTTTTTCTCTTAAGATATTCATCGTATTTTTGAATTCATTGCGATGAACTGTAAATGAGAAATCTGTCAAACCATCATGCCCCACGTTCTGGATGATCATGTCGACATCAATATTTGCGTCCGCGACCGGCCCTAGAATCTGATAAGCAATACCGGGGTGATCGGGGACACCTAAAACAGTAATTTTAGCTTCATCACGATTAAAAGCGATACCGGAAATGACTGCTTGCTCCATATTTTCATCTTCCTCGAAAGTGATCAGAGTGCCTTGCCCTTCATCTTCAAAACTGGATAAAACCCTCAACTTGACCTTGTATTTTCCTGCAAACTCGACCGATCTTAATTGTAGAACCTTCGAGCCAAGGCTTGCCATTTCAAGCATTTCTTCAAAAGTGATGGTATTCAGTCTTCTGGCTTCGGCGACTACCCGTGGGTCTGTCGTATAAATTCCGTCGACATCTGTATAAATTTGGCATTCATCGGCTTTCAAAGCAGCTGCCAATGCGACTCCGGTGGTGTCGGATCCTCCGCGCCCAAGCGTAGTGATACTGCCTTTTTCATCCACGCCTTGGAAGCCGGCAACGACGACGACATAACCAGCGTCCAAATCTGCTCGAATTTTGGTTTCGTCAATATTCAATATTCGCGCTTTGGTGTGTGTGCTATCCGTCAGAATTCTGACCTGTGATCCGGTATAGCTTTTTGCTTTAACATTGAGTGCTGTTAATGCCATGGACAGGAGTGCGATGGATACCTGTTCACCCGTTGAGACCATCACATCCAATTCACGCGGATCCGGGTTCTCCTGGACTTCGTGCGCCAGCGCGATCAATCGGTTTGTTTCGCCGCTCATGGCAGAAACCACAACGACAATTTGATGTCCTTGCGAATGAAATTTGGCGACCCTGCGAGCCACATTTTTTATCCGTTCGGTACTACCGACCGATGTGCCACCATATTTTTGTACGTAAAATGCCACGAATTACTGACTCACAAAGTATTGGAATAGAAAAAAGTGCGTCATTTTACACGATTCTCTAAGCGCTTTTCTAGGAAATTTGCAATAGCGACAAAATGTTCCATTGATAGATTCTCTGCGCGTAGTCCGGAATCAATACCTAGAGCACAGAAATCATCAGTATTCAGAAAATCACGCAACGTGTTACGCAGAGTTTTTCGGCGTTGTGAGAATGCCGCTGAGACCACCTGTGACAATAATACTTCATCTTGAGCATGCATCGATGATTTGGGGCGTGGAATCATTTGCACGATGGCTGACTCAACTTTGGGCGCAGGACTGAAGGATTCTGCCGGGACGCTAAAAACATGCTCCATATCAAAACGATACTGTAGCATCACGGAAAGGCGCCCATAATCGGATGTTGTCGGCATACCTACCATGCGGTCCACCACTTCTTTTTGCAGCATGAAATGCATATCGACAATGTGCTCGGAGAATTGGCTCAAATGAAACAACAACGGTGTTGAAATGTTGTAGGGCAAATTGCCGACGATGCGTAAGTTGTTGCCGAAAGCGGAAAAATCAAACTTAAGTGCATCGGTTGCATGAATGGTCAATTTTTCTTGCGAGAATTCTTTGTTGAGTCTGGCGACAATGTCGCGGTCGATTTCTACCACATCAAGATGATTAACTGCTTGCAGTAGAGGTCTTGTTAACGCGCCGAGACCCGGGCCAATTTCGATGATTCGATCATTCTTTTTCGGATAGATTGCAGCAATAATTTGAGCAATGATCTGCTGATCAATCAGGAAATTCTGACCGAAACGTTTACGCGGATTATGGCGCATTATGGAGAAACGCTGTGTGGTTCCGGGCCAATTGGATGGCCATTTCAATAGCGGCGAGTAAGCTACCCGAGTGCGCACGTCCTGTTGCGGCTAATTCCAACGCGGTGCCATGATCCACCGAAGTGCGGACAATGGGTAATCCTAATGTGACATTGATACCGCCGCCAAAACTGGCATGTTTCAGTACCGGTAACCCCTGGTCGTGATACATGGTAAAAATGCAGTCATAGTGCTTGAGTTGTGACGGATTAAACAAGGTATCTGCTGGAATGGGGCCGGTTAAATGCATTCCTTCAGCACGAAGTTTGTGGAGCACTGGAATAATGATGTCAATTTCTTCGCGCCCCAGATGACCGGATTCACCGGCATGCGGATTGAGTCCTGCCACGACGATGCGAGGTTTGTCCAACATGAAGCGCGTGACGAGATCCCCTTGGATGATGCGTAATTTACTTTCCAAGCTGTCCGCTGTGATCGCGGCTGCAACATCTTTGAGGGGTAAGTGCGTGGTGGCCAGAGTTACACGCATACCTCCGCCCACCAACATCATGACAACCGAGCTATGTGTCAATTCTGCCAAATATTCCGTGTGGCCGGTAAAAGGAATGCCTGCATCGTTAATCACTCCTTTGTGTATCGGTGCGGTGACCATGCCGTCAAATCGACCTGTTTGACAACCCTCGACCGCATGGTTGAGCATCGTCAGGACATAAGATGCATTGGCCGGATTCAATACGCCGGGTAGTGCGGGCTCGGCCAACGGAACATGCAAAACTTGCAGGCTGCCGGCTGCATGTGGACCTGGAGTCGTTGCAGAGACGTCAATGAGATCAAGTGGGAGCTTGAGTTGTTGCGCGCGCGTCAGCAACAATTCACGATTGGCAATAACCACCAACTTACATGCTAACGATTGTTGTGCAATTTGCACGCATAAGTCGGGACCAATTCCGGCAGGTTCGCCAGAAGTCAGCGCCAGTGTGGGAATGAAACTATTGCTCATCATCTAAGCGGAGCTCAACATAAGCCTGATCACGTAACTGCCGTAGCCATTCCTGCACCACAACATCCGCCTTGCGCGTGCGTATTGCTTGACGCGCCGCCTGTCTGCGCCGGTCAAGACTGACATCTTGCGAGCGGCGTTCCAAAACTTGGATAATATGCCACCCGAATTGAGATTGCACGGGTTCGCTGATTTGACCGGGCTGCAGTGCATTCATGGCTTGCTCAAAAGCAGCCACGGTATCGCCCGGTGAAAGCCAGCCGAGATCGCCGCCTGATGCGGCACTGGAATCTTCAGAATAAAGTTTTGCCAGTTCTTCAAAATTTTCTCCCCGATCAAGCCGTTCCTTGAGCTGGTTAATTTTAAGTTTGGCATCATTTTCAGAAGTCAATTCATTAATTTTAATCAGTATATGGCGCGGATGTGTTTGATCAATGATGACTGTGGGTGCTTCCTGAGTACGCCGACCGAGTAATTTGAAAATATGGAAACCGGACGGGCTTTGCACGATCTGTGTCAAATCTCCAGGTTGAAGCGATTCCAATAGTTCGGCAAATTTAGGCCCCATTTGATCAATAGGACGCCAATCGATGATTCCTCCCTTTGAAGCATCGGCGGCATCCGAGAATTCAGCCGCTACTTGGGAAAATTCCACGCCTTCTTTTAGTTTCGCGAGTGCCATTTTAGCGCGTTCGCTTCTTTGTTCCATTTGGCTCGAGTTCATGTTTTCAGTAACCAAAATCAAAATATGCGAGAGACGATATTCATCATTACCCACAGCAGATGTTTCTTGGGTGCGGAGGAAGTTATCAACTTCACCTTCTGTTACATTGACTTGGTGTTTAACTTCTCGTTCTTTCAGTCGCGCCATGATCATTTCATCACGTATTTCCTCACGGAACTTATTAAAGCTGATGCCATCTTTCTCGAGTACCGCATAAAACTCCGGCAAGGATAATTTATTTTCTTGCGCAATCCGCTGGACCGTTTCATCCACCTCGCTTTCGCCGACGGATAGTCCCACTTCTTTGGCAGACTGTAACTGGACTCGTTTTGTTACAATGGACTCAAGCACTTGGTTTTGCAAGACGTGTTGGTCGGGTAGTTGCATGCCTTGTAATTGCAGTCGATCGATGGCTACTTTGATCGCTTCATTAAGCTCTTGTCGAGTAATGACGTCCTCATTGACAATGGCCACGATATGATCAATCGGCTTGACTATCGGAATAGATTCCATTTCTTGTGCTGTGGCATAAGAAGGCATGAATACCATGAGTAGCAGCACGATGTAGGAATAGCTTCTGTTATGCATAAATGTGAGACTTGGTGAGTACAATGGGGTAGGACTAATAATCAGTGAACGCTGGTGTATCCCGGAATACTTTGCTGTAGTACTTGCAGTGGATTATTGCCGATTCCCATCAAGCCTTTTAATTCCAACTGTACAAAGACTGCGGTAGTGGTGGTTTGCGTGGCTGTTGTGAGTCGTTGCATGACAACCCGCAAGGCCCAACAACACGCGTTGTATTCAAAGCCTGCCAATCCTGCCAGGATCTTATCATCTTTCAGCGAATAATTGACCCGTGCAACGCCATGCCAATTGCCGCTGATCGGCCATTGAATTGAACTGTCCACTTGTTCCAGGACATTTCGCGTAAATCGATAGCCGAGGTTTAGTACTTTGCCCGTATCCGGTTGATAACTGATACCGCTACGCACTTTTTCAATGAACAATCTGGACTCATCCATTTGAATATTGGCATCCGTGCTGACATGAGGCGTCAAGCGCCCAGAAATAGAAGCAATAAAATCGGATTTTCCACTGGTGACCTGGGGATTAAGCGGAGTATCGGGCAGCAATACTCGAGGATCCGTAAAATTGATCCGCTGACCTATTGCAAGCCGCAAACGTTCAATACCCGTTTCCTGTTCCACAAACCGCGATGTCAGTGCGGCCATAACGCGATTAGCATCGTTAATGCGATCACCGCCGCTAAACCGATTTTCGGTCATCATTTGTGCAAAGCTGAAGTCATTTACTGCAGAGTCAAAGTTAGGTAAATAATCCTGATTTCGGTACGGTGCATAGACATAGAATAGCCGTGGTTCGAGTGTCTGGATAAACTTCCTGCCACTCAATTCCATTTGACGGTCAAATGCGATGCCGCTGTCCAGGCTGACAATAGGAATCGTGCGGTCTATATTTTCCCCTTTATGATCGACGGGTGCATTCAGACTATAATGTGTATAGTGCAAGCCGAATTTAGGTGTAATGTAACCATACTCATTACGCCATGGAGCACTGACAGTGGGATAAAGTATTGTACGATTTCCATCGACCAGCGTTGAATGATAAAAGTTTGTCCAACTGCTGTTGAGCTCAAAGTCCAATTTTCCTATATTGCGCTTAATAGCGTTCATGGAAAAGTGGGGTAATCGGTCGTAAGGAGAAACAATTTGAGCACCTGGAAATCTATCCTGAAGGGTTTGGAAACTTTGCACGAAACCGGTAAAGCTGACAGCGCCATCCGTGCCTAATCTGCCGTTATAGGTAGCTCCGCCTTGCCGCGACAGGTTGGTCAAGCTGGTCTGAGCAAGATTAGGGGTGAGTTCGCGGAAATAACGATCATCAGAAACCTGGTTGTAATTCATAAAACCTTGCCAGCCTTTGCCGAGACTTTGCGTATGTGTGTATAAGATACCCCATCGCGTTTCGTTGGTCTTGATATCCATAGGGAGGATGTCAAACAACAGGTGACCACTCATGTTGTTATTGCCGATATACCGTAATTCATTACTTAACAAGAAACCGCGTTCAGTCATGATGCGCGGCGCGACGGTGGCATCGATGTTGGGTGCAATATTTAAATAGACCGGAAGTGCCACGTCAAACCCGGTTTTTACGTTATAACCCGCAACAGGTGCCAGCAATCCCGTCTTACGTTTACCGCTATAGGAAAAATCGATCCACGGTGAATACAGTATAGGCGTGTCTTTAAACATGATGCTGACATGGCGTGCCGTACCGACTTCTTTTTTGTTATCAATTTCCAGATCTTTAGCGCGCACATACCAGTCATGATTGCCTTCAGGGCAAGTGGTGTAGTTCGCGTCTTTCAGGCGATAGTTATCCTTGCCTTCAAATAACAACAGGCTGCCTGCGCCGCGCCCTTTACCATCTTTGATATAATAACGCGGTTCAGACATGCGACCTTCTTCAGTCTGTAAGTTGAGCTCGAGGTGATTTCCTTTCAAAGTATCTTTGGGTCGATCTAAGCGAACATTTCCTTCCACTTCAGTATCCTCCGTCGTTTGGAAGTACTTCATGCGGTCGGCAGTCAAGATATTATCGCCGTGATGCAACTCTGCATTACCAGTTGCTTCTATTTCCTGTTTGTAATAGCCTGTAATGCGATCGGCCACAATAGATGTTGGTTTTCTTTGAGGCTTAATCACTGGTTTTTGTTCATTTCCCGGTTGAATAGATAATTCATTACCCGATCCTGTTAATGGGAAAATAAGTAATAATAATGAAATAAATAGGTTGCGAATGAATTGTATATTCACTATGGGATCATCAGCTTGGAAACCAGAAAACTTAAACAAAATGTACTTTTCCTATATCTACCAGTATTTCACATCGTTTGACGGGTTTGATCGCGCACGATCAATCGAATTGAAATTGACGTGAATTCGACACATGCAGGCGACAGTTGTTGAGTTGACTCAATTATCAGTACTCCGTTTTTGCCATTATAAAATCTATACTAACTGGTTGGTAAGTATTATTTATTCAAATTAATCGAGCATTGTACTATTTCTCTTAACAAGATATCTATCGAAGAAGCGCTTATGCCAAGAAAACAGACTCAAGTTGGGTATTATGAATAAACTGGCGAATTGAAGTGCTTTAAATTTATAGGTTCTATTTAAGAACCCATAATTTTCTTATTTTATGTTTGATTTAAAATCTATTTTTTCTTCGGATGGCATTCTTTCCAAGCAAATTACAGGATTCCGCACGCGTCCTCAACAATTGGAAATGGCGCAGGCAATTGCCGATACGATTGAAAAGCATCAGATGCTCGTTGCTGAAGCAGGCACCGGCACGGGGAAAACGTTGGCTTACCTGGTGCCAGCGTTGTTGGGAGGTGGCAAAGTTATTATTTCCACCGGAACAAAAACATTGCAGGATCAACTGTTTAAACGGGATATCCCCAGTGTGCGAGCGGCGCTCAAAGTACCGGTGACGGTTGCATTATTAAAAGGTCGCGCCAATTATATTTGTCATTATCATTTGGAAAGAAGTGTGCAAGATACGCACTTCAGTTTTATTAATCGAGACGAAATCCAGTATCTGCAACAAATAGAACGCTATGCCAGTATCAGCAAAAATGGCGATAAAAGCGGACTCAGCGAAGTACCTGAGAATGCTGCCATTTGGCAGCAAGTCACTTCAACGCGCGACAGTTGTTTGGGTTCGGAATGTCCCAGCTATAAAAAGTGTTTTGTGATGGAAGCGCGCAAGCAAGCCTTGATGGCAGATATCGTGGTAGTTAATCATCACTTGTTTTTTGCGGATGTCATGCTACGCGATGAAGGCTTGTCCGAGTTATTGCCTGCCTGCAATACCGTTATTTTTGATGAAGCGCATCAATTACCGGAAACGGCCAGTTTGTTTTTCGGTGAATCCATTAGCACCGGCCAGATATTGGATCTGGCGCGTGATGCCAAAGTCGAAGCCATACAGGCCGCCGGGGATTTTTTGGGACTGCCGGATGCCATTGCCGCGGTGGAAAAGGCTGCACGTGATTTGCGCTTGGCGATTGCGGTAGACAATACGCGGTTGTCGCTGGCGGCAATTAAACAGAATTCGGGGTTTTGCGACGCGTTGGACAACTTGCTGGAGAAATTGAGCAGTCTGACAAAATTGCTGGAGCATCAGGCGGAACGATCCGAGGGGTTGGAAAATTGCCGGCAGAGGGCAGCCAGCCATTTGTACCTCATACAGCGCTGGCGCGATGAAACCGAAATGCAAGACCATGTGCGTTGGATTGAAGTCTATCACCAGGCATTGCAGTTGAATGCAACGCCATTATCCATTGCCGGCATTTTTCAGAAACAAATGGTTGCATCGCCGCGTGCTTGGATTTTTACGTCAGCCACGCTATCGGTAAAAAAGAATTTCACACATTATAGTGATGAAATGGGGTTGGCTGCCGCGCAAACAGCTTGCTGGGATAGTCCCTATGATTTTGCCGAGCAAGCATTGCTGTATGTACCGACCGGATTGCCGGAGCCGCATCATAAAACCTATACCGATCATGTCGTGCAAGCAGCACTGCCGGTATTGCGCGCGAGCCGAGGGCGAGCTTTTTTTCTGTGTACGAGTCTGCGGGCGATGCAGCGTGTGTATGAGTTACTGCTCGCAGCCGATGAATTTGATTTTCCATTGCTGCTCCAAGGGCAGGGTTCGCGCTCTTATATGCTGGAGCGTTTTCGCGCATTGAATAATGCTGTCCTCATTGGCAGCCAGTCCTTCTGGGAAGGTGTGGACGTGCGCGGCGAAGCGTTGTCGTTGGTAATCATTGATAAACTGCCGTTTGCGCCGCCTGATGATCCAGTGCTGTCGGCCCGCATTGAGAAAATAAATAACGAAGGCCGCAATGCTTTTATGGAATACCAATTACCGCGTGCTGTCATCAGCTTGAAGCAAGGCGCCGGACGTTTGATTCGGGATGAAATGGATCGCGGTGTATTGATGATTTGCGATCCGCGCTTGACTACCAAAGCGTATGGTAAACAAATATGGCAAAGCTTGCCGCCGATGAAGCGCACCCGTGAATTGACGGAAGTTGAGCGTTTTTTCAGTGTTGACAATGACAAATAATCCAGTGCGGCGGTAACGAATGCAGCGGAAGCGTCACTTTGCTTAAAGGATCATGAGAGCTGACACTATGAGAAATGTATTGGTTATTTTATTGGGCATGACAATTTTTATATGCAACGGTCATGCCGGTGCCGATAGGCTGCCGTTCGTTGCCAATGAACACACATTAAAAAAAGAACAGACCGCCGCCAAGCTCAATGACATTATTAAAAGTATCAAACTGCAGAAAGTGGAAGTCGATGCAAAATTAGAATCCTTGATGAAAGCAAAAACTGAGCAGGAAAAAGCTAGGCTTCAGGCGGAATTGAATGAAATAGGCGATGCCATTGTTGAACAGGAATCTTCATTCGAAATGATACTGACTGCCGGTTTTGAACTCAATAAAGAGGATGTTGCGGAAAAAAAAGACTTCGATTGGCAGAGGGATTTGCTTGAAATTGTACAACCGATCATGAGCGAGCTGCGTCAATTGACAGAAAACAAACGCAAGCTGGACAATTTGTACAAAAAGATTGCTTTTTATGAATCCCAAATCAGGGACATTGACGAAGTACTTACGCACCTCACGAAAATTAACAAACAAGGCTTTGAGAAGGATGCGCTGATTGAATTTGAGCGTATTGACAAAAAATGGAAAGATCAGCAAGAAGACACTAAACACCTGCTGGAAGTTGCACGGCTACAACTCGATGAAATGATTAAATCTCAGTCTGCCAAGGAAATTTCAATGAGTGAACATGCCCGACAATTTGCAGCCGGGCGGGGTGCTACATTATTGATGGCGTTAGCAGCCTTCGTCGCAGTGTATGCTTCGATGCTGTTGTTGCTGAGGCTCTTGAAATGGATCGGTAATCGCAAGAGGGTGGGGAAAAGCACCTACTACCAGCGCATTATTACACTTTCCTATCATTTCTTGATGGGGATATTGGCGATCACGGCTATGTTTTATGTGCTGAGTGTGCGTGATGATCAAGTACTGATTGGTATTACAGTATTACTGCTGTTGAGTATCATTTGGCTACTTAAAAGCTCTATCCCAAGTTATATCAATGAATTAAGAGTATTGCTCAATGCCGGTCCGGTGAGGGAAGGCGAATGCATCCTATACAATGGCATTCCCATGCAGATCGAGAGCCTGAATTACTACACCAAACTGATTAATCCGATACTCCCCGAATTAGAACTACGCTTGACATTGGCGGAATTAGCTCATTATGTTTCCCGGCCATTTTCAGATAATGAGCCTTGGTTTCCATGCAAAGTAGGGGACTACGTCATGCTTTCGGACGATGTTTATGACATGGTTAAATGTATTACACTGGAGCATGTTGTATTATCTTTATCTGATGGTACCATGCCAAGAACGTTTACCATTACCGATTTTTTGGCGGCTAAACCGAGAAATTATTCGCAGGGATTTGTTGCGGTAGCTGATTTTGGCATTGATTATAAATACCAGGCAAACTGTATCACCGATGTGCCTGACATAATGCGCGAAGGAATCAGGCGCGGATTACTGCAGGAAACCTATGGTACTTCACTCAAAGATGTGTCAGTCCACTTTACCAAAGCCAACACTTCTTCGCTGGATTATAAAATCATCGCCACCTTTGACGGTGCGGCAGCTGGTGAGCTCTACTCGATTACGAGTGCCTTGCAGCGCTATGCCGTTGAAGTTTGTAATCGACAGCAATGGACGATACCGTTTGCACAATTAGTGATTCATGGCGGGAAAGATTAAACTACATGATATAGGTATAAAAATATCAATAAAGGGAGAATATGCAACCTATCACTATGGCCGTCGTTGAGATTGGTCAGGATCAGCAGGTGCCGGTTGGCGAGTTATTGCGACATAAAGAAACGGCTGTAGAGTTACTCACTGATACGCGATCGGATCGTGCTTATACGGTAGAGCGAAGACAGATGCCGCGTGATGGTATTACGCCGGTTGAGAACGCCATCGCCAGGATAAAGCGCCTGAATCCACACATTTTATTGGTTAATGCCAATAAATTATTGGATGAATATTGTGATTTGTTGCTTGCTTTACAGTATCAGTGTCCAAATACACAAGCAATTTTAGTCGTCAATGAGCCGATCGAAGAGGACTATCTCCTGAAAGCACTCACCTGTGGTGCTCGGGGGGTCATCACGAATAATCTGGATTCGCTCGATTTCTCTAAAGTGGCCATGGCGGTTCATCGCGGCGAAGCCTGGCTGTCACGTAAGATGACTGGGAAAATCATGCATCAGATCGTTTCAGCAGCACAGCGCGATTCTTCCGAGGCCAATCTTGATTCTCTTAGCTAGCGCTAACAAGGAAATTCTACTGCGCTGGGAGCAAGGCTTGTTCGGTTTTTCTGCTGTGTACACCACGCATGGCTTTATGTCGCTGACTAAAAAAATAACCAAACTGCAACCTGAAATATTGTTTCTTGATTATGAATTACCGGGTTTGAAACATCAGCGCTCCATCGCGGAATTGGTAACGCTAGGGAGAGAAACCAGAATTGTGGTATTTGGCCCGGAATTATCCGATGAGATTGAGTGGAGACTATTTAAGACAGGTATCAAAGGGTGTTGCTTGCGTACGATGCAGCCTGAGCGCATCAAACGTGTTGCTGATGCGATCCTGCAGGGAGAATTGTGGATTCGCCGCACGCTGACTAACCAAATATTGAATGAACTGGTCAAAGTGACCTATGAAAAAGATCGAATTAAGCGAGTCATTCATGATTCGCTGGAGGGTCTCACGCATCGTGAGTATGAAATTGCCATGCTGGTTCGGCGCGGAGAAAGTAATAAGAGAATTGCGCAGCAATTGGGCATTACCGAACGAACCGTCAAAGCACACTTAACAGAAGTTTTTCGTAAATTGCATGTTTCAGATCGGATCAAGCTGGCACTGATTATGAAGGATGCCATCAAGTCGCTATAGCGATCAAAAATAAATGACGAGGCATTGATTCCGTTCGAATTGATCCGATCAGCCGACTCACAGCCTACCAAAGTTTAAATCCATTAGCGTTCTATTTCCTGCTGTTTGGCGGAATTCTCTATTTCCTTTGTTCTCATAGTCTTGCTTGCTATTTTTATATGCGGATACTCAAGGGACGCTCAATTCAACTATCGATTGCGATATAGCCAAGATCAGCCCCGTTTTCCTTTTTTCTGAGTCTCGTGAGTTTTATCACATTATTTTTTCAGTAGAAAATTTAAGCTACACGCAGAATCAAACAGCTATTCATGGCTGAGATTGTTGCTGACAAATACCCGATAAAACCAAAGGAAAACGATATGCACACCACTATTATTGATTGTAAAGATCGATATTGTATTATTGGCGCAGGCCCCTCCGGGTTAGCGCAAGCGCGAGCTTTTCTAGCACTTGGCTTACCATTTGATGTTTTTGAACGCCATACGGATATTGGGGGACTCTGGGATATTCAGAATCCCGGCACACCGGTGTATGAAAATACACACTTTGTTTCTTCAAGAACAGAGTCCGGTTTCATGGATTTCCCATTTCCACCCGGAGCTGCCTTTCCTAAGCGCAATGAAATTATCGCGTATTTGCATGCTTTTGCAGATGCTTATGATCTGAGAAGACATATTAATTTTTCAAGCGAAGTTGAGAAAGTTGAACCCAAAGATGGTTTCTGGTTAGTGACGGTACAAAATCAAACACGAATTTATCGCGGTGTGATTTGTGCTTCCGGAATGCATTGGGAACCCAGTTTTCCCGAAATCCCAGGAACGTTTGCTGGTTGGCAGCGCCATTCTAAGGATTATTCCAGTCCTGATGAATTTAAGAACCAGCGTGTTTTGATCATGGGTGCTGGTAACTCGGGTTGCGATATTGCGACTGAAGCAGCGAGAAACGCGAAAGCAGCCTACATCAGTATGCGCAGGGGCTATCATTTTCTTCCTAAAATAATGTTTGGTAAGCCCGCAGACATTTATGAACGTGAGAATGCGTGGATGCCTTTCCGTTTTAGGCAATGGGTATTTGGCCATATGCTGAACGCCCTGCTGGGTGACCTTACACAGTATGGATTACAAAAACCGATGCATCGTGTACTTGAGTCGCAGCCAATTATGAACTCAGATATCCTTTCGTGCATTGCACATGGCGACTTACAGCCTAAACCGGATATTCAGAGGTTTGATGGCTCAACCGTCTATTTCGTTGATGGATCATCGATAGAAGTTGATCAAATAGTCTTCGCCACCGGTTATAAAGCATCCTTTCCTTATCTTGATGCGGAACATATTGAATGGGCGGGTCATGGTGTAGGGCATTTTATGACCTGTTTTTCCCGCAAGCATCCAAATTTATTTACGCTGGGATTTTATGAAGGCAATGCGGCAGTATTTCCTCATCTGGAGTTATTTGCCTCAATGGTGGCTCGCTACCTCCTGAGTCAGCAGCAACAAACTGGGCAAGACAAGCGCTTACGTGAGATTGCAGAAAAAGAGCAGGGAGATTTAAGGGGACCGATACACATGATCGATTCTCCCAGACATGCTTACTACTGCGATTGGCTGACATTCCGGAAACGTGCGCATAAGTTGTATCGAGAGTTAGGTTGGCCTATGCCGACTGCAAAGGACTTTACTACATTAAGAAATCCTCCAGATTTGCAACCAAGAATCGCTTCACAGCACGCGTAGCGCATTTCGCTGATTTACCCGTGGGTTACACAATCAAGTAAGTCTCAAGCAGCATTTGACAAATGATCAACACTTTATCTTTCCAGGGAGCATATAGCATGAGAAAAAAGAAACTAAAAATCAGTAATAATGAGACTTACGAACCGATTGCGCTGGTCGGGATTGGTTGTCGCTTCCCGGGAGGATCGCATGATCCGGAAAGCTTCTGGAATTTGTTGGTTACGGGAAGCGATGCCATTGTGGATATTCCGCCGGAACGTTGGAATCTACGGCGTTTTTATGATGCTGACCAGAATAAGCCTGGGAAAATGTATGTCAAACAAGGAGGATTCCTGCAGCAGCGTGTCGATGAGTTCGATGCATTATTTTTTGGGATTACGCCACGTGAAGCCGAGTGTATCGATCCACAGCAACGTCTGCTATTAGAGACCAGTTGGGAAGCCTTGGAAGATGCCGGCATCCCTCATGAATCGGTGGTCGGTTCAAATACCGGTGTTTTTGTTGGGGCGTTCACCCTGGATCATAAGCTGACCCAGATGGGTAAAATGAATCGCGATCTGATCGGCACGCATACCGCGATCGGTTCGACCATGACCATACTGTCCAATCGCATTTCTTATATTTTGGATCTGCACGGTCCCAGCATGAGTGTGGATACCGCTTGTTCTTCTTCTTTGGTCGCATTACATCTGGCCAGTCAGGCAATCTGGAGTGGTGAGTGTAATTTGGCACTGGCGGGCGGCGTCAATGTCATGATGCGCCCGGAATACCCGATTGCCATGTGCAAAGGCGGGTTTCTTGCGCCGGATGGACGCAGCAAGAGTTTTGATGCGAGCGCTAATGGTTATGGTCGTGGCGAAGGTGCGGGGGTGGTTGTGCTAAAACCTTTATCAGCCGCTCTGAAAGATGGCGATTCCATTTATGCGCTGGTACGGGGCACGGGTGTCAATCAGGATGGCAGGACCAACGGGATCACTGTTCCCAATCCGGTTTCACAAACTGCATTGATTCGTTCCGTGTGTACCAAGTACGGTGTCGATGCCAGCGATATCAGCTACTTTGAAGCGCATGGTACCGGAACACCCGTGGGCGATCCGCTTGAAGCTAAGGCACTGGGCGAAGTGATTGATTCAACGGCTAAGCGTGCTAAAGCGTGCCTGATGGGTTCTGTCAAAGGCGCTATCGGGCACTTGGAAGCTGCTGCCGGTATTGCAGGGATCATTAAAACATCGCTGTGCTTAGCGCATCGCCAGGTACCGCCTCAGGCCAATCTGGAAACGCCGAATCCCAATATTCCTTTTGATGAATTGGGTTTGCGCTTGCCAATAAAACTGGAATCCCTGGCTTCCACTTCCCAACAGATTTATGCCGGCGTTAATTCATTCGGGTATGGCGGAACAAACGCTCATGTAGTTCTGGAAAATGCACCGCCATTGCCCAAGTTGCTGCGCGAAGACGATATGTCCGGCGCGGTGTACCTGCTGCCATTATCAGCGCGCAGTGAGTCGGCGCTCACTGACTTAGCCAAAGCCTGGCTTGCCAAGTTTCCTGCAGACTATCCGGGCGCATTAAAAGATTTGTGTTATTCAGCAGCATGCCGCCGCGGTCATCATGATTATCGATTGGCAATCATGGGTGATTCATGGAAAGCCATGCATGAAAAACTGACCGCTTTTGTAGCTGGGCAACCGGATTCTGGCTGGGTATCCGGTAAGGCCGACAGCAAGGCATCGTCAAAGCCGGTATTCGTGTATACAGGTATGGGGCCGCAATGGTGGGCGATGGGACGGGAATTGTATGAACATAATGCTATTTATCGTAAAGCCGTCGAAGCATGCGATGCGATTTTTCGTGATTTATCGGGCTGGTCTATTCTTGACGAGATGTTAGCGGATGAGAAAGATTCAAAAATAACCGTGACTGAAATCGCTCAACCCGCTAACTTTATGATTCAGGTTGGGTTAACCGCCATGTGGCGTGCTCAGGGTATTGAACCGGGTGCTATTGTCGGGCATAGCGTCGGTGAGATCAGCGCCGCCTATGCTGCGGGCGTGCTCAGCCTGGAAGATGCAGTCAAGGTGAGCTATGAACGCAGCCGCATCCTGAAAAAAGCAGCCGGCTCTGGAAAGATGTTGGCGGTTGGCGTGAGTATGGAAAAGTGCATCGAATTGCTGGCTACTTTGACTCAAGACAATGTTTCCATTGCTGCGGTCAACGGTCCTTCAATGGTAACGCTCTCAGGCGATGGCGATGCACTGGAAAAGATATCAGCGCATTTAACGGAGCAAGGAGAATTCAATCGTTTCCTGCAAGTTGAGATGGCTTATCACAGCATGTTTCTGGAACATCTCAAGCCGGAAATCAGAGCCAGCCTGGCAGATCTGCATCCTGTCATGCCGCTGGTGCCGTTGTATTCGACAGTAACCGGCGAGCTCACCGATACCGTGAGCTATGATGCCGAGTACTGGTGCGATAACATTCGTGAGCCGGTTTATTTTGCGCAAGCCATGGCGAGCTTGTTGCGGGACGGCCATCGCGTTTTTCTTGAGATCGGTCCGCACCCTGTATTATCGAGTGCGATCAAGGAGTGTTGTCAGCAACAAAATATCAAACCGCAGACGTTTGCTTCGTTACGCCGCGAACAACCTGAGCAGCATACTTTTAATATGGCGCTGGCCGGGCTTTATACCGCGGCTTGTCAAATCGACTGGCAGCATTTGTATCCCAGTGATTCTGTTTACATCAAATTGCCTACGTATCCTTGGCAACGAGAAACTTATTGGCACGAGGATGAGGATTCGATCACCGATCGCACTGGCATACCGTTGCATCCACTATTGGATCGCCGTTTATCTGGCCCGCGACCTGTATGGCAAAGTGCGGTGAATCGTCAATTTCTACCTTTTTTAGACGATCATCAAGTGGATGGGCTGGTGGTTATGCCGGGCGCGGCTTATGTGGAAGCTGCATTGGCTGCCCATCATCAAGTGACCGGAAATACCGCGTGTGTGATCGAGCAATTACATTTTCATCAAGCACTGGTGTTGAATGATCATCAGGGCGAGCCTTCGATTCATGTCAGTTTTGATCAGGAAAGCGGCCAATATGCTTTTCATAGCCATCAGCAGGATACCGCTACGAATTGGAATATGCATGCTTCGGCTAAAATCGTATCGGCAGCACCCACTGAATCGGCCCGCATCGAACGTCACGATATTGAACACCGCTGCTCCGAAAAGATGAATGTCGGCGATTTGTATGCTGAGCTCAAGGAGCGTGGTTTGTTTTACGGTCCTTATTTCCAAACCATTCAACAACTGCAACGTTGCCAAGGCGAAGTGTTGGCGCGCATCGAACTGCATGCTGATTTAATCAATGAAAATACGGATTATTTACTGCACCCCAGTTTACTGGATGGCTGTTTCCAATCTCTGATCGCGGCAATCAGCGACGATGATAGTTTTTACATGCCGGTTGTCATCAAGCGTATTAGCTATCATGTAAAACCGGGAAATGCGTTCTGGTGTCACGGCAAGCTCACTCAAGTCAATGAACATGCGATTGAAGGTGATTTAAGATTATTTGACGATCTGGGCAATCTGCTGGTTGAAGTCGCTGGTTTACGCTGCCGTGCTTTGACAACGGAAAAGAAAGATCCAATCGAACAATTAGCAGAATGGGCCTATGCATGGCAATGGCAGCAAAAGCCGTTACAACCGCAAGGTAAGCGCACAGGTTGTTGGCTGGTGTTCACTGATAACAGCGATATTAGCGGATCCTTATGCCAGGCATTGGAAAGTAACGGCAATCAGGTAATACGCATAGCCATCGATGAAGTGTATCAGCAGGAGTGCGAGCATATGCAACCATTCAATGCCGATGAGCTTGAGTATCTGGAAAAAGTGATGAAAAAAGTCAAGGAAAAATCATTGAGTTGTGTGGGTGTGTCTTATCTATGGGGATTATCCACGGCTTCTCAGGATGATCCTGTCGGTATCGCGCAAACCAGCGTGGCACTTCAAGTCATGCAACTGCTGGGTAAGGTATTCACCACCCATGCGCCGCGGTTGTATATGGTCACCCAAGGTACGCAACCTGTGATGGCTAACAGTGATATTCAAGACGTCGCACTCACATCGCTGACTGGGTTGGCTCGCGTTGCATTCAATGAATACCCGCTATTCCGCTGTACGCAAGTGGACTTGGATCCGGTCAATCCGCTGGAGCAGATACGCATGCTGGTGAAAGAGCTGGTGTCGGATGATCGGGAAGATGATGTGGCGTTACGTGGGACCAATCGATTGGTACATCGCTGGGAACGCTATCGCGTTGAATCTGTAGTCCATGACGCAGCGATTTCATACCGCGGCGAAGATGTCGAAGCGTTTCAGCTTAAATGGAAAAAGCATCCGGAATTTTGTTTAATGCCGGCACCCATGCCACAAGCCGATGAAGTGACCATTGCCGTGGAATGCATCAACTTAACCGATTGTCGGTTCTCTGAAGCTGAAGACAATACGCCACACGGCTACTTTGCAGTGGGCGTCATCGACAAAATCGGCAGCAACGTGACCGACCGGTGCCCGGGAGATCTGGTGATGGTGGCGACTACCGGAAATATTGCATCGCATATTGTCAGCCCGGCTAATTGCGTTTTTTCAGTCGATTATTTACCGCTTACTCATGAACAGATCGCCGCGTTGGCAACCACACTGATTCCTACGTATTATGCGTTGAATTATATTGCCCGTGTGGTGCCTGGAGAGGCGGTATTGATTGATGCTGAATTAGGCACTACGGCTTTGGGGGCACGCGATATTACAAAGTATTTAGGTGCATTTCCTATTTTCTATCATGGTCATGATATCGAGCAACAAGAGGGTGAGCAAAGCGTAGTTTCGGTGCGCGCCTGGATTCATGGTGCAAGTACTGATAAGCCTGAGGGATTGGATGGTTTATTGGCACCGGATACGCATGAAATCGCACTCACACACACCAATGCGGACAATGTGTCAGGTCATGCATTCAGTAGCAGCTTTACTCATGTGGATGCGCTGAAACTTGCATTGACCGCGCCGGGACTGTTTGAACAGTTGTTACAGGTGGTTGCGCGATTGCTTGCGACGCATCAGATTTCCGGCATTCCTTCAACAAAATCATTAGCACCTGAAGAAGGTTTTGCACGATTGGCGGATCACAATCAAGTTACGCAGGATACACAAATCTTATCTCTCAAAGATAAAGCGGCAATTGTGGTGACGGATAAGCAGAAACGCCCGGCGCTTTTTGACGCACAGGCTGCTTACTTGATCACCGGTGGATTCGGTGGCTTTGGTCTGGAAGCGGCAAAATGGATGGCAAAACATGGCGCAAAGAATTTGATTCTGGTCAGTCGACGCGGTGCTGTCGATAGCGCTGCACAGGCAGTACTGACGATGTTGGCGGAAAATGACGTACACGTGCTGTCCATCGCCGCAGATCTTACGGATAAAGCGCAAGTACAAGCGATGTTCGATCAGATTGCAACCCAAGGAGCGCCATTAAAAGGCATCTTGCACACGGCTGCAGTGCTGGATGATGCACCCATTGCTGAACTGAATCCCGAACGCGTAGCCCATGTCATGCGGGCCAAAGCATTGAGTGCCTGGCACCTACACCAATTCACGCAGCATCACGCATTGGATTTCTTTGTATTATTTTCATCGGTTTCCGGAATTATTGGCAATGCTCGCCAAGCCAATTATTCTGCCGCCAATGCGTTCTTGGATGCGCTGGCAGCCAAACGCAGATCTGCCGGGCTGGCCGGTACCAGTATTAACTGGGGCGCCATTGCAACAGGCATGGCGGTGAATAGTGAAGAAGTGAAAAAGCATTTGGATCTGATGGGTATGTACATGCTGACCGCCAATCAAGCGCTGGATTCATGGGCGCATATGTTGAATGTTGCGTTGCCGCAATATGGTCTGATGAATTGTGATTGGGAGAAATGGCAGGCGTTTGAACCGACGGGAGGCAATTCTCCCAGGTTTGCAAGCCTGGTAAAAAGCTCCGGCCAGAAACAACAAGCGTCACTGACACCCATATGTGCAGAGATCAGCCAGCTGCCGGAAGATCAGCGCCGCGCGGCCATGTGCCATGCGCTAACCGAGCAGATTGCAAGCGTTCTGCGCATACCGGCGGAAAGAATCGACATGGAACAGTCATTGATGCAAATGGGGGTCGATTCGCTGATGTCCGCAGAATTACAGGCAGTCATCAATAAAACCTTCGGCGTTAGGATTTCTACCCTGGAATTCATGCGCAGCCCTAATTTAGGGTATTTGGCCGACATGCTCATGGACAAAGCGATTGTGTCGGTTGCGTCGCCAGCTTCAGAAACGATCATCCAGGAAAATTCAGTGATTGATCGTATGTCCGAGGCGGATGTCGATTTATTACTCAAGCAGTTACTGGCACAAGCTGCTGGTGTGACGGCAGGCGTCAGTAGAGGAGCTGTGGGCGGTTAGTCAAATACACTACCGGCGAGGTCGAATAAAGCAAGCCGGTGTTTCTCATAAAGAACACAAACTGGAAATAAAATGAAACAGGTCGGTATTTCTTACAAGCAACATAAACTGGATGAAAATTACGATTGCATTGTAATCGGTTCCGGTATTGGCGGACTTACGGTGGCTGCACTGCTCTCTCGGCATGGGAATAAAAAAGTACTTGTTCTCGAAAAACATTCAGTGGCAGGGGGATTTACGCATGTATTTCACCGTTCTAATTACGAATGGGATGTCGGCGTGCATTATATAGGTCGTACCAGCGATCCAACCATGGAAGTTCGAGCGGCCTTTGATTATCTTACGCATGGTGAATTGCTATGGAGCAAAATGCCGGATGTATATGATCGGATATTCATCGGAAATCAAGTTTTTGATTTCCCGACAGGTACGGAGAGCTTCAGACAGCAGATGTGTTCCTATTTTCCATCTGAGACGCGAGCTATCGACAAATATATTCGTGCTGTCCATTCTGCCCAGAAATTGAGCAGTTTGTATTTTGCAGAAAAAGCTATCCCAAGTCCGATTGCCAGCTGTATCGGAGGCTTACTTCGATATGGATTCTTGCGTTACGCAAAAAAAACCACCTCACAAGCTATCGCGGAATATACGTCCAATCCTGAGCTAGCTGCTGTACTCACTGGACAATGGGGAGATTACGGTCTGCCACCAGGCCAAAGCAGTTTTGGAATGCACAGCATAGTCGCGCATCACTATTTTGAGGGGGCGGGCTATCCAATTGGAGGTGCATCAAGAATGGCCGAATCTATCGCCTCGACGATTGAGAAAGGGGGTGGATGCATCGCCATAAGCGCTTACGTGGAAGAAATTCTCGTGGACCAAAATAAAACAGCTTTCGGCGTGAAAATGAAAGATGGGCGCGAGATCAGAGCGAAAACTATCATTAGTGATGCTGGTGCAATTAATACTTATCACAATTTGCTGCCTTCCGGAGTAACGCAATCTATGCCTGAGAAAAAATTGCTGGGTGCTATTCCTCCTTCCTTTTGCCATATTGGTCTCTACGTGGGCCTCAAGCATCTTCCGGAAATCGCTAACTATGGAGATTCAAATCTCTGGATCTATCCTGATAGTAACCATGATCTAAACTTCGCACGTTCTTGTGAAAATATCGATGCTCCTTTCCCGTTTCTTTATATATCGTTTCCTTCCTCGAAGGATCCAAGCTTCTTAAGTCGTTATCCCGGCCGTGCAACCATTGAAGTTATAACGCTCACATCATTCAAGCATTTTGAAAAATGGAAAAATTTACGCTGGCAGCATCGTGGCGAAGAATACGAAGCGTTTAAAAATAGGTTGTCAAAGCGATTGCTAGAAGAATTGGAGCGCCATGTGCCAGCAATCAAAGGAAACATTGACTATTGGGAGCTTTCAACACCATTATCAACCAAACATTTTGCAAATTACCCGACGGGGGAAATTTATGGATTGGCGCATACCCCGGAACGTTTTAATGCACGCTGGCTGGGTGCACGCACACCGATAAAGAATTTGTTATTAACAGGCCAGGATGTTGCAGCTTGCGGTATCGCCGGAGCACTGTTTGGTGGAGTAGTCGCTGCTTCGAATGTTCTCAAGAAGGATATGATGGCAGTTGTCGCTCGCGGAAATCACTGAAACCAGTTTGAAGTAAAAATTTTTCACTTTCCATCTGATAGGTATTTCAATACCGATCGAGCAATTCGGACATTGCCGGCGCAGTTGGCGCCTGATCAAGAGTGTCATTAAAATCAAGCCACCCCCCCAAAAAGCATTGCCCAAAAGCAGCGAGCTCTGGTCCGATTTTGACACGCTTTCCAAGGTGCACCGCCTCTTCCAGAATTTCCCGGATTTCAGCTTCTGTGCTACGCCCATGCTGAGCAGCGCGCAATCGGTGCGTTCATTTCTTTACCAAGGTGATTTTTGTCACAGATTTGCCTGCGGATAGCGCTTATTCTGAGCAGGTATCAGCAATTCATCCAAGTATATACAACAACATTGGTTTACAAAGGTTACTACTATGAAGAATGAAACAGGTGTGCTGGAGGGTATGTCACCCGAGGAGAAGCGCGATCTTCTGAAGCAATTGATATCTGAAAAGGAAAATAATCAGGAAACTGCTTCCGATTCAGAATCGATTCCCGATGCATGGTACCGTTTTGATAAGTTCTCAGACTACAACATGTTGATGGAGCAGGCGAAGATATTCAAAACGTTATCGATGAATAATCCCTACTTCAGCCCGCATGAAGGGGTGAGCGATCATATCACGCGCATCGATGGCAAAAATTTCATCAATTATTCCGGTTATAACTATCTTGGGTTATCGGGTCACCTGGAAGTGTCCGCAGCCGCTAAAGCAGCGATTGATCGGTATGGCACCTCGGTATCCGCCAGCCGAATCGTGTCCGGGGAAATACCGCTACATCGTGAATTGGAAGAGATATTGGCAGAGATTCACGGCACTGAAGATGCATTGGCTCTGGTGAGCGGTTATGCAACCAATGTATCGGTTATCAGCCATTTGTTTGGCCCTAACGATCTATTGATACACGATAGCCTGATTCACAACAGCGTTATCACGGGATGCAAACTCTCCGGCGCAAGGCGTATGACGTTTCCTCATAACGACTGGGAAGCCCTGGACAAGATATTGGAAGAAAACCGCCATGCATATCAGCGCACCCTGATTATCATTGAGGGTGTTTACAGTATGGATGGCGATATTCCCGACTTGCCGCGCTTTATAGCAATCAAGCAAAAACACAAGTGTTTGTTGATGGTCGACGAGGCACATGCTGCGGGTGTCATTGGTCCGCGCGGATTTGGCTCGCATGATCATTTCGGCATCGATGCTGCGGATGTGGATATCTGGATGGGTACGCTGAGCAAGGCATTTGCCAGTTGCGGCGGCTATATCTGCGGTTCACATGCCTTGATAGAAAACCTTAGATACAACGCAGCCGGCGCCATATTATTCAGTGTCGGTATCTCGCCGGCCAACACTGCGGCGGCTTTGACCGCTGCGCGTATTCTGCAACGTGAACCTGAGCGTGCCGAGCGTTTGCGTGCCCGGTCATCTTTGTTTTTGCAGCGAGCGCGGATGCGTGGGCTTGATACCGGCTTGGCTAGCGGCACAGGCGTTGTTTCAATCATATTGGGCGATTCAGTGCTGTGTTTGAAGCTTGGGCAGAAATTATATCAAGCGGGCATCAACGTTCATCCCATCATGTATCCGGCAGTATCGGAATCGGCTGCCAGATTGCGCTTTTTCATTACCTGCAATTTATCGGAAGAAGAAGTTGTGCATACCATCGACACGCTCGCGACAGAGTTGCAGCATTTGCATAGAAAGGCCGGGCGTGTGATCGCGCATACCGAATCCGGCGCAGTTTCATACTAATGTCATCAAGGTTGAAGAGGGTGGTGATGGTAATCGTCGCCCGTGGAGCATGGGTAACAGTTGCGTCAGCCACCCCATTAATAGAAAGGAATAGCTCATGTTAAATCAATATACCCAGCAGATTTTGCGGTTTCGCTGGTTGACCATTCTTGTCAGTGCCGTGTTAATCGCTGTCGCTGGATACGGTATACAGTTCCTGCACTTCAAGAGTGATTATCGAATGTTTTTTAGCGATGATAATCCGCAACTCATGGCTTTCGAATCACTGAATAAAACCTACGTCAGGGATGACAATATTCTGGTGGTCATCACACCCGCCAACGGCGATGTATTTACCAAAGAAAACCTGATCATTGCTGAAAAGCTTACCAAGCATCTTTGGCAAACACCTTATTCGATCCGCGTAGATTCGATCACCAATTTTCAGCACAGTCATGCAATCGGTGATGAGCTCGTTGTGGAAGATTTAGTGAGAAACGCCGATCAGCTGACTGTGACGGAAATCGAACAAAGACGTCACATTGCATTGAATGAACCGCTCTTGGTGAACCGGCTTATTTCACCCAATTCGAAGGTAATGGGTTTCAACATTGTCGTTCACAGGCCTGGTTTGGATCAGGATGCTGAAACCGTGCAGGCCACTGAATTCACCAGAGAATTAGTGGGTGCGCTTAAAAAGAATTATCCTGACCTCGATGTACGCCTTACCGGCTCACTTATTCTTGACATATCCTTCGCAGAGTCGTCAAAACAGGATATGAGTACGCTGACACCAGCGATGCTGATCATCATTTGTATTGCGCTATGGCTGTTCCTTAAATCCATATGGGGAACACTCGCCATCGTCATGATGATGACGATGGCTGTGAGTGCGGCAGTCGGCTCGGCAGGCTGGATGAACATTGCGTTTTCTCCCTCCAGTATTCCGGCACCGACCATACTGCTCACCGTGGTTGTCGCTGACGCAGTGCATATCCTGACAGGCTATTACAGCGCGTTGGGGCGCGGTCAATCAAGAAAAGACGCAATGATTGAAAGTATCAAGATTAATTTCAAAGCGATTTTCTTTACAAATCTGACCACTGCGGTCGGTTTTTTGTCGATGAATTATAGTGAAGTTCCGCCTTTCCAGGATCTTGGGAACATTACTGCCATGGGGGTTGGCGTTGCATTCTTACTGACGATTACCTTCCTGCCGGCAGTGATGATGCTTTTGCCCATGCACCAAGGGCGCGCTGAAATCAGTGGTAGCAAGACACTGGCGCGATTAGCGAAGTTCATCATCGCACATCGTACGGCTACCTTGAGTTCTCTCATTCTGGGAACCATTGTGCTGATTGCCTGTATTCCGCTGAATACACTGGATGATGAGTATGTTAAATATTTTGACGATTCCGTAGCATTCCGCCGCGATACCGATTACACCACGAGTCACCTGACCGGCGTTTATCGCATCGATTATTCATTAGGGCGGGAAATCGATGGTGGTATCAGCGATCCTGAATTCTTGCAGCAGGTTGATGCATTTGTGCAGTGGTACCGGGAGCAACCGGAAGTGATGCATGTGTATTCCGCCACGGATATTTTGAAACGGCTGAACCGCAATATGCATCAGGATGATCCGGCGTGGTACCGCCTGCCTGACACGCAGGAATTGAGCGCCCAGATCCTGCTCATGTACGAAATGTCTCTGCCGTATGGACTCGATCTCAATGATCGAATCAATGTAGGCAAGTCGGCAACGCGGGTGACGGTAACGCTGCATAGTATTTCCAGTCAGCAGGTTATCGATCTCGAAACGCGCGCACAGGCATGGCTGGCGGCGAATACCACAGCCATGGAACACAGTGAAGGTACCGGACCGACTTTGCTGTTTGCGCATATTGGGCAGCGTAATATCACCAGCATGATTACCGGAGAGCTCGTTGCCATAGGGATTATCTCGCTGATTCTGATATTCGTGCTGCGTTCGGTCGGTCTGGGATTGATCAGTTTGATTCCCAATCTGGTTCCTGCGGGAATGGCTTTTGGGTTATGGGGATTAATTGTCGGTCAAGTAGGGCTTGCTGCTTCGGTTGTTGCGGCAATGACACTGGGAATTCTGGTTGACGATACGGTGCATTTTCTTAGTAAGTACCAGCATGCCAGAAAACAACTCAATCTCGAACCTGAACAGTCCATTCAATATGCGTTTGCCACTGTCGGCAGTGCATTATGGATTACTTCCGCGGTGCTGATTATGGGGTTTTCTCTATTCGCTTTTTCTAGTTTCAAGATCAATAACGAAATGGGGATACTCACTGCAATTATCTTCGCCTTGGGATTATTTGCGGAATTCCTTTTATTGCCACCGATTTTACTGGCGTTAGAGTCATGGAAACGTCGGATAGCTTTACCTTCAAAACCTGTAGTTACTCAATTAGGAGAAATCAAATGAAAAAACTAACTTATCTTATTTGCCTTTTTTTCAGTATGAGCGGTTTGTTGTATGCGATGACCGATGAAGAAAAAGGCTATGCAATCAATTTAGAGGTTGAACGTCGTGATAGCGGTTTCGGCGACAGTATCAATGATTCTTTAATGATTCTGCGTAATGCGCAAGGCGCAGAAAGTAAACGTGAATTTACATACAAAACATTGGAGGTCAAGGGCGATGGTGATAAAGAGCTTGGTGTTTTTCATCGGCCTGCAGATGTGAAAGGAACGGCGATATTAACCTTTGCGCATGGTTTAAAACCCGATGATCAATGGCTATATCTGCCTGAATTAAAGAGAGTGAAACGTATTTCGACAGTTAACAAATCCGGTCCGTTCATGGGTAGTGAATTCGCATACGAAGACATCGCTTCATGGGAATTGGAAAAATACACCTATAAATATTTGCGTGATGAGGTTTTGGATGGTAACGATTCCTTTGTTATCGAGAATATACCGGCGTACGAATATTCCGGTTATGTTCGTCAAGTGGAATGGATTGACAAAACCATCTATCAACCACGCAAAATTGAGTTTTATGATCGTAAGAATACGTTACTTAAAACACTGACTTTCCATGATTACAATCAGTATTTAGGCCAATATTGGAGAGCCGCTCGACTCGAAATGGTCAACCATCAAAACGGTAAGAGTACTACCTTGTTACGCAACAATTATCGTTTCCGTATCGGTCTGAGTGACAATGATTTTTCTGAAAATTCACTGAAGAACGTTCAATAAACATACACGTTTGCTATGTTGTGCTTCAACCGGAGCCATGGATTGATCTCAGTAAGCGATTTCGTGACGATCCAAGATTCCATATGAGTTGCTCATCAATAGCAAAAGTGTCATTGCAGTAAATTTAACCCGGCATTCATCGGGATGCCGGATTAAATTGCCAAGTCGTTCATAGAATCATCTCAGGCACTGTTGCTAAGGATAATTGTCATGCTGCTAAGAATAATGTTCGCCATCTTGGGAATGATCGTAGGGGTAACCCATATTCAGGCTGCTGAGTGGTCTGGTTTTGCGGCTATCGATCTTCGCGCGTACGTCAAAGCGCCAGCATTTCCGGAGCAAAATAATCTTCTTTTTGTGCCATCCGGCATGATACAGCCTGAGTTTCGTCATGAATGGAACGGCGGGATAGATCGCTTGACCGTTATCCCGTTTGCCAGGGTAGATGCGATTGACGAGAATCGTACCCATTTTGATATCCGCGAGTTTAACTGGTTGCGTCAGACTCAAAATTGGAGTTTGCGAGCCGGTGTTGGCAGGGTATTTTGGGGAGTTACTGAGTCACGACACCTGGTCGACATCGTCAATCAGATCGATTTTGTGGAAAATATTAACGGTGAAGAGAAACTGGGTCAGCCGATGTTGAATTTGAATATACCCAGTACGTACGGAAATTTTAATTTCATATTGATGCCCTATTTTCGGGATCGCACCTTTTCGTCACCAGGGGGAAGGCTGAGATTTGTGCCGCCGGTAGACCAGAATGCTTCGGAATTCAGTGACGCCAGTCGCTGGCATCCGGATTGGGCCGTACGCTGGAGCCGTACTTTTGGTAACGTAGATATTGGTATTGCCCATTTTATGGGTATAGGGCGAGAACCCAGATTGTTACCGCGCTTTGATAACGGTCCGAATGTCGCGCCGACAGCCTTGATCCCGATTTATGATCTGATTCAACAAACCAGTTTAGACGCTCAGGCTTCTTTGGGGAATTGGCTTTTCAAATTGGAATCCATTACACGCAGTGGCCAGGGTAAACGCTTCGCAGCGGTGGTGGCGGGTGTTGAGTACACCCACTATGGTCTGTTAAACAGTGATATCGATCTTGGCCTGCTGGCGGAATATCTGTATGACGGTCGTGACAGAATGGCCCCACCTACACCTTTTAACAATGACGTTTATTTTGGCGTGCGCTTGGCCTTTAATGATACGCAGAATTCGCAGATATTGGCTGGCGTTACCACAGACGTTGAGACTCAGGCCAAAATAGGTACCATAACGGCCAGTCGCCGCATTGGTGAAAAGTGGAAAATTGAGCTGGAGTCCCGATTCTTTTCACACATTGCCTCGGATAGACCCGCAACTGAAATTCTGACGGGGTACCGGCAGGACGATTATATTCAATTCCGTATCGCACGCTATTTCTAAGCATTTCACAAGTTAAATTACCTTAGGCAAAGCCGGAGATTCATTGGGTGAGCGCCTCAAAGACGTTCTAAACCATGAGCCGCTCAAGGGACGGTCTTATGGCTTTTGCCATTTTTGGCATTCCCAGTGAGATTGTTTATCGTTTCGTGCTTATCGTGACCAAGATGCTCGGCGATTTCTGCTTGCAGAGCGCGTTCAACCAGCGCTTTGGTGGGTTGCTTGAGAAGACCGTTCTCGTCGATTAAATCTTTCGGCTTTTTGTAATCGGGCAGCAGGCTATCAATTAAGTCGGTCGGTAGGGATTTGCGTGTAGTCATTTCTACTTCAAAAAGGTATATAAGCAGTTTCCTGCTAAATGACCATTTACACAAAATTCGTTACACCATCGTGCGAATCTAGCCGCTGCTTAAACACATGGACTGCATTTTTGACAACACATCTCAAAAAATTATCAGTCGGCATTTAAGTTTCCCCTAATTCCCTTAGGTTTCGATGGAAGTAGTATAAATTCCCAGGGATTTCAGTGTTTGCTAATTCGTACGTATTCGAACATTTATTCGGTTTCCAAGCGTTTTGCAGGACCGACTAAGGTATTTTTGCGCTAGTGTGCTTACGTTACGTACAATATACAATTTGCAATATTTGGGGCTTGACGTTGGGAGATTTGCATGAAACAGAAAATGTTAACGCATTGTGTTTATTGCTTAATGATGTCGGCGACAATGACGGGTTGTGTATCTGCAACTGTTACCGCGGTGAACCTTGGTTTCTCGAATGCTTTCATCAACGAATGGCTCTATTCGTGGAGCATTGCTTTCCCAATCGGTTTCGCTCTTTTGCTGCTGTTGTCACCGCTGTTTAGACGTATTGTGAATTCAATGACCCGCTAGCTCTAGAGATCAACCAGGTTTTTTGCAATTTCAATCCATAACCCAACAAGAAAAATTTGATTTTAATGTCGATGGCATCTGGCGTTGATAAATACCAGCATATTGGCGGCAGAATCTAGCTTCCCGAAAAGTAATTTAAAAGCTGAATAGATCCATTATGCAGCCAATGAATCCTATCGAGTCGGTTCGATGACAAAAGAATACAAGGCTCGCAACGAATGATAGCATTGATGCGATCAGTAACACAGTCGGCATTTTCAGACTTTTCTGGCTATATTTCGTTTTAATTGCATTGGCCATGTCCTCATAGGATGATTCAGCTATTTCCATTCTTTCTCTGAGATCATCCGGAACTTCATTGATTGCAATGTTGGCATTTTGTTTTGTTTTTCTATTAATGGGAGAAACAGATTGTTGTTCCTTGGTAGGTGATGGTACTTCGGGTGGCGGTGCTTCAGATGATGACGCTTTGGGTGGCGGTGCCTCAGTTGATGTTGTTGCAGAAGCACTTTGCTGCGCTGCTGCATGCATTTCTTGAGTTTTTCTTTCTTGGCTTTTCAATGAAACAATATAATGAAAAACGTCTGTTCTCAATCCTAAGCGTTGCGTGGCTTCATAAACATCATGCGCATCAACAACGGGTTTTTCCCGTTCAAATGCAACACTCAGTGATCTGTCGCATAATGAGTTAATCGTTCGAGGTGTTCCACCCCCTTGAAATGCAATGGAAAGCGCTTCCCATCCTGTGTCCGTTATGAGATCAGGGGTGCCACCAGCAACCTTGATGCGATGGGAGATATATCTTTTGACGGCATCAACATTCATCCTCCCCAGCGTTTCAAGTGCGGCGATTCGCTGTTTAAAGGGCTCCATCGTTGGTCTGTTGATCATTTCCAATAGTTCTTCCTGACCGAGGAGCAGCAATTGGATGAGCTTAATGGATCCCTCTTCAAGATTATTGAGCAAACGGACGCCATTGATTACGTCATCCGACATCAGATGTGATTCATCGATGATGATCAGACATTTCTTTCCTTCGGAATTGATCTTTAAGAGCGCATTGCGGATATCCCGCATCACAAAGGTTTTTTCGGATGAAGAGGGTTGTAATCCTAATTCCTGAGCCAGAAACAAATAGAGGTCGCTACTACTCGCGGGTGGTTCTGCCATCCATATTAATTTGATGTTTTCAGGAAAATCAGCTTTTATCATCTGACTGAGCGTTGTCTTGCCGGAACCGATTGGTCCGGTCACAACGATTAATCCTCGTCCGCTTTGCAAAGACCCGGATATCTGCTTGCGGATGCGCGCATGGTCGCCCTGGTCATAAAAAAACAGTGGATCCGGCACATTCTCGAATGGGAGTATGCTGAGGTTGAAGTGTTGCGCGTATATGTGCATTAATTTCCCCCTTTTTTAAGCATTAGCTTTACTTCGACTCTGCGGTTTGTTGCTCTACCTTCTTCTGTATTGTTGGTGCTTATCGGGTGAGTGTCGCCATACCCAATGACGGAAATCCGTTCTTGCGGTATGCCACGAGAAATCAATATATTCGCAATCGCTTTCGCTCTGCGTACTGATAACTCCATGTTGTCCTTATGTAATTTACCCGTCGGTATATTATCGGTATGTCCTTCTATAATAAGAAGGCTGTTTGGAAATACTGATATTTCATTGATTAATTTCTCGATCTTGGAAGCGGCGGCATCGTTGATAATATCGTGACCGGAACGAAATGTTTGGCCGCCAAAGACTGTCAGGATACGTGGATGATTTGCGAAATCTGTGGCATGAATACTTGCGCTGGTCTTTTCTGTTGTTATTGGCTTGTCTTCAGGCTTTGCGTTAGTTGTTTCCAAGTCTGTAGCAATCGCACTACCGCCGTCATCTTGACGCCCAGTTGAATTTTGGGTTAGAGCACTTGATTCAACAGGTGCATCGTTGGGCTGATCCGGATAAGCAGGTGTGTAAACTGGTGGTGTATTCACCAAAGGCAAATCCGCTAAAGGGATATTGGCCAAAGGTATCTGAACTGGAAGTTCCGATGCCCTGAATACGATGAAGGCGGATAAGGTGAAGAATATCAGGGATAGTCCAATCATAATGGAGCGCATAATAAAGTACTCGATCTATATGTTTTAAACGAAGACGTGTATCAACGGACTTAAGTCGGAATATTTTAGCGTATTGAGCGGTGCTTTGCTTATATGAATGGGTTATGAAGGGTTTTAAATTAATTGATAAATTTTTAACTACAATTGATTTTGCATTTTTAAAAATTACACGAACTGTTGGATTAAAACTTGCAAGTTTTAAAGGAGAATGATTTTGAATCAGAGATCAAGTAGTAATGCCATTGGCACCAACGAACAGATCATTACCGGTATCAACGGTTGGATCATGTTAATGATATTGCTGCCAGCACTCTTGTTTGCAGTTTTTCTTGTTGCTACGCCCGGTAGCCCCATTAAGTTGATCGGTGGGGCAGTATTATTGGTGGCGACGCTATTTTGTTGCAAAGGCTTATTTACGCTTGAGCCTAATCAGGCGGCGGTGATGATTTTTTTTGGCAGCTATACCGGGACTGTGTGTGAAAGTGGTTTTTTCTGGGTTAATCCATTTTATCGTAGAACGCGAGTGTCACTGCGCATCAACAATTGGAATACTCCGGTACTTAAAGTCAATGATGAACGCGGTAGTCCGATTGAAATTGCGGCAGTGATCGCCTGGCGCGTGCAGGATACCGCCCGAGCAATTTTTGATGTTGAGAGCACTTTGAATTATCTGCAAATCCAAAGTGAATCGGCGGTACGTCAAGTTGCCAGCAGTCATGCCTATGATGATACTGAAATAATCGAAGGAAAGCGCAAGAAGAGTTTGCGCACTGATTTGGATGCGATTGCCGGATTGTTGCGCGAATCCATTCAGCAACATGTCGATGTGGCGGGCATCGTGATTGAAGAAGCCAAAATTGCCCATCTTGCTTATGCACCGGAGATTGCCAATGCCATGCTGCGGCGGCAACAAGCGGAAGCGGTCGTGATGGCGCGTCAGAAGCTGGTTGACGGTGCAGTCGGTATGGTTGAGGTGGCACTGAAAAACCTCGAGGATAAGAAAATCGTATCGTTGACTTCTGACCAGCGTGCCGTACTGGTTACCAATATGATGACCGTATTGTTGTCGGAAACGGGTGCGCAACCGGTAATTCAGATGGCGCAGACGACGCAATGATGGCACGCATGGCTTCGCGTATCTACCTCTGCTTGAACAGCATGATATGATGCCTTTAACACATAGTCCAAGCTGGGAAAATGATTCCTGCTGTTCTCGAGAATAAGGTATTCAGCTTTGTTGCAATTGTCGTGAGGAGAAACTGATGAAATTCACTTCGCTTACGCAGCGTTTCGCTGTCTGGTTTACATTGGTTTCCTTGCTGCCAATATTAGTCATTGGCAATAGCCTGCTGCATACCTTCGAAAAGGAAATTAAAAATTCCGCGATTAGCAATCTTTCTGCGATTGCTGATAAAAAGATTGAGCAAATTGAAAGCTACTTGAAGGAACGCTTTCTTGATTCCAGCTTGGTGCGTGATTCCAGCACAACACATGCAGCCCTCATAGAATTTTCCAGAATTTTTGAACAAAGTGGCGTGGAATCCGATGATTATCGTCAATTGGATGCCAGTTATCGTGAAAATTTCAAACGCTTTGTTGAGGAAGCAAAGTATTACGATATTTTTCTGATTTCCACTAAGGGCGATATCGTTTACACGCAAGCACATGAATCCGATTTTGCAACCAACTTGCTCACAGGCCCTTATCGCGATACCGGGCTCGCTAAAGTTACCCGCTACGCGTTGGACAATGCAAAAAGCAGCATCTCCGACTTTGAACGCTATCAGCCTTCCAAAGGTGCAATCGCGGCATTTGTTGCGACCCCGGTAATTATAGATGGAGAAATCAAGGGGGTATTGGCGCTGCAAATCTTTAGTGAACGTGTGTTTGCAGTGATAGCAAATAACGTTGGGCTTAGCAGTAGCGGTGAAACCGTTGTGGCACGACTTGAAGATGATAATTCTGCTTTAGTCATGGCGCCCCTAAAGTACGATCCTGATGCTGCTTTGAAACGCAAAATTCCGCTCGGCACACCGGCTGCGGAGGCGATGCAAAATGCTTTGAACGGTGATTCAGGTGGCGCGCTGACGCTGGATTATCGTGATAAGGAAGTTGTCGCCGCATGGCGCTACTTGCCGCTCATGAAGTGGGGTGTTGTAGTTCATATCGATGCGGATGAAGCGTTTGCTTCTGTCCACAAGCTGCATTTTGTCGGATTGGTGATCTTGGTGTTGACACTGCTCGTGGCGCTATTTGGTGCGGTGTTATTTAATCGTCGTGTTGTCGATCCATTAAAGCATTTGAATCAGAGCGCTCTGGAAATTTCCGAAGGCAATTTATGTCAACGTGCCGCGATTGAAGGTTGGGATGAAATGAGGCAACTCGCAGATACGTTCAACAATATGGTGGAGCGACTGGATGCCAGTAATCAGCAACGCAACAAAGCCGAAGAAAATCTGCTGCAACTGAATCAAGAGCTGGAGTGCAGAGTTGCTGCGCGTACTGACGATTTACAGCGCGCGAATACAGCTTTAGCCATTAAAGAAGAAGAAATGCGCTCTGTCGTTGAGCATATGGTGGATTGCGTGGTTACTACTGATGAAATAGGCACGATTCTTTCCGCTAACTTGGTGATGGGAAAACTATTTGGTTACAGTCATGATGAAATGATCGGACAGAACATCTCGATCATCGTGCCAGAACCGGATCGTAGTAAGCATATCGGTTATATGGAAAATTATTGCCGCACCGGGCATGGTCAGGAATATATCGGTCGTCCCTATTTATCCGGTACGCATGGTATTGGCCGTGGCCGTGAAGTTGAGGGCGTGCGTAAGGATGGAAATCGCATTGAATTGTATCTGGCGGTCAGCGAATATTTTGTTGGCGGAAAGCGGCATTTTACCGGTGTGATGCGCGATATCCGCGAGCATGTGCGCATCATGAAGGATTTAAAGCAGGCCAGGATTGAAGCCGAGCAGGCCAATAAAGCCAAATCGGTTTTTCTTGCCGCCATGAGTCATGAAATTCGTACACCCATGAATGGCGTGATTGGGATGGTTGATGTACTAAGGCAAACCAGTCTGAGTGGCTATCAGATGGAGATGGCTAATTTAATACGGGATTCAGCGTATGCCTTACTGGCCATTATTGAGGATATTCTTGATTTTTCTAAGATTGAAGCAGGCAAGTTGGAAATAGAAAAAATTCCCATGCGCTTGACCAGTGTTGTGGAAAATGCCTGCGGCATGCTGGCACATCTGGCATTGACTAAGAATGTGGAGTTGACATTATTTATCGATCCTGCAATTCCGGAAAATGTATTGGGGGATCCGTTACGCGTGCGCCAAGTGCTCATCAATATTATCAACAATGCAATCAAGTTTTCCAGTAGACCGGAGAAAAACGGCAAAGTATCGGTGCGGGTATTGTTGACTGAATCTCATCCTGATCAGGTCATCATTACATTTCAGGTGAGTGATAACGGTATCGGTATGGATAAAGAAACGCAGGAAAAGCTCTTTAAATCCTTTTCGCAAGGCGATGCATCAACCACAAGGCGCTTTGGCGGTACCGGACTTGGATTGGCTATTTCTCACCATTTGACGGAACTGATGGATGCGGAAATAGCCGTGCAAAGTGAGCCACAGCAAGGTTCCACATTTATTATACAAATGCCATTTAAACCGTTGCCGGCTACTTCGATCACCGATGGCAAGATTGACGATCTGACCGGCTTGAATTGCCTGATATTAGGTGACATGGATGGCTTAAGCAGTGATCTGGCTGTTTATCTGAAAAGTGCTGGTGCAGCTGTCGAACAGGTATCTAACCCGGATTCAGTGCGCCAACTTATCCAAAGTCTGGCTCCCGGTTTGTGGCTCATTGTGATTGATGCTGGACAACAAACGCTATCCATTGAGGAATTACGTAAGATATTTGCTAGCCGTTCCAATGTGTCAGGACGTACGGTAACTGCTGGGTCTGCCGCGGTACAATCTGATATACAGCCGCACTTTATCATTATCAAGCGCGGCCGCCGTCGGCAAGCGCGCATTGAAGATATTGATATCGTTACGCTGGATGGTGATGTGATGTATCGTCAATCCTTACTTCGTGCAATGGCTATCGCAGCGGGAAGGGTTGAGTTAAATGAGGAAAAAACACCATCCGCCGATGCACTCAGCAAATCTGCACCCGCACCCGTTTCGCGCGAAGACGCTTTGCGGCAAGGCAAACTGATTCTGGTGGCTGAGGATAACGATATTAACCAAAAAGTGATTAAACAACAGCTTAGCTTACTCGGTTATGCCGCAGATATTGCAAATGATGGCAGCGAAGCATTGAAGCGTCTGCAAAAAGATAATTACGGTCTATTGCTGACAGATTTGCATATGCCGGAAATGGATGGTTTTGAGTTGACAAAGAATGTCCGTGCGCAAGAAGCGGGTCAGAAGCATATTCCCATCATCGCATTGACTGCCAATGCGCTGAAAGGTGAAAGGGAGCATTGCCTGAATACCGGTATGGATGATTATCTGAGCAAACCGGCGCAGCTTGAAGACTTGCGATCAATTTTGGACAAATACTTATCCAGCAGTAAAGCTGTTACAGATACAGAATCAGCGCCTCAACCTGCTGTGACCATTTCTGAAACTGAATCAGTTGCGATTCCGATTCCGGTGGATATACATGTTCTTGAACAACTGGTAGGTAATGACCCGGAAATGATCGAAGATATGCTGCAGGATTATCGCACCAGCGCGGAAAAAACAGCTAAGGAACTACGAGCTGCTTATCAAGCAGGACAATGGACGGCAGTCGGCGCACTTGCGCATAAACTCAAATCTTCATCACGTTCAGTGGGTGCGCTGGAATTGGGTGAATTGTGTGCGAACATGGAAAAAGCCGGGAAAAGTGGCGACGCAAAGGCATTGACAGAATTGTTGCCAAGTTTTGATGTAGAGATGGCCAAAGTTGAAACATATTTGGCTGCATTGTATAAAAAAGATGTATGAGGTTTTAACAGGTCGTTGGAAAACGATCGCGTTGCCGCTACGCTTGAATCTTTTGGTAATAATCGACCCATAAAGACTACACGGAATCAGCTATTAATCCACTGCGCACTCTGTTTTTCCATTCTTCTGTCCAAGTGGAAAAATCGGCAGCCTGTAGTGGTTTTGAAACAAAATTGCCTTGCGCTAAATCACATCCCGTTTGACGTAATAATTCCCAATCATGCTGATCTTCCACACCTTCTGCTACAGTTTCCATACCTAATTGTTTCGCCACGGATAAACTGGCGTCGTAGATGGCGCGTAGCGTGTCATCTGTCCATGCGCGGTGGACAAAACTTTGATCAATCTTGAGTTCATCAAAAGGAATATCCCGCAATTGGGCTAATGATGAATGTCCAGTACCGAAATCATCAATCGACAAATGAAATCGTTTGAGGCGTAATCGCGTCAGAATTTCGAGTGGAACTCGTGCATCAGCGCCCATCACCTGGCTTTCGGTTACTTCCAATACAATGCCTTGTGGTGACAGACCTGCCTGAGTAACCAGATTGACTACAAGATCCTGAAAATCAAGCGATGCTAGATTATCCATTGAAAGATTAATTGCCACGCGCAGGTTCAATCCCTTTTCTTGCCATATTTTGGCTTGCGTCAAGGCATTGGTCAGAACGCAAGTGGTTAGTTCATTGATCAGATGATTTTTTTCTGCAATACCGATAAAGTGATCGGGAAATATTAGGCCATCGGTTGGGTGATGCCACCGCACCAATGTTTCGACACCAATCACTTCACCGGTTTTCACAGATACCTTCGGCTGATAATAATTTACTAATTCATGATTGGAAATGGCAGATTGCAATTCCCCTGCACTATAAATTTTTTTATTGGATTGTGGTTTCTTTTCTAGAAGATGAGGTTCCCAATGACTCATTATTTCAGATAATTTATCGGGATTAACGGGTTTGTGCAGATAGCCAAGCATCGGTATTTTATGCGCATGAACCAATTTCTCGGCAGTTTTTAGCATACGTTCATCTTCACCGCTGACCAGAATAAGATCGCCGCGATATTGCCGGTCAACCAGATATCGCACAAATTCGATGCCATCCATATCCGGCATGTTGAGATCGAGCAGAATCAAATCAGGACGAGTATCGGCATCATCAATTTTTGTGAGCGCATCGCGACCATTGTCGCAAGAACTGACAGCGGTATAACCCTGTTTGGCAAGCATTTGGGTCAATAGCTTGAGCATGAAAGTATCATCGTCAAGGATCAAAATCTTAATAGTGGATGCGCTGTTCATGACTGTTTTTGAGTAAATAATAGAATAGGAATACGATACGCTGCTTTTCACAGATCATACACTGTGTTTCTATAAAGATGATAGCGACACCGATAGTGTGGGTGTGCAAAACCGCAAGCCATTATTTCTATCGGATTTCAGCATTTCGGTTTTTTTCCTGAGTTTTATTGATAGCTGCTTTATGTTTCTGCCGGTACTTCAATGCTTGCCATGCTGTTCTGACATCCACCAGCTCATGTGGGATCAGCAGCGTAATCATGATTTCTTCAATGGCTGCATACAGGCAAAATAAGGCAGCGAATCGGAAAGGCCAATCGGATAGGTCGGTAAAAAGCAGAATATAACCTACCACAGTGACCGCGACAGCGAGTTTTACACTCCACGTGTGATAGCTGCTGACGGTGTGAAATTTGATGAGACCGATACAAACCGGCAATGTGAAGCTAACGACAATGATAATGAAATAAAGCTGTTCCCGTAGTATGATATCCGGCCATAATACCCAAGCGCAGATTGCCATCGTTGAATAGATGATGAAATCACCCCAACTATCAAGGTGCGAGCCCATTGGGGTGATCTGATTCAATATTCTGGCAAGAAAACCATCCAGTACATCGGTAAATACTGCAAATACTAATACGCCAATGAACCAATACGGCTGCTGAGTGAATGCAAAATAAAATAACACCGGTGCCATGAATATCCGTATCAGGCTTACCAGGTTGGGCAAATTAATTATTTGATTTTTAGCGTGGTTTGGCATGATCATGCATGACTAAGATGCAATGGCTACTGCGCAATCGGAAAGAAATAGGGTATAAGGAACGCATGGGTACTATGACTTGTAAAAAGCGCAAAAATTCTGAAATGCAATGCCCGATACTTCGATAAAAGTTCTGACTTACAATATTCACAAGGGATTCAGCGCAACTAACCTGCGTTTTATTCTGCATGAAATAAAAAACGCGCTACGTCGCATGGATGCGGATATTGTTTGTCTACAAGAAGTGCATGGTGAACGCGACATATCCAAGAATCGCTTTGACGACTGGCCTAATACCCGGCAATTTGAATTTCTGGCCGACCAGGTTTGGCATCATCATGCATATGGAAAGAACGCGATTTATGAGTCAGGGCATCATGGTAATGCAATTTTGAGCAAGTATCCTTTTATTGAATGGGAGAATATCAATGTTTCCATGTTGCGATCGGCCAGCCGCAGCTTATTACATGGAACAATTCAGGTTCCTGAAAACGACCAGAAAATTCATATTATTTGCGTTCACCTGGGTTTGTTTGAACTTGAAAGAGAACGCCAACTTTCATTATTGGCCAAGCGCATCAAATCCCATGTTCCATCGGATGAGCCGTTGATTATTGCTGGTGATTTCAATGATTGGCGCGGTCGCGCCGAATATTACCTGCACCAGGATCTGGGTGTTCAGGAAGTTTTTAAAAATACCCACGGTTCTTATGCGCGCACATTTCCAGCCTGGTTGCCTGTATTATCGATGGATCGTATCTATTTTCGCGGTTTTGATGTCATTGATTGTATGCACTTGCAAGGTCAACCATGGCGCCGCCTATCTGACCATACCCCATTGTTGGCTGAATTCAGATTGATTTAACCCTATATTCAAGACCAAGAGAAATACAGAGGGTTGAAAGGAATCAAGGCGTGATGCCGAGTGACTATCTTGAGAATAGGCGATTCTTGCGATTCTGACTGAGGAGAAGCTATTAGATTGACCCCCAGCTTTGCCGAGGGTATTTATTGGTTCGAAGGATTAATGACCGGATTTGCGCATATGTTTGATCGCTTCTTCGGAATGCTTGGCTGATTCAGCACCATGACCCATTTCTGCATGTTTAATCGCTTCTTCTAAGTGCTTAACGGCTTCATCCATATGTTTATGTGCATCGGCATGCCCTTTACCTGCCTCTTTAGCATGTGCCATGCTGTCTTTTGCATGTTGAAGCGCTTCTTTTGCATGCCCCATTTCGCCATGTGCTTGGGATTTTCCAGCATGCTCCATCGCTTCTGAAGTATGTCCGGCATCAGTTGCCCAAACTTGGGCGCTCATAAACAATACTAATGTTCCTGCTGCAATCGTTGTTGATATAGCTCGCATGACAATGACTCCTTTTTTATATTGATATATTAAAAATATGAACACTTGCTGCAAACTGTACTGGTTAATTCAACACGAGAAGGCATATCACTTTCCCAGCGCTCCTTTCTCTATCGACCAGCACATGATTTACTTATATCACAGATCGTGGAAAAAATAATAGTAGAAAACGCCATTAAATTTCGTTTGAGCAGCAACAAGCCACAATACTATGCGGAGGGGTCAATGCACGATTCTATCTTTAGTATCTGATGAAAAAGAAGTTATATTTTCTTCCTGCCATGGATTCTCAATATCCCAAGCATGTACCTGCTTGAGAATTTCTCCAATTAATTTATGCAGCTGTGCAGCATTGAGTACAAAGATAATTTCGGTGGCTTTGCTTGAATCCAGGAATTCAAGTTTGATTTTCTGATCACTATCGGTCGATTTTCTTTTGGTTAAATTGATGGTGTGAATTAGAAAAGATTCAATCTGATGATCGGGTTGTATTTTTCCATATGTAACGGCTACGTTCTGTTGCGATATCTGATGATGCAGGTGATTGATTTCCCACTGCTGCTCGGATGTCTTGGGCATAGCAGCAGTATACTGTTGAGAAAGCCAGTTAGGCAGTTGAATTAATAAGCCTTTAAAAAACTGACGTGTCATAAGACCCAGTAGCTGTTTCTTATCTTTGCCGCTGAATATTAAGCTAAGTCTGTCTTCCTCTTTGTCATAGAAGGTTGTAATGGAGTCTGCGATAAAGGCCATAAGGGTTTTCGTTTATGTAATTCACTCTATTTTACTATTTAATTCGGGGATATCGAAGAAGATAATGTAGTTTGTTCGGACGAAAAGGGTTGTGGCGGTGGGCTTGTTTAGGAGGATGTTTTAGCTGCTAGAAATATCGAAGCAATAGGGAGCAGTATTGAAAATTTATATTGCTATGGGTAATTTCGACCAGAAATTGTCGTGTTTTTCTAACAATTCTGGCCGAGACGATGATTCAACAAGTAAATATTACCATGCCTGCCGAATCACTTGGGTTGATTAAAAAAACAGCTATCCATTGCTGTTGAAATGGAAAGTGGAACAGCAGGCCGCCATCCGGCTATACACTGAGCTGCAGATATCAGCATACTGGGCATTACTCGGAATGATTGAGCAGCCAATACATACTTCGATGGGAACTTGGATTAATCCGGATCACCCATTCTCGCTTTGCGACAATCACTTCAGGCATATTTTTCAATGAGTGTGTCAGTCAATGCAAGCGGGATAAGCCTTGGGACAAGTCGAATCCAGGCCACCGGCGGGGTCGCCGGTTTGAAGTCCATTGAGCATTGCCAGCACGTTGGGAAAATAACCTGGCGCACGTGTCCAGAAAATATAATTAGCTTTCAATCGGTCACGGGCGAAAGAAAATAACTCTGCGACAGTGGGCGCTCTACTGGGCGCTTTACCGGCTTTATCGTGTCGGGTAGTCGCATAGTTTGTTTGCATTACCGAAGGCGTCAGAGGCACTATTCCAGAAAGCTCAGGATAATAATGATAAACACCTTTTGCCGAATTCTTTGACTCTCTAGTGAGTAATCCTGGGTCTTCGATAAAAGTATCTGGACCTCCCAGTCCTGTTCCCATTTCTCTTAGTTTATTTACGAATGATTTGAGCATCGGACGTGGATAGTTGGTGAATTGGTACGTCATTGTATTGGGAAAGTGTTTACGTAACTGCTGATTTATGCTGAGCAGGCTATTGTAAAAGTTATCTAATTGGTTTTTGGGTATCTCTACTAAAGGTTGTCCTATGGCTGTTTCTGGCAGGCCGATACCTTCAAAGTAAGGGTGAGAGTTGAAGCGCTTTCCCAATTCGCTGATTAGGGCTACTAGACGATCATGTACAACAGGATTCCACAGCTTTAAATTATATCCTCTAATATCTTTTTTACCCAAATTGCTAAAAGGAAATGTGCTATCTTCACGCTTCAAGTAATCTGGTATGGCAGCTGTTGAAGGGTTGAATGTTTTGATTTGTAGTAAAATAATAAGCCGTTTCTTTTGTGCAGCAAGTTCAGCAAGACGCTGCTCAATGGATGTAAAGTCATACATATTTTCTGCCGACTCCAGTTCTGCCCAATCATAACGAATTTGTAGTCCGCGTAATAACGGAGTTTTTTTGAGCTCTCTATACACTTGCGCCATATACTTGGGATTATTCTTATCGCCCATAAGTGTATAGTAATGACCTGGATGCCACTTAACCGCAGTGGTTGCAGAAAGGCTGGTATTGTCGGCGGCATATGCTACGCCGCAGGCAGTCCAGATGGCGCCTATTACGAACAGCAATGCGATAGATATCGCACGCTTGTGTTTCACTATATTTAGGCGATGATCATTACACACAGGTACGAGGGAGGTATTGATTTTCATATACAATCCTTGTTAAAAATAGGTCTTACGCTTTTCCTTCCTTATTATGGGCAATCAATGTCTTGAATTATAGAGAAATGCATTTTTTCTCCCAAGATGCCCAATGTAGAAAATAATTTAACCAGAACAATCACAACAATCAATCGTGAAATTGGGACAACTGTGACAATCGCCGGAATAAGTATAAAGAAGCATTGTGAATAAAAGCAAGGCTCTAGACTAGCAGAGTTAATAATATCTGATGAGTTGCCATAGTTCACTAGCAAGTTCATCAGGTTGTTTTTTCCTTCAGATTCTTTTATATGCAGCTCGAAGTTAACTGATACGCCGTTAAACTTTGCAAGCCGCCGCTTGGTAAAGCTCCAGAACGATTCGATACCGCTAATAGGGCAATGCCCATCCCGAGCAAATTCATTATCACCATGGAATACACGAAAATGCTTGGAGTATCCTACATCTACCAAACCATTATAGCCACGCCAGCCATTAACTTGTCTTTAAGGACAATCTGATGGCGATATATTACTTGCGAAAATGTCATACCAACGATTAATCCTGTTACGATTTTTACCTAATAGCAGAGCTGTTTGCTGGCGGGTATATCAATGCAAAAGCATTGAATTGTTTTTTAATGTAATAATCAGTTAATTTACTGTTTCTTAACGTCTTACTAGACTAACAGATTGTATCTGATAGTCTAGAGACAAAGCAAAAATCCATTTTTAGGATAACATCAGTTCGTTTCAATGCAAAAAACTTAGATTATGTAAAAAATACTGAAATGTCTATTTTTACCTGTATCACCAGATAGATAGAATTCGATACATGAAATAATATGCTGAATTATATACAATATTTTATGCTGATAGCAGTTATATCACTGCAATTATTTTCTTGATTCTGTGTCTTATAATGGTATGGGTATTACTAAAGGGGAGACATTATGACAATGATTCGTTCGCCAGCAGTGGCAGGTTTGTTTTATCCCGCTGATGCATGGCAGCTTAAACAGGATGTGCGGCATTTGCTTGCAAAAGCGAGCGTGCATGATTTAAAACCAAAGGTATTGATCGTTCCGCATGCTGGGTATATCTATTCAGGCGCTGTCGCTGCGGCGGCGTATGCAAATTTAAGTGCTGTCGCTACAGATATTTATCGTGTGGTGTTGCTTGGGCCTGCACATCGTATTGCTGTGCGTGGTTTAGCTTTGCCGGGCGTGGATGTATTCGATATGCCGCTGGGCAGCGTAAAACTGGATATGGATTTAGTGAATGCGATTACACATTTGCCACAAGTGACTGTCAATAAAGAAGCGCATGCGTTGGAGCATTCTCTGGAAGTGCAGTTGCCATTTTTGCAAAGCGTATTGGGTGAATTTAGTTTGCTGCCATTGGCGGTCGGTATGGCAGCGGCGGAAGAGGTGGCTGAGGTGTTGAATTGCGTGTGGGGTGGGCAGGAAACTTTGATTGTGATCAGTTCCGATCTTTCGCATTATTTGCCATACGCGACAGCGCAGCGCGTCGACAGTGAGACGGTTCAATCGATATTGCAGTTGCGGCATCCTATTGAGCATGAACGTGCCTGCGGCAGTATCCCCATCAACGGATTGATCATGGCAGCCCAGAAACACCACCTCACGCCGCATTTGTTGGATTTGAGAAATTCCGGAGATACGGCAGGATCATGGGATCAAGTGGTGGGTTATGCAGCGATTGCATTTGGCGAATAGGGGGAACGAGCATGTCACTTGAAAAAAATGAACAAGGAAGAATACTGTTGCACATTGCGCGCGCCGCTATTTCCCGTGCTTTGCATGTACCTTGCGCGCCTGCGGCAGTGAATGAGAATATGCCATGGCTTTCCCGACCGGGAGCAACGTTTGTCACCCTGACGCAATGGGATGAGTTGCGCGGTTGTATCGGTTCGTTGCAGGCGTGTGACCCGCTGATCGAAGATGTCAGCAATAATGCGGTATCAGCAGCGCTATACGATCCTCGTTTCATGCCATTGGCGGCGGATGAGTTAGGTACGGTCAGTGTGGAAGTGTCATTACTTTCCGAATTGCAACCGATTGATTTCATCAGTGAAGCCGATGCGCTGGCACAATTGCGTCCGGATATTGACGGGGTGGTGTTTGAGTATGGGTCTTACCGCAGTACCTTTTTGCCTCAGGTATGGGAAAGCTTGCCGCAACCGCAGCAGTTTCTCGCCAGATTAAAGTCGAAAGCCAGGTTGAGTGAGGATTTCTGGGCTGAGGATATCCAGTTATCCCGGTATACCGTGAGCAAGTGGCGTGAAGCGGATTATTGCAAGGAGCGTACGCATGGATGAACCGATTAGTGACGTTGAGCAATACCCGGCCAAATACTGGCACGCATTGGACGATGGCCGGATTCAGTGTGATTTGTGTCCGCGTGATTGCAAATTACATGAAGGACAGCGTGGCGCCTGTTTCGTCCGTGGCCGTGTCGGTGACGCCATGGTGCTGACGACATACGGGCGTTCGTCCGGTTTTTGTATCGACCCTATCGAGAAAAAGCCATTGAATCATTTTTATCCCGGTAGCAGCGTTTTGTCGTTTGGCACGGCAGGTTGTAATCTTGCCTGCAAATTTTGCCAGAACTGGGATATCTCCAAATCACGCAGCTTTGACAGGCTGCTTGATCAGGCCAGTCCGGAAGCTATTGCGCAGTGTGCAGAACGGTATGGCTGCAAGAGTGTGGCGTTTACTTACAACGATCCGGTGATTTTTGCCGAGTATGCAATGGATGTGGCCGATGCCTGTCACGCCCGAAACATCAAAACTGTCGCCGTAACGGCGGGTTATATCCATGCACAACCGCGGCGTGATTTTTTTGCCAAGATGGATGCTGCCAACGTTGATCTCAAAGCATTTACCGATGAATTTTATGTCAGGCAGACCGGATCGCATCTGCAGCCTGTGCTGGAGACGTTACAGTATCTTAAGCATGAAACCAATGTATGGTTTGAGCTGACGACGTTATTAATTCCGGGTCTGAACGATTCAATCCAGGAAATCAACGCGATGAGCGAGTGGATCGTCAAAGAATTGGGTACCGATGTGCCATTGCATTTCAGCGCTTTTCATCCGGATTACAAACTCAATGATAAACCGCCTACACCGGCTAAAACGCTGATTCAGGCGCGCAAGATAGCACTGGATGCCGGATTACGGTATGTGTATACCGGCAATGTCCATCATGTGGCAGGCGACACAACGTATTGCCCGGCATGCGGAACTGAGCTGATTGTGCGCGACTGGTATGAGATCAAGCAATACCGGTTAACTCAGGAAGGTTGCTGTGAAAACTGCAATACTGCGATTGCAGGCCGCTTTGGACAATTTGCCGGCCAGTTTGGTAGACAGCGTATCCCGGTCAGAGTCGGAGCGGCTGCATGACAGCCGTGAAAATCCCAGTCGATGCAGTCGAATTGGCCGGTGAATTGGTATTGCCGCCTGCCACATCCGGTGTCGTGCTGTTCGCGCACGGCAGCGGCAGCAGTCGTTTCAGTCCGCGCACACCTTTGTTGCCAACGTGCTGAGGCAACAGGGTATCGGTACGTTGTTGTTTGATCTGCTGACACGTGTGGAAGACCAGGATGATGCGATGCGCTTCGACATCGATCTGCTGACGCATCGCTTGCTTGCCGCCACTGCCTGGCTCCAGGCTAATTCTGAAGCAAAGACTTTACCCATTGGTTATTTCGGTGCCAGCACCGGCGCAGCCGCAGCATTACAAGCCGCCGCTAAGATGGGCGGTGCAATTGCCGCCGTGGTATCACGGGGCGGGCGTCCTGATCTGGCGGGAGAAATTGCGCTAGGTCAAGTGATTGCGCCGACATTATTTGTCGTCGGTGGCGAGGATGATGGTGTGATTGAACTGAACGAACAGGCTTATGCACTGATGACATGTGAAAAGAAATTGGTGCTTGTGCCCGGCGCGACGCATTTATTTGTAGAATCCGGTACGCTGGAGCTGGCTGCACAGTTTGCAGCCAGTTGGTTCTTAAAATATCTGCATTGAAGCTTCTGCTATTAACTGCTAGGAAATATCACGTCAATTATATGATTCTTTATTAGAAATCGTCTTCCGGCAACTGAAAATCGCTGGCATCGATATCACACATTTCTAATTCGCTATCTTCATCAGCTTCGAACCAATCTTCAGCAGCATCCCTCTTGTTGCTTTTGGAATCATGTTTATCGGTACGACAATATGCGGTTATGTTCTGGTATTGATGTTTATCATTGATAGGAACGGGTTGGTTTTCAAGTGCAGATTTTCTGGTATTTATCCCTAGTGTTTTGCTGTGCATTTGATCGTTCTCCTTGTTGATTAACTATCTTAAATTGGTCAATAGCTATACTGACCAGAAACACCGATGAGTTCTTTGATATTAGTCAACGAGAGCTCACGTCATCATCTTAAAATCATGTGAATAACGGTATTTATTACGCTGCAGGGAACGGCGATGATTGGGTCGTTGCTGCCAGTAAAAGCGATATTCTGATCGGTGACGCGGGAAATGACGCCTTTGACGGCAAGGGTGGCGGCGACTATCTCGAAGGCGGAACCGGCACGGATACTGACACTTTCTCTAGTTATGGGCAAATCAATTTTTATCGACCTACTCAAGGCGAAAATGTGTTGGGACCCGAATATATCTACCCATGGAATATTCATGATTACAAAAAAGGGCACCCTGTTTCACAGAGTGCTCAGGAAACTGCTATGCGACGAGATAAAGCAGAATCTGGTTCAGCGGTTTGGCTGGTATAATCAAGAACGTTTTCATCAAGGGCTTGATAACCGAACTCCAATGCGGTTTATTATCAATTTACAGCAATTCATCAAGCTGCCTGAACCTAATTAACTACCTAGGCAGAACTTAACCTGATCTTCAGGTTGTTCAGTTACAGGGAATCACTTTAGTCCACACACAATTCATAAACTTTAAAATAGGCTTGACAAGTATGAGCGAAGTAACCAGTCCCGTTGATCTTTTAAAAGTCGTCACTCTTTTGGGCGCTGCCGTCGTGATGGTCCCAATTTTTCGCAGATTGGGTCTCGGCTCAGTGCTCGGCTATCTTGTCGCTGGATTGATTATCGGGCCCTTCGGTCTGCAGCTGTTTTCCGACTCCCACACGATCCTTCACGTTGCAGAGCTCGGTGTGGTGATGTTCCTTTTCGTGATCGGGTTAGAGATGCGTCCTTCACATCTTTGGAGTTTGCGCCGAGATATTTTTGGCCTGGGCTCGCTACAAATTATTTTTTGTACGATTGCGCTCACTGGCATTGGTATCGCTTTTGGATTCTCAGTCGCGGTTTCGTTTATCAGTGCAATGGGCTTTGTACTAACCTCAACCGCGATCGTGATGCAACTTCTCGAGGAGCGCGGAGATATTGCGCTTCCAAGAGGACAGAAGATCGTCGCGATTCTTCTCTTTGAAGATCTTTTAATCATCCCGCTGTTAGCAATCGTTGCACTGATGTCCCCGAATGTTGTCGAAAGCGCGCAAGGCTCCTCATTACTCGCTGTTGCAATCGGCGTCGGTTCGCTCGCAGGTGTCATCGTATGCGGAGTTTGGCTTCTGAACCCGTTATTTCGAGTTCTTGCAATGGCAAAAGCTCGTGAGGTTATGACCGCGGCAGCTCTTTTTGTCGTGCTTGGTTCGGCTTTACTGATGCAAATCAGTGGACTCTCTATGGCTATGGGAGCTTTTCTTGCCGGGGTTCTCTTGGCAGAATCTTCCTTTCGTCACCAGATTGAAGCGGATATCGAGCCTTTCCGAGGAATCTTGTTAGGATTATTTTTTATTGGGGTCGGCATGTCCCTGAACCTGGATGTTGTCATCGAAAGCTGGGTTCTAATTTTGACGGCAACCTTGGCGATGATGGCGATAAAAGCGCTGTGTATTTACATTGTAGCGCGGCTTTCCGGGACATCGAATGCCAACGCGATCGATAGAATGTTCTTGATGGCCCAAGGTGGGGAATTCGCTTTTGTCCTTTTCACTGCTGCAGCCGCAGCGAGCGTCATTGATGCGACCGTGAATGCGAATATGACTGCGGTCGTTGTTCTGTCTATGGGATTGACTCCACTCTTCGTTGCAATTTACAAAAAGCTTGCTCCAGTCATTGCTGAATCCAAAGAAGACGTAGAGGACGCGAATGGTCTCTCGGGCAGTGTCCTACTAATTGGCTTTGGGCGATTCGGACAAGTGATCAGCCAATTGCTCTTGGCTCGCAATGTAGACGTAACAATTATCGACTCAAATCCAAATATGATTCGAAATGCGAGTAAGTTCGGATTCAAAATTTATTACGGAGACGGGTCTCGGTTAGATGTTCTGCGCGCTTCCGGTGCTCATAATGCTCGCGCCATTCTTGTCTGCGTCGATCAAAAGAGCATATCGAATCGCATCGTTGAATTGGTTAAAAGTGAATTTCCACTCGCTAAACTCCTGGTACGTTCCTTTGACAGAACCCATTCACGAGAACTCGTTCAGCGTGGCGTTGATTTCCAAATTCGCGAAACATTCGAGTCCGCGTTTCTCTTTGGTCAGGCAACATTGCATGAATTAGGGGTAACTGAAGAAGAAATTGCCATAATTGCAAATGACATCAGAAGCCGTGATACCGAAAGGTTTCAGTTGGAGATTGCTGGGGGTGAGTACGCTGGTCGCGATCTAGTGCTTAGCAATACGCAGGAGCAAACTCCGCTTCTACCACCCAAACGGGAAGCCACAGCGCTCACTCAAGATACGGCTACTGAGGTTAATACCCCAGAAAGCTGATCCTATAGAACCGGCCATTAAAAAGATTGATTGAATCGCCTTGGGTTTTTCGAAGATAAAATGATTTGGGAGGAGGAAAGATGAGAAATCAAATCAGTTATTCACCGAAAGTACGAGCAGAGACTGATCAGGGAATTCGAGGCGGCATATCGACTACGGCTCATTCAATGATTCTACGAGCGCGCCCACCAAAAAAACGCTTGAATCCGCGCTGGTTGCGCTCAATCCTTCCATGCTGGAAGGAAATGGTGTTGATTACAGCGTGTTCAATTCAAACGGTGCTTTAGATCGCTTTGATCCGGAAACCGGAACGGATGCGCTGGCATCGGCGTACTTAGTGGATCGCATGACAATGCTGATCCGCAAGAACTGGTTCAACATCGAAGACAAAAACCCGCTCGACTCCACGGTTTCATCCAATTCAAGCAATCACAGTTACCAAAACATCAACAACTATTTCGAGGATGTAACCACCGGCTATAAGATTTCGCAAGGTGAACTATTCGATAACACGCCGCCTTATTTCTTTGGTGGCAATGATGCGAACAATTAGATTGAAAATCATTTTTATGGCGGTGGCGGAGATGACATTCTCAACGGTAGCGAGGGCGATGACTATCTCGAAGGCGAAGTCGGTACGGATACCTACACTGTCAATGCCGGATTAGATGGTCGTTTTAACTGCGTTTTTTCAATCAACCTTGCTCCGCCTCGCGGTTTAGAATTTCAGATATAACAGGTAAACAAGCTGCCATTCATCAATTTGATTTACGGTGGTTAGTCGTACTATCGCCAAGCTTGTCCTGTAGGAATTCTTACCTGTTCAGTGGGAAAAATGCTGTCCGCATAGAAAATCATAGAACCAAGGATTCAAAGCCCCGCATAAGACATTGATCGCGTTTCATTCCATTGTATTGACGAAGTAAATTACGACGCATTTAACATAGATGGCGCTTTGAAGCTTTCTAAACTTGTGAGACCGGAATAAGAACATTCACCCAATGGAGATTCATCGTATGAAAACTTTCTTTCTCTTTTTATTGATATTGCCACTGATTATCGCCTGTGCAAGCGGGCCGAGTAAGGGGCAATTGGATGCCGAGGTAGATCGCTTATGCGCCATTGATGGCGGGATTAGAGTGTATGAAACGGTGACATTGCCGGCGGATAAGTTTGATAAGAAATATGGGCAAATCAATTTTTATCGACCCACACAAGGTGAAAATGCGTTGGGACCGGAATATATCTATCAATGGGATATTTATTATTATAAAAAAGGTGATCCTTCTCGGCATGGTGTGTCAATCGGCATTGAAAACTTTCCAGGAATCGGCGTCGAAAAGTTTCCACCTGGTATAGTTGGTTAATCGGTTTTTATACACTTCTTACGATGC
>NZ_QJJP01000027.1 GCF_003201565.1 Nitrosomonas sp. Nm84 | reverse complement strand
AGGATTATTCGTGACACCGGATCAGAAGAGAACTTGGATGCGATCACGGTATATCATTTGCCGCCTAAGGTATATCCGTCGGCCTCGATCAGTGTGGATCACACTTTCCCGGAGAAGGGCAAGTTTGTTGGATTGGTGACGGTAACGGGGGGAGCGCAAGATTATGTATCGCGCTTTCCGTTCTCAGTAGGAGAAGGGCGCCCGACTCCTAAGGCAGCCATCATTGCTCCTGTTGTGCTGGTGATTTCGGCTGGTGCTTTCTTCTTGATGCGCCGCAAAAATAAAAATAATCCGTCCGCAGTTTAATGTGGTGGCTCTATGATGAAGATAAGAGGTGAGTAAGATTTTATTGAACTCACCCTTATAAAAATAATCCAAATTTTGGATATATAAAGGAAAGCTTAAGTTAAGAAGAGAGAGAAATTGTGCAAAATAAGCGATCATTAGTGTTTGTAATTAAGAGAATAACTGCTTTTGCTACAGTATTAGCTATGCTGTCATTATTATTTCAGGCTAATTCAGTAATGGCGCATGCAACCTTAGTCAAATCCGACCCGCCTCGCAGGGCTTCACTTTCCATACCGCCTAAGCAGATTCAGTTGTGGTTTAATGAGAAAATAGAAGGATCATATGCATCCGTTGCAGTTCTTGATTCGAATAAAAAATCAATCACTGATAATAGCCCGGAAGTTGTTTCGGATGATCCAAAATCCGTTGTTTTAAACATACCGGAGATTGAGTCAGGGCGTTATACAGTGCAATATCGTGTGATGTCCGTGGACGGGCATGTCATCGAATCAAGTTTTGACTTTAGTGTAAAAAATAAAATGTAGCAATATGATAGAAGTCATTGCGGCGATTGCACGCTGGTTTCAGCTTGTGGCAAATTTGGTTCTGTTAGGTAGCTGCGTTTTTCTAGCGATTACGAATACTGGAAAACGCATATACACAGCTGCATGGATTGAAAAATTAGAGCGTTTCTTCCCTTGGTTGGCAGCGAGTATTCCGTTGGGATTGTTCATCATTCTAACAACAACCATAGTACAGATTACCGGCAATATCAACAGTCTATGGCAGCAAGAAGTTTGGCTAGGTATCGTAAGCGATACGCAGGTAGGTCAAATATGGGTATGGCGAGTTGCAGCAGCCATGTTGTTATTAGCCGCAGTTATTTATCTTCGTAAGACACCCAAAGCACGTTGGCGGTATATTTTGTGTGCGGCTAGTGCGACTTTACCGCTCATTGCCAGCTCGTTAGCCAGTCACACAGCAGCAGAAGAATTATCGGTGACAGCAATCATGCTTTACGCGTTGCATCTTGTTTTTGCCGGCGTATGGTTTGGAGCTTTGCCGGCTTTTCTGCTGTTGATATATGAGAATCATAAGTACGATAAGAATAAACAGGGAAATGACCTGGAATTTGAAACATTAAAACGTTTTTCATCAATCGCTTTACCTGTCATGTTATTGATTATTCTGACAGGTATCATTGTAGGCGATCATATCTTTGCTGACTACTATGCCGCACTAGTTGCTACGCCCTATGGCTGGATGTTGTGTGCCAAAATATTTTTATTGGGCATTATCCTGCTGATTGCAATACGTGTACGTTCATACCTACCTTTACTGGCAAATAATCAACAAATTGCAGAAGGTAATCGTAACCGGCTAAGCATGAGGAAATGGGTACGTGTTGAATTTTTCCTGGCATTGATCCTGGTAATGCTCGCAACATTAATTACCAATACGACGCCCGTTAAACATGCACTGATTGATAACTGGCCGTTTTCATTTCGATTCTCGATTGCTGCAACCTGGAATCAACCCTATGTGGCAGCGCAGGTATGGATAGGGTTAGCAATCCTGGTACTTGCTGTAGGTATTCTGAAGCTAGGTCAATCTCTTAAGTGGGGATTGAAACGTCTGGTCGGTATTCCGGTAATCCTTTTTGTATCAGGTTTGGCGATTGCATTGCCCCCGCTAACCATTCAAGCATATCCAGAAACTTATCGTAGGCCACTGGTGCCATTTGATGCTATTTCAGTCGCTAATGGTGCAACTCTGTACGCAGAGCATTGTGTGGAATGTCATGGCCCTCAAGGCAAAGGCAATGGTATTAAATCACGAACATTATCAACCAAATTGCCGGATTTGCTGACCGAGCCACATACCACAGAACATACCCCAGGGGATTTCTATAACTGGCTTACGTACGGCATGGTTAATACGGATATGCCGGGGTATGCAGAAAAATTGTCGGATGAAGATCGATGGGATTTAGTCAATTTTATTCATGCGCTATCGCGAGGCTATCAAGCGCGAATTTTATCGCCAGAAATTATTCCGAACAAAGCATATGTAAAGCCCCCTGTTTTTTCCTACATCGGGCATGATGGGAGCAGTGGTGCATTGCAGGATTTCCGTGAACATGAAGCGGTTTTGCTAATTATCTTTTCATGGCCGCAATCCAAGGACCGGATAGAACAGTTAAAAGCGGCATATAGTCGATTCAATGAGCAGAATACTGCCGTGTTAGCCGTTCCTACTAAAGATTTGAGTCCCGATGAATTGGCACAAATTGCGCAAGAATTGCCTTTTCCTGTCATAACTCAAAGTGCCGCTGAAATTGTAAGTAGCTACTCGCTATCGCGCCGAACATTGAGTCACCCGGACATCATTGGTCGCGGAACAATTCCTGATCATATGGAATTCCTGATTGATCGATATGGATATCTGCGTGCACGCTGGATTCCATCGATAGATCAATCGGGATGGTCAGATATTGATAGGCTGAGTCAGCAGATAAGCTTACTGAATCGTGAAAAAAACAAAATACCGTTTCCAGAAGACTATGTTCGTTAGACCATTTCTTTCTCAATTGCTAATAGGCCGCTGAAAACTATCGATTGCTTCCTCTAAAACGTTTTCGACGATCTGCTAAAGAAAATTGTTTAGGTTATTACCGCAGTCAGCAACGCAGTCGTTTCCGCAATTTCCACTAGTGCGCCAGCTGTATCACCCGTTGTTCCACCAATGCGGCGAAGCATCAAATATCGTAGAAACAGGAAAGTAATCATTGTAGCCAGTGATAACAAGGAATAATGGATATCGGTAAGCAGGAACATCAATGCGAATGTTGCAGCAATGATAAAAATACTTAAACGACGCGGCTGATGAGCTGCTAATGATGTACCTAATCCATTGTTTCTAACATATGGTGTGGTTAAAAACAGCAGTGGCAATAGAGTCCTCGCGAGGATGATAGCTAATAACAAAGCGATCCATTCATCGGCGGAGATCAGGTTATAAAGTGCTGCGAACTTGAGTAGTATGGTTAATACAATTGCTATCACGCCGGCCGGGCCGCAATTGGGATCTTTCATGATTGCCAGTGTTTTTTCCCGGCTACCCATCCCACCAACCCAAGCATCTGCACTATCCGCCAGACCATCCAGATGTAATCCACCCGTCAACAATATCCAAGTAGTAACCAATAATGCTGCAGTCACAAGGGGGGGAGTGTTGTGCAATACCCAGCCTAATCCTATGAGTATCAATCCTATAATTAAGCCGACAAGCGGATAGAAGAGTAAGGAATATCCCAAGTCTTTTTCGCTGGGCCGGGTCGTCAGTCGCACGGGTAATCGGGTCAGGAATTGCACCGCAATGAGCAATGGTTTGATCATGCGTAAGGATCAGGGATAAGCATTGCTTGAGGGTGCTCTGCCTGTTCTATACAAGCATGTTTCATGTCGGCATGGTTAATTTCAAATTCCAGCAAGCGTTCAACCGGGTGTTGCTGAATATGGCAAATGATTACTCGTATGACGCCACTATGCGTAATGAGTAAATTCTTTTTATCAACAAATTGTTGTTGGATCTCATACCAGGCTGATAGTACACGTGCTTCGAAATCAAGCAAATGTTCAGCTTTGGGAGGTGGATAAGTTAAGGGATTCTGCCAAAATTGAAATAAAGCATCAGCATGGGTTTGCATCAATTCAGCGGCTGATCGATCTTCCCATTCACCGAAATGAATTTCCTGGAGACGTGTATCTTGTGTGACGGGAATGGAGTAACGTTGCCCCAATGCTTGTGCAAAATTTGCGCAGCGAGTTAAAGGAGAGGTGATGATCTGTTGCCAGTGGGGTGGATTTTTTTCAATGGTATTCCACATTTGTGTCCAGCCGAGCGGTGTCAATGGATAATCCGTACTGCCGCAATAGCGATGGCTGTTTTCAGTTTCGCCATGTCTGAGCAGATCGATAAAGGTTGTCATGGCTTAGGCAATTGAATTTTTTTGTGCAACTTGTGCTTCTGAAAAAGTTGCCATTTCATTATGCAATTGACAGGCCATGCGTAACAGATTGAGCGCGATGGCGGCACCACTACCTTCGCCCAGTCGCATATCCAAAGCAATCAGCGGTTCCGCATCGAGCGCTTTGAGAACCCTACTGTGACCAAATTCTGTCGACCTATGGGAATAAATAAACCAGCGCTTACACCCTGGAGAAATATATTCAGCAGTCAACGCAGCAACTGTACTGATAAAGCCGTCGATCAGCATGGGTAACCCTGCTTGAGCGCCGTGGATATAGGCGCCTGCTAAAGCAGCGATTTCAAAGCCGCCGACACGGCAAAGTGCATCTAAAGGAGAATGGACGTGCGAGCTGTGGAACAACAAAGCCTGTGAAATTACATTTATTTTATGAGCAATGCCATGATTATCAAGGCCAGTACCGGAGCCTGTGAGCAGATTGGGCTGCTCATTCAATAAGAGACAAGCCAACGCAGCTGCACTGGTAGTATTGCCGATGCCCATCTCACCGCCAATAAACAAATGTTTGTTATTTTGTTGAGCGCGCTCGATGGCTTCGTAGCCAGCATGCAATGCCTGATGCAATTGATTCCATGTCATTGCGGGTTCATGGATAAAGTTGGCCGTCCCTGGTCCCAGGTGATAGTGCCTTACATTCGCCAGCGACTGCGTATCGTGTATCGTTCCCAGATTAATGATTTCCAGTGAAGCATCCAGCGCGCGGGCCAGCACATTGATGGCGCCACCGCCGTGTGCAAAATTTCGGATCATTTCGCTGGTTACCGATTGCGGAAATGCTGAGACATTTTCTGCTGCAATGCCATGATCACCGGCAAATATTGCGATGTGTGCCCGCTCAACACAGGGCTGTGGCGTATTTTGCAAAGTGGCCAGTTGAATGGCAATTTCTTCAAGGCGACCGAGAGATCCAGGCGGTTTGGTAAGTTGTGTCTGGCGCATTTGTGCCAACTGACCCATTTCCGGATTAGGAATAGCTAACGGCATATCCAGCCAATCGAGAGCAACAGGTCTGGTCACACGCGCTCTCCTTTCAGCATCAATGGCAATCCGGCAACGGTTAAAATGACCTGGTCGCAGTGGTGCGCGATTTCCTGGTGCAATTTGCCGGCTTCATCGCAATAACGGCGGCTCAGTTCACCCGTGGGAGTTACTCCCATATTGGTTTCATTGCTGACCAAAATGAGTTTTCCCGTCAAGCGCGGCAGCATTTTTAGAAACGCCAATCGCTCAGTATCAAATCTTGAGGTATCCGGGTGAGTCAATAAATTGGTCAGCCAGAGTGTCAGGCAATCAACCAATAGGCAATGCTCATTATTCGCATGCTGACTCAGAACAGAGGCTAGTTCCAAAGGTTCTTCAATGACTTGCCAATGACCAGGGCGCCGCACCCGATGCGCAGCAATCCGTTCGCGCATTTCTTCGTCCTCGATGGTTGCCGTTGCAATATAGGTGACCGGAAGCCGGCTTTCCGTGGCCAGGCGTTCAGCCAGACGGCTTTTGCCTGAACGCACGCCGCCGAGAATCAATATTTGGGTGTTTGTCATGAGGTGCCGGATTTCAAGTTGAGTAATCGATACAGATGCGCGGTATCCAAATATTGGTCAACGCAATCCGCTAACCGATTGATCGCAGCATCACATAGGGCATGATAATCCGGTGTTGCGTTTTCGCCATCCAATCCGGCCCAAGTGAGTAATTCATCGCATGCGGTAGAGGACGCAAAAATACCATGCAGATAGGTACCCAATATCAATCTATCCTCACTGATTGCCCCATCATCGCTCTGCGCCAGATAAATGGCCGGCGGATAGGACGTATGGTAGGTTGTGATACCCGCATGGATCTCGTAGCCAGTTACGATTGCATCATTAAAGGCCAGTGTTCCTTGCGTGTTACGCAGCAGCTTGTCTGGTTGCAGCGTCGTTTCCATATCAAAGAAAGCGAATCCTGGCGCACTACCGGTATCGCCTTCCAGGCCGTGGGGATCGTGAATAAGCTTGCCTAGCATTTGGAAACCGCCACAGATACCCATCAGTTTTCCGCCGTAGCGTAAATGTCGATGGATCGCCAGCTCCCAATCTTGTTCGCGTAACCAATTCAGATCAGCACGTACGCTTTTCGATCCCGGTAAAATGATCAAATCGGCGGATGGGATGGTGTTGCCGGGACCGATAAATTGTAAATGGACTTGTGGATGCAGGCGTAGCGGGTCAAAATCGGTGTGATTGCTGATGCGTGGGAGTGCGGGGACGATAACCCGAAGATATTTCTGTTCTGCCGGTACAAAATCAGCCGGAGCAGGCAAGGCATCTTCCGCTTCGAGGTGCAAGCCTGGCAGGTAAGGTAAGACACCCAGTACTGGCTTACCGGTATATTGTTCCAGCCAATCCAGCCCGGGCTGGAGCAATGCCATATCACCACGAAACCGGTTGATGACGAAACCCTGGATACGCGCTCGTTCACTTTCGCTTAATAATGCCAGCGTGCCCACCAGATGGGCAAAAACACCGCCACGATCAATATCCGCAATCAGGATGACCGGACAATCGACTGTTTCCGCGAAACCCATATTGGCAATATCGTTGGCGCGCAGATTGATTTCTGCTGGCGAACCGGCACCTTCAACGATAATCCGGTCGTACTTTCCAGTGAGCCGTGCATATGACTCAAGCACCGCCTTGAGTGCCACGGACTTATAATCGTGAAAATCGCGGGCATCCATATTAGCGATCGCGTGTCCATGGATGATGACTTGCGCATTCTTATCGGTGTTCGGTTTGAGTAATACCGGATTCATATCCGTGTGAGGTGCCAGCCCGGCAGCCAATGCTTGCACCGCTTGTGCACGGCCGATTTCTCTGCCATCGCTACTTACGACGCTGTTTAATGCCATATTTTGCGGCTTGAATGGTGCCACATGAATACCCTGACGTGCCAACCAGCGGCATAATGCGGTTACCAGCATACTTTTGCCAGCATCCGAAGTGGTGCCCTGAATCATCAGTGTCTGAATGTTCATCGCATAAGTTCCGTCAACCGCTGGAAGATTTACGTTGGATTTGTACCAATGTGCGAGTCAGGGTAATGCTCATTCCGGAGAAATTGTGTTGTTCCAGTGATTGTGAAATATTAATTCCTGTAGGGGGTGTTCTTCCGTCCAGCCTTGTAGTTTTAGCAACGGCACAGGATAAAAGGCTTCGACATGGCCCAAACACAAAATAGCAACGGGTTTGCTGCCGATGGGCATATTGAGCAATTGCGCCAGTTGCGCAGGATCAAACAATGACACCCAGCCCATGCCCAGTCCTTCAGCACGCGCAGCCAGCCAGAGGTTCTGAATGGAACAAGCGACCGAGGCCAGATCCATTTCCGGCAGCGTGCGCCGGCCAAAGATGTGTTGTTCGCGCTGATCGGTTAATGCGGCCACCAACAGTTCTCCGCATTCCAGGATGCCATCGACTTTCAGGCGCAGGAATTCATCCGCTCGCTCTGCCAGTGCAGCGGCAGTGCGGTGCCGTTCTGCTTCCACCAAGGATGCGATGGCGTTACGCAACTGGGTATCGGTGATGCGGATGAATCGCCACGGTTGCATCAAACCGACGCTGGGAGCCTGGTGTGCGGCGGCAAGCAAGCGCTTTAGCACAATGGGATCAATCGGATCAGGAAGAAAGTGGCGCATGTCACGGCGCTCGGCGATGACACGGTAGACGGCAGCGCGTTCTGTATCACTGAAACGATGGTGATTGCTCATGGTGTTACAGGTCAATGCCTTTCTGTGCCTGGATACCGGCGCGGAAGGCATGCTTGATGTCGACCATTTCAGTGAAGGTATCTGCGGCCTCGCACAGCGCATCGGGTGCGCCGCGCCCGGTAATGACGACATGCTGCATGGGCGGGCGGTTTTTGAGATCACTCAATACTGTGGTTAAATCTAGCCAGCCGAACTTGAGCGGATAAGTCAGTTCATCGAGTACAATCAGATTGAGTGACGGGTCGCGCAACATTTCCTGCACAATCGCCCAGCCGCGTTGGGCTGTTTCCGTGTCGCGTTCCAGATTCTGGGTGTCCCAGGTGAAGCCTTCACCGAGGACGTGCCAGATTACATTCTCCTGCTTACGGAAAAAAGCTTCTTCGCCGGTATCCGAACGGCCTTTGATAAATTGTGCGACGCCTACGTGCATGCCGTGACCCAGTGCTCGTGCAATCATGCCGAATGCCGAGCTGGATTTGCCTTTGCCATTACCAGTGTGAACCAATAATAAGCCCTGTTCACGATCAGCTCGCGCAATAGCAGCATCTACCACCTCTTTTTTGCGCTGCATGCGAGTGCGGTGGCGCTGTGCGCGCTCGGAATCAACCATGCTGTTATCCCGTTGTGGTATTGCGTGGATTGACCTGCTGAACAATCAATGCAAGTAGCGCATGGATCACGATGGCAATACCGATATAGAATACGAATGTCTCGATATACATCGGGAAGTATTTGATCAGTTGTTCTCCGAATTCGCTCAAGGTTGTTTCTGCAATACGACCGGAGAAGAAGTAGAATCCGCCACCGGAGAATAATTCGCACAGTGTTAAGCCTGCCATGATGCTGAGAGAAAGCGGGACTGCAGTGCGCCAGGTGAATTGGTATTGCTTGGCATACCAGCGGCCGGCCAGCCATAAGGAAGCATAAGCCGGTAACAAGAACACATAAGCCGGTGTGATACAAAAATCACTGACGCCACCCCAAGTGTAGGCGGCAAAATCCAGCCACCAGCTCAATGCAAAGAAACCTAACAATGGCCATGCGGAACGCAAATAGATACCAGCCAGAAAGAAAATTGCCCAGGAAGCATCCGCCAGATTATGCACGGATGCAAAGTGATGACTGCGGGTAAGAACCATCAGTAATACCAGCAGCAACGCAATCGCCATCTGATTGCGAGTGGATAAAGTCAACATATTGAACTCCTTGTTAGGGTTGATAACGTACCATGGCAATGAAATTCCGCCCTGGTTGATTGAAGAATGCAGCTGTTTCATAGCGTTCATTAAATAAATTTTCAATGCGTCCCTGCAGGCGCCAATGCTTGTTAAAAATATACTCAGCACGCAGATCGAATTTGACGTAACTGTTCAGCTTGCGCGTATTGGCTAGATCGTCATAGCGCTCTCCTTCAACTAGCAGCATGGCGCCGAGCATATAATGCTGACCGAATTGACGATTGGCATCCAGCCGAAACGATTGTTCAGCGCGCCGTGCCAGTATATTACCTCGATTTGGTCCAGATGAACGATTTTCAGGGTCAAGAAGTGTCAAATTGCCGTTGAGTTGCCAACCTTTGATCTCTGTACTGAGAATACCTTCAAATCCGCGGATGCGCGCCTTATCGATATTGCCAGGTGCGAAGGTCGATGCATCAAAGGCAATCAGGTTATCAATGTAGGTTTCATAAACATTCAACGACCAGCTTCCCCAACCGGCCTTGCCACGTGTACCGAACTCATAACTGAGTGAGTCTTCCGGGCGTAGATTGGGGTTGCCAAATAAGGGAAAATAAAGATCATTAAATGTCGGGGCTTTAAAGGCAGTGCCGAAATTGGCCAGCAAGCGGATATTCTCAGTAATCGGATAACCCCAGCCAGTACCGCCTGTTACCCGGCTGCCAAATTGCTGATTGTCATCATGCCGTACGGATAATTGGATATCATGTTTAGCGAGCGTTGCCTGATGCTGGGCAAAAACACCCCAGTTGTGGCGCGAAGTTACTTCAAAAGCTTCGGTCGTTTTGACGTGATCTTTCTGAAAATCCGTACCAATGGTCAATAAATGATTGGGTTTTATAGTGAAGTCATTCAATAGGGAAATGGTGTCGCGGGTGGTATTGAACCGGCTGAAGAAAACCTTACCGAGAAAATTGTCCGTGTCTTCCTGGCTGCGGCCGCCGATCAGATTGATGCGCCAAAAATCCGTGGGAGAGTATCGTGCTGTGCCGCCAAAAACCTGTTGCATCAAGGTGCCTTTGTTGACAAAGCTGCCATCAAACTCGGTTTTTCCAGAGGATTGCATAAAACTGCCATCGACTTCCAATCCATTCTGAAACCGGTAGCCCGCACGCATGCTCCCCGCTACGTTTCGGTAACCATCTCGATCGTACAGCGTGGGGTCGGATGCATCTACAAAGCAGCCGGCATTGCTGGAACCGGTGCAGGCATTGAATCCTCTCGTACCAATACCGCTGGCCGTCATATTAAGCCAGCCTTGCTTCCATCCACGTGACAGACCCACGGAACCTTCCAGCGTGCCGAAGCTGCCACCGCCAAAATTGAAACTGGGCTTGAATCCTCCGCTGGTGTTGCCTTTGCGCGTAAAAATATGAATGACACCGCCAATTGCTTCGGATCCATACAAACTGGAGCGGGGGCCGCGTACGATTTCGATACGGTCGATCTGATCAACCGGGATGTTTTCAAACGCCGTCGTACCCGACGTGGCTGAACCGACCTTGATGTTGTCGATCATTACCAGAACATGGGAAGATTCGGTACCGCGCATGAAAACCGCGGTATTTTTGCCTGCTCCGCCACTGTTGGCGATGCTCACTCCCGATACGCCGCGCAGCAGATCTTGAACGGAGCGAGCTTGCTGGCGCTCGATATCCTCGCGTGTAATCACCGTTACTGAAGCAAGCGTTGCATCGACAGTTTGTGGCGTGCGCGTTGCTGTAATAATAACGGGTTTTTCTAGTTGCTCCGCATTGGCTGCGGAGACGGTTGTAATGGCGCCAAGCCATAGCACAGCCAGTGCCGATGAACGGCATTTTTGCATGATCTGATTCCTTCGCGCACACCCGCGCGTTTTTAATTTTGGAAGTTACGGAATATGAAAGGGGATTCAGGAATGGACAAACGGATCGGCCTGGAAAATAAAGTCGATCAAAATGCCACCGATTGCCCTCCGCAATACCGTAGTAGTATTCACTTCAGGCCGGTCTCCGGACTCATGAGGGGAATAAATTCCAAATCTGCGCCTTCCCGTGTTGTTACACAGTGGCATGATGCAGATTGTTTACTCATTTACCGTTGCGGGGGCAGTGCTGGCATTGTCTGAATCCAATCAGAACGCACCAGCTTCCCGTTTAACTTTCAAGAAGAAACTTGAAAGCACCTGAAAAGTGAGGACGAAACTTACATGACATTGAGCGATTGTGTCAAGAAATTGATCGCTTGCTGAGATCTTCAGATTTTAGGGAAGCAGTATACTATTCGCCGCTTCTGGCAAGAAAACACCAGAAGCGAGCAGATTAATAACTGTTACATCAGTGCAGTTGCATTGAGATTTTGATAGGTAATTTTATTTCACCAGCGCTGTTTGTTTTAATTCGAAGGTTAGCGTTGGCAAATCGGGTACCTGCTGAAGTTCAGCGGCATAGGTGGATACTTGGCCATTGGTATCCACAATATTGGTAAACTGGAGGTTGAGTTTGCCACTTATTTGATCGAAGGTGGCATTGTCATCCCGGAAACGATCAGCCAGCGCTTCTGCCTGGATTACTTCAAGCCGTAGTGGTTCACTATCTGGAACGACCTGCAGACGGGCGCGATAAATACTGCTATCGCCGTTATCGAATACAACATTGACTGCGGGTATTTCGAGAATAGTAGAATCAAAACTGGCATTGGGAACCAGTTTGTACACCGCACCGGTTGTGCCGAAAGGAGTGCCTGTTGTGTTGCCGAGTATATAAAGCTCGCCATCGCCATCCTGTCCGAAACCTAATACCCAGAAGCCAGGCTGATCCTCATTGGTCAGATCCAATTCCAGAATGCTGCTGCCATCGGAATAAAATAACCGTCCGTCACCATTACCAGTCTTGGCGACATCTCCAAATAGATATTTTTCCTGCAGGGCAGGGATGGCATTGCCGCGATAAACGAAGCCACCGATGATCGCGGTGCCTTCATCGTGATCATATTGCACGACCGGATCAATGAAATTTCCTGCAACCGCGCCATCGGTGACAAATCCCGGATCGTTGCCATTGGGCTCAAAGCGAAAACTGCCTTCTTTCAATCTCCAACCATAATTACCGCCAGACTGCACCAGATTCACTTCCTCGATATTGTTTTGCCCGACATCAGCAAGCACGAGTGCGCCCGTCTTGGAATCGAAGGAGAAACGAAATGGGTTGCGGAAACCGTAAGCATACGTCTCAGGAAGTGCTGTACTTGAACTGACAAAAGGATTGTCGCTCGGAATACCATATTTCCCGTTGCTGGAATTGTTTCCAGTTGGATCAATCCTTAGTAAGCTACCAAGAGGATTGCCGGGATTCTGGCCATTGCCTTCGATGCCATGACCAGTACCTTCATCATCTGAACCACCGCCATCTCCGAATGCAATATACAACAGATTATCCGGACCAAAATTAAGCGCTCCGCCATTGTGATTGAATTGGGGTTGATCCACGGTCAGTAACACGCGTGTTTCTTGCGGAGCCGGTTCCGGCGTGATACTGGAAAAGTTTAATTTCCATTCTCGAATGACTGAGCGGTGGTTGGGGCTGGTACCAGCAGGTATGGTGGAAAAATCACTGCTATCTCCGGCTGGTTCTGAAGTATAGGTATACCATAGATCATTCACGGCATACTGCGGGTGGAAAGCAAAGCCGAGAAAGCCGCGTTCGTCATAAGAATCACTCCCGGAAATTCCCAATGGTACGAGCAGGTTGGAGAAATTCATGAAAAGTTTATCACCACTAGCCAAGTCGATACGCCACAATTTTCCGCTCTGATCAACAGTGTATAAGTGCTCAGAATCACCAGGAGCAGAAATCGCCCAATTGGGTGCAGTCAGGCCGCTGGCTATCTGTTTCAAGCGCAATCGTACTGGGCCTTTTTGAATCGGCGCTGGAATCGGATCATCCAGCTGTTGACCTATGGTGGAAGCCGCTAAATTTCCTGAGAGTGTTGAATCGGCATTAATTTCCGTGCCATTGGTAGCAATAGTTAGCAACAATAAAGACAACACGGGGTAATGAAATTTCATTTTGATACCTCACTGATAGTGAAATTTAATCTCTACCGGGTTAAACTCCTCGCCCCTTGGGGCGTAAAATATTCGCGTGAGCGAATATATACATAAGCGACATAACGTAACGACATTACTTTATCACCTGGTACTTCCAGCGAGATATCGTCGTGCTGTGTTCGATGAGGCTGTAGATAGACACTGCGAGATGTGTGTCTTGAGCTGGAGAAGCGTTACCAGTTGAAATTTCTGGAGCTTGGAACAGATGAAGATCATGTTCATTTTTTAGTGCAAAGTGTTCCTTCATATAGTGTAACAAAACTGGTAACACTGATTAAGAGTATCACAGCAAGTGAGATATTTCGCTTGTGTCCTCATGTCAAAAAACAACTCTGGGGTGGTGAGTTTTGGAGTGATGGCTATTTTGCAAATACTGTTGGTCGTCATGGCGATGAACACACGATAAGGAACTATTGAAGGAACAAGGAAAGAGTATCAAAAACTACACGAGGATAGGCAGCTTGCACTTTTCTAACTTCCCACATTTCACAGCCCTGATACCTCACCCCTTGGGGCAGCAGGGTCGTTCATTAGTTTTTATAGCCTTTCTCGGATCTTCTCAGACTGCTTATTGGGGCGGCGGGAATCGAACCTTGGTCTATATTTGATATATCAATCATTTATTGTTCACCTCTGCTATTTTCGTGTCATTTTAATTAATTATCTGGAGTCTTACAAAAATAAGTATTGCTAAATATATTCACTTTCCCATCATCCACATAAGACTCACCTTAGGATCTATAGTGTCCGTTATTATCATAATGATAATCATCGCCCTCATTCATGTATGCATGATCCATTTGATCACATTTTATATATTTGCTTAAAAGACTTTTTAACCCATTTCTTTTTTGTTGAGGGCTATTAGCAATCATGACTTCCAAGGTGATTATTGCTTTTTCTACACTACCATATTTTAGGTAAATATCCTCAAGAAGATAGGAAATATCATTTTCCTGTGAATATAACCCTAGAGCACCGTTCCACCAATCATTACTTACTAGCTCGGATAGATCAATATTTCTATTTGAATTAAGTTCTTCCGAAACCAAATGTTCCTGAAATCGAAAATGTCCAAAGGAGTAATTAGACGTTACTGGATCAAGAATAATAACATTACATGGATTTATTAATTCCTCCAAACACTCAGCTAACAACTCTTTGGTATAGTTTCCAGAAAGGCTTAAATGAAGTGCCTCTAACATTTTATAATTTGGCAAGGATCTGAGTCCTCTAGTATGCATATGGAATGCAATCTTCATGGCGCATTTCCTAAGCAATTCGCCTTTGTGTTTTTGTCGCTCAATATTCTTATACAAATCATACTCGCCTGTTAATAAATGAAGTCGTTCAGAATATATTTCCCTTTCTGTGGATGGAGCATTAATACCTTTTTCCACAAGTGAGCAAGTTATTGTCGCAAGCAATGGAGTTTTGACATGTTCAAATAACTCACGGTTTTTAATTGATTCAATCAAAGATTCTGCTTTTTCACTGTCTTTAAGCCAACCTCGAATAAATCTATTAAGTTGTTCTTCAGTAAAAGGAAGAAGTGTTATCCCTAAGAAATCTATATCATCTAAGAAACTAACACAGTCTCTACTAGATACAATAAGTTGTGCGCTTGGATAATTAATTTTGAACTGAGAGATAGCTGTAATAATATTTGGGATCGTATTGTATACTTCGTCAAGGCCATCAAGAATTAGTGTTAAATTATTAGAAATAACTGTTCGTGCATTTTCAATATTTTCATTTGTAGAACTTATCCCTTTGCTTAGAAGTATTATCCTAATCAAAAGATCTTTTCTTAACAATTCTTGTTCCCTGATTTGACTGGTTATTTCTTTAAACTCATCTACTAATCGATTAAGAGCTATATAAATTAGGTTACTTTTTCCATTCACTGACATTAGGTCTGCATATGCTTTTAGCGTTGTAGTTTTACCTACACCTGCACCACCATATACAGCTATATCATGACCAGTCGAGAAGATATCGTGAGGTGATATTGAAACTCTATCTTGATAATTTTCGTCTACATTGAATAAGAAATTTTTTGATAGGAAGCAATTATCATTTCTCAATCTTGATACAAGCGCTAAATTTTTTTGTGTTTCATATAAAAAATTCTTTAGTGCAGCAAACTTAAGTCCCCTTCTATTTATTAGATCAATGCCTTCAATGTATTGTTTTTTCAAGTGCTCAAGTTTTTTAATTAGCTCTTGAGAATTAATCTTAATCTTGTAGTATGGTTTCTCTATTATTCTTGAATTCTTTTTTAATAACTTGGACTGTAATTTATTTCTTTCATTTATTAATGTTAGTATTCTATTGGCTTCTGCATAAAAAGAGCTCCCTTCTATATTGAATTTCTTTAATGCTTCCTTTGTTTGATTTGATTCCATTTTTCTTATATAGGCAACAGCATCTTCTCTGTTGGATAGCTCGTCTTCTGTTAATTTCTTTCCCAAAGGATTATTGCTAGCATCTAAACTTGCAGTTAGTACTTTCAAATAGGAATTTATATGTTCTGTCAACTCAATGTTTTTTTCTTCCAATTGACGACATTCTTTCTTATTATCTTGGTTATGTATTGATTCATAACTCTTCTTATTGTCTTGGAATGTTTTTTCTATCTCGCTGATGGATCCATTAATCAAAAAAATATCGTGTTTATCTGATATTTCTTCCAACTCTCTCTTTGAAGAAATCCAGTTTTCTTCGTTTATATCTAGATTCTCATCTTTTATAGTAATATCTATATGTAACAGTAAGTTGCTGTCAAATGAGCCAACAAAAAAACTTAAGTCACTATAAAAGTCATCAGGATGGGGAACACTCCTGCTTTTTAATGCGGATAGCAATTCTTTATTGATTGGATGCAAATCACAATTTGAAGTAAGTTTATCTTCAAAATTTGCTAATAGGCTGAGAAGTTCTGGTTTATATTCTTTTATGTCCGAAATAATATGTGGGCCATCATATATATGGACTTTAAGAGGTATGTTATGAAGTTGTGTGCCTATCTCTTCTAATAATCTATTGGATATTTGTTCTGGACAAGCCAGATAAACTTGACTTGGAGTTACTTTGTGGCCTTCTGCGTTAGTTAGTTCTCCTGTACAACACTGCCTTAATTGATGTAGTAACTGTGATAATTTTGCCGAATTTTTAGTATTTTGGTTCATTCCCAATTTTTTGGATTGTACATATACGACATACATCTCTTTATTTGGTGGAATTCTCCTTTGAGCGATTAAGTCTCTACCTCTTTCATATGGGCCGCCATTGAAGTCAACTCTTTCATAGCCCATGGATTCGAATAATGGTTTTAATATATCCCTAGTAAATATATCTTCGTGCAAGGTACATAAGGCTCGAATATACTGCTCATTTATTGATTCCATCTAAGCTCCATAGCTTAATTCATTTGATTAATTAATCAACTACTTATTGTATTCACATAATATTTAATTCATTATTCTAATGGGGTAAAGTTTTACAAATTTTATCTCAAGGAGAGATGCTTATTTAGCTCTTATTTGGAATTAGTGTGCGGTAACTTAAGCGATATGCGTTTGGGCAGGTTGTTTTATTAGAGATTCCGCAGGAATACCAAGCTCTTGATGTAGTTTCCAGATCATTTTGAGTGTCAGAGAGCGCTTCCGGTTTAAAACCTCGTATACGCGATTGCTCTTTCCAATCATCGGCTCTAGGTCTTTTACGGTTAGGCCTTTTTGTTCCATTTCAAATTTAATGGCTTCGACAGGGTCAGGCAGATCGAGCGGGAAGTTTTTGCGCTCATAGGCTTCGATCAGCGTTACCAAAATATCCAGTTTTTCACCTTCTGGCGTGTTTGGCTCTGCCATCATGAGTGATTCCACTTCTTTCAGCGCTGTGCGGTAATCAGCATCGGTTTTGATTGGTTTGATGTCCATTTTTGGTGTTCCTGGTGCTAAATCGTTTGTGCATCGATCTGGTCATATTGGGCATGTGTGCCGATGAAACGAATATAAACGATGCTGTAAGCGTAGTTGATCCATACCACTAATCGATATTTATTACCGGCAATATTGAATACTACCCTGCCGTCTTTCAGGATACTGGCATTTTTAAAATCCGCTTTTACTTCCGCTGGCGTTGTCCAGTTCGTTCTTAGTGCGTGTCTGTACCATGCAAGCGTTGGTTGAATTGCATCATTGTAAGACGGATCATGTTCCCAAAATGCTTTCAAGGTCGACAGAGCAATTATTCTCATGGAACAGAATAATAGTCCCATAATGGGACTTTGGCAACTATTTCAATTGCGGAATCCACCGCCCATAAACCTTGATGATCATTCCCCAGTCTTTATGTCCCATTTGGCTTGCAACCCACATATAGTGCTCACCTCTGGATAGCATCATCGATGCGAAGGTGTGGCGGGTTTGATAGGGATTACGATATTTTATGTTGGTTTTTTTCAGCGCTGGAATCCATATTTTCTTGCGAATCGGTTGATCGTTTCTCCACGGTTGATTGGTGTCTGGATCGTGGAAAACGACTTCGTTCTGTTTTCCGGTGAAGGCATGTTGATTGAGCAAGGCTTCTTTAGCTTGTGGTTGTAACGTGACTTCCCGTTTTCCAGATTTGGTTTTGGTGTCTTTCAATTGTCCTCTGACATAAGCGCTTCTTACAAATACCCGGTTATTTTCAAAGTCGACATCATGCCAACGCAACGCGATCAATTCGGAAGTTCTAAGCCCTGAATAAAACGCAAACTGAATCAGGTTTTTAGCTTGGCCAGTCAGTTCGTTCATAATTCTGGCGATTTCATCTTGTGTGAACGGTTCGGGTTCGCGGGTTTTGTTGGGAAGGTTCTTAACCCTTGTTAATGGGTTTTTGTCGATGACTTCATCGTGAAACAGTTCCTCGAACGCTTGGCGTAGCGGGATCAGGATATTACCTTTGCGCTTGTTGGAGCAGGGAAGCTCCGACAGCCATTCCTTGACTTTGCCGGCGGTCAGTTCGGCAATGGTTAGATCACCAAAGATTGGAATCAGATGATAATAGATGGCGCTGTTATAGTCTTGCAGCGTGCTTTTTTGCAGTTTGGCTTGGTTGCGCCGCAGCCAGTTAATAAGCGCTTCCTTGATCGTGTAGAGATCGGGGCGGGTTTTCCTGAATTCCTTGGCTTTCTTGCTGTACGGAAAATGCCGGAAATAATCGAAGGTGCCGATTCTGATTTCGTGCTTGATGGCTTGCAGCTTAAGGGCTAGTTCTTTCAGTGCGGTTTTGGTCGGCGGCATGGGGATAGTTTCCCGGCAGCGTACGCCTTGAAAAGTGAACGATAGCTGGACGCTATCGCCACGAATCGTTATGCCTCTTTGCCTTGCATCCATAGATTAGCTGCAGTCATGCTTATAAATACTTTTTTATTCTCGGACTTGAACCAATGAATTCCGAATCTCCATTGTCCTTTTTTCAAATACTGCCGGATGGCGTTTTCAGATAATCCGGTTAATTCCGCACATTTCTTGACAGTTACCAGTTGTCGATCGGAGTGGTTCATTTCTTTTCCTCCCCGTCATTACCGGCAATATGCTTGGCTACATGCTTTTCAACTTCCGCTTGATCCTCGATCAAACCCTTATCCGCCACTTTGCGCTTACCCATTACCACCGCCCAGAAACTGCCAAGCTTTTGGGTGATGGCATAACCCACACTCTTTGTTTCGCTATAGTGGGTTGATTCCGGGCAAACATCCTGGAACTTAATGCCTAGGATTTTTTCATAGCGGCGATAGGTCAGCGGATTGTGGAGTATTTTAAGAACGCGCCAGCCAAAGTATTGACCCATGATCAAAGCACCTAATGCGCTTTCGAGCGTAGTGCCAACACCCCTGAATTCTTTGATATTCTGTAAAAGAATTTGCTCTTGTTCTTCACTTAAGTTTAGATCGAACAGTTTTCTTTGATTAGTTTCCATAATCAGTAGTGTTCCTGTTAGTTAATATATGTCTTGATAGTACACTACTGGTCATGGCAGTCAATAAGATGCTTGTCCTATTCGTCGAGAAGCTTCACTTGCGCATAGAACTCCTCTTTAGTGAATTGCCGCATTTCGTCGTGAAACTTGATAACAATCTCGATCTGGTCGTTTAGCGTCAACACGCCGCAGATATGGCCGATTTGCGTGATGCTGTATTTCTTTCCTGGTTGCAGCGCGTCCTTTTTGAGAACAGCCAAGCGGTAGATCAAGGACACGGCTTCATCTAAAGTAAATGGATTCATAATGTCTTTTAATGGATCATTTTTAGTGTTGAGTTGGGTTCTCATGGATAACCTCCGGATGATAAAAAGGGGTTGGTACAGTTATTGATACAAGTCCAAGGGAAACAGCTGCGTCGTGACATTGCGTGCGCTCGGCTTGCGCCTCGCTCCTTAATGTCACGTCCTCGCTGTCGACTTTTAACAGCATCCATATATGTTTTTTGGTGCTATAACTTAATCCTTTCCAGACGATACCGGAAACCCGCAAAGGAGCAGTGTCACCATAACGGCCGAGAGCCGGTGAGTAAGCTTCTCCAGTCAAAGGGTTAAGTTGCTTGCTTTGATCGTAAAACGGTTTGATTGCGTGCGAGCGATGAGGGGCTTCCGGATCGCCCATCGCCAGCATGAAGACTGCCCAATCACTGGCGGTTGCCGATTGGCGGATAGCCTCCAGTTCAAGGTCATCGGTTTTGTCGAGTTTTCTCAGTTGACGCCAAACGGTCACACTAGGGCCGCCGATTTGCTGGAATTGCCGGATACCCCAGGTATTCGCCCAAGCGGTAATGCGCTCCGCTGCCTGGATTGCATCGTTACCGTAGGAATCGCAATCAAGCGCGTAGCCGTCGATATTCTTGGCGATGTATTTGGCAATGTAACCGGCAGCGGTGCCTTTGGTTGGATCAATGGATACCGCTTTAAAGCGGCGCTCTTGCGCACCCGGTTCATTACCGCTATCCATCAACGCGTAATGGCGCATGATTCTTCGCACGGTTTCGCGGTTTTTCTCGGGCATGAACAGCAGAAAATGCCAATGCGGGGTGCCATCGTGGTGCGGTTCGACCACGCGGAAGCCATAGTGACGGATGTCCTTCCGGTCTAGTTCTGCGCGAATCAATCCCCAAAGGTGGGTAAGATACTGGTGCGCTTCCAGGGTTGTAGTGCCGTCATGGCGCGGGTTGTTTGCTCCCGTGTGCAGACAGGCATGCATGCGGGAAGGCGTGGTGAGTGTGTAGAACTCGCCGACGTGCCCCAGATGATCGGCCACCATTTCAAACCCTCGGGCACGCACCATCAATTCGGCACGGCGAACGACTGGATTGGATACCGAACGATCAGCTAGGTTCTGCAGGGAAAAAATCTCGCCGTTCTGGTTGCTTACGAAGTTCGAGGCTAGATACAGCCGATTTCGCTCCTTTTGCTTGCGCTTAACATGAATGGTGTAATCGCTCGCATAGGTGCCACGCAGGCGGCTGACCAACTCGATATTTCTGGAGATGGTTTCAATCTTTCGCAGTCTTAATATCTGGATGCGGCGATACCACCAGCGATGACAGCACATCCGGTTTAATGCCGGTTCCAGGTTGTCGCCTTTGATGGATGGCCGTTTGACTTGGTAGTGATCGACGATACGCAGACAGGCTTGATAGCCATCGGATGGAGTTTCTGCGCGATGTCGTGCCCAATAGCATTTTTCAGCGAAACGCTTGGCAGCACTGAGCAACTCTTCTTTATCAGCGCATAGATTCAAATCTTCAATGCGTAGCTGATTGTAGATGTCCTGCAGTTCTAGGTTTGCTTGCTCGAAGTTGGAGCGTTCGGCGGTTTTGACGTAGCGGGCGGCCAGGTCTCCGGCTAGGGGGAGAAGTTCGGTGAAAATATGCTGCCGCATGCGGCGGCATTTTTCTGTGCCGTATGGCTTCGTGCGCTCGTCCGCAAAAACGACTTGTGGCAAATTTGTGTCATTTTTGTGCCACAACCGAGGCTTTTGGAGACCTACCGAGACTAATTGGGGATTTGTGAGACTGGAACTAAGACCCTGTTTTATATGGGTCTTAGTTGGTCTTGAGTGGTCTGGGTGAGACCGTTTATTGGTGGAGACGGCGGGAATCGAACCCGCGTCCGCAAGCCCTCTACAGACAGTTCTACATACTTAGCCATGCTATTTAATTTGACCTGGCAACCGCCAACTGGCGGGCTGATGACAGGCGAGTCACCTTGCGTTTAACGTTCTGCAAAGCGACCCTGCAGAACGCGATCCTCGTTAGTGACTCTGCTGTCTGTTGCCAGACCCGGCGTTGAGGCCCACCGGTGCAGAGGCTAGCCGTATTAAGCGGCTAAAGCGTAGTTTTCGTCGTTTGCGACTATTGTTTTCAGATGGATTTACGAGGTAATCTGATCCTCGGTATGCCCTGCGCTGCTTTGCAACCCACGTCGAAACCAGATCGTCCCCGGTATTCGTAATGGTTGTGCATAGGATAGTGTTAGCGTCTAAAAGTTCAAGTCCTATGCGCTGTGTATTTTAACAGAATTAACCGGTATTTCTTTATAGATAAGCCAGTAATTCTTCGGGATGGTCAATCAAATATTTGGCTCCCCAGGTTTCAGGCGGTTGGCCATCACCCAGATAGCCATAGCGGGCGACGATGGGTTGCATACTGGCAGCCAGACTGGCCTGAACATCGCGTATGTCGTCTCCCAGATAAATACAGTTGGCAGGAGCGATGGCGATTTTGTTACTGGCGGTTAAAAGAGGTTCCGGGTGTGGCTTGGTGTTGGTGGTTTCGTCGCCGCAAATGACACAGGCGACTCGTTGCGCCAAGCCGAGCATTTCAATCAATGGGTGTGCGAAGCGTGAGGGTTTGTTGGTTACGATGCCCCAGGGTAGATCCATTAGTTCCAGTTGATCCAGCAGTTCGTCAACGCCTGGAAATAAACAGGTATCATGGCATAGACGCTGGGTGTAGAAATCAAGAAATTCATTGCGCATGGATTCGTAGTCATCATCTCCCGGCTTGATGTTGAAGCCTAGGCCAAGCAATCCGCGTGAACCGGCCGATGCCTGTGGACGAATCTGCGCAATGGGCAGTTCAGGCAGACCGCGCGCGATACGTTGCCGATTCAGAGCGTGGCCGAGATCGGGTGCGGTATCGGCCAGTGTTCCATCAAAGTCGAAAAGTACTGCTTTGATCATTGATCAAATTTTCACGGTGGTTAATTTGGATTTAGCTGCGATACGCCATGATGTAGTTAACATCAGTATCATTTTCCAGTGCATAGATTTTGGTGAGCGGATTGTACGTCATGCCGATCAGTTTTTCATCGGTAAGGCCTGCGTTGCGTGCCATGCGCGCAAGTTCGGATGGTTTGATGAATTTAGCGTATTCGTGCGTGCCGCGCGGTAATAGATTTAATATGTATTCCGCGCCAATAATGGCGAACAGATAGGCTTTCGGATTGCGGTTGATGGTCGAAAAGAAAACCCATCCATTGGGTTTTGCTAATTGAGCGCATGAGCGGATAACGCTCATCGGATCGGGTACATGTTCCAGCATTTCCATACAAGTGACTACATCATAGTGATGTGGCTGTTCTTTAGCCAAAGATTCTATGGTGATTTTTCGATAATCCACTTGTTGGCCACTTTCCAGTAAATGCAGTTTGGCAACTTTTAATGCTCTATCGCTGAGGTCAATGCCGGTGACATAGGCGCCCATGGATGCCATGCCTTCGGATAAAATGCCGCCGCCACAGCCGACATCCAGGATTGTTTTTCCTGCCAATCCGTTTGCCAGCTCATTAATGTAGTTAAGGCGCAATGGGTTAATCTCATGCAATGGCTTGAATTCGCTGTTTGGATCCCACCAGCGGTGCGCGAGTTGGCTGAATTTTTCAAGTTCCAACGGATCAGCGTTAATGCCGTCATTTTCCATATGCGTTCCTTTGTGCTTATTGTTTCGATGTTGTCGCGATACGCTCGTGCCAGAATGCTGAACGATGCTGTAGTTCAAGTTGGCTTAGCGTAGTTAATTCTTTATCCTGTAGCAGCATTCTACCATTTACCCATACATGGCTCACGTGTTCTCGGCTTGCCGTGTAAACCAAATGTGAGACTGGGTCATAGCAAGGTGTGAGATTAAGATCAGAGAAATTTACTGCTGTGATGTCAGCTGCTTTTCCGATGGTTAATGAACCAATCCTTTCTCCCAATCCCAACGCATTGGCGCTATTCAGGGTAGCCATCCGCAGCGCTTGGTGGGCGGGCAGGGAATCGGCCCTGCCACTGATTGCTTTTGCCAGCAGCGCCGCTTGGCGCATTTCTTCAAACATATCCAGGCGATTGTTACTGGCTGCGCCATCTGTGCCGAGGCCAACATTAACGCCTTGATTCAATAATGACGGAATCGGTGCGAAGCCGCTGGCAAGTTTCATGTTGGATGAAGGGCAGTGTGCAATGCTACAACCATATTGATGCATGAGTTTAATTTCATAGTCTGTCAGGTGTACCATGTGTACGGCGATTAGATTTGGACCGAGCAGTCCGAGTTGATGCAAGCGTTCAATCGGTCGCATGCCAGTGGATTCCAAACTGATGCGGATTTCATCTTGGGTTTCGTGTAGATGGGTATGAATAGGTGTGCCCAGTTGTTCTGCATAGGTCAGAATACGGTTAAACGCTTTATCGCTGACGGTATAAGGTGCGTGCGGTGCAAAACAGAAGGATAATAGCGGATGCTGGTGGTATCGATCGCGTAAATCCAATCCCTTGGCCAGGTAATCATCAGCGTCACTGGCATAGGCGGTCGGAAAATCAATGACGATCATCCCAATGGCAGCGCGCATTCCTGAACTGATTGCAGCTTCAATGCAAGATTCCGGAAAGAAATACATATCATTAAAACAAGTTATGCCGCCTCTAATCATCTCGGCACAGGCAAGCTGGGTGCCATCCAATACAAATTGAGCATCAACGTATTGATGCTCAATCGGCCAAATGTGATTATTAAGCCATTCCATCAAAGGCACGTCATCAGCAAATCCGCGCATGAGCGTCATGGCGGCGTGAGTATGCAGGTTTATCAGTCCTGGAATTAGTGCATGATCGTTGATTGTAATTGTTTGTTGCGGGTTGTAGCGAAGATTGGCTTTGGATATCGGTAGAATGTCTTTGATAATGCCTTTATCGATTGCGACGGCATGTTGATTCAATACGATCTCACCTGGATCAACAGGAATGATCCATCTTGCTTCTATCAAGGTGTCTATTTTTATCCAATCATTCATGTATCTATATGCAAAAATAAAAAAGCCCTGCATTTTAGCAGGGCTTTTCTGGAAAATATCAACGAATTGTTTATTTTATGCCAGTCACTTCAATGTCAACGCGGCGATCAGGTGCGAGGCATGCTTTCAATTCCTTACCATGTCCGTGGCAAGAATTGCCTGTTACCGGATGGGCTTCACCTTTGCCAATAGCGTGGATAAGATTGGGATCAATGCCTCTTGAAACCAAATGTGCTTTAACTGCTTCCGCACGTCTATGAGAGAGTTTGTGATTATAGCTATCGGAGCCAATTCGGTCTGCATGGCCTACAACCTCTATGCGATCATATTTAACATCTTTCAGGCTCGCCGCAAAGTCGTTCAATGCCAGGATGCCGTGTCCACCACTTGGTTTTAATTTTGCACTATCAAAATCAAACAATGCATCAGCTGAGAATGTCACCTTTTTAGGTGCGACCGGTACGGGCGCTGGCGCTGGTGGCGCTTCAGCTACTACCTTCTTGGCCAGATCGGGTTCACATTCCGGAATCGCCATTGCTGGAGTCCAGTAGCCAGTATGCCAACATAATCCGGTAGTATTCCTTACGACCACACCACGATCATCAACACCATAAGCTTCAGGTTTTTTTACAGTACGATCCTGATCAATACCGCCTACTTGTGCTAAGACAGCACCAGAAAACATTGCTGGTATAAGGATCATTCCAATCAGGGTATTTTTGGTTGATAGTTTCTTCATGCTGTTGTCCTTTTAATGAAAACGAAAACTGCGGTTCTAAAATTTCTGTTACAGGTCACATGTGTAAAAAGTCACACTGCCATTTATGTTTTAAATACTCTTCTTGGTATATTCTACTACTTCAAGACTGTTAGTGTTCGATTATCAGTTTGTTTGCTTAGTTTAATAAATCAGTGTGTTGCTTAATTGCAACAGATTTGTGGTATAAATCATAAATCCGAATCGATTAAAATTAACGATTTAACACGATTGAGCTGTAGGGTATTTGAGCAGGAATGTGGCGATAAACAAATGACAACAGATTGTTGTGGTTGAAATCAAACAGAAATTAATGAAGACTAGTCTTTTAAGCATATTTTCATGTCTATGAGTTATTTTGAGATCATGGTTAAGATCTCTCTCGATAGATTTTCTGTAAGTCAATGAATTTAAGCAACCTTATATCTCGAATAACATGACAGCGACAACTCTATCAACACAAAACCTGTGTCGTAATTATGGTTCCCATATCGCAGTACGTGACATTAATCTTCAATTGCAGCGAGGCGAGGTATTGGGATTATTGGGGCCGAATGGAGCGGGTAAAACAACAACCATGCGGATGCTTACGGGTAATCTTGCGCCGAGTGCTGGCAGTATTGAGATTTGTGGTATCGATTTATTGAATAAGCCCCAAGAAGCCAAAGCCCATCTCGGTTTTTTGCCGGAGATTCCGCCGCTGTATCAAGACATGACTGTCGATGAATTTTTACTGTTTGCTGCACGATTGCACCGCCTAAGCAAACCGAAAATTCACACAGCATTAGGCGATGCGAAACAGCGTTGCGGTTTGGAGGATCGCGGCAGGCACTTGATTAGTACCTTATCAAAAGGCTTCCAACAGCGTGTCGGTATTGCACAGGCCATTATTCATAATCCGGATGTTATTATTTTGGATGAACCGACAGTGGGACTCGATCCAAATCAGATGCGCGAAATTCGTAAACTGGTGCGGGAGCTGGGCGTTTCCAGTAGCGTAATTTTATCAACACACATACTATCCGAAGTTGAGAACATTTGTGACAGAGTGCAAATTATGCATAAAGGCAGCGTGGTGTTTGATCAAACGATGGCGGAATTGCAACAGCAGGGTACCAGTCTGGAGATGGTATTTACACAACTGACACAGTGATCAATGAACCGGAATCCTTGAGATGATTGTTACAATTGTCCGTAAAGAATTAAATATGCTGTTTACTTCTCCTTTAGCCTGGATATTATTGGCTTTGATACAATTAATACTAACTTGGGCTTTTCTGGGGCGATTGGATGCATTTCTAGAGATACAAGCGCAATTGTTACAGATCGAAAATCCGCCAGGAGTAACGGAGACCATTATTTCACCTGTGTTTGCAATGGCGGCCATTGTGTTTCTAATGATCACGCCATTATTATCCATGCGCTTGCTGGCTGAAGAACGTCGAAATCATACGCTAACGCTATTGATGTCAGCGCCTATTTCCATGACGGATATTATCGTTGGAAAATTTCTCGGACTAATGATTTTCTTTGCGATGGTCATTGCCTTGATTGTTGCATTATGTATGTCATTGTTGCTGGGCGGTGCCATCGACTTTGGTTTGTTACTGAGCAATACCATGGGTTTATTATTGGTTGCTGCATGTTTTTCTGCATTAGGTCTGTATATCTCCAGCTTGACGGCACAACCGGTAATTGCTGCGATTGGCGCGTTAGGCGTGCTATTGGGATTGTGGATAATTGATTTGGCGGCTGGTGAAACAAATCACTGGTTGCACTTTATTTCGTTGCTGAAGCATTTTGAGAATTTTAATCAAGGATTGATTGATACATCCAGTATCGCCTATTTTATTTTGTTTATGACGACATTCCTGATACTGACGATTCACCGCCTGGATGGCGAGCGCCTACATGGGTAAGTGAAAAATTACATCAATGACCGCGCTCAATAAAAAATTACGATGGTATTATCGAATGCAGCATGCTGCGTTCGTCATTTTGTTATTGTTATTAGTTACTTTGCTTGGTTATCTGACAACACAAAGCCGATGGCAGTGGGACGTCAGTCAGAATGCACGTAACAGTTTGAGCGAAGCCAGCATAGAGATATTGCAGAAGCTGCAAGGACCCGTGCAAGTAACCGCGTATGCTACTGAGCAACATGCAGAATTTGGCGATATACGCAAGATTATCGCTGATTTTGTTGCGTTGTATCAACATACTAAGCACGATCTGTCGTTGACGTTCATTGACCCGACCGAGCAGCCTAAGCTGACGCAGGAGGCCGGTGTGCATATGAATGGTGAAATGGTGGTGTCATTTAATGATAGACGGGAACATCTCACGGTAATTAATGAACAGGCGTTTTCCAATATCTTGATGCGGCTTATACGTGCTGAAGATAAAAGGATAGTTGTATTGAGTGGGCATGGAGAACGCAAGCTGGATGGCAATGCGAATTATGATTTAGGGGAGTTTGGCAAGCAACTGCGCAAGAATGGTTTTGTCAGTCAATCGCTGAATCTTGCTATTGAACGGGAAGTGCCTGCAAATGCGAGTGTGCTCATCATTGCTTCTCCACAGGCGGACTTGTTGCCTGGAGAAGTTGATAAGTTATTGAATTATATTGATCGTGGCGGTAATTTGTTATGGCTGGTTGATCAGGAGTCATTGCGCGGCTTATTGCCTTTGACAGAGAAATTGCGTTTGATATTGACGCCGGGCGTTGTGATCGATCCTCAAGCAAAGCAACTGAAAGCACCGCATACTTTTGCTTTGGGCGCCAGTTACGGACAACATGTGATAACCGATGATTTCGACTATATCACGGTGTTTCCGTTTGCGCGGCAGATATTGATTGATGAAAATGCGGAGTGGAGCAGTGTCGCGCTGGTTGAAGCGGCACACCAAGGCTGGGTGGAAACTGGGAATCTGGATGGAGAAATTACTTATGATCAGGCTGTGGATGTGGCTGGCCCGATTAGCATTGCCGCAGCGTTGACCCGCAATATTCAAGATCGTGAGCAGCGAATAGTCGTTGTTGGCAGCGGGCATTTTCTTGCGAATGCTTATCTAGGGAATGGTAGTAATCTGGATTTTGGTATTAATTTGATCAATTGGTTGACGGGTGACGAAGAGCTGATTCTGATTCAACCGCGCGCAACACTTGATAATAGCCTGATATTTAGCGAATCTGGGCTTACTTTGATTGTCGTTGGTTTTCTTGTTATGTTGCCGGCATTCTTTTTGGTCAGTGGATTCGCCATTTGGTGGCGTCGCAGAAGAAAAATATAAAAAATGACTCACCCTGCACGCCTTAACCTGATCATGTTTGCCACAATTGTTGGTTTGATGGTGTTTTTGTATTCTAAACCACAAATTCAGGGTGTTCAGGAGTATCCAATTTCGTCTGCAGTGATGGAAGACGTGCAGACTGTACGTATCATTCGACAGCAAAAAGAGATGATACTCAAACGACTGGATCATCGCTGGTATCTGATAAAACCGGTACAAGCCCAGGCGGATGAAGAAAAGATCAAAGAAATTCTGAAAATTCTGACAGCCACTAGTGATCAACGTTTCCCAGCGACAGATCTGGGGCGTTTTGGTCTGGATCGACCTGGTGTGCAATTATATTTTGATGATGAATATGTCGGCTTTGGCGGTTTTGCACCCGTTACCCAGCAGCAATATGTCATGACGAATGACCTTGTTTACTTAGTTGCGCCGCGCTATGTGCTGGCGTTGCCGCTCAGTGCCAGTGATCTGATCAATCCGCGATTGCTGGCATCGAATGAAATACCAATGCGCTTGGAATTGAGTCACTTATCCGTAGAATTTAAAAATGGAAATTGGAATAGTATTATCCAGGATTCTGGCCAAACATTGGATACAAAGACGATAGAGCACTGGGTTCACTTGTGGCAAACCGCTTATGCGCGAGAACTGACATTCGAACAGCAGCTGAGTGATGATCTGGTTGAAGTGGGCGATATAAAAATCAGTTTAAAGAACGAACAAAAAATCGTTCTGAGAATTTTGCAAAGTGAAACCGAAGTCGTGTTTTTAAGGGCTGATGGCGGTATTGGTTATCACTTTCCTGTTGACGCGGGACGGCAGTTACTCGATCCGTACGCGATTAAACTAAGCCAGGCAGTTTCTCAATGGTCTACTAAAAGCTGATGCCGGAACTACCGGAAGTGGAAACAACACGACGGGGTATCGCGCCTCATCTAATGGGTCAAGAAATTGCACATGCGATTATTCGTAATCCTAGCCTGCGATGGCCTATATTGAGCGATTTGTCAGTGATATTGGCGGGCTTGAAGATTCAGGCCGTGACCAGGCGGGCTAAGTACTTGCTGCTTGATTGCGGTTCTGGAACGCTGATTTTCCATTTGGGAATGTCAGGGAGTCTACGTATACTGTCGGTGAAACTGGGGTGTTCGATTGCAGCGCCAGAGAAACATGATCACTTCGATCTGGTTTTAGGCGGTCGAACCATTCTGAGGCTACGAGATCCGCGCCGTTTTGGTGCGGTGCTGTGGCATGAAGGAGATATTTTGCAACACCCGCTTTTGGTAAATCTGGGGCCCGAGCCATTAACTACAGATTTTAATGCGAAGCAATTATTTGAAAAAACCAGAGAAAGTCATGTCAGTATTAAACAAACGCTGATGAATAGTCATATGGTTGTTGGTATTGGTAATATTTATGCCAATGAAGCTTTATTTCTCGCAGGCATTAATCCTAGGATAGCTGCGAGCAGAATCGCGATCACTCGTTATGAAAGACTGGTACAGGCGGTTAAGCAAACCTTGCAACAGGCAATCGAAGCGGGAGGTAGCAGTTTGCGTGATTTCGTGAATAGCGACGGAAACCCTGGATATTTTCAGCAGTGTTATGGGGTTTATGGACGCGCAGGTCAATGTTGTAAGCGATGCGGTCATACCATTAAACAAATCAAGCAGAATCAACGTTCAAGTTTTTATTGTCCGAATTGCCAGCACTGATTGGTATGGGCTTGGTGTTGAAGTGTCTTCTATGCGGGTTGTAACAATTGTAGAATCATAATTTTTTCCGATACTTAAATAACATAATGGTAAGATCAATCAATATGAATATTACATTCATTGGTGGCGGTAATATGGCCTCGGCTTTAATTGGTGGGTTGCTGCAGCAAGGTTATACAGCCGGGCAGCTGCACGTGGTTGAGATTAATGCGGAAAGTCGTGACAAGATACAGCAGATGTTTGGCGTATCAGCGGTACCCGATCTTGCCAGCGAGGTGATTGATAGCGATGTTATTTTGTTGTCCGTGAAGCCGCAGCAACTATTTGAGTTAACTCAAAGGCTTGCGCCATTGCTGCAGGATCAATTGATCATATCGATTGCGGCAGGTATTCGTACGTTGGATATTATGCGCTGGCTGGGTGGTTATCAGCGAGTTGTGCGCGCTATGCCGAATACACCCTCGCTGGTGCGCTCCGGAGTGACCGGGTTGTATGCCGGTTCCAATGTCAGCGAACAGGATAAAAAAAATGCCGAGTCGATTCTTATGGCGGTAGGCGCTACACTTTGGGTGGAGGAAGAAGAAACATTGCATGCGGTAACGGCTATTTCGGGCAGTGGACCTGCCTATGTTTTTTATTTTATTGAATCTATGCAGCAAGCGGGAATAGAATTGGGTCTAACACCCGACCAGGCTAAGCAACTCAGTTTACAGACATTTGCCGGTGCGTGTAAGCTGGCCAGTGTGAGTGATGAAGATCCCGCATTATTGCGAGCCCGGGTAACCTCAAAAGGTGGTACAACCGAGCAAGCAATTCAGGCGATGGAAAAAAATGATATTAAGTGTAAGATCATAGCTGCTATTCATCGTGCCAGCCAGCGTTCACATGAAATGAGTGATGAGTTTGGTAAAATGTAAATCTTAATGAAGCCAGTGAGCAATTTATTAATCATCGATTATAGTTTTCTGGAAAATTCTTATGTCTAATCAGATTCTAATTTTTCTTCTTGATACCATCCTGGGCTTATTCTCCTTGGCATTATTGTTGCGCTTTTATTTTCAGTTACTACGAGTTCCTTACTACAATTCAATATCTCAGTTCCTGATTGCAGCCACTGATTTTATTGTGCGTCCAGCACGGCGCATTATTCCCGGTTGGGGAGGGCTTGATCTATCTACGCTCATATTAGCCTGGTTGCTGGAATGTATCATCATCACCAGTGTTTATATGGTACAAGACTATGATTTTGGCGCCAATATCGGCACCGCATCCGGGACTATGGGATTGTTGGGTATTGTTGAGATTGTTAAAACGACGCTCTATATTGTGTTGATAGCAATCATCATGCAGGCTGTTCTGTCATGGGTTAATCCACATAGTCCATTAGCACCCTTACTGGATAATTTCACACGTCCATTTTTAAGCGTTTTTCGCAGATATATTCCGCCAATCGCCAATGTTGATCTGTCTCCGTTGTTCGTGTTGATCATCATTCAGTTACTGCTCATGATAGTGGCCGGAGTACATATGCAAATTGCCGCAATGCTTCACTAGGTGTTGAAGAACTGATATGAGCTGGTATCGGTATGATAGTGAAAATAATCTTATTTTGAATTTGCACGTTCAACCGGGTGCAAAAAATACTATCACTGCAGGGTTGCATGGTGATGCGCTTAAAATAAAACTTGCGGCTGCTCCGCTGGAAGGTAAGGCAAATGCGGCGCTCGTGAGATTCCTTGCTAAGCATTTTGATGTGCCTATAGGTCAGGTGATATTAAAGCAAGGTGAGCAATCGCGGCGTAAAGTGGTAGTAATTCAATGCCCTGGTTATGGTCCGGATGTGTTGTTTGATGAGCTGCAGGATTGATATATTAATGAAAATTCTTCTTTTATCGGAAATATGATGGATTTGATTTTGTGGCGCCATGCGGAAGCAGAAGATGGTTTTCCGGATATGGATCGTAAACTCACTGAAAAAGGATTAGATCAGGCAAAGCGCATGTCTGGATGGCTTAAATCAAGGTTGCCGGAGAATACATTGGTGATCGTTAGTCCTGCACAGCGTGCTCAACAAACTGCGGCGGCGCTGGAATCCGATTTTGTCACTAATGCTGAAATAGGACCCGGCGCTGGCGTAAAAAATATTCTTGCTGCTGTAAATTGGCCCAATTTACAGGGTGCTGTGGTAATTGTCGGTCATCAGCCGACGCTGAGTGAGGTTGCTAGTTACTTAGTTCCAGTCATTCCTCCAGGATTAAGTGTCAAGAAAGGCTCCGTGTGGTGGATTCGATGTCAGCAGAGAGAAGATGCAACTGAATCAGTACTTCATGCCGTTATCTACCCTGAGATGTTATGAATGGACTGAATTTGAATTGAATTTGTTTTTCAACATTTTTGATTGATATGTCTCGGCTAATTCTATTCAATAAACCCTATGGTGTAATTTGCCAATTTACACCCGAAAGCGGTCATCAATCATTGAAAGATTTTATTCCATTTCCGAGTTTCTACCCGGCAGGCAGATTGGATGCGGATAGTGAAGGTTTAGTTTTATTAACGAATGATGGAAAATTACAAAATAAAATCAGTCATCCGAAGTTTAAGCTACCTAAAACTTATTGGGTCCAAGTTGAAGGTGAACCTGATGAACCTACATTAGCTAAGCTACGTCAAGGTGTGGTGCTTAATGATTTTAAAACACAACCTGCGCAGGCATCCCTAATGGATGAGCCCAGTTGTCTTTGGCCGCGAACACCTCCCATTCGTTTTCGTAAGAATATTGCCACTACTTGGATGTCCTTAGTCCTCAATGAGGGTAAGAATCGCCAGGTAAGACGGATGACAGCGGCGGTGTTATTTCCTACTTTGCGATTAATTCGGTATGCAATCGGCCAGTATACTGTACAAGGAATTGCACCTGGGGAATGGCGTATAGTACAGTGAATAATTTTCTTTCAATAATTGAGTGATATCTCTATAACGCTTTAAGATTCAGTGTATAAGCGCACAGATGGCTTTTAGTGACGATTTGATGCAGATTATATTTTTCATTTTGTAAAGTGTTATCATATGATGGTGTAAAAGTGAATGGTAGAAATTGAGTGCATAGTGTGTACAGTAGGGTAAGCAAATAATAGTTTTAAAAAATGATATTGAATTAGTTGAATTTAAAAACGAGCGGCTGGTCTACTTATTTAAGTAAGTCTATGTGATGGTGGGTTTCTAAAAGGATAGTGACTATATGATTTCTGATTTTCTAAATTTAATCTCCGGCGTAATCGATATGCCATGGTGGGGGTACGTTGTCGTTACTTTAGTATTTACGCATATTACAATTGCGGCGATTACAATTTATCTTCACCGGCATTCAGCGCACAGAGCACTGGAGTTGCATGCGATACCTAGCCACTTCTTTCGCTTGTGGCTATGGTTGACCACTGGAATGGTAACAAAACAATGGACGGCAGTTCATCGCAAGCATCATGCAAAATGCGAAACCAAAGATGATCCGCATAGTCCAGTAGTCGTTGGTATCAAGAAGGTTTTATACGAAGGCTCCGAGCTGTATCGGCTGGAGGCAAAAAATCCGGAAACTTTGGAAAGATATGGATACGGCACTCCCGATGACTGGGTGGAGCGCAATATTTATAGTAAGCATAGTGCAAAAGGTGTTGCTCTGATGTTAATTATTAATGTCATTTTGTTCGGCCCGATTGGTATTACGATATGGGCTATTCAAATGATGTGGGCGCCTATTTTTGCAGCAGGTATTATTAATGGTGTCGGGCATTTTTGGGGGTATCGTAATTTCCAAGCAGAAGATGCAAGTAGAAATATCCTGCCATGGGGTATCTTAATCGGTGGAGAAGAGTTGCATAATAATCATCATGCTTATGCAACATCAGCACGTTTATCCAATAAATGGTATGAATTTGATATCGGCTGGATGTATATTCGTATTTTGGAGATGCTAGGGCTTGCAAAAGTTAAGAAGATTGCACCCAAGTTACGGATAGATAGAGAAAAGACTCAATGTGATCTGGATACATTACAGGCCGTAATTTCACATCGTTATGAAGTACTTGCTAAGTATACTAAATCACTACAGGTTACTTTTGCAAAAGAAATGGTTCATTTAAAAGAAGCAACAGTACAATATGGTGTAGATAAAACCACCTTGAAACGTTGGATTTTGGCGGATTCAAAAACTTTACAAGAGCATGAGCGTGAAAAGTTAAGTCAAGTACTAAGTAATGCTAAAACGCTTGATAAAGTTTATACCATGCGTGAGGAATTGGCCGAAATTTGGCAACGCTCTACCGCATCAACCGAAGAGCTGGTTAAGCAACTGGAGGATTGGTGTCGACGTGCGGAAGAGAGCGGTATTGAGGTGTTAAGGGCCTTCTCGCAGAGATTGCGCTGTTATGCATAAGGAATAGATAGATAAAGCTAGAAATAAAAAACCCGCTTTTTAGCGGGTTTTTTATTTATTCTGCTTCTTTTATTTCAATTTCGTTTCTTTATACATTACGTGCTTGCGCACAACAGGATCAAATTTCATTAACTCCAATTTTTCTGGCTTTGCACGTTTGTTTTTAGTCGTTGTATAAAAATGACCTGTTCCTGCTGATGATTCGAGCTTTATCTTTTCACGCATTGCGATGACTCCCTAACGTAGTAACTTAGCTTTTTCAATATATTAAGAGATGCTTTTGCCTTGTAAGCGCATTTTAGCTAATACTGCATCAATACCATTCTTATCTATCGTGCGTAAGGCAGCATTCGATAAACGTAAGCTAATCCAACGATTTTCACTTTCGACCCAAAACTTACGATGCTGCAAGTTGGGCAGGAAGCGTCTTTTGGTTTTATTATTTGCGTGAGAAACATTATTACCTGCCATCGGTTTTTTGCCAGTTACTTGACATACTCGTGCCATACTCGTGCACTCCAGAATTCTTAAAGCCGCTATTATACCCTGATTTGTAGCACTTATTCAAATGTGACGATTCAAATTAAATCATGCTCAGCAAAGGACATGGCGGTACCATTGCCAACAATAAAATGATCGAGTACTTTAACGTCGATCATTGCTAATGCTTGCTTTAGAGATTGAGTAAGTATTTTATCGGCATGGCTGGGTTCCGCTACGCCGGAAGGATGATTGTGTGCAAAGATTATCGCAGCGGCATTGTGATGCAAAACGCGCTTGATGACTTCCCGTGGATATACGCTGGTTTGTGTCAGTGTGCCGCTGAATAACTCTTCAGTTGCAATTGTATGATTTTTAGCATCGAGAAAAATACCGATAAATACTTCATGCTGTTTGCTTGCTAGCGTTAAACGTAGAAAATTTCGAACCAGTTCGGGCGAGTTCATTGCATTTTCATTTTTGAGCTCCTCGCTTAGTGCGCGCCGGGCCATTTCTAATACGGCTTGTAGTTGCGTGTACTTTGCGATACCCATTCCCGGTATTTGACAGAAACTAGCCTGACTGGCTGCAAAGACCTTGGTTAAGCTACCGAAATGTGAAAGTAATTCTCTTGCGAGATCCACAGCACTTTTTCCCGTTATGCCCGTACGTAGAAATATGGCCAACAGTTCGGTATCCGAAAGTGCAGTAACGCCTTTCTGTAGGAGTTTTTCGCGTGGTCGTTCAGATACTGGCCAATTTGTAATCGCCATAAAATAATATAGATAGCTTGATCATGTAAAATGAAACGGTTTGTTACAGGTGTATTACGATCTATTGCTGAGTAAGACAGAAGATTTTACTGATAGCGACATGCGATGCGATCATATTGAGTAAAATGAGCAAATAGGTATCTATACTAATCCCAATTCATTGATTGACTAGGTTTATTCATAAAAATATTTTGTTATGACGACATGTACATTTCCTATAGCTAAAAAACGCTTACTGTTGGGTATAACCGGTGGTGTGGCTGCCTACAAAGCTGCGGAATTGGCGCGCTTGCTAACTCAGGACGGGATTGAGGTACACACGGTAATGACTCAAGCGGCTTGTCAATTTGTCGGATCAGCAACTTTCCAGGCACTGACGGGTAATCCTGTTTATACGGATTTGTGGGAGACCAATGCTACTCATAACATGGCGCATATCAGCCTATCTCGCAATGTCGATATGATTCTGGTAGCACCGGCGAGTGCTGATTTTATTGCGAGGCTTGCGGGCGGTATGGCGAATGATTTGCTTACGACATTATGTTTGGCGCGTGATTGTCCGCTCATGGTGGCCCCTGCCATGAATCGGCAAATGTGGGAGAATCCAGCGACACAACGTAATTTGTCGGTGTTGCAACATGATGGCGTAAAGATAATCGGTCCCGCCAGTGGTGAGCAGGCTTGCGGCGAAATAGGGATGGGGCGTATGCTGGAGGCGTGTGAGCTGTTGCAAGCGGTGAGCGCAGCTTTTCAAACTGACAACTTACTGCAAGGTAAAAATGTTCTGGTGACAGCTGGACCTACGTTTGAAGCGATTGACGCTGTACGCGGTATAACCAACAACAGTTCCGGGAAAATGGGATACGCTGTTGCTCAGGCTGCGATGGAAGCGGGTGCAAAGGTGACGCTTGTTTCCGGTCCCACATGTTTGACACCGCCAGCAGTAGAAAAACTCATTCGAGTAGTGAGTGCGCATGATATGTTGCATGTTGTGCAGGCAGAAATAGCGCAGATCGACATTTTTATCAGTGTCGCTGCTGTTGCTGATTATCGCGTGGAAAAAGTCAGTCAGCAAAAATTAAAGAAATCTGAGAGCAAGTTGTCGATAGCGCTGATTCCTAATCCAGATATTCTGAAGACGATATCTAGTCTGCCCAAACCACCTTTCTGTGTTGGTTTTGCGGCGGAGACAGAAAATCTTGAAAGGAATGCAGAAATGAAACGGCGTAAGAAGAATTTGCCTTTGCTGGTTGCTAATTTGGCCCAGACTGCTATCGGTTCCAATGACTGTGAATTGATTTTGTTGGACGATGGCGGTAAGCACGTTCTTTCCAAAGCACCAAAAATAGAACAGGCGCGGCGTTTGATAAAGCATATTTGTTCACTGTACCAGCAATAAAAATGAGGCTAATCAAACTGGATGGTATAGAACAAGCTTGCTGCATTATCTTCACCAGCCTGCGTAACAACTGTAACTCTAGGCGTCAGATTGTAAGTCAGTTTGGTGATTCCCATGGTCGTTGTTGCTAGGCTGCGTTCATAACTTAAATAAACGCGCGACGAAATACGCTTTCCGATTACGCCGACCTGTCCGGTTAACGAACTGCCAATACCCGCCTGCTTCACCGTGATTTCATCAACACCCAACGTGCGAGTAATTTGATCGGTGATGCCGGTACCGGATTGCCCACCTAATATCGATCCGGCTGCAAGCAGCAACGCGGAAGTATCCAGTCCACTTGCGTCAGGTTTTCTGCCTAACACAATCCATGACAGCTTTTCGGTATCGGGAACATTCGGAGTCGACACCAATTTAACCTGGGGATGTCGCACTGAACCCAGAATTTCAACGCCGGCTTCAACCTGCAAGCCTTCTCGTATCGCTAACACACTTAATCCGGGATCATCTAGTGGGCCTTGAAAACTGACGATGCCGCGTTTAACCGTGAGATCCTGACCATATGCTTTGAAAGTTGTATCTTGTGCCGAAATCGAGCCACTGACTTTTAATGCATTTTTTTGATCACTTTGAATTTGCAGTTGTCCGGCCAGGCGACCTTCTAAACCGGATACGTGAATAAAGAATTTTTCTCCCAAATTGAGATTCATATCCAAAAGCAGTGATAAATTTTGCTGGGTAGTACTGGGCCGACTGTTCACAAAAACAATATCTTCAGATAACTCAGGCCGGTTGTCAGGTGGTTGTAGCAATATCCCAGCATCTGCCAATATATCGCCTTTCACACTCAGATTGTTGTTGTGAAACTTAGCTTGGCCGGAGCCGGATGTAATAATCCAGTAATCGGTTTTGTGCGCTAGCGGTAATTGACTCATTTTGAAATTTAGATGGCTTTCGTTGCCGACAAGCCCGATGTTGCCAGTGATCTTCAGCGTACCCGATGTGTCATCCAATTTGAGATCTTTTAGTAGGCGATTATCCGGCGGTGGTCGATGCGGCGTGATAAAGTCAAGTCGATCAATATTTAAGTTTGAGTGATGGAAACTGGCGACCAGATCGCCCTGCTGTAAATCGATGCCATGCTCCAATAACAGTATGCTTAATGCTTTGCCGGTAGCCGCGCCGGTAAAATCCGGCTGATTCAGTGTCCCTTTGATATGCGCTTGAATTTGAAGTTGCCCATTCATGCTTATGCTGTTATCCAGTATTGCATCAACCCACTTTAAATTGCTGATATGCGCAGTTACTTCGCCATGCAAAGGCGCTTCGCCAGCAATCGACCAACGGTTGGTTGATTGCTTGATCGGTACGGTCAAATGCGCTTTGGCGTTGCCTAACTGTTGGCTCACCAATTCAAATTTGCCAGTTATTGTTTCATCGTGTGCGGTTACCTGTAGTTGTAGGGTTTCTAAACCTATTGGTTGAGATATGTCGCCGGGTAAATACCAATCGCCATGTTCCCGGCGGATTTGCAGATTACCTTTGAGCTGAACGCTGGAAGCAAAATCCCACTGGCCGCCCACATGTAAAGCGGATTCGCGTACAGTGTGTTGTTTGCCGGGGTATACGGCAACGCCGGAAAAATGGCCGCTAGTTTTCCATTCCTTGGGAGTCCACTGCAGTTGATCGATGCTTAAAAAACCGTCGGAAATTGAGAATGTAGCGTGGCCGAGCGTAATCGAGTCAGGATTGATTGAGAGTGTCGCGGGTGTCTTTAAGCGAATGGGTATTTCTCCGACCGAGGATAATTCTGCCAATTGCCCATTCCAACGCAGGGATTGCAGTGGAGTTTTTCCTTCCATTGCTCCTGTTGCTTTCATCCGAATTTGAATATCATCATTGATCTGCGCATTAACCGATACGGTATGGTCGGAAACCTTTCCATGGGTATCGACGGCTAGGTGCTGCAGCACAGTTTTTTGATTGGTGGCATAGTTTGCAACGGTTGCGTTGAATGAGATTGTGTCATTGTGTAAACGGCCATTGACGGATAATCCCGAAAGATGTTGTTCTTCCGGCATATGTAGCCGCTTGCTATGTATGTTTACTTGAAAATCAGGAGAGTTTAGGTTTCCATTGAATTTGAGGCGGGCTTGTAAATCACCCGTTAAGCCAAGTCCAAGTTGTTGTAACGATGGCGCATTAATTTCTAATTGCAACGTATTATCGGATTCGCGCATATCGCCTTGTGCCAGAAAATGATTGGATCCAACAGTTAATTCCGCTTTACCCTTAAATTGCTCCCGTCCGCTGAATGCAACTTGACCACTTCCGGTTATTGGGGATTTTGCCAGATGGCTTTTTTGGATCGCGTATTCCAATACACCGGAAATGTGCGGAGATAATTTGCCGGCTAGCTTTATAGTCGCATTTAAATTGGAATCAGGCGCTTGGACAAAATTGGCAATATTAAAATTAACCAAATTGCTCGATAGCTCGAACGATTGCTCGTTGCTGAGATCGAGTTTTCCTTGTCCGCTTAATCGCGATTTGTTGCGCTGAAGATTGAATTGCTCAAGCGTAATGTGGTTGTCTGTCCGCGTTATGGCGGCATTCAGAACAGCTGAATTATCCTTGAGATTGATGCGGGCGGATTGTTTCTGAGCATTGCCTTGTAAATTGATCTGACCGGAAACTTGCGTTATCTGTATGCGACTATCAATATGTTGTGGATTTAATTGGTTAACCAGAAAATCGGCTGATGCGGATGCTTCTTGTCGATGCCAGATCAGGCTGCCCCTGATGACTTCATTTGCGGCAATTCGAGTACGGATATTCTGTAACTGAATAACATTCTCCGTCATCAGTACTTGCGTACTAATTTTAGTAAACGGAAGGCCGCTGTGATTCAGTGGGGTTGCTGTAAGATTTTCAATCTGAACTTCACCTGCCAGCTGTCCTGATTCATTTTGCGTCAAATGTGCGGATACTGAAAGATCGGCAGTCGGTGCATCGGAAAGGAAACCTGCCGGATTGAGTCTTTCCAAGTTAGCATGAAACTGTGTTACCGGATTGGCTGCAAAAGGTTGCAGATGTAGTTTTAAATCTCTTTTGATATTGCTTTGCTTGGCGTTGATTTGAATATTCAGTTGTTCCAGATTGCCGGTAATCACGGCCTCGGTGTCGCCCCATGGGTCAGCATCCGCCAGATCAATCCGCCCAGATAGCTCAAATGGAGCATTTCCATTGAGTGCCGCCAAAGCACTGACAGCGCCCCAGTGTGTATGAAAATCCAGATGGTTGAGTCGATGATCATAGCCATTGCTGGCGAGTGACAGCGCAAGATTAGAAAGCGTCAATGCGGAATGTTGATTTTCTGCTGAGATTACTTGTATTGTGTTGACTTTGAGCAAGTGAATCGACACAGCGAGTGGGATGGTTAAGTGTTCGGGTAAAGTGGGCGGTGGGGTTGCGGTGGTGGCAAGCAGTTGTTGAATATCCACCGCTTCAATCGTTATTTGGTCAATCTCGATCCATTTTCTGAGCAATTGGCCTGGGCGCCAGGAGACATGGACGTTTTGTAGCGAGACCTGATATTCATCGCTGACCATACGAATATTTGCAATGCGCATGTTTTGCAGTGTTCCTTGTATTTCCTCAAATTGCACTGCGCCGGCGCTTAAGCGGTTGATGGTAGAGAAAGTCCATTGCAATCCGGAGGAGGTGCTGAATAACCAATATCCTGCACTTGAAGCAAGCAAAATCAGTACAAGTAGTAAGCTCACCAACCGGTTGTATGGTTTATGGCTATTTTGGGAACTGTGATTGCTATGCGATGGGTTTGTCATGATCAAAACTCAGAATGCAACCGCCAAGGAGAAATAAAAGCGTAGTGTACCGGTTTCATTGGACCGCGCTAAGTCAAGCGCAATCGGTCCCGCCGGGCTGCCCCAGCGAACGCCGATGCCATAGCCTAGAAAAGCATGCATTCTTTGCCAATTGTCGGCCGCGCTACCAATGTCTGCAAAAGCCGCCGCACCCCATTGTTGGGTGAACCAACGGGTATATTCGGCGGTGGCTGTGGCCATAGTACGGCCACCCACAATCGCGTTGCCTTCGTGTACGCCTATGCTCTTGAAGTCATAGCCGCGAATCGATTGAATGCCGCCTGCACGGAACAGGTATTCCTGAGGAATCCCAAACCGTGATGAAGCCAATGTATAACCTACTTCTGCACGCAAATAGATAACATCTTGAGAGCCCACTGGCCACCAGCTTTGTTGTCGCACATAAGTGCGAATAAAATCCTGGTCTGAAAAGAACAGCTGGCTACCGCCCCCGATACGAATTTCTGTTACATCGCCACGCCGGATATGCAGCGGATTATCGACAACTTGCCGTCGCCAGCGCCAATCCAGCATTAGTGCTTCATTGATTTGGTTGATCGCACCTTCGGGCTTTTTGTGTTCCCTTTGCCAATTCAACCCAAGCTGCATTTGAGTTTTCGGCGTTTGATAATTGCGGCTAACACCGATTTTTTGCTCCACTGTTTTCAAATTCTCAATATCCGTCGTTTGCAGGCTGGCACCCAGTGAATAATTGATATTGTTTTGGTCTGGCTGGGTATCAACGCCGGTAAAAAAGGTTTGACGCTTTTGCTCTAAGCGCAGCATACTGGTTAGATTCCAGGCGCGATCCAGCAAATTATGATTGCGATAATTGATTTCACCGCGCGCACCATTATTCGAGCTGTAGCCTGCGCCAAATGCAAATTGCTGCGACTGAGCTTCTGTCAGAGCAATTTGAACAGGTATGGATTTGTGTTGTGTGGTATCCGGCGAAATATTGACCGAAACCGTGTTAAATTGCGGTTTTTTTTGCAGTTCAATCTGATAAAGATGCAACAAGTCACGTCGATAAACGTCGCCTGTTTTAAATGGTGCGAGGTTAGTAATCAGTGTCTGGTCATAACGTTTTAGTCCGGTGATTTGTATTTCACCAAAATGGAAAATGGGTCCGGAATCAATGGTGATGGAAAGATCGGCGCGTGCATGATCCGGATCAATCCTTGCCTGACTGGTAACGATACTGGCTGCGGCGAATTCTTCTTGTGAGACGCTGGATAATAGCGATGTTTTTGCTTGTTCCCATTCAGCGGAGCGGAACGGTGAGTTTGTTTGCAAAGGCCATGCAGCCCGGATTTGCGCTATGCGTTTTTTATATTGCTCATTTTCTTGTGCGATGTCGCCATGAAATGTAATGGAAATTTCACCAATGCGTGTCAGTACGCCGGGATCTACTTTGATTTCAGGTGTTGTAACTTTTCCCTGAATCTGATGTGACAATGAAATGGATGGCGCGAAATAACCCTCGACTGCCAATAAATCGCGAATTTCATTTTGCGCGCGATACAAAAAAGCTTTTTCAGCGGTACTATCTGTAAACGGCTCCGTTGGTAATTTAAAATGCTTGATCAACAATTTTTTAATATCATCAGGCGCAGACAATACAATAATAGTTGAATTGTTTGTGGTACTGGATGATTCTTGCGCTAGCGCGATGCCCGGTAGGGTGGCGATAAATAGCAGGATGACTGAACAGCAGCGAATAACAGAATCAGAATAATCAATTTTTGATGAGATGCTTGGCATAACCTTACGATATTAACCCATGACCTCGAGTTTTACGAATGCTCCATAATGCTTTAACGCAGCAATGCAACAATTTGAGTACATTTGATTGTACACAATGTCCTCGCTTGTCCGGTTTTTTGCAATCGGTGAAAACCAAGCATCCAAATTATCACGCCCGGCCAGTCAGCGCTTTTGGCGATATCAATCCCAAGCTGCTGATTATCGGTCTGGCACCCGGTATGCACGGCGCTAATAGGACAGGTCGACCATTTACCGGTGATTATGCAGGAATTCTACTGTACCGGACATTGCATCAATTTGGTTTTGCCACGCGACCGGAGTCTGTTGCAGCGAATGACGGATTGCAGTTGTTAGGATGTCGCATTACCAATGCGGTCAAGTGTTTGCCACCGGAAAATAAGCCCATGCCGCAAGAAATCAAGCAGTGTAATCAGTATCTGACAGCAGAGATAAACGAGTTTGTACAGCATGATGGCATGGCAATACTCGCATTGGGAACGGTTGCGCATCAGGCGACATTGATGAGTTTACAGCTTAAATTGAAAGATTATCCGTTCGGTCACGGTGCGATGCATCATTTGCCGCTGGGAAATGGGCTGAAACTCTATGACAGCTACCATTGCAGTCGCTACAATACACAAACCAAACGTCTCACAGCGGAAATGTTTGAGAAGGTGTTTGATAACATTGTCGCTGCTATCAAATGACAAGTCAGTAACTAAAAAATAAAGGAGAAAATTTATATGCCTTATGTCAATATCCGTGTGGCTGGAACGTTAACACGCGAACAAAAACAACAAATTGCGACAGAATTGTGCGACACGTTGGAGCGCGTTGCTAAAAAACCGAGGTCATACACCTATATCAGTTTTGATGAGATTCCCGACGAGAATTGGGCGATTGCGGGAAAATTACTCGGCAAGGAGGATTAAGCAATTTGTTGAGCGCCGGCTTTAACGCTAAGGAATTTTGTATCAATCTGCCGCTTCAGCCGGGCGTTTATCGCATGATGAACGCCAAAGGCGAAGTGATCTATGTCGGCAAGGCGATCAATCTCAAAAAACGCGTTTCTTCCTATTTTCAGAAAAGCAATTTGGGTCCCAGAATACAGCTGATGATTTCGCAAGTAACCGGTATTGAAACGACGGTTACCCGCTCTGAAGCCGAAGCGCTGTTACTTGAGAATAATTTAATCAAGAGTTTAAAGCCGCGTTACAACATCATTTTCAGGGACGATAAATCCTATCCTTACGTGATTCTGAGTGGGCATGATTTTCCTCGTTTAGGGTTTTATCGTGGCGTGCTGGATAAAACGCATCAGTACTTTGGCCCTTATCCGAATGCCGGCATTGTGCGCGAGAGCATACAGCTACTACAAAAAATATTCCGCCTGCGTACCTGCGAGGATAGCGTTTTCAGTAATCGTACCCGCCCGTGCTTGTTGTTCCAGATCAAACGCTGTAGTGGTCCCTGCGTTAATCAGATTAACCAACAGGCGTACCAGACGGATGTCAAAAACGCTGAGTTGTTTTTGCAAGGTAAACAAACCGAGGTCATGGAAGTTATTGCCACTAAGATGCAGCAGGCTTCGGCGCAGATGAAATATGAGCAGGCTGCGGTATTGCGGGATCAAACGCAAGCGTTGCGCAGAATTCGCGAGAAGCAATTTGTCGATAGCGGGAAAGCGCTGGATGCCGATGTCGTTGCGTGTGCATTTATGCCGGATGGTTCTGGAAAAGTGTGTGTTAATCTGGCAATGATTAGGGGAGGGCGGCATTTGGGGGACAAGAGTTTCTTTCCGCAAAATGCGGATGATTACACCCCAGCCAATATTGTTGAAGCATTTTTAGCACAACATTATTTGAATCGAAGTGTGCCGCCGTTGATTATTCTGGGCGAAAAAATCGAAGGTGAAACGCTGCAGCAATTATTAACCGAGCAATGCGACCATAAAATTACTATCCAATTACACCCTGTGGGTGAGAAACGTGCATGGCTCGATATGGCGACTGAGAATGCGCGACTGGCGCTCAAGCAAATGATAAATCGGCAAGCCAGTCAGGAAAAGCGACTGCTGGCATTGCAGCAGGAATTACAGATGCCTGGTTTGAATCGCATCGAATGCTTCGACATCAGTCATACCATGGGTGAAGCGACAGTTGCATCTTGCGTTGTGTATGATAATTTTTCCATGCGCAATAATGAATACCGCCGCTATAACATTGAAGGAATTACACCCGGTGATGATTATGCCGCTATGCGAGCGGCGCTTTCCCGGCGTTATCAAAAGATTATGAGTGGCGAAGGGCAATTGCCGGATTTGATTCTGATCGACGGCGGCAAAGGACAAGTTGCTGCAGCGCAGGAGGCCTTGCAGGAACTTGGTATTTCCGATGCCAATTTATTAGGTGTGGCCAAAGGCGAAGAACGTAAGCCCGGACTGGAGCAATTGATTTCTCCCGCATTGGAAAAGCCGTTACAATTACCGAGTGAGCATGCTGCGTTACATCTGATACAGCAGATCCGTGATGAAGCACATCGTTTTGCCATTCAGGGGCATCGCAGCCGGCGAGGTAAAGCCAGAACCAGTTCCAGTCTGGAAGATATCAGCGGTGTCGGCAGTAAACGCAGGCAACGTCTGCTGGGTCGGTTTGGCGGATTGAAAGGAGTTCTGACCGCAAGTATCGAAGAATTACAACAAACAGAGGGAATAAGCCGGAAGCTAGCCGAGAAAATATATAAAGAATTACATTAAATATCGATTATTGTATTGTCGATTATACAATTCTGTATTTTTTCGAATCCTAAATACATCTAAATGGATACCCTTTTAATCATTCAGTTCTAGCTACGATTATATGCCTTACAATTTACCTAATTTGTTAACATGGTTGCGAATACTTGCCATACCATTATTTGTCGGTATTTTTTATTTTCCGCATTCCTGGTTATCTCCCGTCAATCAGAATTTAATTGCTACCCTGATTTTTGCCGGTGCAGCCGTTACAGACTGGCTGGATGGTTATCTGGCGCGGGTTTTAAATCAAGCATCTGCATTTGGCGCATTTCTTGATCCGGTAGCTGATAAACTGATGGTTTCTGCTGCATTGATCGTTTTGGTATATCTCGGACGGTTGGATGCACCGATTGCTTTAATCATCATCGGGCGCGAGATTACCGTATCAGCATTGCGCGAATGGATGGCACAAATCGGTCAGTCAAAAAGTGTCGCAGTATCATTCCTGGGCAAAATCAAAACCACTTCACAAATGATTGCAATCCCTTTATTGCTGTATCACGAAAATGTCGGCGAGAATTTTAATACACAAGAAATCGGAACATGGCTCATTTATATTGCTGCTGTGTTGACGCTCTGGTCTATGTTCTATTATTTGAAAGCCGCCATGCCGCAAGTGCTGAAGAACGAAACTAATAAGGGTTCCTGATGATTACATATTTAATGCAAGCGATAAATCATGAAAATCTGGGTTGATGCGGATGCGTGTCCAGTGGTGATTAAGGAAATTCTGTTCAGGGTTGCCGAAAGAACTAAGCGGCATTTGATACTGATTGCCAATCATCCGATTTATATACCGCCATCGCAGTTTATCCGGATGTATCAAGTGGAATCCGGGTTTGATGTGGTTGATAATGAAATTGTCAGAAGGATGGATGAGGGTGATCTTGTCATCACCAGTGACATTCCTCTGGCAGCAGAAGTCATAAAAAAGCAAGGTTGCGTGCTGAGTCCTCGTGGTGAGTTATATACCAAGGAAAATATTGGCGCGAGGCTGAGTATGAGAGATTTTATGGAGAGTCTACGTGCCAGTGGAGTAGATACCGGCGGATTGTCTACATTGAGTCAGAATGATCGTAAATTGTTTGCTGGTCAACTGGATAAATTAGTGTTAATTTAATATTTTGATACAAAAATTAATAGGAGAATGATAATGAATATTAGAGTACTCGCATTTTTTTTACTGGTAGCGTTGGCATTTTCAACGGCAAGTTACGCTGGTTCTAAATCTAAAGAAGAAGGAATAGTTGAATGGCCTCAGGTACCACACAAAGCTCAACAGATAATCACTGAGCACATACAGGGTGGGGAAATCTTAAAGATTAAGAAAGAGCATATAATCTTAATGAAAGATAAAGGGATGAAGAAAAAAACTATTATTTACTTAGCCAGAATCCAAAATACTGATGGCAAGAAAATCTGGGTAACGGTCGATAAAGACGGTGAATTAGTTGATGTCGAAGACGAAGATACTGATCCAGTATTGGAAGATTTGGAAGACGAAAAAAATCAGAAAAACAAAAAAGGCCATTAAGCATCAGGATTTGATGGAGTTGCCATACTCTCGTCTTGGCTACTTTTGTTTCTGGATCGAACCAGATGTACTGATACAGTATCACTGAGAATTAAGAGAAGAAATTCTGGTTGCGCAATTGATCTGAATTTGTATTCCGCAAGTGATTGGTGCAACCAGTAATAGAGTAGATTGGGAAATATAAAAGAGCGATGATATAAATCAGTGCGAAGAAATTCGCATGACCTTGTTAATTTGCTCAATATGGAAATTGCGTAACACATTCATTCCCAGCAAAGCACTTCCTGGCATATCGGGCATGACATTCACGTCAACGTTGGTGAGCTTGAATGAACCAAAGGTGATTTCTGCAACAGTTGCAGCACAGGCACTTACTTTGCCATTTGCAGTCGATACAAGACGAGGAGAACATTTTTGTATGCCTGCTTGTGATGCAATTTCTGATGAGATTGATACGATGGTTGCTCCAGTGTCGATCATGAACACGACGGGGGAGCCGTTGACAGTTCCAGCGCTGAAGTAATGTCCGTCGCGTGTTTGTTGCAATTCAAGTTTGCCAGAGCTTATGACTTCAGATAACTGCTTAATTTCTTCAGAACCGGCCCGCACGATGCTATAAGCAAGGGCTAATTGAACGGGATCAAGTCCTGAACCGCTAAATTGCATCAGGGTCGTGGAACCGGGGTTGATTGAGATTCCGCCTGATACTGAAATATTTGCGCCATCAGAAAATCCTGTTTCCAGGTTACACCAGTCTGATCCCACTAAAACTTGCATGCCATATTGACCTACCGGTATGCTGATCTGGGTTGTGTTACTAGAAGAGATGGATGCCGCCAGGAATCGTCTGGTTTTTGCAGGGTCCGATAATATTATCACCATCGGGTAGCTGTAGTTATTTTGAATTTCCAATCCGGAGTAAAGCACATCAGTACGCCTCATTACTGATGGGTCAATCATATAAGCTGATCCGTGGGGCGGTAATGATCCGCAATTGTTGGTTTTGGCTATTGGAATCAGTGCATTGTTTGTCAGTTGAGCATGAGGACGTTGCAGGGGCTTGTAATGACTAAAGATCACCAGAAAGATTAAAATCAGGCTAATCCACGAAAGCATGTTTTTGATTAAAGTCTTCCACAGCTCTGCAGATGAGTTGTCTACGGCTGGCTTTTGTTCTTTGTGAGTCGCCTTATCATTACTGCTGCTTGCATCACTGTAATCCTTATCCTGTGTATCCATTTATTTTCTCAGATAGTCGTACTAATGGTTTAGTGTTGTTCAAATATCATTTCATTCAATATGTGATGGAAATTTATTGATAAAAATTATAATTTTACGGTTATTACTACTTTCGACTTGAGAAAATGTGATGTTACTTTCTATGGTACTTACTAAACTCCTTCTTGTCATTATTGGTGGCATAGCTACATTGCAAGTAGCAGCGAGAATGTCTAGCGTTCAGCTTTTATTCAGCTTTCAAACAATACAATCTTAAAGTCGGTGAAGTTTAAATCATGTTAATTGAGTGTATTGAGGCTCACTAATTCCAATTCTCATTACGCTTGTATTATGTGGCTAACACTAAATGGAGTTGATATGATAAATCTTAAGTGTGTGTGTCTAATGATTATTATATCTGTACTGGCCTTGAGTAATGCTGCTTGGGCGCGCGGTGGGCATGGTCACAGACATAGTCATATAAACTTAGGTATTAGTGTGGGTGGTTATTATCCTGGTTTTTATGGTTCTGGCTTCTACGGCCCTGGTTCTTACGGTTACCGTTCTTATGGCTATGATCCATTCTTTTACAGACCGTATTATAGTTACCCACAAACAGTTGTCGTGCCTGTAACGCCGCCAGTTTACATTCAACAAGAGCAACCTAGACCGGCCCAACCGCAAGTCAATTATTGGCATTATTGTCAGAATCCTGAGGGCTATTACCCATATGTTAAAAGCTGCCCGGGCGGTTGGTTACAAGTTGCTCCTCAACCGCCTGCACAATAACTCAATGAGGTAAAGCATGTTAACCATAAGAAATTTCTTGATTTTACTGATTGCTGTTCTGTTGACTGCATGTGTGCATATTCCATCAGGCCCAAGTGTTATGACCTTGCCTGGTTCTGGCAAAAATTTTGATCAATTTCGTTCTGACGAATATGAATGCCGGCAGTATGCTAATGAACAAATAGGGGGTAATACACCTCGGCAAGCATCACGGGTGAGCGGTGTAGAAAGTGCGGTTATCGGAGCAGGGCTTGGTGCTGCTGCAGGTGCGGCTATTGGAGGCGGGCATGGGGCGGCTATTGGCGCTGGGACAGGCCTGTTAATGGGGGGGCTGGCTGGATCAAGCACTGCATCAACGTCAGGGTATGTCAGTCAGCAACGCTACGATTTTAGCTATATTCAGTGTATGTATGCCAAGGGGAATCGTGTTCCGGTCGATGGCAGGATTACTAACGGCTCATCGAATAATAGAGGTGCAGCGAGAAGAATTTCAGCGCCACCCGCAAGCTTTATTCCTCCACCACCGCCACCTGGCAATCCGCCACCACCGCCAAGATAATCTATTCAGTGACCTGCTATCAAAATATAACAATCCACCGAATTTGATCTGAGCGCTAACAGACCGTTGAAGAGCGTTCTCGAGACAATTGAAACTCAGGTGGAAACAGGCGAAGAAGTGCAGTTTATGTATAATAAATGAGCATTCTGAGCCTGTTTTTGACGCCGTAACGGGAACGCAGATAGTTTTTCAGCGGACCTCAAAATGAAGACACCAGGATAGTGAATAGTAGAAGAGCATGATTATTGTTGCATCCGTCTGCGTTTCAGTAACCTATCGGTAAACAAAGCAAGTAACAGTAGTGTAATGATGTAGGGTGCAGCAGTAAAAAAAGCTTCCTGATAATTAGTCATTTGTATCCGCAGTGGATACTCGTAGTGCAGAGGAGGTACGCCTTCTCCTGTAACGAGCAGCGTATATTGACCTTCATCGAGATTGAATTCCCCTTTAATGACGCCATCTGAGTGATTCGTTGAATACAAAGACGTCACTGTGTCACTTAAGGCCTTGCCACTGCCTCTTACTATTTTTATGACTATAGGCATGTCGCGTAATGCTTGATCAACCAAATCAAGAACCCACAGGGTTTCACCTTCTTTAGGGATTTCTGTGCAGTATTCAGCTTCCGGATCGTTTTGTGGTTGATAGGTACTCAAATGTACCATGCTCCCTGATACATTGCGCACACAAACATCTGATTCCAAGGATACTTTGCCATGAGCGGCGACTAGGCCGGAATGAAATACTGCGGAAAGTATAGCGACTGAAACCCATATTTTTATTTTTTGCCTCATTATATGAACCTCCTACACTTATTGATTAATAGTTTACTGAGTTGTTTTATTCCTTTTCAACGGCCTGTTAGCCCATAACCTGTAAGTGCGCATGGCAGGTCATGGGAAATATTGCATCAATATCTAATGAGACTAAGGAACAATCCGGTTATTGAGAATTTCTTTGCTTGAGTTATTCCAGATAACGTCGGTCAGGTTCGAGTAACGGGTGATGATCTGTGCTGCAATACCACCTGAGAATAACCCTGCCCAGCCCAGAATCACAAAGCCCCAGTGCAATGGTGC
>NZ_QJJP01000026.1 GCF_003201565.1 Nitrosomonas sp. Nm84 | reverse complement strand
ATGAATTCCAGTGGCGACATGATGATGTGGGTCGTGCCATCCCGATAAGGTGTCTTCAGCTTTAACACTATTTGCCCATCTTTATTGCGTGTCAGTCGTTCATTAGCAATCGCCGGTCGCGTGATGTAACGGCACAGATGTTCCAATTCCTTACGCTGATTCATGGCGCAACGCACCCCGGCATGCAGGCTAAAGCCATGTGCATTGACACAGTATTTTTTGTTTTCCTGTGGTTGCGTATTTTGTGTGGAAATGGTTTTTAACGTCAGCACCTTCTGCCCTGCCCGGCGACCGAGTGCTATCCGGTAGGTGCAGGCCGCCGATTGCAGTGGACTCAGCGCCGCGTCCGTTTCCATTTCAGCTAAGTAGCTCATCCCCTCTTCCTCAATAAGCGCGCCGTTACGGGTCAATGCTTTCATGATGCGCTGGATGATCTGGCTAAGCAGTCTTTGCAACTGCTCAGTCGTCGGTGACCGTGCGCTGTGGAATTCCGCCACACCATTTTGGATGCGGTAAACGCCGTCAAGCACTAGGCAATGCAGATGAATATTGAGATTAGCCGCCGAACCGAAACGTTGAATAAGCGTAATCGCACCGGTCTGTGCTTCGGATCGTTTCAATCCGGCCTGTTTGATCAGAGAAGTAGAGATGGCACGGTGAATCACCTGCAATACCGGTGTGATTAAGCGCGGATGAGCGGCTAACAGGTAGCGTAGCGGGATCGGCAGTGAGAGCACCCATTGGCGCACCGGCACTCGGGGAATGATGTGATCAACCAGGTGAGCAGCCGTCTGCGCCATGCGCCGCCCACCGCACGAGGGACAAAATCCACGCCGCTTGCAGGAAAAGGCTACCAGTTTCTCATGGGCGCAGTTGGCACAACGCAGGCGTAAGAACCCATGGGCCAGAATGCCACATTCAAGAAATGCCTCAAATTCGTCTTTAACAAAGTCAGGTAACCCTGAACCGGTTTCCGTCTCAACCTGTGCAAAGAAAGTTCCGATGTGCTCTTGCACCAACCGATACAGAGTGGTTTCTTCCGGTCGGTGCCGTTCATAGTGGAGCTGATTTTCAACCGCTGCGTGTTGAGCTGGTTGGCGCAGGTTCTTTTGGTGGAATTGGGCGCGGGGTGTGGCCGTCGACATGATCTTTGAGAACGAATGTTTTCGTTCTCAAAGTATCGACTTCTCGGGCTAGGCCTTGAGTGATTTCGCCAGATGTTGGTCGCCTAGATGGAAAAACAGCTGGTTGTTGGTGTCATGGGCGCAGGCCATGCGCTGCATGGTTTTGATGTTACCCATCAGTTGCATGACTTGGGCGTTCAGAATGTTGCCGTTTTTGCCGTGGGACAGCGACAAATCCTGCAAAAATCTCGTGAAAGCTGTGGCGGATGCCGTGTTTGGCGTTCTACCCAATGTTTCCGGATTTTTTCAGCCACAATTCCAGCGGCTGGGGATTCGCTTTGAAATGGGGTGTTAATCAACATCTGCTACTACTATCTACTATTATATTCAATCAGGTGATCCTATGGAACGTAAAGCGAAAGTGACGCAAGATGCTGTAACCGATGCATGTGATGAACTCATGGAATCCGGTAAAAACGTCACTGTAAACGCTATCACTGCGATGACAGGAGGTTCCTTTTCCACCGTAGGCGCAATGGTCAAGAATTGGAAGGCGGAACAAGCCTTAAAAACTGCACCAGCAATTGAGATGCCAGAAACGGTTAAAACCGCCATGCACAAAGCTGTTACTGTTATTTGGGACGCTGCGTCCAGCCTGGCGAGCGATGAAATTGACCGCATCCGGAAGGAAGCAGTGGAAGGTATAGATAAAGCCAAGATTGAGTTATCAGAATATGTGGGAGAAATTACGCGCCTGGAAAAAGAATTAGAACAAAGCCAAAATATCACTGCAGAAACCGGAAAGCGCCTTTCCACCGCTATGACTCAGATTTCAGAACTGGCCACTCAAAAGACTGCTCTCGAAACGCGCCTTTCAGACCGTGATAACGAACTGGATCGCATGCGAGCTGATTATAAGAAACTACAGACCGAGCTTATTACAATAGCCAAAACCAAGGCCAAACAGAACAAGGTGGGATAAGCCCACAGTACCTGCACTTAATGCTCGTTCCTTGCAATTCATTGAAAGGTAATGCAGGCATGGATTGGGGCTTGTATAAATATCGGCATTTGGTAGAAAACGCTTTTGCGCGATTAAAGCAGTATCGCGCAGTGGCAACACGATATGACAAATTGAAAAGAAATTTTAAGAGTATGGTAGTCATGGCTTGTGGATATCTGTGGCTACCTATGTGAAATGTCAACAGACCCTAGGAGTCTGTCGGATAGGCATTGTTTCGATCGCTCGAATGGATAATTACTGGCATATTGAATGATAAATAGTGATTAAAGTGGTTTTTTAATTTCATTAAATGGCATTTTACATGAATCCGGTGGGATTGATATGGTGTCTATTCGCTAAGTCCGACAGACTCCTAGTAGCCAGATTCATGTAATTTTGCACGCAAAGAATTTATTTTCTCCTCACTATTCCCTCAACAATTTAATCAACCCACGTAAAAAACGGTTCAATAACATGTTGAATCTGCAAACCGTAAATCAGTCCAAAATAATATGTGCAGTCAGGCGATCCAACGCAATGCCAATTGCCCTATCATCAAACAAACGAGTCTTACGCTCGGTGGCACCCGCAGGCCATTGCCGTAACCCTTCGCGTACAGCCTGAACCGTAGGTTGTACGCCTTCTTTACTCAGCAACCAATCGACAGTAGCCAGAAGCTCCATGCCGAAAGGAGACTCAAAGCCGTCGATCAAGGCGGCGGTGTATTCCAGCGCTTGCTCATAAGCCTTGGCCTCGGTCTTGATATAAGTTTGCACCAAAGCCTTGTGCTCATCGTCGAACCAAATTATATCCAGCGGCCCAGCGTCACTGATACGCTTATCGCAATGCAGATAGCTGCCATCCAGATTGTTGAGAAGATGATCGAGCTTATTGGCATAAGGCCCGTACTTGTGTGCAACAAATTGCAGCTTGAGCGGATTGTCCTCAGGAGAAAACTGCTCAATGGCACGCTCCAGAAACCACGCCAATTTCTGAATCTCCAGCAGACTGCACTCCATGCCAAGTATCCAGTAGCGGCGCACTAGTTCAGCAATCAGCGCGCGAGCCGGTGTTAGCCTCCCCACTCCAGCGCATTTGGCTACGTTCTGATACTGCTGGGTGGGCTCGAACACCACAATCTCGATATTTGGCAAGTCACCCAGAGCGATCTCAATTTGTTCGCGTACCTCAGTCCATTCCAAGCCGCCGTTCCCTGCGCCCAAAGGTGGGATGGCAATAGATTTAACCTGCTTTTCGATAAGAAAACGGCGCAAATCCTGCAAGCCTTCCTCCACCCATGCCATCTGTGAAGGCGCTTTCCAATGCTGCTTGGTGGGGAAATTCACGATCCAGCGCGGACCGTCGAGTTCATGTACCTCGGTGACAAACATCTTGCCGGTCTGCACTTGCTTGGCTTTGCATGCGATAGCATAAAGGCGCATGTTATCGGCAAAGCGCTCCTTGAACATCAACGCGATGCCTTTGCCCATTACCCCAACGGTGTTGACCGTGTTCACCAGCGCCTCGGCACGGGCTTCAAGAAGGTTGCCTTGTGTAAACGTAATCATCAGAAATACCACCCCGGTATGGCTTTAATATCCAGCGTTAAACCTCTGGCCTGCACTTGACTCTCAAGCATTAATTTTACTGCCTCCGTATAACAAACGACACCCAGCAACGCCGCAGTAGGCAGATGCCCATAAACCAGCGCTTCTGCTTGATAACGCTCGATCTGTGCCGGGTCATCCGGGTTTCGCTTAAAATTTCTTGCCTGCAGCAATGTCCAGTCGATCTCGTTCAACAGTGCCGTATCATTAAAATATCTTGCCAAAGCAGAATACGCATGACGATCAGTAAATACAAAACGCAATCCCATGACGTTCACACGCGACAAGCTGGAGACCAATATACAGATTTCTTCATTACTACGCTTAGGCACCTCGCCTCGCCCCGTGTATATGTTGTACATCATAGGCGAAAACGGCGTGAAATAAAATGGTACGTAGTCTGCCAAAGTGCCGCCAGGCTCAATTGGAACTTCTCGGTATGTACGCCGAGAGATAAGGTCTGTATTCCCAATTGCTACGTAGGCGGATGCCTGCGTTGGCGAGCTCGCACAATGCAGCCCATTATCCAGAATCCAAGGCAGATTGTCGCGATGGACGATGCGCCAGATCAGCGCTTTTTCTGGATTAAGATTCGTGTAAATCATGATAAAAACATTCGCTCGTTTTACCTTAACTTAGGGTACTGTGCATCTTCATCCGTAAATATACGCTAGGACAGTACCCTTTATATGGGTATTGCAGAAGAACCCCACTTAATAACCCCAAGTAAAAACCGGCTCAACCACATGTTGAATCTGCAAACCCGCAATCAGCCCAAAATACCGCGCATCAAAAGAATTCGGATTCACATCGGACATGAGAAGATATTCAGAATCATCCAGCATCCTCTCTCTCAAACGATATTGCGGCATTTCATAACCATCAATATCCGCGCGGATCTGCGCACTATTAGGCAACAGTTCACCGTTAACCTTAATCCCTGCCCCACCGATAGAAACAGTGTCTCCTCCCTGTGCAAAGACACGTTTCAGCAACATCCCATAACCGCCCGGACAGTTGCCTGTATTGATGTAATGCCGTGCCACGGCCATATCAAAAACCTCGTCTTGTGGTGGGCAGAAAGAGACGTATGCGCCCTTCCCTACTGGCTCATCAACAATCTTGTAAAACCCCACCGGAAAACTCGGCGTATTATTGTAATAAATACCCGTGAGTCGAAAAACAATACTCAACAGAAATATACCGGCACTGACAGACAAAACAATGCCTGCCAGAATATTGCGTATTTTTCTCATGATGATTGGATTATTTTGTCGCTGTAAGCCGGTGCAGGAACAGCAGCCCGCGCAGAAAACACAGAATCTTGAAAGTATAAGGGCTGCTTGCCATATATAGCAGGATAACCCGCCACATAAATAATCATGTCACCTGGCTTGGTAATTTTGCCTTCAGCATCTTTTTCTGGTGAAGTCATGCGTAAACACTCGTCAGGTGTTAGTAAAGGACGCTGTGTTTCCTGCATGGTTCGCGTTACGTTGCCGTGCATCACCCCTACCCGCCTACCACTGGTCGTAATCTGCTCCTTAATGACCGTGGTTTGTCCGGTCAGCTTGGATAAATGCTCGGCCGTCTCAATCCGGTTAGGTGGAAAGGCATTTTGAATATGACAATTGGACGTGATCGCCTCATCGTGGCCGTATCCCGTCTCGCGGCTTTTAAGTTGGTTTATATCTTGGCAGATCAAATAGGCTTTAATACCGTAGCCAGCAACAAACGCCAAGGATTCCTGAAAGATTTCCAGTTTACCCAGACTGGGAAATTCATCAAGCATCAACAAAAGCCGGTGCTTATAGTTCGCAACCGGCTGACCATCCTTAAAATCAAGCCTGTCTGCCAATGTCCGCACAATCATATTCATCATGATGCGAACCAGTGGCCGTAAACGAGTCTTATCGTTAGGCTGCGTCACAATGTATAAACTGACAGGGTTAGCATTGTGCATCAAATCACGAATTGCAAAATCCGAGCGACTAATATTCTTTGCAACAAGTGGATCACGGTATAAGGATAGATAGGATTTAGCGGTAGATAAAACTGACCCGGCTTCCTCAGAGGGACGATCCAGCATATCTCGTGCGGTGGCCGCCTACCACCGGATGGTTTTCTCCATTAACATGCGGATAGGTAGCCATTTCCATCCATAGTTCACCAATATCCCGCTCAGGATCGGATAGCATTGAATCAACAAGCGGCAATGTGGCCTCAGTCCCTTCAGCGCCTTCACTTCCTGATTTATATAAAACATGCAAAATCACACCAACAAGAAGCGCCTGACTGGTTTTCTGCCAGTGGTCTCTTAGCCCCTTCCCATCGGGATCAACAATTAAAGTAGCGAGATTTTGCACATCACCGACTTCAAGCCCATCATGCATTCTGATTTCATCCAACGGATTCCAACAAGCACTCCCTTTGGGTGATGCAGGATCAAAGCGAATGACTTTATTACCGGCATGAACCTTCCGCCAACCGGCTGTTACAGACCATAGTTCGCCTTTCAGATCAGTAATAACCGCACTATGCCCCCATGAAAGCAAGGTTGGAATAACCAAACCAACACCTTTACCCGAGCGAGTCGGCGCATAACATAAAACATGTTCGAGGCCATTATGTTTAAGGTAATGGGTTTTGCCTTTTTTATCCTGCCAGGCACCCACATATACATAATCATTTTGTGGAATCTTTTTCGAGGTGAGTCTTTTGAAGAATGGTTGTCTTAAAGGAAGTAGCCTTGCCGCCTGGATGTCCTTTTCATTGGCCCAACGCGCTGACCCATGTAAACTTGTGTTCGGACGCGATGAATTATCCGCAACCATTTTTACAATCAATGTCAGAATCAGCCCGGCTCCTGCAAATAGAACACCCATACTCCCGGATTGCCCAATGATATCTGGATACTGGGCATACCATTTATTAGCCCACTCAAAAATCGACCAAGGCGGGTATAACTGGTTAAAGTGAACACCAAGCTGCGGTTGATATTGGAATCTATAGGCAAAATATTGCGTTGCAACCTGAACCCCACCCAACATAAAGAAAATCGCCATCATCTGAGTAAGCTTGGTTTTAACCAATCCTTCGTTTTTTACTAGTGGACTTCCCGAATTTTGGTTTGAATGGTTCATTTTGACCGTCCTTTCCGAGGTGATTTGATACTGATTCTGGATACTTTCTGCTGCAATGGATTCTCTTGCTTATCTAAACCATTCGCATCGCGCCCCTCTAATCCCTGACCAGTTCTGTTATTGATTAAATCTAATCGGCGTTGTTCTAATGCCTCGTCAGCAAATGTAACATCAAGATTTGTATCTACAGCGACTTGAACAACTTTTTCACGGAAATCATCCGACCCATTGATAGTCAATTTCTCACCGTACTTAATCTTAGCCTCTTGTAATATTCCTGAAATTTTCTCTTTGGCCGCACCAGCCATAATGACCAACCGATTGCCGCCATCACGAATGGCGATTGATCCGATATTACAAATAATCGTGCCCGTTCTAGTAATCGTCTCTATAAAATCCTTATTCTTTAGAAAATCGTCATTAGTCTGTGTACCCGAGACATTATTTGTCTGCGCGCTATAATCTTTTCTGGCTCGCAATATGTCCAGCGCTTCCTGATTTCCCTGCCGGGATTCTTTCACCAGCCAACTCAACCAGTCCATTCTTTTATGGCTTGCTTTTGAGGCTTGATATCCTTCCCTAAAGTCTTTATTAATCGCGTCGATCCTTGTTTTCAATTCACTATAAACGGACGCAGCCATTATTTTTTTGGACAGCCTACCCGAAGTAACATTTTTGATCAGTAGTCGTTTTAACTTGGCTTTGGTTTTGACTGCTTCTATGGCTTGATTTTTTTTATCACGCAGTTTGTTCCATTGGTTTCTTCCCTGTATTGCCGCCTCATTCTGCTCTTTTGTGTATTGCGCATATAGTCTTGATGTATCAATTTTGTTACGCAGTGGCCTGGGTTCATATTGCTTTGAATATTGCTTTGAATATTGCTTTTTTGTTGTTGTATCATCTTCAACCCCGACATAACCACCGAACCTCTTAACCAAATTGGCCTTTGATAAGGCTCTGTCAATAGAACTGGCTTTAACACCAATCCCATTACTGGAAACAAATACAAAACCATTACCGCGCTCACGCAATTCGAGGCCATGATCCTTTAATACTTGGTGTAACTCAGTCCAGCTTGTCGCAGCTTGAATCTGCGCCAGGCATTCTTGTTGCATCCAACCTATAAGACTCTCCGATCCAGCCTTGAACTCAATATTGGACGCCCTACCCTGCGCACCGCGTTTGATTGTTTCGTGATTATCTGGTGTTAATCCATACTCTTGTTCCAACTTTTCACAAAGCTCACCAATGACTTTATAGTCATAATGGGGGTTATGGATCGTAAGCCTTTCTGGATGAATTTTGTTGATCGCAATATGCATATGCAGATGATCAGTGTCATGATGCACCACACTGAGTCGTTGGTGTTCACCAAAGCCTAGGCCATCGCAGAGTTGATCCTCTATTTGCTGCAAAGTAGCTTCGGATAGTTCATCATCACGAAAACTAACCACCAGGTGATAGGTTTTGTCAGAAGTCGCGCGCTGATTCATCTGCTGCGTATTAAGCACTTCTGCAACCACACAATCCGGACGATCCGAGTAACAATTAACTGCTCGGATTAAACCGATGCGTTCAGTCTTATTTTGTGGGTCAACAATATAATTCACCAATCCGGCAAAGTTGCTTTTCTTAACTGAATTGATTGGGATGTGTTTGGCTATCATGATTATTTTTTTGAGTTGATGATTCTCATCATGATGGCCGTCATTTGTGTGCGGGTTTCTTCAATGTCTTTTAACAGACCATTAATTGTTTTCTTGTCAAAATGGGCTGCACGCCGATCATCGCTTAACCATAATTTTAAAAGCCCCCCTAGCCTGCCTAGATCACCGTTGATCTTTGCCAGTTCATTTACTTTTTGGTTATCGATGATGCTGGTTGGCTCATAACCTAAGCCTAGTTTTTTTAAATATTCTGAAATACTCAGGCCGCATTTTTCGGCTTGCTCCCTGATGATTTTTCCTTCTTCCGGTTCAACTGGAACCCTGAGATGAAGTTTGTATTTTCTTTTATTCTTTGGGTTTGTCTCACTCATTGCTTTGGTTGGTTCTTGGTTTTTTCGATTGCTTTTGCCTCGGCTTTTGCCCTTGCCTCGCAGAGCAGGATTATCGTTGAGCACACCGTGCGAATAAGATCCTTGTGATGTTGGTTGACAAGTTTACTTGTTAGCTAACATCACATATCCTGCCCTGTATTATGTCTCTATATACTAAATTATGCATTATTATTTAAGTTTGTAGTTGTATAATTTGAGATGACATTTCTTGATTTAATATTTGTTTAATTCTTATATACCTGTTATATAGTGGATATCTTCTGCATTGTTGGATAATAATTGCATAGATACTTGAAATAATTGGTTGTGTGATTTGCTCATGAAACAATTGAATTCTCAAATCATGCAAACCAAAAAGTTTTTGAATGGAATTATGAATACGACATTGTCGTTTTAGTACGGCGGCTATTAGCGGATATGGAAAAAAAGTTATCTCAACGGATGGCCGAGAATGCAGTCAAGAAAAACAAAAGCAATGCAAGATTCAATCTTGCAATGTTTCTCCTTCTGCGCGACGAAATAAATGAAGCCATCGATGATGGATGGTCAGTTAAATATATTTGGGAAGTATTATACGAAGAAGGAAAAATTACATTTAGCTATCAAACTTTCTTGAATTTAGTAAATAAATATAAAACTAATTCATCCTTACAATCAAAAACTATTATCGCTAAAAAAGAATCCGCGCCATTGCCTGATTCTGAATCGACGGCGCAACTCCAGCCTGAATCAGAATCGACACAAGATCGGATAAAAATAACTGACTCACCAAAATCCCCTGATTATGGAAACCCGAAAGGTTTCGAGTGGAGTACTGATTATGATCCTAAGGATTTTATTTAATAGCTGCCAAGATCATTGCGCTCATTCCCGTATTAAGAATCAAGATTCACAACGTGATGTAGCAAGCTTCAATTTAAACGCAACAATTTTATGAAGGAACTATTCTAATGGCTAAAGTACACATGATCTTGCAAGGTAAGGGAGGGGTTGGTAAATCTTTCATCGCATCCATACTGGCACAGCATTATTACGCCAAGAAGAAAAATGTTCTTTGCATTGATACTGACCCGGTGAATGCTACTTTTCATGGATTTAAGAAATTAAATGTTCAGCGATTGGATTTAATGGAAGGTGACGAAATTGATCCACGTAAATTTGATGATTTGATTGAATCCATCTCCAAAAGTAAAACCGATGTGGTGATTGATAATGGCGCCAGTACCTTTGTGGCTTTGGCACATTACTTAATCAGCAATCAGATACCTGCCCTGCTTAAAAACAGTGGTATTGAGCTGATCGTCCATACCGTTATTACCGGTGGTCAGGCACTGACAGATACCTTAAATGGATTTAAGAAGATGGTAAAACAGTTTCCTGATGATGTTTCATTTGTTGTCTGGCTTAATCCTTTTTGGGGAAAGATTGAGCTCGAAGGCAAAAGCTTTGAATCTTTGAGTGTTTATCTGGATAACAAAAACCGCGTATCAGCCATTATCAAAATACCAGAATACAAGCCGGAAACTTTTGGTCGTGATTTAAGTGAAATGCTCCAAGCGAAGTTGACCTTTGCCGATGCGATCAAAAAACCGGAATTAACCATCATGAATCGCCAACGGCTAACAATAATACAAAGCGATCTGTTTGAGCAATTAGAAGGTGCACAAGCCGTATTGGCATGAGTACGACCGATGAAAAGATTGATAAAGTAATTCAGCAAATCGCATCCGTTCATGGTGTTGCCGTATCCAAAGATGATCCCATCATGATACTGCATACCATGAATGAGCGCCTCATTTCGGATAGCAAGGCTGCTCAGCAGGAATTGTTGGATAATTTTAGAAGTCAGCTTGAAGTGACTGTTTCTGAATTGTCCATGGCAGCTAAAAATCATTCGGATCGAGTTCTTAATTCAACCATACAAACCAGCAAAACAGAAATCTCACGCGTAATGGAAGAACAATCCAATATTATTATTGAGCGTTGGAAAGCTGATTTGCATGCTGAATTTAATGAAGCCTGCAAAACAATGACAACTTCAAGACAAACCGCAATATTGAATATTATCGCTTCATTTATTACTTTAATTGCTGCCGGAATTGTTTTGACTATCTATTTGAAAATGTAAAATAGGGGTCTTTAAATCAATATTTAAAAGTCAATGCCTTAATATGATGCGCTTCCTCCAACCAACTACTCGAAAGCATGCTTTCTAAATTTTCCCCGTTAAGCTTGTCAAGCTAGATAGCATTCTATAAACTGATTATAATCCGTAAATAATTTGTTGAGGCCTTATCATGTTTAGAATGAATGCTATAAACCCCGTTTCAGATTTTAGCCGCAAACCTGCGGAGCATATCAAACGCTTAAAAGAAACTGGAAAACCTGAAATACTGACTGTGAACGGCAAAGCGGAGTTAGTCATTCAAGATGCAAGAGCCTACGAAGAAATGATAGATTTATTAGAAACGCTAGAGAAAACAGCACAAGCAGCCAAATCTCATGATGAAGGTAAAAGTATTCCTGCTAATGAGTTTTTTAAAGAATTTGAGAAAAAACATGGCTTAAAGCGTGACACAGTACAAGATTGACATTGCACCAGAAGCCGCAAAAGAAATAGAAGACATTTATCTCTATATTGCCAAGGATTCCCAGAACAATGCAACAAGTTGGTATTTTGCTATCTATGACAAAATACAGACCCTAAAAGATTTTCCTGCGCGCTGCCCTATGGCTTTTGAAGATCGTTACTATGAATATGAAATTAGACACTTAATAATAGGTAATTATCGCGTGTTATACCGTATACAGGATAGAACCGTTCAGATCCTCCACGTAAAACATGGGGCACAGCAACGAAATCCATTTTAAACTTGCAATTCCCCGTGGTCTTGCCACGGGGAATTGCAAGTTGAATGTGGCCCAGACATCAAGCGACGGCCAGAAATATAACGAATAAGGCTAGATCGTATCGGAGCTAATACAAATTATTCAACAACACCAATTAATTTACAGTTCTTTTTTATGAGTTTCATAAAAGCTTCTCAAAACAGTATTCATCCTGGTTTGGTAGCCTCTACCCTGATTTTTAAACCATTCGACCATATCCGCATCAAAGCGTACTGTTAAGCGCTCTTTCTTCTCCGGGTGAACAAGTACAGCATTTTTCCAGAAGGTCTCATCAAGTTCAGGAATGTCACTGCAATCTATATCTTCATCCTTAATAGCTTTAATTTCCTTAAGACGTTTTTTTGATATGCTCATTGTACAACCTCCTTTCTTTCTTCTTGGCTGGCCTCGCTGAAATAATGCGCGTTATACCATTTCTATCTGTGTGAACAACAACAATGATGATTTCCCCATCAAGCGAACCAATGCTTATTATTCGCGTCTCGTTGTAATCTTTACGCTTATCAATCCATGTAAAAACATCGTTCTCGAAAATTTGGCAAGCTTCATTAAAGCTAATACCGTGCTTCTTTAGATTTGTTATGTCTTTATCAGGGCTCCATTCATAGCGCATTTTCTATATGTACAATATGTATGTACATATGTCAAGAATTATATATTTTGTGAGAAATCCTCAGAACAAATACCGAAACACCCTTTTGGTTATTCTCTAAACGATCGTTTTGGGAACAGAAAATATGTTGATCGGATATGCGCGGGTTTCCACTCTGGATCAAAATCCACAATTACAGATTGAGGCACTAAATGAAGCAGGATGTAAAAAGATATTTACCGAAAAAATATCAGGGCAAGTACAAAACGTTTGCAGTTAGAAGATGCTCTTAAATATATGCGTGAAGGTGATACGCTGGTAATCTGGAAACTCTCACGCCTGGCACGGTCGTTGTCAAGCTAGTTGTCGCCTGAACGTATGAATTTATGCTGTCTTTTTGAGTTCTGAATTAACCTCCTTTTGATCGGTTTTTTTGGGAACGCGTTGATCCGGGTTTAAATGAACGACACGAACTGGCTGCCAGTTCCGAGTAACGCCGCTCCAGCGTTCCGGATGCCTCTTCTTCGCTTCTTCATACACATTGGCACGCTTCTGCAGCAACTCGGTATCCAGGTTGGCATGGCGTTCTGCCGGGGTTACAAAGCGGATGGCACTGTGACGATGTTCATGGTTGTACCATTGGATAAACATGCCTACCCACCGCCTGGCGGCAAGGAGGCTTTCAAACGCTTGGCTAGGATAAGCTGGCCGGTATTTCATCGTCTTGAATAGCGACTCTAAATATGGATTATCGTTACTGACCGCCGGGCGGCTGAATGATGGTGTCACACCCAATGCTTGCAGGGTAGCCAACAACGTTGCGCCTTTCATCGGGCTGCCGTTGTCCGAATGCAGTACCACCTGGTCCGGCGCGATTTTTTCTCGCATGCAAATATCGCGCATGACGTCGCTGGCCAGTTCACTGCTTTCTGTATCATAAACTTGCCAGCCAATGATTTTGCGGCTAAAAATATCGATGAACAAATACAGGTAAAATAGACTCCCAATACCAGTGTGGGCAGGTAAGTAATATCCCAACTGACCAACTGATTGGGTGCCGTTGCCGATAGCGCACGCGGCTTGTGACGCTGTTTTACTGGTCGTTCCGCTCTGCGCTGCTTGAGCTGATTTTCCGCTCTCAGTACGCGATAGAAAGTTGATTCGGAAGCAATGTATTGTCCGCAGTCGGCTAGCCTGGGAACAATCTGACTGGGCGGAAGCTGACCAAATTCGTCTGAATGAAGGATGATAAAATGCGCACAGTACAAGCCATGCTCAAAGATACTGAAAATTACCCTTTTATCTCCGACATCATTAAAACCCTTGGTATCGGCAGAACAACCTTCTATTGTCACTTCCCGCCAAAATGGTTCTGGACAGTTTAGAACATGACATTATGTGCTTGGCGCATAACGAGGAAATCTTAACATCATGTTGCCTTACCGATATGTAAGGAATATAATGAAAGCTATCTCTTAGTGAAAGAAAAAATTAATTATGTCGACAGCGAAAATTACCAGCAAAGGCCAGATTACTATTCCAATTGAGATCCGCACTTTATTAGATCTCCAGAATGGAGACAAAGTTAATTTTATTGTAGGTGATTGTGGACAAGTCAATTTTATTCCTGTGACCAAAAATGTTACCACTTTAAAAGGTATTATCCCAAAACCAGAAAAAGCAGTAAGTATCGAGGATATGAAGAACACGATTAGAGCCAAAGGCAGCCAGTCTTGAAAGGTTTAGATACAAATGTGTTGGTACGCTATTTGGCGCAGGATGATCCCATACAATCGGCTCAAGCCACTCGATATATTGAAACACATTGTACGAATGACAACCCATGCTTTATAAGCCAGATAGTTTTATGTGAATTGGCGTGGGTATTGGAAAGTAATTATAATCAGAGCCGTGATGACATTGCATCGATGGTCGAAAACATATTACAAGTCAGCCAATTGGAAGTAATGGAGTCAGAAGTAGTTTGGCGAGCACTCAATGATTATCAAAACTCGAATGTGGACTTTCCCGATCATCTATTGGCAAGGATCAATGAAGCGAGGGGTTGCACAGAAACAATGACGTTTGATAAAAAAGCGTCCAAACAACCTGGCTTTCAACTGTTAAGGTGAATCCACCTAGTAGCTTTGTAATAAATACCTGCACTAACGTTCTATAACTCATATGATCCGGTGAGACACCCTGCTCTATGAGTGCATTGATTGAGGATCAAGAACTTGAGAACCATCCGATTTTTAGACCCTTGCATAACCAATTAATATAGTTTTACTTGTTTCATAAACGACCGTTTCTGTAACACTTATTTTTAACAGTTTAAAGTAGATTAAACAGTAACATACTAAGTTAATCATACAAAGTATCCTATACGTGATTAATTTCATATGAAACTTTATATCATTGTGTTATTCAGCACCTCACTAGGCACTATTGTTAGAAATTACCCAGGCTGACTTATTCAAAGTACTAAGCTTCTAAATTTAACTGACTCTTCTTAGCAGAAGATACCATTTTACACATCGCGACGCGGAGTATGATAAGTAGAGTTTCTCAGGTGAATGGGTGATACATAATCATGATCATGAAATTCAAACAAGAGCATAAATAGTTTGACTCGCTTCAATAAAGCACCCCACCGCAAGTAGCGAGGAATTAAACCCGAAAGAGAAATTAAACAGATAGACAACGATCCTGCACACGGTAATTCTAATGTTAATGAACTGGAGGTATCGTCACTACTGATAGAAAGTTATAAGTAAGAACACCTTTCTATAGGATCATTAATGCAACTTGTGTTCAAGTGTTCATTATATATAGTGTGCACACATTTTATATATATAAAATTTTTTTATGATTAGAGGATAACAAATTTGCTCTACGCGCGCTGCACCTATCCCCGCGGCAAGACCTCTGGGAATTGCAAGTTAAACGAAAGGAAATTTTTTATGTTTGTCTGCTAATAAACCCGTTGATTCAGCTTGACTCAAAATCAAAAAAATTAATAAATCAGAAACGACTCATCCATTAAGGCACAGTAACCATAGCAATGATGCTTCCGTAATCGAACTAGTCGTCTCAGCCATACGCTAATTATCGAAAAATTTAATACTATTAATTGAATGTGTTCATATGTTCGTTCGTTCATGTGATAATTCGTGCAATAGTTCATGTGTGCACACTATATATTATGAACATATGAACACACCAACTGTTTATATTAAGGAAAAATAGGAAGTTTTTATAATAAAAATATTTAAATGCTATAGGGTCTAAACAGCGCTTAAATTCGTAAAGTGCGGTACTAAATAAATAAAAATGTATATCGTGTTCATATTATAACGTGTGCACACTTCAACACATGAATACATGAATACATGAATACATGAATACATGCACATTATGTCTAGCTTACAGTTTTTTGTGTAATTGTCGGTTTTTGACGGCTATGAAAGAGCATATCAATTGCTTCGGCTAGTAAAACTTGAACAGATGAATTTTCATCTAAAGCAATTTGACGTAATTGCTTTGATACTTCTGGAGAAAAATAACCTCCCACGTGTTTAGTATTTTTACGTGAAGGTCGATCGTGTAGGGAAGGTGCATTACTAGTAGCTCTTGTGCCTGATATTGGTTCGACACGTTCATTAGCAGAACGCCCTTTTAAAGCTGTTGCAAATTTATTGGTCATGTTCTTATGGTCCTTCCATTTAATTTCTCTTCGGGTTTAATTCCTCGCTGCTTGCAGTGGGGTGCTTTATTGATTCATCTTGTTCAATTGTGCACACATGAATGTGTGCAAATTTGCCGTTTCTTTTGCGGCTTTACCATAACACTCAAACTCCTGTGCAGTTAATCCAGTAATCAATGATCGGGCAAAGGCAATACGATTAACAAGCTGAATAGGGCATACTTCCACATTTAACTCTCCGATTGCTTCCATTGCTTCCTCTGCTTCTTGTCCCTGTGGCGCAACGGCATTCATCACAACGAAAATTGGCGTGCCTGTGGTTTGAACAAGCGCAAGAGTATTTGAAATCGCCTCCATATCGAAAATAGCAGGGCGACAAGGAATAAGTACAAGATCAGCCACCTTGGCAGCCTCTAAAGCTGCGCTATCAGAGTGAGGTGCAGTATCAAGAAAAAGTCTTTGTCCTCCGGTTTCTTTCACACGCCGTATTTCATTATGTAAACGGCTAGCATGAGCTGATAGCACTACAGGCAATTCTTTTTCACGGCGATCCGCCCATTTTGTTGCAGAAGCTTGTGGATCGAGATCGATTAGGGCAGTATTTAATCCTGAATTTGAAGATGCAACTGCTAAATGTAAGGCAATGGTTGTTTTCCCTGAGCCTCCTTTTTGACTAATGATAGCAATAGTTTCCATGGTAATCTCACACGTTAGATTGATCACACTGAAATGTGTGCACACATGATATTATGCATGTGTTCTTATATTTTGTAATATATAAATAATATTGATTAGAAATTAATAAATTTGCCCCGCGGTGAATTGCGAGTTAAATAATTTTATTTAAGGGTGAGGAAGGAAGAATAGAATTCACTAAATGGTTATTTAATTTTTTGGCTAAGTGTTTTTGAAACTTCACTTGTACTTGTTTTGTTGTTTTCATATTTGATATTTATCATTAAGCCTGTTTCTGGGATTTGGTCAAAAAAGCTTAGATCATGTTTTATATATTGCAATCCATTTTTTTGATAAAGCACATTCTCTTTTTTATCGATATGAATGACTTCGCCAATGTTATCTTTTGATGGGTCTGCATCAACAGCGTTATATAAATTATATATACCGGGCTTGATGCCTATAGCTTTGCTTACATTGACAGTTTTCCACTCGCCTGTGGAATCATTTTGAGTTAATTTTTGTCCGTTCATAACAAGTAATCTTTTTTTCATAGTGTCAAATGACCTTCACTTTCATGAATAGTTAATCCAGACAACGAAAGTTGTATTTTTCTTTTATTTCTTGGCGTTAATTTTTTTAGATTTAAAATCATTTTGTATTTTAGGTGGGGGACTAAATGCAACTAGAATTGATTTCTAGCAGATTATTAAGCTGTAAAGAATATCGGTTGATGGTATCCCATTCACTGTGCGCTTAAATCGTCTTAAATGTGCCTTAAATTGTTTGAGCAAGGATTATTTTATATAACGAAGCTGTGATTTGTAATATTGTTTTTGATATAAACAGGCTAATGGTATTTTAATTAATTAAGCGGGGTGGATGGTTAGCTTCACCGGGCTTAATTAATATGTTTGTCGACAGTTACGATTAATATATTAATATGAATAAAAGAAGAAAAGAATAAGAAGTTATCCACAGGTTAAATACTATCTAATATCAATTAGTTATAAGGATAATAATGGTTTATCTGTGGGTTAAAACTATAACCTAGTGTTTAAAAGATTGGGAGAAGTTAAATTTTTAAACTTATGTGTGAGTTGGAACTATAACTTTTTAGCTGATGTGTGAGCTGTAACTATATCTTTTTAGTTTAGGTGTGGGTTAGAACTATAACTTTTTAACTTATGTGTGAGCTGAAACTATATCTTTTAGTATCTATGTGAGTTAAAACTATAACTAAGTGTGAGTCAAAACTATATGATATGTGGGTTAAAGCTATAACATATGTGAGTCAAAACTATATCATATGTGGGTTAAAGCTATAACATGTATGAGTCAAAATAAGAGTTATGTATAGATTAATTATTCCTATGCTTTTTTGATAATGCGAATGTTTGATTTTTGTGCTATTGTTTTTGTATCGGTGGCACGCTTATTAGAAGCTATTTGTTCGCTAATGAATTGTGGAGCTGCTTTAATTGTGTATTTTACGTCTGAAATAGTACGGCCTGTTTTACGCTCATCTATTTGAAGGCACTGAATAATTCCTTTTTGTTGTAATTCATTAAAAGCAGATAGTATTTTTCTTCTGTTATCAATTTCTCGTGTTTGTTGCAACAAGCCACTTGTTTGTTTTATATCTGAATACATACATGAATATTCAGTTATGGGACTGGCTTGGGTAAAACGGTTTATGAGCCGCTTGTAAATCCATCTAGTTAATTGTTCATTACAACTCATTAAGCGGTCATAGTTAAATTGACGATAGTCAAGATTGTTTATACTGTGGCTAATGAAGAGTGGAAGTCTTGCGATGTGATGTGTATCAGTAGATGCCAAGTATTCATTACGACCCACTGTAACAAGGTCTTGAAGGATGTTTCCATTCCAAATTTCTTTATTGTTTTTTGAAAGAGTGATGTTGCATTTACTCATTACTTCTATAGCATGTTTTATTTGATCAAGATCACGTGTTCGGCCCCTTATTTTAAGTTCTTTTTGTAGCATTCCCAAAGTAAACTTAACCCAGCTTTCTATTTTTTCAGGGTCATGAATCGCATATTGTTGATCACTAAATATCTTCTTTAGAGCCTCTTCTATGAGTTCTTCTGTAACGCCAGGGAAATAAGCTTTATAGCCTCGGTTCTTTTGCTCGATTAATGCGGGCTGAATAGAAACAGAGTATTCGTTGCCGTTTTCCTTATATGTCCATTTATAAGGTTTTGCTAATCCATCAATAGTACGCAGTTTTTCTGCTTGTTTAGTTGTAAAGAAATACTTCGGTATACGTTCCCATAATTCAACAGTATTTGAGACTTGACTTAAATCATTGGTTACAAAATGAGAAAATAAATCAAGCTGCAAACTTTTTATTGGATCTTTTGGTGGTTTCTTCATTGGGGGTCTGTGGGTATTTGATGTATTAGATTGGCTATAAATTATCGGCGAGTTAAGCATGTCTTACTACCTCTTTGACCTAGAAAATAAGTTAAAACTTTAATTCAGAGCTCTATAACAAATAAATATTTATATATCGGTTATTTATTAGTTTTAAATATCTTATATATCTTTTTATTATTTTGCAAAGTTAACTAATTTATCTAGTAAAGTTGATAGATGTGTTCGTTCCTGTATTGTCAGACTATCAAGAGCTTTAGCTGATATATCATTTTGTGTTTCAATTTTTTCATGAAACTGGCCTAAAAGAGTTAGTAATTTATCGTTGGAGTAATGGGGTGGTGGGTTTGTTTTCTTTTTGCTATTTAGAATTTTAGTATCTGGATTGCTTGTAGTCTGAGTAATTTGTTTCTCTTCTGTTTTAATGAATTGGCGTAAAAGTTTGACGGAGCCGCGTGTTATTTCTTGTTCTGAATTATTTAACCATTCAATTACAATTTCAGGAGCTTCTTTAAACGCATTAACAAGGCTATTTATTACTATTACATCTTGCGTTCTCCCGGCATTAAATATAGTTGCAATTGTTTTTGGTAAATTTAGGAGTGTGTAGTGTTGTGATACAAATCCGGGAGATTTACCAATCATCTTCGAAATTTCTACATTTTTAAATCCTTTGGAATATTGATAACCAATAAAATCAGCAATTTCTCTTGGTGTTAAAGCATCTCGTTGTAGGTTTTCAATCATTTGATCAACTTTAGAGTAATCGGTGTCTATAAAAGCCGGGATTGTTTTTTTCTTGGCGAGTATAGATGCTCGAAAGCGTCTGGCGCCGTGATTTATAATAAAGCGGCCTTCTATTTGGGGGTGAGGATGTACTGAAATTGGGGTTTTCACACCACGAAGACGGATAGTGTCTGAAAGTTCTTGTAAGGTCACGGGATCAAATTCAGTACGTGGCTGGTTAGGATCTTCATCAATCAAGCTTAAATCAAGCTCTAATGAACTTACCTTAATAAGGCTATTTTTAGTGCTGTAATTCATTATCTTTTGGTATTTTTTCTAGAATTTATAAGGATAAAATTATCAATACAGATTTATTACTTTATAAACCGGAAGCACCTAAATTAATTCTTTGCTATATCAGTTATTCTCTCCTAGAAAACATAAAGATATCATTGTATCTTTATGGATATATAAGTTAAAGTTAAATGTAATACAAAAAATTATTGAATCAATATTCAAAAGCTGATTCTTTAACAGGATAAACATTAACCCATATGGCGAGTACTAACCGAATCAAGTCAAACGCAGGGAGAAAGTAAGCTTGTACAACCAGATATTTTTAACAAATGTAATACGAGTACTGGATGAGTTAAACATGACAAAAATAGAGTTGGCTGAAAAAGCTAATATCTCACTATCTTTTTTGTCTGACCTGACAAAAGATAGGGCCAACCCGTCATTAAGAATTATGGAGGCTATTGCAAATGCTCTGGAAACACCACTTCCTATCCTTTTAGAGCAAACAAATCTTTCTGAAGCAGAAATGAAAGAACTTATGAGCGTGACACCAAAATCAAACTTACCAGAAGGGCTATTACACGTGTGTGGGACACTCACGAAGTTTCAAGCTTATCAGGTTCGAATTTGGGACACGGAAAATAAGAAGCAGGTATTAACCCGTAAAAAAAGAAAAGTAAAATAGTAGTTGCATTAAATAGTATCTCGTTATATTGTTAATTAAGCTTAACAAATAAACGGGATATATCCATGTCAGATTCTGAAGATAGTTGCGCGACGCTGAAAGACAGAGCCAAGCGGAAGCTGGATCGAGACATGGGTCCATTACTAATCAATGCGCTGAATGATCCCCAAACGGTTGAGTTAATGGTCAACGCGGATGGTCGCGTCTGGCTTGAAAAACTGGGTGAGACAATGGCGTGTATCGGTGATCTGCGGCCAGCCCAGGCCGAAGCCATTATCAAAACAGTCGCCGGATACCACAGCAAAGAAGTCACCAAGCTAAAACCCATTATTGAAGGCGAGTTTCCACTTGATGGTTCTCGTTTCGCCGGACAACTTCCCCCCATTGTGTCATCCCCAACATTCGCTATCCGCAAAAAAGCAGTTGTGATATTCACGCTAGAACAATACGTTGAGCAAAGAATGATGACGGTTAAGCAATGCCAGAAAATCAAATCTGCCGTTGCAGAACATCGCAACATCCTTATTGTGGGTGGCACCGGCTCCGGTAAAACCACACTGGTTAATGCAATCATCAATGAAATGGTCAACCATGATCCGTCCGAGCGGATTTTCATCATTGAAGATACCGGGGAGATTCAATGTGCTGCAGAGAATTTTGTTCAATACCACACGTCATTAGATGTTTCGATGACCCAACTACTCAAAACAACGCTGCGCATGCGTCCAGATCGAATACTGGTAGGGGAGGTGAGGGGTGAGGAAGCACTGGATTTACTCGATGCCTGGAATACAGGCCATGAAGGTGGAGCGGCCACACTACACGCCAATGATGCACTTTCAGGACTAACCAGATTAAATTCATTAATTACACGTAACAAATCAGCACCGGCGGATATTGATGCACTAATCGGAGAAGTTGTGCATTTGGTCGTGCATATACTTCGCACACCAACGGGACGTCGTATTCAGGAAATCATAGAAGTTGATGGCCACAGGCGGGGTAGTTTCCGCATCAAAAAATTCTAAATCAAAAAAGAGGTATTCAATGAAATATGCAATGGCACTGGAAGACTCGAAAGCTTCTGTTCTCAAAAACTCATTAATCGTATTAATTCCTTTTCTGCTGTTTGTTCCTGAGCTAGCGCTTGCATCAGTGGGTGGCGGCGGTGCATTACCGTATGAAACTTGGCTTGTGAGTTTGAGAAACTCAGTCACTGGCCCCGTTGCTTTTACGCTCTCTATTGTCGGCATTGTTGTTGCCGGTGGTATTTTGATCTTTGGTGGCGAACTAAACGCATTTTTCAGAACATTGATTTTTATTGTTCTGGTCATGGCGCTATTGATTGGCGCACAAAACATCATGACCAATCTGTTTGGTGGTGCTGTCATTTCATCAAACGGTGAGGTATTACAACTCACGCCAGAATCGACTGACGAATTGATTACGCCAGAAAGTAACACAAGTGAGGGCAGGGGATAGCTATGTCCTTGCGCTTAACGCAGATCAGGCAATCCGCGAATCGCCCCAATCTTTTTATGGGTGGTGATAGGGAACTTGTCATGTTTTCGGGATTGTTGGCTTTTGCGTTGATATTCAGTGCATTTGAATTCAAGGCATTTGTATTTGGAACTACCTTATGGGTTTTTGCCTTATTTGCATTGCGCCTGATGGCAAAGAATGACCCGCTGTTACGCAAGGTGTATTTGCGGCACCGTAAATACAGAACCTATTATCCGGCACGTAGTACGCCTTTCTACGAAAACACAAAGTCACAAGGGAAACAATACCGATGATAGAGAGCGTAATTTTCTTTTTCTCCGGCAGCGGGATGGTGATGCTATTCATTTTGTTTATGCGTATTAACGTAGTCGGGAGCAAATCAAAATTAGTTAAGCACCGCTCTAAAGAACCCGGTTTTGTTGACCTGCTTATTTATGCGTCTGTAGTTGATGATGGTGTGATTGTCGGCAAAGATGGGTCGCTCATGGCGGCGTGGGCCTATCAGGGCGTAGACTCGAATAGCAGCACGGAAGCTGAACGCGACCAAGTATCCTTACAAATTAACCATGCTTTATCACGTATGGGTTCCGGTTGGATGATCCATATTGATGCTGTTCGTAAACCCGCCCCCGGTTATTCCACCAAAGATGATTCGCATTTCCCGGATCCTGTCTCAGCAGCCATTGATGAAGAGCGGCGTGAATTTTTTGAGCGTGTTGGCACGTTATATGAAAGTAATTATGTGATAACAGCCACCTATTTACCGCCGCTACTGGCACAACAGAAGTTTGTTGAACTGATGTTTGATGACGAGGGTGTGCCGGTTGATTCCAAAACCAGAACAATAGCTTTGCTTAACCATTTTAAGCGCGAATGCGCGAATATTGAATCCCACTTATCCAGTGTTTTCAGAATGAAGCGGTTGAAAGGTAAAATAATAACCAAAGAAGATAATTCGTCTGTTAACTATGATGCTTTTCTACGCTGGATACAATTTTGCATCAGTGGCCTTGATCATCCAGTGATTCTACCCAAAAATCCAATTTATCTGGATGCGCTATTAAGTGGTCAGGAGTTTTGGGGTGGGGTAGTACCTAAAATCGGACAGAATTTCATACAAGTCGTATCCATTGAGGGTTTTCCGCTTGCATCTTCGCCAGGGCTCATTAACTCGCTAGCTGATTTGCCTTGTTTATACCGTTGGTCAACGCGCTTCATTTTCATGGATACACATGAGGCGGTCGGCCACCTGGAGAAGTTCAGTAAAAAATGGAAACAAAAGATTCGCAGCTTCTTTGATCAAGTATTTAATTCGCATAGCAGTAATGTCGATCAAAACGCCATAAATATGGTGAGTGACGCACAAGCTGCAATTGCTGAGACAAATAGCGGTGAAGTGGCACAAGGTTACTATACCAGTGTGGTTGTGTTGATGAGTGAGAGCCGAGGGGATTTAGAGGCGTCCGCACGACAAGTGGCCAAAGCAATTAATCATTTGGGATTTACTGCTCGAATTGAAACAATCAACACGATAGATGCGTACTTGGGCAGTTTGCCTGGACATGGTGTTGAGAATGTACGCCGCCCGCTATTAAACACAATGAATCTGGCTGATTTGATGCCGAGCAATACAGTATGGCCGGGAAAGAATGAAGCGCCTTGTCCGATGTATCCGCCCATGGCTCCGCCACTCATGCATTGTACTACCCAAGGGGCTACGCCGTTTCGGTTAAACCTGCATGTACGGGATTTGGGTCATACCTTCATGTTTGGCCCAACCGGCGCGGGTAAATCAACGCATTTGGCCCTCATAGCTGCGCAACTGCGGCGCTACGAGGGCATGTCCATCTATTGTTTTGATAAGGGCATGTCAATGTATCCGCTGACCAAGGCAGTTGGCGGAAAGCATTTTTCCGTTGCCGCAGATGATGATTCTCTGGCGTTTTGCCCCCTTCAATTTCTGGAAACAAAAGGTGATCGTGCTTGGGCGCTGGAATGGATTAGCACCATCATCGAACTGAACAACAGTACGATTACACCAGCGCAACGTAATGAAATCAGTAACGCCATCACCAGCATGCACAGAAGTAATGCTAAAACCTTATCTGAGTTTGTGGTAACGATACAGGATGACTCCATCCGCGATGTACTGGCGCAGTACACGATTGATGGCATGATGGGTCATTTGCTGGATGCAGAAAATGATGGTTTGACCCTGTCGTCATTCACAACGTTCGAGATCGAGGAACTAATGAACCTGGGTCAGAAATATGCATTGCCAACCCTTTTGTATCTGTTTAGACGCATTGAACGTGACTTACACGGCCAACCGGCGGCAATCATACTGGATGAAGCTTGGCTTATGTTGGGTCATGCTGCGTTTCGTGAAAAAATCCGTGAATGGCTAAAAGTCATGCGTAAAGCGAATTGTTTCGTGCTGATGGCAACGCAAAGCTTATCCGATGCAGCCAACAGCGGCATTCTAGATGTGATTGTCGAATCCACCGCAACGAAGATATTCCTACCGAACGTACACGCGCGTGATCAGGATACTGCGGCGTTATATCGACGCATGGGACTGAATTCCCGCCAGATTGGAATCATTGCATCGGCGGTTGCTAAGCGCCAATATTATTATGTATCAGAAGATGGCAGAAGGCTCTACGACTTGGCATTAGGCAAACTAGCTTTAGCCTTTGTCGGCTCATCAGATAAAGAATCAATTGCCACAATCAAGCAGTTGGTCGCAAAACATGGCGACAAATGGGTCAAGGAATGGCTGGATATTAAAGGACTGAAATTAAATAATGAGGCCATGTCATGAAGTCAATACAAGCACTACTTAATCTTAATCCTAAAAATGCACGATTAGCTGATGAATTCATAGAGGGTGGCCGCCGCGAAGGGGAAAATGAGAATCCTTATTTATCGGGGCGGCGCTCGTGGAATGATCACATGGAATCTGTGGCTGCATCGCGCAATATGTGGCAGATACTGGCAATACTTTCACTGATGATCACACTAGCAGCCGTTGGGGGGATTATCCATATCGGCAGCCAGTCGAAGTTCATTCCCTACGTGGTACGAATTGATAACCTGGGGGAGGCGATAGCCGTGTCACGGGCAGACATGGCGGCACCGGCTGATCCTCGGGTTATTCACGCATCGGTCGCTTCGTTTATTAATGATTTGCGGATGGTAACACCTGACATTGCCCTACAGCGCCGCGCAATTTTTCGGGCATACGCCATGCTCTCATCGGATGATCCGGCAACCGCCAAAACCAACGTTTGGCTAAACGGTACGGATACGAGCAGCCCATTCAAACGCGCCGCGAATGAGACAGTGAATATTGAGATTGTCTCGGTTATTCCGCAAAGCCCTGAAACCTGGCAGGTGATCTGGAAAGAATTAGTTTATGACCGTCAAGGGCATCCCAAAGAACCCCCCTTCATAATGCGCGCGCTTTTGACTATCTATAGCATTGATTCAACTGCAAATACAACTGAGGAACAAATTCGTAATAACCCGCTCGGCATTTATGTGCGGGATTATTCTTGGGCAAAGCAAATATAAAAAGGAATGATAATGAAATACGCTCGATATGCACTTATTACTCTCTATATTAGTTTGCTTCCTTCCGTTGTTTTAGCGGTAGGCAGTAATTTTCCTGATTCCTATTTTGCAAAAGACAATCCTCAACTAACACCACAGGAAAGGGCTTCAATTGAAATAGCTAAGAAATGGCAACAATCCAGCGCCACGGGAATCAAGCCGGTCGCTGGACCCGATGGCACCATCCGGTTTTTGTTTGGTGCGCAACAACCCAGCATTGTCTGCGCGGTGTTGCAGGTTTGCGATATTCAATTACAACCCGGCGAACAAGTGAATTCTATTCACTTGGGCGATCAAGTGCGTTGGCAAGTCGAACCGGCAATAACAGGCCGTGCCGCGCTCGAAGTACAACATTTGATTGTGAAACCCCTTGATGTCGGGCTGGAAACCTCACTGGTTGTGACTACCGACCGGCGTACTTATCATATGCGGCTCAGATCCCATCGGCAGGAATTTATGCCGCGCGTTGCCTTTATTTATCCCGAAGATGCACAGGCAAAATGGGATGCCGTCAAAATGAGAGAGAACCACGCAATGGAGATTAAATCATCTCGAACAATACCCTCGACGGGAGAGTATTTAGGCGATCTGGATTTTTTGTATAGCGTGTCTGGATCCGCAGCCTGGAAGCCACTGCGCGTCTATAACGATGGCAAGAAAACAATTATTCAGATGCCGACAACCTTTTCGCAAAAAGAAGCGCCGGTTTTGATGGTGGTGCGTAAAGAAGGTGGCTTGTTCTCACAAGACACAGAGGTAATGGTTAATTACCGCTTGCAGCATGACCGCTACATCGTTGATGCGGTTTTTGATAAAGCGTATCTGATTGCGGGTGTAGGCAGCGATCAAAGCCGCGTGACGATTACCAAAACACAAGGAAATTAATATGTTCCGGTTATCAATGCTTGTTTTGATATTCATTCTGACTGGTTGTGCAACAACACAATTTGGCAATTTTGTGGCGCATAACGATGAGGCTCACAACAAAAGTATAGCCAGTGATGTGACAGGGCAACTAATACAGCTTTATCCACCGGCCAGCACTCAATTTAATATGCAACATCCAACGGTAGATTCATTGGGTGATGCTTTAGTAGATAATTTGCGAGCTGGCGGCTATGCCATCCATGAACATAAAAAATCAAACCTTAACAAGTCAGCGGATACACCTACATCGGATGGTATGACGCTTGGATATGTTTTTGACCAAATGGACGGCTTATACCGTCTCACAGTCTTTGTTGATCAGCATGTTCTAACTCGCGCGTATATTTTCAATGAGAGCACAATAAACCCGGCAGGTTACTGGGTTCGTAAGGAGTAAGTTATGAGTATGTCTGCTGACGCATCTCCTGAAACCATATCGTCATCTGGCGTGCGCCGGGTCAACAACCTTCCGATTTATATTGTTGTCGGTATCATGCTGGCTTTTTTATTAATCATGATGGTTGTGGCAATAAATCGCTCAGAACCACAAGACTCAAACAATGCCGAAGAAAGCAAAAAAGCTGGATCAAGCAATATGCTGGCCGCGTTTATTACGGGCGAATACAAGGATGGCTTCATTGAACCTGAAAGACCGGAACCCACAGAACCTGCGCTGGACTTGCCGCCAGAAATCATGATTGCACGCCCCAGTAATCTTGATTTACCCCCATTACCACCAGTTAACAGCCTCGAAAGAGATCCCGCTTCAGAGCATATTCGTATGATGAAGTTGCAACTATTTGAGCAAGCGGTAAAAGCAAAAACCAATGTGGCTATGGAAGCACCGAGAAGTGCTGGTGCTGGTTCATCTTCACCTCCATCCGCCAACTATGCTCCTTCTGGCGTAACACCCAGCAGGAAAGAAGCATTGGCACGAATAGCAGCAGTCAGACAACAAGTCGATGCACAAGCAAAAGATGATCCTGCTGCTGCCTATCTTGCGCGATTACAACAAATCAAGGACAGTGGGCTTATCGGTGGCCGCGATGGTTTGGATGATTCAGCACCAGAATTAATTGATGCAGATTCAAAAAGACCTGATAACAATTATGCAAACTTTGATTCAACAGGGCAGGGGAGTCGTTGGAAACTGGACAGCAAGCCAGCAGCACCCGAAACACCGTATAGCCTACTGAACGGATTTGTAATACCGGCTGTGCTTATCTCCGGTATTAATTCAGAACTGCCCGGCCAAATCATGGCGCAAGTCAGTCAGGACATTTATGACACACCCGTAGGCCGTTGGCGCTTGATACCTCAAGGCGCTCGTCTGGTCGGGAGTTATTCCAGTGATGTTGCCTATGGTCAATCGCGTGTATTGGTTGCATGGCAACGGATTATTTTTCCTGACGGCAAGACAATGGATATTGGTGCGATGCCGGGAGCTGATGGTATCGGTCAAGCGGGATTCAAAGATCAAGTCAATAATCATTATTTGCGAATATTCGGATCGGCATTATTGATGTCAGCCGTGATAGCAGGAGCCACGTACAGTCAGCGTGATGCTGGGGGAGGGGGCGTATTCGGGCGGCAAAATGCCGGTAGCATATTGAGTCAGTCGCTAGGCCAGCAACTGGGGCAAGCGACCACGCGACTAATGATGAAAAATCTGAATATTGCGCCAACACTAGAGATACGCCCAGGTTTTAGATTCAATGTCATTGTTACCAAAGACATGGTCTTTTCTAAACCGTATCAATCATTTGATTATTAACGAAAGGAGTGATCTAACATGATAAACAGTAAAAATCTAACCGCCCTGTGGATAGCAATCCTGCTCGTAATCTGGAGTGCCGGTCATTCATCAAACATTAGAGCAGGGGGTATGGCTGTTATTGATATGGCGAATATTAAACAGACTTCGATTACCGCTTATGAGAATGTAGAGATGCGACTCAAACAGATTGATCAGTATCGGACGCAATTGCAGCAATATGAAAACATGCTCCGCAACACGGTAGCACCAGCAGCTTATGTCTGGGCAAAAGCGGAATATACGATGAATCGATTAGTTCAAGCGTCCAATACACTTAAATATTATCAAGACCAGGGCGGCGTAGAGAACTATTTAAACAGGTACAGGAACGCCAGTTATTACAGTGGTTCTCCCTGTTTTAATTTGGGCGGTAACTGCACAGATACAGCCTGGGATTTGATAAAACAAGGGCAGAACACCAGCACAAACGCGCAAAAAAGCGCCAATGATGCGTCATTACGGGGCTTGGAAATACATCAAGATGGGGCGCCCCTCGATGCCGCGCATTTGCAATTGCTGCAATCACGGGCAGAAACAGCAGGAGGGCAGCTGGAGGCGATTCAGTACGCCAATCAACTGGCTGCTTACCAGTCAAACCAACTTTTACAATTGCGAACCATGATGATTGCACAATTTAACGCAGAGAATGCCAAAAATCAGGCGCTTGTAGACAAAGAAGCGATAAATCAAGCTGCACATCAGGCCGCAACCAAACGGCTTAGTCCGGTTAACTTTCCAGCAGCAAAAATCTGGAATGTCAGAGACGCATTTTAATTTAACTTAAAACCAAAGGACACAATTATGAAAACCAATCAAACAATCATTATTGCGATGACTGCGGCATTATTTTTAACCTTGGCTGGATGTCAGGAACCCAAGGGATATTTGGAGCTTAAAGAACCTAAACCGGAACTTAGAGGAGACGCAATACGCTGGACTGTCAAAGGGCCAGTTGATGCATCAGGCAATCCTATCGTACTTGAAGAAGTAAAGTAGCAATTTAAGAATCCAATTAATTAGAGGACCAAGCCTGTGAATAAATCAACTCTATGTCTTTTGTTTAGTGCCTTGGGTCTGATGATGCTCTCATCTGGCGCATTTGCTGAGTTGGCCTATATTGATCCAGTAACCAATCAAAGTGTACTTGATCAGGTTGCGCAAAAGTTTTTAATTAAAGCCAAAGGCTGGCACGTCATTTTAGAGGGCGCAGCTATACGTTTGTTTTGGACACTGGTGTTAATTTCCATGGTGTGGACGTTTGGCATGATGGCATTACGCAAAGCGGACATTGGTGATTTTTTTGCTGAATTCACCCGCTTCATCATATTCACAGGTTTTTTCTTCTGGTTATTAACCAACGCTGTATCAGGACAAAACATTGCCGGATCAATTATCGAATCCATGCAGATGTTGGGTAATAAGGCATCCGGGCTAACCGGATCAGGACACGGCAATATTATTGAGGTAGCTATCAAAATTTGGTATCTATTCCTCCAGAGTGCATCTGTCTGGAACCCCATTGACAGCCTTATTGGTTTCGTTCTTTCACTCATTATTGTAATCATTCTGACGGTCGTCGCAGTCAACATGTTATTGCTGCTGATTTCGTCATGGGTGCTTCTATATGCGGGTATTTTCTTTTTGGGTTTCGGCGGGGCGCGTTGGACAACTGATTTCGCGATCAATTATTACAAGACAGTATTAGGCATTGGTATCCAGCTGCTGGCCATGACGTTGATTGTTGGGATTGGTGGCGATTTTCTGACCAATTATTATGGAAAAATGAGTAAAACCATCATGAACTTTGAAGAATTGGGAGTCATGTTAATTTTTGCTGTTGCCTTTTATTTCCTGGTTTCAAAGCTACCGCCCATGCTGGCCGGAATTATTACGGGTAGCAGTATTAATGCAGGAGGGGTCGGAAACTATAGCGGTGGTCAGGTAGTGGGTGCAGCAGCAGCCACGATGGCTGTTGCCAGTATGGGCGCGACTTATTTAGCGGAAGGCGCGCGTCAAATGGCTGCTGCTTCATCAACTGCTGCCGATGCGGCAAAGTCTATCAATACATCCGGCGGAACACCATTTGCTACACCGAATCCGGATGGAAGCGCACAAACTGTATCCCATGATCCGTGGGAGGTGCCTGATGATCATCTTACAAGGAAACCAAAGTGATGAATAAACTTAATGAGGAGGCTGTTATGGTTAACAAATCAATTCTTTCTGCCATCGTGCTGGTATTTATACTTGGTGGCTGTGCCAGTATGAGCGAATCACAGCAAAGCACAGCAAAAGGCACGGCAATGGGTACTGGCGCGGGTGCTGCGGTTGGTGCCATTATCGGTGCCATAGCAGGAGACCCGGCTCTTGGTGCAGGAATTGGTGCGGGTGTCGGCGCAGTGGGTGGCTATATCTGGTCTAATCGGATGGAAGAACAAAAAAAAAAAATGGAAGCGGCTACTGAAGGCACAAAAGTTTCTGTTACTCAAACAGCCGACAACCAATTAAAACTCAATGTTCCCAGCGATATTTCTTTTGATACCGGGCAATCCACCATAAAACCTGAAATGCTTCCGGTACTCAATAGCCTGGCCGCAGGACTTAAGAGTAATTCAAACTCCCAGGCGACTATTATTGGTTATACCGATGATACCGGCAATGATTCCATTAATAACCCCTTATCGGTAAACCGTGCTGCCAGCACACGTGCGTATCTGGTTAGTCAGGGTATTGCATTCAATCGTATCAGTATTGATGGCCGGGGTGCATCAGAACCGGTGGCAGCCAACACTTCTCCTGAAAATAGAGCAAAAAATCGTCGTGTAGAGATTTTCGTGAAAGAGCCGCAACCACAACAACAGCGACAACAAGAACTGCCGCAGCACCAAGATCAGCAACAATATATTCAACAACCGGCCTATTAATCCATAATGGATTTGCCACCCGATCAGCAAGAAAGAATCGTTTGCTCAATCACGGCGGCCATAAAGTATGAAATACCGGCCAATATACTTTTGGCCGTTGCGGAAAAAGAAGGGGGAAAACCGGGGCAATGGGTGAGTAACCGCAATGGAACGCATGATGTGGGTTCAATGCAATTCAATACGGCCTACCTGGGCGATTTAGCCCGATACGGGATCACATCCAATGATGTCGCACAACCCGGTTGCTATCCCTATGATCTAGCAGCTTGGCGAATACGTCTGCATATCAAGCAAGATAAAGGCGATTTGTGGACAAAAGCGGCCAATTATCATTCGCGTACTCCAAAAGTTAATGCAAAGTATCGGGCTGACTTGATGGCTAAAGCCGCTAAATGGGCGGATTGGCTGGAAAATCGTTTCATGACAGCGGACAACAAGAAAAAATAAGTTACTAACAAATTCCGTGGATAGAACTGTGAATAACCGGCCTATGTCACGCAACGATAATGTTATTTAGCCGTGCCTAAATGACAGGCAAAATCCTATGAATCCTTTGTGGGAATAGACCAGGAATGAAACAGAGAATGATCGTAATGAATGGGTTTCGAATTTTGCAAAGCCACAATGGCCAGGGATGGGAAACTGTGGGCACAATAAAGAAGGTTGAAAAGGGTATTGTGGCGGGTGTGTATAACATATTTTTGTCAAAAGAAGCTGAAGCAAACAATACCGTTTATGAAGGAATCATTCTTTATATAGATAAAGAAAAAGAAATTGTTTATCAAAAGGTAGATAAAGAATTTATCACACACAAACTGAAACCATTTAAAACCAAACCAATCATTGGCAAGAATGTTTCTATTCGGTACGACAATAACCAATTAAATCTAACCTTAGAAGATTCCTTACAGGAGTAAGTGACATGAATAAGACAAAAAATGGGTTAAATGGGATGTCGGTGGAAGACCTGAAGATCATGGACGAGATCATAGATGCGAAGCTTCAGGACGCTGAAATACCAGGCTTTCAAGCTGAATTTGATCCAATGGAAGCTGTAAGGATTGGGGCCTTTGAGGAAGATGCTTTGAGCGAACAAGATGCACTGGATAGCGTGATAGATCAACAAGCATAGGGGTTAATGCGTGATGGAAAAAATCAAAAAGACTTTTCATGAGCAAATAGCCGAAAATTTGATTGAGCAACTAAAGAAAGGTACCGCACCTTGGCAAAAGCCGTGGCAGCCAGGAGATCCACTTCTAACATTACCGAATAACCCAACAACGGGTAAAAACTACAAGGGCATTAATGTGTTGCAATTGATGTGTCAGGGGCGCACTGATCCGCGCTGGCTGACGTACAAACAGGCAGTAAACTTTGGCGCACAGGTTCGTAAAGGTGAAAAAAGCACACTGGTGCAACATTGGAAATTTGCGGATGAGCGCATCAAAAAAGATGACAACGGTAATCCTGTTCTGGATAGCGAGGGTAAGCAAATAAAAGAACAGGTAAAACTTGAACGTCCGAGAGTGTTTTATGCATCCGTATTCAATGCTGAACAGATTGATAACTTGCCCAAGCTTGAAATTAAAGCCCCCGATTGGGAGCCGCTGGATCGTGCCGAACAAATATTGCAACAATCCAATGCCATCATCCATCATGGTGAAAATGACCGCGCATTTTACCGGGCATCAACGGACAGCATTCATTTGCCGCATAAGCACCAGTTTTCAGCACCGGAACACTATTACGCAACGGCACTACATGAACTGGGACATTGGAGTGGATCAGAGACACGTTTGAATCGTGATCTCTCTCATCCATTTGGAAGTGAAGGCTATGCAAAAGAAGAATTGCGCGCTGAGATTGCCAGTATGTTGCTAGGGGGTGAATTGGGCATTGGTCATGATCCAGAACAACATGCTGCTTATGTGGGTTCATGGATCAAGGTATTGGAAGAAGACCCGAAAGAGATTTTTAGAGCGGCGGCTGATGCTGAAAAAATCAAGGATTATGTACTATCATTCTCACAGCAACAGGAAATTGTTGATCAGGAGGAAATCACGATGGATCAGACCAGCCAGCAGAATAATGATGCAGACTCACGTAAATACCTATTTGTTCCTTATGCAGAAAAAGATCTGGCGAAAGCCGCCGGTGCTTGCTGGGATAACACGGCCAAAGCCTGGTATGTAGGGCCAGAAGCGGATATTCGCACCTTGCAGCGTTGGCTGCCTGAGAATGTTTCCGGACAGCAGGATCCCGCTATGTCGCCTGAAGCTGAATTTGCCGACTTACTGCGCTCTCACGGTTGCGTTGTTGACGACAATCATCCGCTAATGGATGGCAGCAAACACAGAGTCAAGGTTATCGGTGACAAGCCCGGTGAAAAATCCGGGTTTTATGTGGCACATCTGGATGGGCATCCTGCCGGATATTTCAAGAATAATCGGTCAGGGCTTGAGACACGCTGGAAGGCCAAAGGATATTCCTTAACTGACGAGCAAAAAACGGCGCTTGTGACAAAGGCCGCCATCAAGCAGCAAAGTAGAAAAGCCGAGCAACACCAGCAGCAATTGAAAGTTGCGGAAGCTATCAAGGAATTACTGGCAATCGCACCACTTGCAGATTCTGAACATCCTTACCTGTTGGATAAGAATGCACGGCCAGGTGATTTGAGAGTCGTACCTGAGAATGCAGATGCTTTGCCCGCTGATTCTATGATTAAAATTGGTAAAGACTGGAAGGAAGCCAAGGCATTACGTGAAGAAAGCCCAGGCAGCATCGTTTTAACAGCCGGTGATTTGTTGCTACCGGCAGAAGACATCAATGGGCAAACCTGGACAGTGCAAACGATACAACCGGGTGGTGCCAAGTTTTTTGTAACAGGTAGCAAAAAAGAAAGCAATTTTCATGTGGTTGATAGTGAATATCGGGGATTGGCTGCACTCGACAATGTTAAGGCGATTGTGATCGCAGAAGGCTATGCAACTGCAGATACCTTATCGCAAGCCTTAAATTGTCCGGTTGTGGCTGCATTTGATTCTGGCAATTTGTCCAAAGTTGCTCAAGTTTTGCATGAAAAATACCCTCAGAAACCCATTGTAATCGCAGGTGATGATGATTTCATACAAGAATCAGTTAATGGCATCAATCCAGGCCGGGAAAAAGCTATCGAAGCCGCAAAGCTGGTGAATGGTGGGTTAGTTTTTCCGACATTTGCACCCGATGAGCAAGTGTCACTGAAACTTAGTGATTTTAATGATCTGGCGAATAAGAGCACTCTGGGTATTGAAGCAGTCAAACGTCAGGTTGGAACGGTTGTTGAAAAAATATCTCAGCAGGTTAAACAGGACAGCTTATTGAAGTTACAAGTCCCTATTGAACCTAAGCAGCAGGAAATCAAGCAAAAACGGGCATTGATCAGGTAATCCTATAACGATCGAATCATCCCGGGACACTGGGAAGGCGATTTAATCTGCGGCACCCAAAAGTCGTATATCGCAACCTTAGTCGAACGAAGCTCCCGCTGGTTAAATTAACTGGAAACGATACTCATACTGTGGTTAGCGCTATCACCCAGAAAGTCTTTGAGCTGCCCCAGCAACTAAAAAAATCATTGACCTGGGATCGAGGGATGGAATTGGCGCAGCACAAACTGTTCACTATTGATACCGATATCAAAGTCTATTTCTGTGATCCTAAGTCACCTTGGCAAAAAGGAACCAATGAGAATACTAATAAACTACTCCGTCAATATATGCCTAAAAAGATCGATCTATCCGTTTATTCACAGGAGCAACTCGACATGATGGCAGAAGAGTTAAATGATCGGCCAAGAAAAACGTTGAATTTTTTATCGCCATCACAGAAAATTTCAGTAGTGTTGCAATGACCGGTTGAATCTCCAGTTGCTTTTTTTAGGATCTCACACTCCCGTTTCAGCCTTACGTTCTCAGCACGTAACCGGGATAGATCCATTTGTTCCGGTGTGACAGCCTTGGTACCTTTACCGTTAAGTTTGCCTGCCTCTGCCAACTTTACCCAGTTGCGCAGTGTTTGTTCTACCAATCCCAGTTCCTTCGCTACCAGAACAATCGACTTTCCCATCCTCACTTGCTTGACCGCTTGCTCCTTGAACTCGGTCGTGTATTCCTGCTTCGGTATCTTCTTCATCGTCTTCCTCTCAGTAGTAACGTTAATTGTACGTCACCCTTGGAAGACTATTTTTCGGGGGAAGCTCATTTTTGCTTATTATTTCAAAGTGGAAACATATACAGTAAACAGCTCTGTAATAACTACAGGCTCTTGTGCGAAATTTATATGATCACTATCAACTATTGGTTTTATATGCTTAAATCATCCTTGCAATAATAATTGAGATTATTAGTTTTATTGTAAATTTTTATTATTCTATTCTTAGAGGACTTGGGAAAGTTTAAATACTCTTATTTTTTATTGAAATTGCTATTAAATATTTCATCAATAATGAAGGAAAATGTTATGAAAAAATATTTTTGTACTTTTAATCGTGTAACGCCTCTCAATCACTCCTGTTTTATTTTCAATAGATCAATATCAGCTTTTAATTTTTTTAATTTCCTTTATTTTTACTGCTGCATTTTATTAATAACTGGGTTGTTGCTTACTGCACATTCTGTCCAAGCTGAAGTTAATTCAGGTGATATTTTAGTCCTGGATATAGCGGGCGGGTCAGATGGGCGCGGTGCATTATATGTAGTAAATCCAAAATCTGGTCAGCGTACTATACTCAGTGACTTTGGTAATACTGCACAAGGTGAGCTTGGATTAATTGCTTCAAGCGTAGTGGTATTTAAATGTAATTCTGATAAGCATAATAATTTTAATTCTCAAAACAAACCACATTCTGAATGCGCAAAGGATGAGTTATTGCAGATTTTTGTATCGGATATTTTTGCAGGAGGGGAAGGTGGTGCTATATTTAAAATCGATTCTAGCACTGGCGATCGCACTTTAGTCAGCAACTTCGGTCAGGGCAATATTCGAGGGCCTTTATATCCTGGCCTAGCAGTGAATGAAAAAGGACAGATACTAACTAATATATTTAGATTAATTCCAGATAATGATAATCTTAACCCTGCAATAGTTCGTATAAATCCTGAATCCGACATGCGAATTATACTTAGTGATTTCACTAACCTTGACCAGGGAACAGTTGTTCAAGATTGGCTTATTTCCGATTTAATTATAGAGCCATCTGGAGAAATCTTGACCGGTACATCCAATGTGAATGGTCTCGGTGCAGCGATTTATAGAGTTAATCCAAAAACTGGCAAACGCACGATTTTGAGTGATTTTACTAATGGCGCACAAGGACCTTCTTCCGATTTGTTATATAACCCCGGCGGCTTAGCGATTGAGAAATCAAGAAAAATTTTAGCTTTATCAAGTCCAGGACCAAATGGTGGTACAGGAAATTTTCTTTTACGAATAAATCCAAAAACAGGTCAGCGCGTTATTTTGAGTAATTTCGATGATCCTAAACAAGGCCCTTTAGCGCAAAATATCGTGGGGGTAGCGATAGAGAAATCTGGCAAAATAATCGCTTCTGGTCAGTTATCAGAAGATAATCATGTCCTTTTCCGAATAAATCCAAAGACAGGGGAGCGTGTTGTATTAAGTGATGATTTAAATTCAGATCAAGGTCCTAAATTTAATCTAATTCAAGACACAGCAATTGTTCCGTCAGTCGAAAGGCCATAATGCTCTAGACTAGCAGAGATTAATAATATCTGATGAGCTGCCATAGTTCCTTGGCAAGTTCATCAGGTTAATTTTTACAGGGCCATTCAGATTCTTAAAATGCAGTTCAAAATTAATCTTTACGTCTGTGAACGAGCGAGGGTTTTGTTTGTTCCTTACCTATATACTTTTTTGACCGGGGTATCGTAAGGATTCCTGCGTGAATGAGTAACATCCATGATTTCGTTACATCAGGAATAGGTTATTTATTTATAAATATTATTAATCAACAGGTTGAAATAAATTTATCTATTGCCGATAATTCACATTATGTAAAATAGGATATATTCTCAATCATCAAAGGAAAAAATTTCATAAGATTATATCCAGTAGAACTTCCCTCAACATTCCTTCCTATTTATTCACATTTCGCTGAATATCCTTATATCCGTTAAGTGATATAAACCTTTTAAATCAATATGGAACACTATGCTGTTCAACTGATTTAGTTTCCAAAAGTTTGTAATGATGTTGCCTTTAGGCAGAAAAAATGGAAGATGGGTAAATTCCAACAAAGGTACGTAATGCGTCATTCGTTCTTAAGATTGCTTATTTTTCTCGTTAGAATCCTTCACATACGCATAAAGTGTTGGTTTCGAGATATTCATCATTTCGCAGATTGTTTTGATCGGTAGCTTCTTTTCTTGATACAGTTCAACCGTCAACTGGCGTTTAGTGGTATCTAGCGATTTAGGTCGACCGCCTTTGCGGCCCCTAGCACGAGCTGCTGCAAGCCCTGCACGCGTACGATCTTCGATCAGATTACGCTCAAACTCTGCTAAAGCACCAAAGATGTGAAAGATTAACTTTCCGCTACTTGATCGAGTATCGATTGATTCTTCAAGGCTCCGAAAGCTTACACCCCATTGCTCCAGACGATTAACCCATTCAATTAAATCTTTCAGAGAACGACCCAAACGATCTAATCGCCAAACTACCAATGTATCACCTTTACGTAGTAATTCACTGAGCTGTGTCAGACCAGAGCGTTCAGTTTTAACTCCACTAACCTTATCTACAATTATTTTCTCACACCCTGCCGCTTTGAGGGCATCTTCCTGTAAATCAGACTTTTGATCATCCGTCGATACTCGTGCATAACCGATCAGCATGGCAAATAAGTAAAGAAACTCATTATATAGCACATTATTGTTTACCTTGATTTCTTTACCGGGTATATTACCTAAAATCCCGCTATTTAGGAAACAAATAATGATTTTTTGAGCAAGTAAAACAAACCACCGTTTTCTTTACCTCAGCAAGGAGGTCATCATGCCGCGAATGCGTATTCTCAATACTGTTGAACGGTACGATTTTGATTTTCCACCGACATTTAACTCCCTTCAACGTAAAAAGTACTTTTATTTCTCTGACACTCTTTATCACATGGTATCAGGCTTGCGATCGCCGGCACATCAGGTCGGATTTCTGATTAGCTGCGGTTATTTTCTAGCGACTAAAAAATTTTTTGCAGCTAACGAGTTTAGAGCGGTTGATGTTGAATATGTTACCCAAAAACTGGGATTGCCAGATGTATTGGTTAATTTGCATGAATACAATGATCGTACTCGTCAGAAACATCAACAGACCATACTCAAGTATTACGGTTATCAAGCTTTTAGCAGCCAAGCCAAAGCATTTTTAAACGAAGAAATTAATATTATGGTACGTTCTCAGTTAAAGCCTCGTTTGATCTTCTGGCGCTGCATTGATTTGCTGATACGGGAAAAGGTGCAGTTGCCGGGTTGTTTCACTTTGACTGATTTAATTACAGCAGTGATCAATCGACGTAAAGATCAATTAGTAAACATCATTCAACAACAACTATCCTCAGAAGCTAAACAAGCATTGGAAGCCCTGTTTGAGCAAACCCCTGTATTCGGTGAACAACACCCAGGAGCAACTTCGGCTTATCGACTGACTCTGCTAAAAAAATTGTCGCAATCAGCACGTCCAGCAAAAATCAAAGAACGCGTTGTTGACTTGGTGTTGATTGGAGAATTGTATGGCCAGTTCCAATCGACCCTGCGAGCACTGGACTTAAACCGTGATGGAATCCGTTATTACGCCAATAGTGTGTTGAAATCAGAAATCTTTCAGATCACCCGACGGCGTGATGAAGACCGTTATTTGCATTTGTTGGCGTTTATTGCTCACCAGTATTATCGTCTGCAAGATAATCTAGTTGATGTGTTACTAAACAGCATTAAGAGCTATCAAAACGGCGCTCAGCGTGAGCATAAAGAACAGCGTTATGCACAACGGGTAGAGCGCAATCAGGTGGTAAATAAATTGCTGCGCTACATCAATAGCAATTGGCTGAGCTTAGTATCAGAGATTCAGACCGTCATACAGGATGAAGCGCTGACCGATGCGGAAAAAGTGAATCGGATCGAAGCATTATTACCCAAAGATCAACAAGACTTGATAAATCTACGGGATAAGTTGGTAACACAGTTAAATGAGGATGACTATTACCAAATTCTTGAAGCGCGTTCTCTGCGTTTGCAAAACCGTGTCAGTCCGATTCTCAAAGTGCTCACATTTCAGTGCGAACCGGCAGCGCAAGGATTGCTGGCAGCCTTGAATCACTTTAGAAACAATGACGGCCGCATTGATAAAACTGCACCGGTTTCATTTCTGACTGAGGAGGAATATACAGCAGTCACAACTGGTGAGCGCTTTCGCGTGTCGTTATACAAAGCATTTTTGTTTCTACATGTGCAAAATGGCATAAAATCCGGCACTGTAAATTTACATCATTCTTATAAATATCGTCCACTGGACGATTATTTGATCAGCAAGGGTCGCTGGCAACAAGAGAAATACATTCTGCTGGAACGAGCGGGACTACTAGATTTTGTTGATTCTGAGCAAGTACTGAAGCAATTAGATGAAGCGCTATTGCAGCAATACCAAGTGACTAATCAGCATATCGCAACCGGTGACAATACTTTGGTCAGTTTCGATGCTAAGGGACGTTTTCAGTTAAAAACGCCACAAAAAGAATCACATGGTGCAGATGCAGAGCCGCTACGCAATTTTTTTCCTGAACGACAATATGTGTCATTACTGGAAGTAATGGCTACTGTCGATCGTTATAGTGGTTTTTTGAACGAATTCCAACATTGGCAACAGCGCTATCACCATCAGCGTCCAAAAAAGCAGACTTTTTTTGCCGGTATCATCGGTCTGGGTTGCGAGATTGGCACACCGAAAATGGCCCGCATCTCACAGGCGATCAATGAATCGGAGCTGGAGCGCACAGTTAATTGGTTTTTCTCACTTGAGGGTACTCGTGCTGCCAATGATCGTGTTGTGGCATTGATTGATCAGATGGGATTACCCAATTGTTATCGACGTACTCCCGATCAGCTGCATACGTCCAGTGATGGCCAGAAATTTGAGGTTTTAAATGATTCTTTGAATGCCAGCTATTCATTCAAGTATGCCGGAAAAGATCTAGCCAGCAGTGTCTATAGCTTTATTGATGAGCGTAATATCTTATGGTATTCCACCGTATTCAGTGCCGCTGAGCGGGAAAGTGCTTTTGTTATCGACGGTTTGATGCACAATGATGTCATTAAAAGTGATATTCATTCTACTGATACTCATGGTTACAGCGAGGTTATTTTTGGCGCAACACATTTGCTGGAATTTTCTTATGCTCCGAGAATCAAGAACCTGAAGAAACAGCAGCTGTATCTGTTTAAAAATCATCGGCACATTGATCGTTCAAACTGGAAGATTCAACCATCAGGCTATATTGATACTGATCTGATTATCCGCCATTGGGATGATATTTTACGAATGATTACAACAATTAAACTCAAAGAAACTACTGCATCAGACATATTCAGACGACTAAATTCCTATTCCAAGCAACACACCTTGTACAAAGCACTCAAAGCATTTGGTCAGATCATTAAATCGCTGTTCATCTTGCGATACATTGATGATGTAGCTCTACGCCAAGCCATTGAGAAACAGCTGAACAAGATCGAGCATTCTCACAAATTCACCCGTGCAGTATCGGTAGGCAATCCTCGAGAGCTGATTGAGACTGAGAAGCAAGAGCAAGAAGTCGCAGAAAGTTGCAAGCGGTTGATTAAAAACTGCATCATTTGCTGGAATTATCTGTACTTAATTCAGAAACTATCTGACACGAATGATCCTGCGTATAAAACCGCGCTGCAAGAGGCACTGGCAAACGGTTCTATTATTACTTGGTTACATATTAATTTGCTGGGAGTATACGATTTCTCAGAGGAAAAACTGCAAGATACGGTAGGTATTCAAATGCCAAAACTAGCACTTGAAGCAGAGGTAAAGTAAAAAAGGAGGCAAACAGTGAATGACGCATTACGTACCTTTGTTGGAATTTACCCATTGATGAGAATCTGGTACAGGCAGTCTGGGAAAAAGGACGAGGGATGCTGGAGCAAGATACATCCGAGTGGCGCAAGGACCAATGTGGCGCGTGGATAAACCGGCAACAATATAATAATGTGAAGTCAGAATATGGTTGGAAGATCGTAAATGTTAAGCCAGGCAGTCCAGATTCCCTGGAAAACCTGCAGCCATTTCACTGGAATAATGATTTCGATATTGCAAACGATAAGCCACACTGCAGGGTCACGGCGGACCGAACTGGATTGTTGCCCACTCAAGACATCGATATGCCGCACAATACCAGCGCTTGATCTACCAGTATATGGCTGGTTTTATTGATACGGAAGCTTGCAGGGTGCTAAATCGAAAAAAGAAATAATTTCTTCTACACACCCTGCTAACATAAGTTGGCAGCAAAAGGAGATTAATCAATTATTCGTCTAAAATTATAAAAAGAGACAGCTGCTGCGCAAAGCAGAAGTAAAGGCCAGAACTGAACGATGCCTTCGTACCATCGCGAACCTACGGTGATCGGAATTACTAATCTAAAATCCAGCTGATTCTCATCTACGCCAGAAAGATGAAGCACGTATTCTCCCGGTTCATCAACGTGAATCTCAAGAGAAATACTGCCTGAATGATAATTTTTTGCGGGAATTGAAAAAAGCGCTTTCCCCAATTTGCCATCAGCCTCCCTGAACAGGCTGAGTGCCACCGATCGCTCACGTACGGAAACAGGATACAGTAAGTCAATGGTGATACTGAGTATGCCTGGGCTGGGTACTTTTCCACATAAAATGGGAACAGACATTGCACTTAAGGCATCCTGCGGTATTTCATAGTCTTTAGGAATAAAATAGGCAGAATAACCAATTAACAATGTATCAGACTCAATTGTGCAAGTACCACCACGAAACCCTTTTGGGTATGTTTCCGACATGTCGCCTTGAGAACTTACGTGGAACTGCATTCCAATCAGAATAATGACCATTAGCGTACTGATAGCAATCATAAGACGCCGGGTATGTATCGATAAATTTTGCCAGATTGCAGTCATAAACTCCTCCTTGGAAATGTTTGCTGGGATCGAAAAGGGGATAATTTGCTTAACTCATTGCTGCCGAAAACCAGTATCTGGATTTACTCGCAATAAACAGGACTACCCATAAGGTAAGAATAAAGGGAGATGCCAGAACAGGCAGGCCCATGGGTGTCAGTAGACTAGATAATACTGCCTGGCACAGCACGGCCAGAATACCGGCCAGGATCGCCAGCAAGGCGCTTTTGGCACTGGGCTCGAGAAAAACCCAGCCGATTGCAATCATGACCAGGGCCGGATTGAATCCATAGAGTCCCGCCTCGATAGCACTTGCATGGACGCCGAGTATTGCGGGTACGACAACCCCGATGAAAGCGCCGCCAATCACCATCAGCGCGCCGCGCAGGGAGGCGATGGCAATTCCGGTAAGAAGCATGCCGCCGGCAAGCGTATTGTCGGTAAAGATAACCTGGCCTATGCCTCTTGCCAGTGCAGTGAACCATGTTTCCAGAGGGAGGGTACCTATATCCATGACGGCTAACTGCATGCTTGCTGCGGGTAACGCTGGGCCAAGTGCGTAGCTGTCGAAGGCGTAGATCGTTACCAGAAATACCCAGCTGACCAGGACAAATGGTGAAGTTGCGGCTGGCATGTTAAAGAGCTGGAGCATTCTGGTCAGAACTGCCCACATGAGGCTCGACAGCATGGATGCCAATACAATATAGAGCCAGAGCTGGGGCGTATGTTCAAGAAATATTGAGAGGCAGGCGCCTGACAGCACACCGTTGAAGCCATATAATCCTGCTTCGATATCGGCTTTGCAGAATCTGCAGGCATGAGCAGTCACAGTGCTGCTGATCAAGCCAACGGTTGCAGCCAGCCCTGTGATCGTTCCGCCTGCGTAGAATGCCGCCAGTACGATCAATCCTGTGACGGCGTTGTTACAGAAAACGACCTGTCCGGCACCCCTCAGCAAAATGCGTAGAGGTGTGGGTATCCTCTTGTCCAAATTTAATGACCAGTTCAAGGTGGTGTTCCTCTTTTAAATTGAGTGCATCTTTGTTGCCTGATTGTTGGTGCAAGGGGCGCTGCGCAGGATGTCCTCTGCAGTCAGTCGTCCGATATGGGCGACTTCGCCATTGCCGGTCACCATCGCGGTTACGATGGTGCCATCGATCAGGAGGCTCAATTTCTTCGTGACCAATTCGGGATCCTGTATACCACTTTGCGCAACCATTGCTTGCAGCCTGGCATTGATTTTTTCGCCGTGCCGGTTGGCAATTTCCTGTATCCAACTGTTACCCTTATCGTGCTCGGCGACCGCATTGATGAACACGCAGCCGTAAAAATCCTCGCTTTTGAACCAGTTCTGCATCAGATCAAACAAGGCCAGGATACGCTCAACGGGAGAGCAATGCATTTGCGGCAAATCCCGATCGAACCAGCGAAACCAGATACTTGCTTCAGCCTCGAATACTGCCTTGAGCAAGTTTTCTTTCGAGCCGAAATGCAGATACAGCGTGCGGCGGGATACGCCTGATTCTTCGATAATTCTGGCGATGCCCGTGGCATGTATGCCTTCCTTGCAAAACAGGCGGCAGGCCGTCTGCAGCAATTTTCTTTTATTGGTTTCTTTCCGTGAATGATGTCTGGGTCGTGCCTGCGTTCCGGTGTCTAACATAGCAATGATCGATTGGGTACTTCGCCTTCAGAGCGGCAGCGAAGCTTGATTGAAAATTTCCATTATCGTCCCGCCGCCAATTGTTGTTTGATTTTTTTTGCGATTCTGCCAGCCTCGAGACGGATTTCCCGTAGCAGACCACTTAATGGGTTTACTTGCCCGATGAAGTAGAGGCGGGGGGCGTCCTTGAACTCCTGGTCGCCCGAAATAACCGATCTGTCATTCTCGTCGGTGATGCCTGGCACTTGAACCAGTTTGGAAATTCCGGTGCGAAAACCTGTGCCCGCGATGATGACATCGGGCTCCAGCGTCGTGAGTGAATGGGTGCTGCCGGGATCGGTTGTCAGCGTGCGCAGGACATGTACGGTTCGCCCGGTGATTTTCTGGATCGGACCAACGATTCTGATCCGGCCGGCCCGGACATCGTCCACGAAAGGACGATAGAGAATGGGTACGACATTGTTGATGGCGTATTGTTTGGAGAGTGGCAGGGTCGGATAGGGAAGACCATGCGCGCTCAGGTTGCCGATCATGCTGCGCTGCAGGAAGCTCAATATGCGATCCACGATAGTACCGGGCCAGTAGCGGGTCCATACGCCAATACCGATCAGTGGAATGCCATAAACGCTTTTAGGCAGGATATGCGGGGGCGTTCTGCCCGATACGGTGACATGACTGGCGTGTTCGGTCAGCCTGCTGGCAATTTCGGCGGCAGAATTGCCGGTGCCGATGACCAGCACATGCTTGCCGGAAAAATCTTGAGCGTTCTTGAATTTCGAGGAGTGAATGATCTCGCCGGGGAAAGTTTCCATGCCTTCCCATTTGGGTATGACTGGAATGCGGCACCCGCCAATGGCCATGACCACAGCGCGTGATTCAAAACGTTTGCCATCAATGCTGGTGATGATCCACAGGTCGCGGTCGGGATCGTAATTGACCTGTTTGATATCGATGTTTGTTTGTACTGTAAATCCTCCCCGCTCAGGGAAGGTCTCCAGCAGGCGCACCACTTCCTCGCGCGAAGGCCAGGAGCCGGCGGAGAGGGGAAATTTGCTGCCTGACAAGGCCGAGAAATAGCGGCCGGAATTCAGGCGTACGCCATCATAGTGATTGCGCCAGACATCCCCCACCGCAGCGGTGCGTTCCAGTACCAGCGGTTCCAGGCCCGCTCTGGCCAGCTCATAGGCGGCTGACAATCCTGCCGGGCCTGCGCCGACCACGGCTACATCGTGAATATCATTATTTTTCATAGTTCACCTTGTTTGGTATGCAGTTATTCATGCTCAAAAATGCACGCGACTGGCTGCCATAAATCCCGATGCGCGGATGAAGTACTCAGGAAGCATGCGTTGCGGTTGCTTCAGCGTGGTGAACAATCTCGACATCGATCGGCACCGGTCGCATGATCGTGTCCGGGATGGGCGCGGTTGGAAATACTTTTTCCATTAGCGCGATGACCTTTTCTTCCGGGGCATCGGTCTGGATATCGACAACGATTTTGATATTTTCGTAACCAGGCGTGCCTGCCTCCAGACCAAAGGCTGTCCGGAAATTGACTCGGCCCGAAACGTTCATGCGCAGGGATTCCACATGGATGCGGGCGGCTGATAAAGCGGCGATATAAGTATTGACCAGGCAAGCACCCACAGCTGCCAGCAGTAAATCTTCCGGTGTGGCGCCCATTTCTTCCCCGCCATAGCGTTTGGGTTCATCGGAAAGCACCACTTGGCCATCGGTGGTGTGCGTGGTGCTATGAAAGCCGCTGTCCCACTCAACTGTCGCCCGGTAGCCAGGGTTAGCGATATCGCCTTTGTCATCTGCTTTGATCGAATCGAGCGCTGCCCATATCCGTTTCAGGTCGAGTCCATTCACGATAATGTCGGTGGTTGAATTAATCATAGCTAAGTCTCCATGATGAGCGCAGGTGGTGGAAATGAATTCCCCTTATCTGCCTGATAAAAATATTTTACTGATTGTCATTCTAGCACACTTATCGCAAAAAGTATACCGATCGTTCTCTTTTTAAATCCTCTTCTAAAACAGATGGATAGCCTAGAAAATTAGAAACCTGAGGCGCGCGAGGTGTGTTGATGAGCTATGAAGAAAGGCAGCATGGTCGGTTGAGTTTTTCGGTGGTGTGATGATCAAAGAAGGCGCCAGTGCGAGACTGAACGAAACATCAGGTCGAGAATAAAGAAAAATAAAAGCGGTGATTGGGATTCTTGCAAACAATAACCTCAATCGTTACTCTTATTTTTCTTGATTCGCGACCTGACCCCGATATTGCGATACAAAAGCTCAAATCAATATGAAGCAGAGGCAGTAAAATGAGAAAAATTGCTTAATTGGTGTTCCTGGAATTTGTTGACTACGTCACCCACTACTCTTTAGAAGCTGTCTGGCAAAACGATTTCCATTAGAATCAAGGATTTTGATAACAAGCTAAGAGATGTCATACAAAACGGATATAAATAATGAGGAATGGAACTTGATAAAAAAGAGTTTGATCCTGTCAGCAAACGTGGCAATAGTCACAAACATAGCAAAAGAACCATTGTGAATGCCATTCTGTATGTTGTCAAAGGCGGTATCCAGTGGCGGCTGATGCCGAACGATTTTCCTCCCTGGCAGACTGTTTACGATCATTTTAGCCGGTGGAACAAGCGTGGTGTCTGGGAGGAATGCCTGGATAAGTTGACGCTCTTTTCTCGTCAAAAAGCTGGACGCTGTGCCGTACCCAGTTATGGCATCATTGATGCACAAAGCGTGAAAACTCAGTACGCCAGCGAAGAACGAGGAATTGATGGTGGCAAAAAAGTTAAAGGTCACAAGCGGCATATCGTGGTAGACATTCTCGGTAATTTACTCCACGTCAAAGTTCATGCTGCCAATGTGAGCGATACCAAAAGCGCTTGTACAGTGCTGGAAGGTGTCATCGATAAATACCCTTCACTCAAAGCATTCTCAGGGGATGCCGGTTATCGAGGTACAGCAGTTGATTTCGTAGTTAATGGGCTAGGCCTGGCTTTGCACATTTCAGAGAAAATCGAAGGTAAATGGGCTGTTTTACCGAAGCGGTGGGTGGTCGAGCGCACGTTTTCCTGGCTTGGTAACTTTCGCCGTTTATCCAAGGATTTCGAAATCTTGCCGGCTACTGCCGAAAACATGATTCGAATCGCCATGATGAAAATAACACTTGCAAAATGCGTCTAATATTTTACCAGACAGCTTCTTAAAGTGCAAGAAAAACGTTCCGAGGCCCAAAAAACTCTGGAACTTGTTGACAGTTATCTCAAGGAGCATGCACAGGATGAATGGCTGATCAGCGGTCTGGCCGGTGTTGAAGAACAATTGGATGGCCTGCTTTCCAAGCAAAAAGAAATCGTTCAAGAAGAGGCCAATCAAGAAAAAGCCGTGACGACTCTGGAACGGGTGACAAAATCACTTGATGACTGCCAGAAGCAATGCCGCACTCGGAAGCAGGAGCTGGACGACGCATCAATAAGGCTTCAGCAAGGTAAAGATGCATTAAGCCAGTTGCTGGGGGATCGGCTGTTGCGTGAATACCGCACCGAGAAAGAAACTCTGCTTCGTGAAATGGCCTTCCTGACGAAAATAGCGGAGCTTGAAGACCACCGGGCCAAATTGGAAGATGGCAAACCCTGTCCACTCTGTGGTGCGACAGAGCACCCATTCGCGGAAGGCAATGTTCCCGTTCCCGATGAAACCGAACAGAAGATTAAAGCACTCACCAAACTGATCAGCAAGGCTGAGGATCAGGAAGCCGCTATCAAGAAACTTGAAGAAGCTGAGGTCACGGCCCGTAAGAATCTGACGGAGGGTGAAAAGCAGGAGACAGCAGCGGCTAATGACAAGAAGGCTGCCGAGAAATCCTTTGCCGAGGTGAAGGAAGGTCTGGAAAAACTCCGTGCTGATTTTACCGCACGCAGGCAGGCCGTCTCTGCCAAACTCCTGCTGCTTGGCATCACGGAAATCCCCGAGATGCAAGTTTCATCACTGCTTGAGTCACTCAGAGCACGGCTGAATGCATGGCAGGCCCAGGTTAAGAAAAAAGCTGAAATCGAGAAACAGATTGCAGATCTCGACAGTGAGATGAAGCGTCTAGATGCGGTCATTGAAACCCAAAGTACCACCCTGGCCGAAAAGCGGGAACGCCTAGAGACCTTGAAAAAGGATCACACCATCGGGAGTGACGAGCGGAAAGCATTGTACGGTGATAAAAATCCCGACAATGAGGAGCTCCGCTTGAACAAGACCGTTTCTGATGCCGAAGATGCCGAAAAGAAAGCCAGAGATCGGCACAATGAACTGCACCAAAGATGGAACACCGCAAAGACCCATATTGAATCTTTGAAAAAGCGCATCGACCAGAGAGAACCAGAACTGAGAAAGTTGGAAATTGAATTTTCCACAGCGCTTGCGCCTGCGGGCTTTTCAGATGAGGTACAGTTTTTGGAGGCCAGACTGACCGCTGAGCAGAGGGATGAGCTGTCTACGAAAGCAAAGAAACTGGACGACAACCAAACAGATCTCAAGGCCAGACAAAAAGATAGAGAAACACGTTTGGCCACAGAAATTGCCAAAATGGTTACCAACAAATCTCTTGAGGAGATGGAACCGCAATTCAAAAAGTACGAAGATTCTCTGAAAGATCTGCGGAATATCATTGCCGGTCTCAAGCACAAGCTGAGTGAAAATACAGCAGCCAAAGAGCGGATAAAAGCAAAGCAAACGGCTATTGAGGCCCAGAAAAAAGAGTGCCATCGATGGGAAAATCTGCACGAATTGATCGGCTCCGCAGACGGAAAGAAATACCGCAATTTTGCCCAAGGGCTGACTTTCGAAATGATGATTGGCCATGCCAACCGGCAACTGCAGAAAATGACCGACCGCTACTTGCTGGTCCGTGATGATGCACAGCCGCTGGAACTCAACGTGGTTGACAATTACCAAGCGGGTGAGATTCGGTCCACGAAGAACCTTTCCGGTGGTGAGAGCTTTATCGTCAGCCTATCGCTGGCACTGGGGTTGTCCCACATGGCCAGCAAGAATGTCCGTGTGGATTCACTATTTCTGGATGAAGGCTTCGGCACGCTGGACGAGGAAGCCCTCGACACCGCTCTGGAAACCCTTGCGGGTCTGCAGCAGGACGGTAAGCTAATCGGTGTTATTTCGCACGTACCAGCCCTAAAGGAGCGGATTAGCACCCAGATCCAGGTAACGCCTCAAACTGGAGGCAGGAGCCAGATATCCGGTCCTGGATGTTGTCGTAACGGATCTGTCTAGCGGAGCTGAAATTTCAAGAAGATGATTAAGAATAAGGAGACATGAATGAACAAAAAAATCAGCGGCGCAGAGTATCCTCTTTCGAAAATATTCAGCTCCGACTTTGACAACACGTATCACATCTGAAACTAATTGATTTTATGGTGCTGTTGAGAGGAGTCGAACCTCTGACCTACTGATTACGAATCAGCGCATTACATTACTGTAGTACCCGATTACCAGGACATGTGAATCATTTCTGAAAAAAGATAAGCAATTCTAGCCTATATCTTTTTATCGCGTGGCACTGGTGTAGCACCATGCTTTATTTTATATGCCTCTGAACTGTTTTCAGTAATTTCTGCCAAATGCTTTTAGATCAACGATATAGGGAGTTGAATCATGAGAGAACTGGAAACTAATTTGCTGGATTGGCAGAAACGGTATGGAACGGAAGAAGCTTGTGCGCAGGCGCTGACGCAGCAACGCTGGCCGGAAGGGTTCCGTTGCCCGCGCTGCGGGCATGATCATGGTTATGTCATCAGCACACGCCACTCCTACGAGTGCTCCAAGTGTCATTACCAAACCTCGCTTACGGCGGGAACACTGTTTCACTCCACCAATCTGTCGCTGACTAAATGGTTCTGGGCGATTTACCTGTCTGCCTCGGACAAGGGTGGCATTTCTGCCGTACGTCTTTCTAAACAAATCCAGGTTTCCTGGGTTACGGCTTGCCGGATATTGCGCAAGATTCGCATTGCTATGGGACACAGGGATAGCATCTATCGGCTGCACGATCTGATTGAGATTGACGATGCCTTGGTGGGTGGTCGCCGCAGTGGAAAGCGAGGTCGTGGTGCCGAAGGTAAAACCCCAATACTGGTGGCAATTGAGAACCGAAGCAAGTGTGCCGGATTTATCGCCATGCAACAGGTCTCTGCTGTTACTCATGAAACAGTAGCAAAGTTTGTTCAATGTCATCTCCCGCCCAGTCAGTTGGTGCGTAGCGATGCGCTGGCTTCCCTGGCGGAAATTGGCAAAACCCAGCATCATGCCGCACGGGTGTCGCCGCCTGATATGGCGGGCGAATGGCTGCCCTGGGTGCATATTGCCATCGGCAACCTCAAGGCATTTCTGTTGGGCACTTATCACGGTGTATCGTCCAAATATCTGCAAGAGTATCTCAATGAGTTCTGCTACCGTTTCAACCGGCGTATGTGGGAGGCCGAGTTACCGCTACGCCTTCTCAATGCTTGCCTGACGCACACTCAGATCAAACTGAAAATAGTATAGAGGCATATTATTTTATTGGTGAGTATGGTAGGGCTTGAACCTACGACCAAGGAATTATGAGTTCTGCTTATTCGTATTTGACTTTATAAAAGATATTTTTCCACGGTTCTTTCATTTAGCAATTCGTAGAAGGCTATATGTTTCGTATTTTGGAAGTGCATCTGATGGTAAGGATTGGTCAATGGGATTTATCGAAACCCAGAATGAAAGAAATTCCTTTTTTATTATCGCCGCGTAGCCAGCAATAAGTTCCGAATCCGCCATTCAATAATTCACCTTGAACGTCGGGCTATCCTCTGGCCTAGTTTTGCGGTGATCGTAAATACGAGTAGTAGCAATATTGGCGTGTCCTAACCACTCCTGCACCTTGGCAATATCTGCCTGATGATCGAGCGCATTGGTCGCAGCCGTGGCACGGAGCGAATGTGCCCCGATCCTGAATCCCAGTCTTTCCGAGTAGGCCTGCACGATCTTATAGACGGCATCTGGGGTAATGGCTTTCTGTGCACCCTTATGTCGGTTATTGCTCAGCGATCGAAATAAAGGGCCATTATCATCTTCTCTATGGCCTGCCGCCTCTAGATAATCATGCAACCATCCGCCTACCTGAGGATGGATTGGTAAGTAGCGGGTCTTGCCACCCTTGCCGGATACTTTCATGTGCAGTACCCCACGTCGTTCCTGTTTGACGTCCTTCACCTTTAATTTGCACAGTTCATCGCGGCGCAGCGCATGGTAAAGCAATATGGCGAAGATGGCGCGATCCCGTTTTCCTTTAAGCGAGACACTATCAGGCGCATCGAGTAGCGCGCGCGCCTGATGATCGCCCAGTGCCGGAGATTTGCCCTCATAGCTTTCCACGCTAGGGCGCTTCACCCCCTTGACCGGATTGTGTGTGACCGCATTCTGTTCGCACAAGTTTTCAAACAATGAGGAAAGGGCTGCCAGGCTATGACGGATGGTGGCACCCGACAAATCACGATTTCTGAGCTCATCCCGGAACGCAATGATATGTGCGCGAGTAATTTGCCGAAATTCTTCTGGGTGAGAGATACCGGTAAATTGCATAAAATCCTGCAGCGCATTTTTATAAGCGCGCCGCGTGCAAAAATTTTCTAGATTGGCAAACCACTCGATCTCGGGGGGAACTTCTGCTAGCCGATAAAAATCGGCCACGTCTAAGAGTCGATGTGAGGAGTGCTCGATGGCAGGTAAATTATCTGGGTTCATGGAAAGTATCTTACTATTGATAAAATATGTTATCAATAGTAAAGTGGTGCTACAATTCAGGAAGATTGAAATATTTTTGCTTTATTAAATTTCATTGAGTAGGATAATATCCTACCACTCGGAAGGTGTTAGAAACATACATAGGAAACAAAAAATGAAGCGCACCGATAAAGCAGAAAAAATCAGCATTACACTTCCACCGGATATGCTGAATATTATTAGGGAAAAAGTGAAGGATGGCGCTTACGCTTCCACAAGTGAGGTTATTCGTGAAGCGATGCGTTTATGGCAAAGACAGGAAGAAGAACATCACGCGAGAATTGCCTCCATTCAAGCGCGTCTGGAACAATCCGCACACAGCGGTGAACCGGTTTTGCTGGATGCTGCGTTTGAAAAGCTAGAACAACTTCATCAACAACGGATAAGCGCACTAGGTCATGAAAAGCTATGAAGTGTATCTGACACCCGATGCGATACAAGACCTGACAGATATTTATGAATATATAGCTGCAAAAAGCGGACTTCCTGAAGTCGCGTGGGCATATATAGAGAAATTACGCCAAAAGTGTCATGACCTTAAAACAATACCTTTGATTGGACAACAGCGCGATGATTTGCGCAAGAATCTCAGAATCGTTGCCATTGATAAAAACGCGATTGCAGCTTTTGAGGTTAATGAGAATAAACAAAGCGTCACCATTCTTAATATCTTTTATGGTGGTAGAGATTATGAAGCAATTATGGGTAGTGAAACGCCGTATAAAAATGCTGAGCTAGACAAATAACATGACAGATCTTATTACTACAGTCAATCGCGCACTTACTGCAAAAGAATTTCAGGGCCTTGCAGATGTTCCACCTGAAGTTGAATGGTTTGCCAACTTAGGTAACGTCGAGACTCGGCGTGCCTATGAAAATGCCTTAAAGGATTTTATGAATTTCACGGGCATTCAGAATCCGGAAGAATTCAGAATTGTAACTCGTGCTCATATTATTGCCTGGCGCGATGATTTGTTGAGTCGAACATTAAGTAGCATGAGCATTCGGCACCGTTTGGCGGCAATATCTTCTTTATTTGAGTACCTGTGTGAGAAAAATACAGTTACGCATAATCCAGTCAAGGGTGTAAAGCGACCAGCGGTAGAAAGTTATGAAGGAAAAACTCCGGCAATCGGCGATCATCAGGCACGTGAATTGCTCGATGCGCCGGATGGTAGCTCACTTAAGGGCAAGCGCGATCGTGCGATACTAGCCACCCTACTCTATCACGCACTGCGGCGTGATGAATTGTGCCGATTGAAGGTCAAGGATTTTAAGCAGGAGCGGCGTGGTGTGCCACATATGAAAATATCCGGCAAAGGGGGCAAAACACGATATTTACCATTGCATCCTGCCGCCAGTGGCTTAATCCATGATTATCTCGATGCAGCTGGGCATGGCCTGGAAGATACGGGGGCATTATTCCGTTCAGCCAGTAATAATCGAGATAAGGAATCACAAAAACCAATTACGCCAGACGGTGTTTATAAGTTGGTACAGAGATACTCTGAAAAACTGGGGTTCAAGATCGGCGCACATTCGTTACGCGCAACGGCAGCCACCAATGCACTCGATCATCAAGCAGATATTGCGAAAGTGCAAGAATGGTTGGGTCATGCCAATATTGCTACCACAAGAATTTATGATCATCGCAAAACCCGGCCAGAGGATAGTCCAACGTTTAAGGTTGCTTATTGATTGCTCTATTACCCATTGATGAAGGGATTCTTGCGATCCGCCCAATAAGATCATTCCGGCATTTAGTCTGGTTAGCCATGAAACTAAATGCCACATTACACTCTCAAAAAACGCTACTGGAACCCGTTGCTCTAGCTATGATCGCACAAACTACGCTACCTCCAACTGAGCTTCCCCTATATGCTTCCTGAGTTTGCCAAATAACAGCTTTTTTCGCCGCTTCGGAATAAATACCACATGATATTTACAATCCCAGCGTGTATGACTCAAACTTTGCTACTCCTTCATCTTTGACTCCTCGTCTTGTGGTTGGGACGAGACCGTTACGACGACTGCCGTAACGGTAAAACCTTCGGAAGTCCCCCGGCAGATCCGGGGGTTTATTTATTATATAGGCTCTAGACTAGCAGACACGATCTGTTAGTCTAGTAAGATGTTAAGAAACAGTAAATTAAGCGACTATTACATTAAAAAAATAATTCAATGC
>NZ_QJJP01000025.1:41598-56465 GCF_003201565.1 Nitrosomonas sp. Nm84 | reverse complement strand
AACTTCACTTTTTGCCAGTGGCATGCGTGACAAATGCCTTTTAGAAATTTTTCTCTGTGGATACAGCAAAATTTTCGAGGTTGTGCAGAAGTCTTTCACATAGGCTTGGGTTCTCGGTTTACTGCACACGCGCACCATCGCGATAGTCAACAACTGGTTGTTTACAAATCAGTTATCTCCGATATTTAAGTGATGGCGAGTAGTTTCTCCGGAGGATGCCTGAAGAAGTGGACTTGCTCCACATAAAGCTGCTAATGCAGCTTCATTCCTTAAATGTTCTGGGCTGTCGCCTGCTGGCAATAAGTGTCGCTGCCATTTGTGGCCCGATTCCAAATCGATTCCGAAGACGGCCAGAAAACGAAGTATTGCAGTCTAAGTCTGCCCAGCAAGTAACTCAGTCGGATCTTACCAGCCAGAAAGAGCTACCTGCTGTATAAATCCCATCCCAATCTTATATCATCAATGCAGCTACTGAAGCTGCAAGCGGTGTGTTTGTATTTGGTTAGCAGTGAGCGATGCCGATAAATTTCCGCTGACAATGGTGGCAGCGTCAATATCGGTCTCAATATGCGTGGTTCTTCTTCCTGCTAAAATCTTTGGCGCAAGCGACAAAGTGTAATCCCGCGCCGCATTTGCCTGATTCCACACTCGCGTTACAATACCTTGATCGATTCCATCTTCGGCAGGCTTCAATGCCCACAACAGAACATCCGGATCGGAAATGGTTAAAAATGAGTAATTTCTCTCATCGTAAGACGGATTTGTTCCGGTAATTGCGTTTACCACAAGCGGATTTTGGTGTTCAAGCGAAAATTTCATCGCCGCTGTCTGATTAAACACGCCGTGCGTTTGCAAGGCGAATCGCTGCAAAAACTGCGAATCCCCGCCCTGATCAGGAATTCCCAAATCCGGTCCGTCAACTTGCCCACCCGCCAGAATATTGAGTTGCGGCGTGCTGGTATCAAACACAGTATGTGTGCTATTACCCAATTTCATATAATAAGCATCAGCGTTTGAAAGCGTTACACCGACACCGCCGCCGGATATGTCGGCGAAGTGGTTGATGGTCAGCCAATCATATCGCGCATTGCGCGGCGAATAATGACCGCCATTGGCTAGCAGCTTGGCGCGAATAACCGCACCGACTTCTTCGTGCCAGACATTGGGTGCATCGATGTTAAATGAATAACCCCATGTCAACGTTTGGCCGAAATTCTGCATGATGCTGTTACGAAATTCGATGCGGTTGCTGTCACGAATCAGCGTAATCCGTGAAACCAGCGAATACGGATTCACAGAATTTGCCCGTAGCGTTACACTCACGGGACCGGCGTTCTCGACTATCAGACTTCCGTCAATTCCACCCAAGTCGTTAATCGTCCGATCATTGATCGTGCGAACAAATTGACGATTTCCTCTGGTTTTATCAATCAGGCTAGTAATCGCGCCAGTATTTGAAACTGTAATGCGATAAAAATCGTTCTCAATGACATTGCCGCTGACAGTCGCCGCATCTGCAAATGCAGTTCCCGCACCACTTCGGACTTCAAACACTTTATAGCCAACCGAAGGGACATTACTTGCCAGAATCCTTAGGCGAATTTTTCCATTAAACGTTACATATTGCGATGGCACTTGTTTTCCGGTCGTCACATCAATCACGTAAACCGGGTTTTTATTGGCGACGGGAAAATCCGCATAATCGGTTCGCGCCCAACTCAAACTGTTAAACACGTAAAACCTTGGATTGTCACCACTTCGTGCAATCATTGTGCCAAGCTGACCTTTTGCATCATTGTACAGCGTGTCGACGTAAGCCGTAATCTCACCTTGGATTTTACGCTGCCACTCTGCCCTGGCGTTGCGCAATACTTTACCATCCGCTGTCCAGTTATGTTCAAAGTACAAGCCAAAATTGAGCATTGCTTTGTCCCGCGCTGCAATCCGAATATCCATAAACGCAGGATTTTTCAAGGAAACGAGTGTGGCAAGTGCATCAGCACTTCGCAGTTTTTCTAAAGCGCGCTTAACCCGCGCCGAAACTTCCGACATCGAGGCTGAATAGAGCTCCCATTCATTGCCGTAGCTAGCCGCAAAGGTTTCCAGTCCTACGCCATGATTGGTTTCAAAATCCTTAAAGAAATCCAGCTGGTTCGATACGATGACCTTGCGACTTGCATTGGTTAAATTTTTCGCAGCGGTAACAAACACATTGTCTGTCGTTCTTAAATCATCCTCTCCTTGACCAAAAATACCTATGACCGGGAAAGGATAACGCGCCTTGAATTCAGCATCAGTATCGACAAAATTGACCGATTCGGAGGGAATACGCCCCTCGGCATAACCGCCAATTGATCCATGATTGAGCAGAAGCGAGTGCCACTTCATTAAAACCCGGCTTCCATCGCGTCCACCCATATAATAAATCTCACGGTCACGGTTGCTCAGATGAGGAACGTGCGAGGCGCAATTACAAACACCCTTCCACGAATATTTTGCCCCAGAGCCAGCCCACAGCGAAGATAAGCCATAAGGCAAAGTCTGATTCTCCATCGCAACCGCCAGCGGGAAATCAACGTCATAATTACGCTGAATTAATCCCGGATAATACATTCCGCGCAAAACCGCTTCTGCCGGCGTTCCGCCATTTGACAGCACCAGCGCATTAAGCGGCACACTAAAATGCCCGTCCTTAATGCGACCAATCAATCGCCGAAATTGCGCTGCTGTGCGGTTCTCTTGATAAACCCACATCCAGAAGCTGCCGTCGGCATTCCAGCGCGCTTGATACGGCGAAGGACTTCCTTCAGTCGCATCCATCTGATTGAGGTAGTAATCGGTCATTGTCAGAAAAGCATTTTCATATTCCGCTTCATCTCCTCTCCACATGTAATCGGTATGATCATCTGGCGCAAGATAAATGCGCTTTTGTGCAAATGCGCCTTGCGCAAGTAAGAGCGCCAATAAAAAGACAAAAAAACTTGAAATGAAATTTTTCATAGTAACCCCTGACATGTATAGAAAAGATAAAATCAGACTCGATTGATGTCTCTCTTATCCAAGCTGGCGAGCGTTAAATAATCCGCATTGGCAGAAACTCACCGGAGTGTTACGATCTTTAACTTATTGTAAATTATATAGAATAATCGATAAGAAGCAAGGAGAATCAATAACAAGCCATACCAATATACATCCTCACAAAAAATGTTCAAGTCTTGAAGAAAGGCAAAAAATAGATTCAGTTATTAATTCAGGCCAGTAGTGCCTGGTTAAAAGGTATCCCTCCAACCCCACCACCTATCCACACTCCTTCATTAATGCTTCAATATCCTCCGGTGCGAACGGCAGCAATTCATCGATTCGGCTGTTAGGCCAAGTGGGGAGTTTTTCGAGGGCGTCGGTTAGCCATTCTGCGGGGTTGAGGCCGTTGAGTTTTGCGGTGCCGAGTAGGGTTTGAATGGCGACGACACGTTTTCCGGCGCGTTCTGAACCGGTGAACAACCAGTTTTTCTTGCCAGCGCTTCAAGGTGTAGTCGATGGCTTTGACGGTACCGCCGCCATCGGCGATTTGGACACGGGTTTTCAGTAACCAGTCGTACAACGATTGCAGGATCGACAGTTTTTTTTCTGCGCGTAGTATCTGCCGAGCTTCGCTCGATAAGAACATCCATTAGCATAGAAGCTTTCAAGGCAAAAATCTTATTCATGCTCTCAAGCTGGCCTACGAAGACTTAACGAATACGCCGCATACCAGCGAATGCAGACCAAAATCACCTCAATCGGAAAGCGCATTCCTTTTACAACCAGCATGTAGCTTCCCCATTTTTTCGATATCAACAGTCTACCCGTATTGTGTTGAAGACCTAGATTAATGCGACAGAACCTAATTTATGACCCCAGCAAACCATCTCAAATTGAATGTACCTACAAAGGAAACAAGGCCTTACTCATCATGCCAAGCTTTTCCTCGGATTGTTCCTTCTTAAAGGCGAGCGCCCATAGACCAAACCGACCATCCCGCTGGACGGCAACTTGGGCGAAACCCGCCAGTAAAAAGGCATTGGTCAAAGTTTTTGCGGTAAATCCGGTACGATGGGCCATAAATAGATTACCTCGCTCTAACGACGCACGATGACCATAAAGAATATCGACCGGCGCAATGGGGCCGGCAGGCGAAACATACGCGGTATCTTCCAGTTTATCCTGAGCAACCAATTCGGCTACACTTTGTAAATCCGGAAGCGTGATCAAGACAAAGCCGAACTCATCCAGGACGCGACGGAACTCCTTCAATGCTAAGGGCACTTCGTGAGGATACAGGTGTTCCAAATTATGCGAGGAAAAAAGGGCAGCCATCGAGTCATCAGCAACCTGGGGCATCGAAGTCATGCTCGCAACGATATCCGGTTGGCAGGCTGCATTGATATCAAGGCGTATTTCCTGCCATTCTGGATTATGAAAAAATCGGGGCAACTTTTCTATTCTTGCTGGACCACAGCCAACATGGAGCAGATTTTTTTTCTTCATTTGCTCTGGTATAAGTTCAGAAACATTTTCAATAGTCTTTGGTTCAGGAGTCTCACTGAGATAATGACCAGTTATCGCACCCTCAGCGGATGCTGCCGAGGATGCTTCAATGGGCTCGATGGCAAATGCCTTGGTCGCTTCGCCCCGCTGCCAAGTCTCCCACATGGTTTGATAGGCAGCCTCGATGTGACGGCGAAAACGCTCGACATCAAACAAAGGATGACTCGTGCGGTGTTTTATTAGCTTCTGATTTAATGCCGCCAAATCATCCGGATGGGTTGCAAAATGTAGCGCCCGCGCTTCATAATCTTCTAGGTTCTCGGTAATCAGTTCCGGAAGACCAGCCGCCAATAGCAGGCTTCCTGCCATCCGGCTCACAAATGTCCGTCCTGCACAAGTAACCAGCGGCAGCCCCACCCATAAAGCATCGCTCGCCGTAGTCCCGGCGTTATAAGGAAAGGCATCCAAAAACAGATCTGCATGGCGATAACTGGCCAAATATTCCGGCAGAGGCTTTCGTGGAGCAAATACCAATCGGTCAGGGCTAATTCCACGTATCTGAGCTTCACTCCTCAGGTTCTTTTCCACGGCATCATTTTCTTTCAATAACCACAAAACACTGTTTTCCACTTGCGCCAGCAAGCGCATCCAAACATCAAAAACAGGTGGATGAAACTTGTAGCTATTATTGAAGCAGCAAAAAACAAACCCCTTCTCGGGTAAACCGTATGCCGTTCGAGATGGCAGGGTTTCGGCGATCTGACGCGTTGCTGCGCTTTGAAAGGTATCGGGCAAATAGACGATCTTTTCTGAATATGCTGATTGCAAGGCCTCCGGTATAACGAACCGATCGGCGATGAGGTAATCGATAAAATCCGCCCCTATGGTGCCGGGAAAACCGAGATAATTGACCTGTACCGGCGCCAAGCGGCGGGCAAATATTTCCGGCCGTGAGTGGGTTGTATAACCCGCCAAATCCACTGCGATATCGATTTCAAGGTCACGCATCTTGCCTAGTACGGTCTCAGTCGATAAGCCCTGCACATCCAGGAATTGATCAAAACCTTGCTCCAATCGCTTGCGCCATTTATCTCCAGAAGGAGGGCCAATGGAAACACCGATCACTTCGAAAAGAGACCGATCGTGCCTTTCGATCAAATCGGCAATCAGATAGGCTACCGGGTGTTTTTTAAAATCAGGTGACACATAGGCTAGACGGATTTTTTTATGACGATACATAGGTATCTTCTGCACATTCGAAACGCTATAAAATTTATTATTTGCCCTTATTTTTGCACAGGTCAACAGTTCGAAGGGATCATCTGAGAAGTTCAAAAATATAAAAGGAGTTACACATAAAATTCCCTCCTGTACGGCCATGGACAAGCGTTTTCTGGTTTCGGCGTAGCGCGACCAATCGCACATCAATGCATGGCAATAGGCAAGCATACCAAGGGCCTGAAGGAAACCTTCCTGCACTGATAATACCTGCTTATAGCATGCCTCTGCCTCATGAAGGCGCTTCTGAGACACTAATAAGTTCCCCAGCTTGAAGTTAACTTGACAGTCATCCGGTCTGATTGTTAGCAATTTACGATAAGCAGCCTCGGCTTCGGTGCTTCGGCCAGTATCCTTCAATAGAGTACCCTGTAAAGATAACAACTCTAAAGAGTCTGGGTTAATCGCCAACACCTTCCGATAGACCGCTTCCGCTTCAACAAAATTCTTTTGCTGATAATAGATCTGCCCCATATTTTGAAGTGCTATTAACAAGTCAGGCTGCAATTTGATCGCCTGTTGATAACATTCAATAGCATTAACAAAATCTCTTTGTTTACAATAAACAGTTCCAAGGCTGTTATAAAAATTGGCCGCATTCGGTTTTAACGTGGTTGATCGTTTAATTTTTTCAATGGCTGATTCATATTGTTCCCTCTCTGAGGCAAGCAATCCTAATAGATGCCAGGCATCAGCACGCTCCGGTTGCCCTTGTAAAACGTCCTGATAGCAGGTTTCCGCTTCGACTAACCGACCTGCTTGCTGATGCGCGATACCCGAATCCAATTGCCGTTCACAGGTAATCGCTAGATTTTTCCGTGCCAAGGTATAGTTCGGATCAAGCTTTAGGGCTTGTAGATAACGCGCAATAGCCTCGCTTAAGAGTCCACACTGTAGAAATGTGTTTCCCAAATTACTATGGAAGATCGCCTGTGTGGGTGTAATAGCGATCGCTTGGTGAAAATGCGCTATGGCCGTTTCGTATTGGCCTTGCTCAGCGGCCAACACACCCAGAAGATGTATTGCATCCACCTCGGCGGGGTGCGATTGTAGTAGACGCTGTAATACCGCTTTCGCCTCTGCCCATTGCCCAGATTGATGATATCTTATAGCAATGGAAAGATCATTTTGCGGGGATTTATCTCCGCCGCACGGTTTCTTTGTCCGTGAACGTTTCGTCATGATAATGGGAATACTTTTAAGAAAGGTTATTGCAACGTAACATTCCCCTTACTCGGTGTAGCTGCATCCTCTGCTTTAACCACTTTCGGCTACAACAAATAATTCAACTGCCGCGCACGATTGGCAGCCGCATCAACACTAATAGCCATTCGGCTCGACATCCGAATGCCAATGGGTTTCATGCGTTTTTTCCCGATTGCGTCATTCGTGCCAGCGATTGCAATGCTTGCGGCTCAAAAAAGCCATCCACAAACACCACTCCTTCTCTGCCCTGAACAGAAGTAATATGGAATAAATTGGCTGCCCAGTACGCTCGCCCTGCTGCAGCGCATAGGAAAAATAAACGCTCTTTTTTGCTAAAATTCATTATACGCAAACTGGATGATTAGGCATATAAGCTGCTGAACGATCAAGAAAACATCTGATTTTGCTTAAAGGTGAAATTAAAATGGACAGTTTTTTGCATTTCTTAAGCGGAAATCTTGCGTTAATGCCTACCCTGCTTTTTGCATTACAGGTAGGTTATCGAAGTAGAACTCATTTGGCGTTTTGTCGTCAACTGCAGCGTGAGGTCTGTTTTGGTTGTAGAACATGAAATATTTTTCTAAGTCTTGTTTTGCATCACATGCCACCTTGGCTTTGAATCCCGCTGCGTGATTCCTTCTCGTCCTTCTCATACTCTCGCTCTTTTTTTGCCGCCTATTACATGGCTTGAGTTGAGCAAAATTACCACTTATCCGACTGTCCGAATTTGCGAGGCCACTTCTGTCTTCGAAGCATATTACTATTGTTCTAGTTCTCTCAGGATACGACATGGATTACCGGCAGCAGAAACGTTTGCAGGAATATCTCTCACAACGATGCTTCCAGCCCCGATAACTGAGTTGTTCCCAATAGTGACTCCTGGACAGACGATGACACCACCTCCCAACCACACATCGTTGCCAATGACAATTGCCTTTCCAAATTCCAAACCACTGCGCCGCTCTTCTGCTTTCAAGGGATGTGATGCTGTGTAAATCTGCACAGCAGGTCCGAACATTACGTTATCGCCTATCTTTACCGGCGCCCCATCAAGAATTACGCAATTGAAATTAAAGTACACATTACGCCCCAATTGTATGTTGCGTCCGTAGTCACAGAAGAAAGGCGGTGTGATATAGGCATCAGTATGTCGACCGAACAATTGAACTAATAATTCCGCACGCTCAGCCTCTGGCGCTCTCGGCGATAATGCACCGATCGCATGGCACAGCTCCCGGGCACGGATTCGCTCAGCAACAAGTTCCGGATCAAACCCATTGTAAAGCTTCCCAGCTAACATCTTTTCTTTTTCAGTCATCTTTTTTTCCTAAGCTAAGCATTCAACATTTGATCCACATGAATAGCCACAGATATCCACATGCCACAGCCACCATACTTTCAAAACTTCTCTTCAGCTTGTCGTATCGTGTCGCTACTGCCCGATACTGCTTTATCCAGGCAAAAGCATTTCCCACCAAATGTCGGTCTCTATACAAACACCGATCCATACCTGCGTTACCTTTTAACAAATTGCGCTGTCTCGGTATCACAGCTCGAACCCCTTCCTTCGTTACCTGTTCTCGTATACATTCGCTGTCATAGCCTTTGTCTGCAACAATCGCTTTCGCGTCAGGCAGTTTGGCAATCAAATCAGGTGACATAGAACAGTCATTGACTTCTCCACCAGTGATTTCAAACTCGGCTGGTAAACCATAACTATCAACTACCAAGTGAATCTTTGTGGTATTGCCTGCGCGGCTTTTCCCGATCGCCTGCGGCTTCTTGCCCGCTGCCCCTACACTATGCTGGTGCGCTTTAATATAGCTGCTATCAATAAATTCCCATTCACAATCCGGATCAATAGACAGCGCCTTGAAAATCCTTAACCATTTACTGCTTAATGACCACGCATTGAATCTTTTGTAAATGGAATTCCAGCATCCAAAGCCTCAGGTAAGTCTCGCCACTGGCAGCCAACCCGCATTCGATAGAGCATACCTTCACTGTCATGCGCAGATTGCATTTGTTATAAATCGCTTCTTGAAGCAGAGTCTTCCCCAGCTTCGACCAGAACTCATCATTGAGTATCAATCGGGGCATCGCAAACTCGTTTTGTTGGTAGTATAGGAACCCCAATATTACGAGTTTGTTATTATCTATTAAATGTTTATATCAAAACGTCTACAGACCCTAGTGATTCTCACAAGTAAGTTTTATATTTTTTCTCAAGCATTTTAAAGTTAATATACAAAAATGATAATTGAATAAATGTTGATTTTATTATCAATAATAAATATTAATGCTTTAAGCTAGAGTAAAGATAATAATTTTTCATTTAACTTTTTTACTCTATATCTAATTTCTGAAACAATTTCTGGGAGAGAATGAAATGAAAACTGCAATGTTAAAACTCACAGCTTTAGCGGCAGGGTGCTTGCTTTCTTTGTCTGCAGCTGCAGCTGCAGCCGTTAACTTTACTTCTGAAGTAACGGGCGTTAAAGCTGATGGGTATACAGTAAATGGAATTAGTTTCTACAATACAGTCACATCTGGATATATGGAGGTTGATGACTATCAGTTTCAGAGTAACGGAAAGGCCATAGCAGCAAATGATGATTCGAATGGTAATGCTTTGAAAATGACCTTTTCACCTACGTCTGTTATTTCAATGGCGTTTGGGAATGACGATCCTTTTTTTACAAATCCAGGAGACCTGGCATTATTGCAAGTATTCAATGGTGCAACTTTGGTAGGTTTCTCATCAGTCGTGCTTAATCGTGATGATGAAATGAATCAATCAATTAGCTTCAATGGAGATTCTTTTGATTCAGCGATTTTTTCATATGTTGACCCTTCATTTAACCCATATACAGGCGGCGGTGCCGATATAAATATAGGTTTGATTGAAATCATCGATAATATCTCACTTGTTCCTGAGCCAGAAACCTACGCTATGCTGTTAACAGGTCTTGGCCTACTGGGTTTCATGGCACGTCGTAGAAAAGAATCAGCAGTTTAAATTAGATTTGATTTGATCCAGAAAGGGGGCTTAGGCTCCCGTTTTTGTTTGCTACTAATAATAAATAGAGAGTTACCCATTCCTTGCGAGAAATATGGTGTATAGGTCAATAAGTAACTAAAGTGTAACAAAATAGTGCATTGCTTCCTTAATATTAGTTACTGCAGCATTTATTTAGGGAAATGCTGATTAATTGACTATATGAGCGAATCACTTCGTTGCGCGGCACTCGCATCCTCGCCTATCTTATTATATGTCAAGGTTGCTATGTTCCGTTCGCCTCGTGCTTCATCTCGTCTACCGAATTAATCAGCGTTCTTAGTATTTTAAGATAATACCAACACCATTAGGAACCATTAAAATCAACAGCACCTGATTAACTTAATAAGTCCAATGTTGGTCAGTTTGGAAGTATAGATTCCTATAATCTCACTAGATAGAAAAAAATGAATCAAATAAGTTTTTTATGACTCCATAAAAAAGAGTACATTCCAAAAATGTGAATAGCCCTTACTTCACAAGATATTAATTACTTACAAATAAAAGATTGCAGAGAATCATATGAATCCCACTCTCGCTGCCATGCAAAGATCTCCTTATATCAAAAAAACAGGTAATATTTATCGCGGCAATTGTTATATACGAAATTAAAATCTTAACGAGAAGGAAATAACCTATGAAATTCACCAAAAAGACACAAGGTTTTTTTACTGTTACGACAGCGATGGCGCTCCTTGCTGCAATGCCTGATAACGCTACAGCAGGTATGGAACCATTTATTGGAGAGATTAATTACGTTGCTTTTAATTTCGCGCCTCGGGGTTGGCTTCCATGTAATGGACAATTACTGCCGATTAATCAATATTCAGCAATGTTTGCCTTGCTTGGTGTCACATATGGCGGCGATGGCGTAAGCACTTTTGCCTTACCCGACATGCGTGGCAAAGTACCTGTACATCAGGGCCAATCTGCAGGAGGCTCAAACTTTGCGATGGGACAAACGGCGGGTTCCGAGAGTATTACGCTGACGGCTAATCAAATGCCTACCCATTCTCATCAAGTCAATGCGACTTCAATTTCCACCTCGGTGGTTGCTCCTGGTGCATCCGCGACTTCGACATTGAAAGCAGTCAATGCGGCTGGTGATACCAATACGCCAGGAAGCGGCGCAATTGCAATGTCTCCAGCGCTGACCAAGATATATTCCTCAACAACCGCACCTAGTGTGAGTATGAATCAAGCTTCCATTGAAACTACGCTCAGTGGCGTCAATGTGGCAACTACGACAGTTACCACGGCGACTGCCGGTCCTGCCGGAGGATCTCTACCATTTTCAATCATGCAACCATACAACACGGTTAACTGCATTATTGCAGTCGAGGGAATCTTTCCTTCGCGGCCTTAGCGATCGTTGAAGAACGTTTTCGAGGCAGCCGATACAAGGCAAAAACAGGCGAGAAAGCGCAGTTTATGCATAATAAATGAGCATTTTGAGCCTGTTTTTAACACCGTAGCGGCAACGCAGATAGTTTCTCAACGGCCTGCCATCTAGCTGGATTACTTTACAGAATCGTCGGTTAATTAAACAGCAATCGGATCAATCCGCCACTGACGGCAATTAACCGATGATTCCATTAACAACAATGAAAAATGCTTTGTTGATATTTCTGTGCATGGCAATGCTGTTGCCTGAAGAAAACGCAAATGCGCAAACAGACAACACCCAAATCATGAAGGATGCCCAAGCAGCACTAGCAGCGGGTGATTTTGAAAAAGCATTTGCCAGATATCATGCAGCAGCCAACGATGATAAAAACGCACTGGCGCAATTTTCTCTGGGTCTTTTTTACCAAAACGGCTGGGGACGGACAGTGGACAAAGCTATTGCCTGCCAATGGTTTGAGAAAGCAGCACAAGGTGGCATTCCGACAGCTCAGCATCTGACCGGCATTTGTTTTGAAGAAGGCATGCATCGCCCGGCAGATCCCGCAGCAGCAGCGAATTGGTTTCAGAAAGCAGCTCAGGTAGGACACACGCACTCCTATTGCCATCTGGGCAATCTCTATATGACCGGCAAAGGATTCCCAAAAGATCCCATCAAAGCGCTTGAGCTTTGTCATCCTGCCGCACAGCAAGGCGCCATTCCAGCACAGATATGGATGGGGAAATTTTATCTGCAAGGTGATGCAACCATTCAGGATATACAGAAAGCTTATCGCTGGTTTGAAGCAGCTGCACAAAAACAAAGCCCTGAGGCCTTTTATTATTTAGGTATTATCATGGATAAAGGCTTATCACCAGGACATACACCTCAGAAAGCCCGACAAATGTTTGAACAAGCCGCTGTACTAAAATATGTACCAGCCTATTTTCAGACAGGTAAGCATTTTTTTGACGCAAAACCCGATTCGGCAACCAATCAATTATCCGCTGAGAATTTGGCAAAAGCCTATGTGTGGCTTTCAGCAACCGTGCAACGATCAGAAAATCCGGAAGAAATCCATGCAGCAAAAGAGATGCTGCAGCAAATATTAGCCGTTATGCCAGCAACATGGCTTGCTGAACTTGACCATAAAGTCGCCCAGCATTTGCTGGAAAATCACTGAACACACGTCACATTTTGTACACACAGATGTAATATTTATTACTCTCACATGTAATATTTATTGCAAGGCCATTGAACACATGTAATTATTGCCATGTCAAGTTAAAAAACAAATAAGCAACTGTTTTACTGAAGTAATCATGAAATAACGGCTTAATCAGCAGCTCCTCAATGAAACTGACAATATAGGTATGAAATGATGACTACTCAAACAATACAACCCCAACAATCTATTCTATTCATTGACAGTGGCGTAGCCAATTACCAGACTTTGATTGACGGCGTTAAAGCGGGAACAAGAGTTGTCATACTGAATGCCGATCAGGACGGCGTACAGCAAATTACTGACGTGCTGAGCCAGTCTTCCAATGTAGACAGTGTCCATATCCTGTCTCATGGGAATCAAGCCGAAGTGATACTTGGCAACGCCGCGTTAAACCGCAGTTCACTCGCTGCCTACCAGCCTGCTTTACAATCCTGGCGCAGCGCGCTCTCAGAAACAGCAGAAGTTATATTGTACGGCTGCCATGTGGCCAAAGGCACTATCGGACAACAATTCGTCCGCCAGCTCAGCGCAACGATCCAGGCAAGTATCGCCGCTTCTGTCGATCTAACCGGTGCTAAATCTCTCGGGGGAAACTGGGAACTCGCATTCCATTGCGGGCAGATCCATCTGCCGCAGATTCTTGCACAAAGCGCTTTAGACAGCTATACAGGCACCCTGGCGACTGAAACGATTGCATTTGCTGAAAATGAGCTTTCAGGTGAACCGCTTGCAACTTATACCAAGGGAACCACCGGCTACGGCAACCTGACCATCAAAGGCACCGACTCCGGCATCGGAATAGCTTTTGGCTCATTAGTCAATTTATCCAGCCCTGCCGGTTTATATGATTCACTTTCTCAGTTTAACTCGGGCGTTTCGGTAGGTATCGGACTAAATGATGGAAACACTAGTGCCACGACGGGAACTTGGTTTGTCTTCGCCACCGCCAACGGCGGAGAATTTGATCTGGTGTCACTAACAACGACTGAAGGAAACGGCGTATTCAACTCGATGGAAGCCGTGGGCTTTCGCAATGGAGTACAAGTCGCCACGCAGTCATTAACTCTCAGTGCTTTCAATATTCATGAAATTCATGGCATGTCCTCCGACTTTGATTATGTTGACGAAATCCGTGTCCGGCAAACGACTCCCGGTTTTTTCGATAGCGGAACACCCGGGCAGGATGGCGTATTGTTCGAGAATTTTATTTTCCAACCAGCCATCACCCTCACATCCGCCACTTACGATGCCAGCACTAATTCACTGGTAGTCACCGGCACCAACATGGCCGCCACAGTAGGTGCTGCCAACGATATCGATGTCACCAAACTGACCTTGACCGGGCAAGGCGGCGCCACTTATACCCTCACTTCGGCTAACGTTGAGATCACTTCGGCAACCGGCTTCACCGTGACCCTGAATGCCACAGATCAAACGCATGTGGAGGGATTGCTGAATAAGAATGGCACTTCCGCCGTCGATGCCACCACGTTTAATATCGCCGCTGCGGCTGATTGGAATCCTTCTCAAGCCGGTAATGCCGATACCACCGGAAATGGAATTACCGTCAGTAATGTACAAACACCCACCATCACGTCCGCCACCTACGATGCCAGCACCGGCGCATTAGTCGTGGCCGGAACGAACTTCGTAAACGCCAATGGCGCTGCCAACGATATCACCGCCAATAAATTCACTTTCACCGGCGAAAGTGGCACGACCTATACCCTGACTGATTCCTCCAATGTCGAGATTACCTCCGGCACGGCTTTTACCATTACGCTAAGCGCAACGGACAAAGCCGCGATTAATCAGATTAGCAATAAAAATGGCACCAGTTCTACCAGTGGCACCACGTACAACCTGGCTGCCGCCGACGACTGGAACACGGTGATCGGCAATGCTAATACCTCTGATGCCACGGGCAACGGCATTACTGTCAGTAACGTTGCCGTACCTGCCATCACATCATCGACCTACAATGCCAGCACCGGCGCATTGGCGGTCACTGGAACCGGTTTTCTGGGCGTAAACGGCGCCACCAATGACATCGTTGCCAATAAATTCACGTTCACCGGTGAAGGCGGAACAACTTATACGTTGACCGATACGGCAAACGTCGAAATCACTTCCGGCACGGCTTTTACGCTGACATTGAGCGCGACCGACAAAGCCGCCATTAACCA
>NZ_QJJP01000025.1:0-41371 GCF_003201565.1 Nitrosomonas sp. Nm84 | reverse complement strand
CCACCAATGACATCGTCGCCAATAAATTCACGTTCACCGGTGAAGGCGGAGCAACTTATACGTTGACCGATACGGCAAACGTCGAAATCACCTCCGGCACAGCTTTTACGCTGACATTGAGCGCGACCGACAAAGCCGCCATTAACCAGATCGTCAATAAAAACGGCACCAGCTCTACCGATGCCACCACCTATAATCTAGCCGCTGCTGAAGATTGGGCGGCAGGCGCCGATGCGGTTGTCAACGTGGTCGACGCCACCGGCAACGGCATCACTGTCTCCAACGTGGCAGTGCCAATAATTACCTCATCGACTTACAACGCCAGCACCGGCGCGTTGGTGGTAACCGGCAGCGATTTCCTGAAAGCCGGCGGCGCAGCCGACATCGTCGCCAATAAATTCACCTTCACCGGTGAAGGCGGAGCAACTTATACGTTGACCGATACGGCAGACGTCGAAATCACCTCCGGCACGGCTTTTACGCTGACATTGAGCGCGACCGACAGAGCCGCCATTAATCAGATCGTCAATAAAAACGGTACGTCATCAACAGGCACCACCACCTACAACCTGGCTGCCGCAGAAGATTGGGCGGCAGGCGCTGACGCTGCAGTCGTCGTCGCCGATCTCACCGGAAATGGCATCACCGCCTCCAACGTGGCTGCTTCATCGGGCGGTGGTGGCGGTACCCCTACCCCGCCACCCACCACGATTATTGATGGCGCCACTACCAGCACCACAACACAACCCGATGGCACAGTCATCACTACCGTTCTGCCAGTGAGCGCTAACCGCCAAGACGATCCGAACAGCTTATTCCGTCAATATGCAGATATCCCCGTTATCCGTAATTCAAATGGCGATTCCTTACTGACTGTCAGTTTGTCTGCCGGTGTGGGTTTGAATGTTGCCGGTAAATCACAGCTATTGAATTTACCAGCGGCTATCGATGATCTAACCCAGCGCATTCAACAAAAAACCGGTTCAGACAGTGCCTTAACTCAGGAAATCATCCATCGTGCCCAGGATTTCCTATCGACATTGGCCACAGATGAGCGTGTCACCGTACAGGCCATCACGCCATCGATCAGCAATGACCAGGCATCCGGTGCCCCCATTATTATTACCGGATCAAATATCAATGACGACGATAAACAAATCGTGATCATTGATGCCAGGAACCTTCCATCCAATACCGTCATTCAACTGGATAACGTTTCATTCGCATCCATTATCGGCGCTGTTCGGGTTGTCGGCGGTAACGGTGAAAACTTCGTTGTCGGCGATAATCAAAACCAGAATATCGTGCTGGGTACCGACGACGACATTTTGTTTGGTAGCGGCGGTAATGATACGGTCGGTAGCCTGGTCGGCAATGACCAGACTTCCGGCGATGCCGGCGATGATATTGTTTTCGGTGGCAGCGGCAATGACTTATTGAGTGGCGGTACCGGCAACGATCAACTCAATGGTGGTTTGGGTTTTGATAGCGCATTTCAAGAGGAACAATTATCGGATTATCAAGTTGAAGCGCATGATGGCGTAATCACGCTCACGCAAAGTAACGGTGAAGTCGATACATTAACCGATGTTGAGTTGATCCGTTTCGCCACCGGCCCCAGTTTGTCCATCGCTTATTCCAACGTTGAAGCGGTCGCACATCATCTGGTTAAAACCTGGCTGGGACGTGACCTGACAGCTATTGAAGGTGATGCCGTACAAAACTGGCAAGCAGCCACTACGGATGATATTTTAACTGCTTTCCACAACCTGTCCGAAGCAGCGGCATTCCAAGATAAAACCAGCGATGAATTGCTGTCCGGTCTGGAAACGGATCCCAATATTATCCGGCTCGATGTAACCCGCGAAGTCATTGCGGGCGCTGGTAACGATCAAGACTATTTACCGTTGGGATTGGCTTTAAATGCAGATGGTGGCGAAGGTTTTGATGTATTGCATATGTTGGGCAATCGTGACGATGTTCACCTTGAATTTGTCAATAATCGTCTGGAATTGACTCGCCTCAATGATGGCGCCATGCTGAGCCTCAAAAACGCTGAGATGATCGCTTTCGACAGCGGTGAAACAGTAGCAATTGCACATAATCAGACCGAAGACATTCTAGCGCGCCTGGTACATAGTTTCTTTGATCGGGATGCCACTCTGGAGGAATGGCAATTAGGGCGAGAAGCATTGGATGCTCAGGTAAGTCATCGCAGTATTCTGGATTGGTTTCAGCAGCATGCCGGTTTGGATGATTTGTCCAACGCGGATTATGTGCAAACGATTTATACCCAAACATTAGGTCGTACTGCGACAAATGATGAACTCGATCAACAGTCATCGCGTTTGGATAGCCATCAAGTGGATCGTGAATGGCTGGCGGTTGAAATCGCTCAAAGTACCGAAGCTGCCATGCATTTAGTAGGCAGTGTCATGCTACAAGATGGATGGGTATAGTTCTGCTGATCGAAAAATAGAGATGAAGGAATGGATGTTAGAATTTGCCATTCTCCCAATAAAAACCTGTAACAATAAAGGAATCACCGCGTGTCGTATTATCCAATCACATCCCTCTTACCAACCTTTCGGTTTATTTTTTATACTGTTTTTCTATGCATTCCCTCAATTTCTTATGCCGTATTCATTGACGCCAAAGAATTAGAACAGCAGTTGTCAAAGCCTGCCTCGCTCGCACTTAACAAAGCTGGGATTGCAAACTTACAACGATTTTATGCGGCTCGAAATTATCAATCGGTATGGATAAAAACAGAAGCCGACTTATCTTTGCTTGAAACAGCACTTACTTTCATTGCCAATGCAGACAATGAAGGATTGGATAGCCAGGATTATCAACTGCAACAATTACGGCAATTACAGCAGCAAGCCAAACAATCTCTACCGGCAGCCATCGAACTGGAGCTACGCACGACGCATGCGATAATGCGGCTAGCCAAGGATTTATCACGTGGCCGACTGTCGGCCGCCGCCGCTGACCCCGATTGGCATATCCGGCAACCCGATTTTGATGCGGTAGCGTTCTTGCAGGAGGCAGTCAAAACCGGGCTACTGCAGCAATCACTTGATGGTTTATTTCCCCAGAAACCCAGCTACCAATTACTCAAGCAGACACTGATCCGTTACCAAGCGCTGATCAGTCATCATCCGGAGTGGATTCATATTCCCAGTACCTCAACCATTCGTCCGGGGGATACGCATGCCGACATTCCACTGATCCGCCAACGAATTGCTCAAGCCTATGCGGTTGACGGCATGGCCGAATATCACATCACTGCAAAGGAAAGCGAGCATTACGATGACGAACTGGTCACTGCAATCAAGGCATTCCAGGTTCAGCATGGCTTGAACCCTGACGGCGCCATCGGGAAAAATACCGTACGCGCTTTCAATATCCCGCTTACCTGGAAAATACGCCAATTGCGCATCAATATGGAGCGCCTGCGCTGGCTTCCAAGAGATCTCGGCAAACGTTATGTGTTGGTTAACACGGCCGGCTTCCGGCTCACCGCCGCTGAACAAGGCAAACACATGCTCAATATGCGAATTATCGTTGGACTGGATTATCGTTCGACCCCTAGTTTTAATGGCGCGCTCTCGTACATGGTTTTGAATCCCTACTGGAATGTGCCTGCCAGTATCGCACTCAAGGATTTATTGCCGAAGCAACAGAAAAATCCATCTTTTTTTACTACCGGTGGATTCAAAGTTTACCCAAACCATAGCCGTGACGCCGAAGCACTTGATCCGCATACGATAGACTGGCATGCCATAAAAAAAGGATTTCCTTATGTATTGCGCCAGGACCCGGGAGCAGGTAATGCATTAGGCAGAATAAAGTTCATGTTTTCCAATGGCTTTGACATTTATCTGCACGACACACCATCCAAGTCACTGTTTCAAAAGGATATTCGTGCATTCAGTTCGGGCTGCATCCGCTTGGAAAAACCGCTGGAACTGGCTGCTTTCCTAATGGGCGGGCAAACGGTATCCGACAAATTTCTCGCCGACATGGACAGCGACAAGACCATGACCGTGCATTTACCTAAACAACTGCCCATTTACTTAGTGTATATTACGGCCTGGGCTGATGAGCAAGACCAGGTACATTTTTCACCCGATATTTACGGCCGGGATTTACGCGCATTGCAATATGCCGGTTGGTAGTGTTATTAACCAAAACAATAACAAAAATTTTCCGGAGAAAAAAATACGATGCTGATACCAAAATTTTTGAATCAAAATTTATCAGAAACAGAACTGGTGCATAGCCGCCGCCGTTTTCTAAAAGCAGGATTAGGCGCATGCACACTACTGACACTCCCCCTAGCAGCAACATCCGTACACGCAGCATTCAAAAGACCTTTCGAGAAAAAACTGAGTTTCCTTAACTTACACACCGGCGAGCGCACCCGCGCCACCTATTGGGCCAATGGCCGCTATATCCCCGAAGGCATGCGCGCAATCAATCACGTGCTGCGCGATCATCGTACCGGCGACCGCTATAAGATAGATCCTGAGCTATTCGATATTCTGCATTTGCTGCAACGCAAACTGGGCACCAATCAGGAATTTCACGTGATTTCCGCGTACCGCTCACCTGCCACCAATGCCAAATTAGCAGAGCAAAACGGCGGTGTTGCTAAAAACAGCATGCACACGCATGGGAGAGCCATCGATATCCGTTTGCCGAGTCGTAGACTTTCCGATCTGCGCACTGTTGCCATGTCCCTGCAAGCAGGTGGCGTGGGTTATTATCCGTCTTCTAATTTCATTCATCTGGATACCGGAGATTTTCGTTTTTGGGGCGGATAAATTTATTGCATTCCCCTAATCAATCAATTGGTGGCTTCATTGCATAGTGAAGTCGCCAACAACTACTTGATAAAGTAGTTATTTTCCCATCTTCCTTCTTGATCTGTATGTTATACAGGCAGATCGAATCAAGTCTACTCGATCAACGTTCTAACAGCATCGTCACCGGTTTTCTTTGCCTTTGCTTTGCTTGTTCTTCCATTTACAGTGTGCTTTAATTCCCAAACCCATGCCAATAGAAAGGAAAAACACCAACCTAAGATATTAAGCGGATGAAGATTAGTATTAACAATGGATTGGGTGGGGAAAAGCGGTGAACGACAACTATTTAGGAGTAAAAAAACATGAATAAGCCACTCGCGATTCAACGATGGAAACGCATGCTTGTTTGTACAGCAGCGCTGGCAATTCTATTTCCATTATCCGGCAAAGCTGATTCACTCATTGACGATAGCTGCGTCAATGTGACCAAACGCCCCCTGTCTGATTTCCTAAGCGCACAAGGAATCTTGAACGATCCACCCCAGTTTTTCCCGCCTGTAAAAGATTATTCTGGTTGGGCTGGTGGCGATGGAATTAATTTCGCTTTGGTTGATTACGCTGGGATAGCCGATAAACACATCCAAGCCCAAACAGGGCAATCTATCGGCACCAAAGTGCATGGCGTCGTGCTGGAGTGCGCACTCCCCAATGGCAAAGCTCAGGTTTCGGTTACACTGATTGCCACCAAAGCACTAGGATTTGCGCAATCCATTCAGGATCTTATTAACAATAATTTTGATTTTCTCAATACTCCCACAATTTTCGGCGCGAAAACTCAAGACGTGATCAGTGGCGCAAAACCTGCCACCGGATCGGTCAACCTTGCAACGACTTTCTCCATTCCGGCACCAGGTGCCAGTTTGCCTGACTTAATTGATGTCGTGTTTAATCCAGCATCATACGCACCGGTCAAAATAAGCTTTAAGTCAACAACTCGGGGAAAGTGTACTAATGGCAAAGCAAACGCTCTCTTAGAGGTGCACCAAGTTGGTGCTACAAATGAGAGCAATGCATTAGTTTTTCAGAAAGAAAACGTAGCCATTAATGGCAAAAAAGGTGGCGATTGCAGCAGCTAAAAATAAGAATCTTCCCCGATGGAGCAAATTAATCCTATTTTCGGAAGCATCTGCTCCATTCGAGTAAATAGACAAATCCAGTATTGAGATATAATCAAATAATTACATGCAATATTAAGAGTTCAATCCGTCATTACAGCCAACTTCATTTTTTTATAGATCTCAGCAAGTACGCGATTCTGTTCACCCTCAGACAGTAGATCGAGTGGTTTATCTGGAGAATTAGCACCTTGAAACTTAGCCAGCAGAGAATCCTCGAAAGTAGTTGAACTCACTGCAATCCAGAAAATCACACAACCGCGATTCTGGGCTGCCTCCAGTAGCTCCGGCAGTTCCTTTTCGCGAATGAAGGTGGAATTAAGGAAATTCTGCGTAACCAAGAACACGGCGACCCTCGCAGATTCCAAGGCAATGCGAATCTCGTTCAGCCAGTCTGATCCCGGTCGAATTTCTGTGTCATCCCAAATCCGAATCAATTCTTTGTCCTCAAGGGGTTGCAGAAACTGCTTGAGCTTCTCCAACCACAAAGCATCTTTATGGCTGTAGCTGATAAAAACGGGCTTAATAACTTGAATTTTTGGCGCAACGAAGTGTAGCAAATACAGTACCTTGCGTGCACTATCTAGTTCAAAGGTCACTTGTAAAGCCGGGGAAGGATGTAAATACAATCGAATGTTGCCATCGCGGCTAATCGCCCGCGTTCGACCTGGAAAAGCATCTGGATTAGCAGCCAAGATATCCAACACTTCGAATAACACTGTCTGCGCTTCAGGTGGGAGCTCATGCCGACTTGCCTTGCCTGTACTCGAGAATTGGATCGCGTATGGCTCGAGTGTCGATGCTTGATCAACCACCATTTACTCCTGTTGGTGTGCAAGCAGCATCTTCAATGGATGACCTCACTGCTGTAACTCGAATGATGCGATTTTCACGATTTATCACAAATTCAATTTCAACACGCCCACTTTCAGTCAAGCTTCGTAATATTGTTTCAACGCCTTGAGAAAGTGATCCTAAGGACGAGAAGGATTCTACATCTTCTGTACTTAGCTTTGCTTCCAAATCCTGCAACTCAATCCGATCTGCAATGCCCAACATTGAACGTTGTCGAGCAGCACCCTCCTCGAACATGATCGCATAATAGCCGCTAATACGAATGTCCGCGCTCTTGAGAATTGCGGTCTTGCGGGTTCTGGCTATCTGTACTGACTCGATCTTCGCAGCCTGTTCAATAAATTCGGCCGGTACTTCAACTTTTCCTGCCACACCAGCATGCTGCAGCATCTTCTCTAGCACAGATCTCAATTGCCCCGCGTTAGCCGCCAAGTCTATCTGTTCGCGCTGGTTACGCAGATATCTCGCGATGAATAGCATGATTGCCAACCAAACCGCCACGCCAACAGCAATCCTACCAGAATCAATAATCCCTAATGGGTGTAGTGCAGATTCAAGTTCAGACGCAAGATCAGGTCTAAGCGTGAGCGCTTTTACAGAGATTGAGACAGAAACGGCTCCTATTATCATGTACGCAATTATAAAAACCAGGAATCCACTTCGAAGGCGACTTAGCCACCGACTGCGTCTGCTCTCCTTCCACAACGACTTCGTTAACTCAGTAATTCCCAACAATTCTAGCTTCGCTCGCTCCCGGAATGTTTTGCAGATCAACGAAATGCTAAACAGTAGCGACGGCACGCCCACTAATGTGGACAGGAAAAGAGCCAATAGTGACAAAAGAAATAACAATCCAAGTACATTCTTGAACCAATCAGAAGGGGTGACAGTGGGGTCTACAATACTCTTATCAACAAAATTGAGAACAAATATCGAACCAAATAGCCAAATAAACGTAATAAGAAAATGCGCGATTGCCAAATCAGCACTAAGCATTAATCCCCAGTAGCTAATCCGCTCGCGACGGGTAAGGCTGAAGTCTTTCACCACATCCGAAAGCGCTTTAATCACTTTGTCCAGACTTTGCGAATCAAGATTGACAGTGCGCGGTGCACTATTCATCATGATAGAAAAGCATAACAATCATGGAAAGAAGAACGATTCACAGGCCAGACCAGCGTGCAGACTGGTAGAATCTGAATGAAGTGAAACATAGCGGAATTACTACTTTCAGCATGTGGCAAGATATAAGTGCTTTAATATACATATATAAGATAAAAGTACTGCAAATTAGATAGAGTGTCAAATAATCAATAATTCGCAAAACTAAATCTAATCAGCAGTACTTAATGGGGAATCCGACAATGAATAAAAGGTTTGAATACCCGCACAGCAAGTTGCTGCATACAATCAAATTCCATGATTTTCGCAACGCTATTAGTTCACTCCATACTGCTCTCGGTACCGCTGCACCGCCTGCAAATGCTGCACAAGCGCAACGTGATTCTGCAAATATTCCACCAGATCATCCAAATTAATAATCGAAGTCACCGAAAACCCATGCATCTGCTGCACTTCCTGCACCGCCGATAACTCTCCAGTCCCACGTTCCATACGATCCAGCGCAATCACCACACCCCCAGGTAACGCACCCGAGGCTTTAATCAGCTCAACCGACTCACGCACCGAAGTGCCCGCGGAAATCACGTCGTCGACAATCAGTACCCGTCCGGCAAGCGGCGCGCCGACCAATACGCCGCCTTCGCCATGATCTTTCGCTTCCTTGCGGTTAAAGCAGAACGGATAGTTATGTCCCATTTCAGCCAACGCGATAGCAATCGTACTGACCAGCGGAATGCCTTTGTACGCGGGGCCAAACAGCATGTCGAACGGAAGCTGGGCAGCGACAATCGCTTTGGCGTAAAATTGTCCGAGCTTACGCAGAGAATCGCCGTCGTTGAATAGGCCTGCGTTAAAGAAATAAGGCGACATGCGCCCCGCTTTGGTTTTAAATTCACCGAAGCACAACACGTTGCGTTCAATGGCGAACTGAATAAATGCCTGCCGGAAATCGGACATAAACTGGATTACCCTAAAAATAACGATATGCAAATTATAACGCTTAACCTGAATGGCATCCGCGCAGCCGCAAAAAAAGGCTTTTTTGAATGGTTGGCGGCACAACCGGCGGATATTGTGTGCGTGCAGGAACTCAAGGCGCAACTGCCCGATCTTTCCACGGAGATGCTATCACCGGATAGCTACCGGGGCTACTTTCATTGTGCAATGCAAAAAGGTTATAGCGGCGTCGGGATTTATTGCCGCAGTCAGCCGGACAACATCATCGAAGGCGTCGGAATCCCTGAAATCGATGCCGAAGGCCGTTTTATCCAGGTGGATTTCGGCAATTTGAGCATTATTTCACTCTATTTGCCGTCCGGATCCAGCGGCGAACACCGGCAAGTTGCGAAATTCTTCTTTATGGAAAAATTCTTTCCGATCCTGAAAACACTGATGGCCAACGGTCGCGAAATTATTTTGTGCGGCGATTGGAATATTGCACACAAGGAAATTGACCTGAAAAACTGGCGCTCCAACCAGAAAAATTCCGGTTTTCTGCCGGAAGAACGCACTTGGTTGTCGAATGTTTTTGATGACATTGGGTTTGTCGATGTATTCCGGCAGCTCAATTCCGAACCGGATCAATACACTTGGTGGTCCAATCGCGGACAAGCCTGGGCCAAGAACGTCGGTTGGCGCATCGATTATCAGATTGCCACACCCGCGATAGCGCAAAAAGCACGCAATACTTCCATTTACAAAACCGAGCGTTTCTCGGATCATGCACCGTTAATCATCGACTACGATCGTACCTTATGACATCCACCGAGTTTTCCAGTTGGTTGCAGGCAATGCGGGTTTATACGCATCCGCGCGTGCTGGGTATGCTGTCGCTAGGATTTTCCGCCGGTCTGCCGCTGCTGCTCATCATGGGCACCCTGTCGTTCTGGCTGCGCGAAGCCGGTATCGACCGCACCACCATTGGCCACCTGAGCTGGATCGGCTTGGCATACAGTTTTAAGTGGCTGTGGTCGCCGCTGGTCGATCGGCTCCCACTGCCGCTGCTGACCCGCCTCCTCGGTCGGCGCCGTGCCTGGCTGTTACTGTCGCAAATTGTCATCGCTGCCGCCTTGGTCGGCATGGCATTTACCGATCCCGTTGTCAGTCTGACGCAACTGGTATTTTTCGCACTCGCGGTTGCCTTTGCGTCCGCCACCCAGGATATTGCACTCGATGCGTATCGTATTGAAGCAGTCGCGGTCGAATTGCAGGGCGCCATGGCGGCGACGTATCAAGCGGGCTACCGCATCGCGATGATTCTGGCCTCGGCTGGTGTGTTGTGGATTGCAGCGACGATTGATGTTTCAACCACGTATGACCATGCGCCCTGGCGCTTCGCTTACCTGGTCATGGCCGCCAGCATGGCGGTCGGCATCATTACCACGCTGATCATCCGCGAACCGGATGTCCCCTACAGCCGGTTGATTTCAGACAACGAAACCATTGCGCAACAGGCGATTGCGCATTGGCATCTCCATCCCCGCATCAACGCCATGCTGGTGTGGCTGTACGGCGCATTAATCGCACCTTTCCGCGATTTCATCGTGCGTCACGGCAAACAAGCATTGCTGATCTTAGGTTTGATTGCCATCTATCGTATTTCCGATGTGGTGATGGGCGTGATGAGCAATCCGTTTTATGTGGATATGGGCTACAGCAAAGAGGAAGTCGCCACCATTTCGAAAGTATACGGTGTCATCATGACCATCGCCGGAGCAGCCATCGGTGGTCTGCTGACCGTCAAAATCGGCATCATGCGCACGCTGTTCCTGGGCGCCGTGTTATCGGCTGCCACCAATCTGCTGTTTGTCTGGCTGGCAGGCCGCGGCCATGATGTCAGCGCGTTGGTTTTCACCATCTCAGCCGACAATCTGTCGGCCGGCATTGCATCCAGCGCTTTCATTGCGTATTTGTCGGGCCTGACCAATTCCGCCTACTCGGCCACCCAGTATGCATTATTCAGTTCGGTGATGTTGTTGCTGCCCAAATTCATTGCCGGTTTCAGCGGGCAATTCGTCGATGCGTATGGTTATGAAAATTTCTTTATCGTCACGGCACTATTGGGTTTTCCGGTTCTGATATTGGTCTGGCTTGCCGGACAGGCCAAATTTGCAATATCTGAATCATCATCGCCATAATCCAACATGCAAACCACACCTCAAGACACCACGCCGCAAGCCGCCTACCACGCACTGATACAAGCCGGAGAGCTCAAACCGGATACCGATCAAGCCAATGCAGTCGCTGCATTAGAACGATTACACCGCGAACTGATTAGTTATCCGGTGATAACAAGCAAAAGTAGTGGTTTCCATTTCAGGTGGCCCGCCGGTTTATCGCGCTGGCTGGGTAGCAACAAGCCCGTCCCTCAAGGCATTTATCTGTACGGTGGCGTCGGACGCGGCAAGTCGATGTTGATGGATCTGTTTTATGCGGTTGCTCCGATCGCATCAAAGCGGCGCGTACATTTTCATGAATTCATGCTGGATATCCACGCCCGGCTTAAGGAATGGCATGATCTCTCAGTGCAAGAGCGCGCCCAGCATGGCGGACGTGCCGGTGACGATGATCCGATTCCATCGGTCGCACGGAAAATAGCCGGTGAGGCGACGTTGCTATGTTTCGACGAGTTACAGGTGACCGACATCGCCGATGCGATGGTGCTGACTCGACTATTCAATGAACTGTTTGCCCAAGGGGTGATCGTCGTCGCCACGTCCAACCGGCCACCGGATGATCTTTACAAGAACGGTTTAAACCGTCAGCGCTTTTTGCCTTTCATCGAACAAATCAAGGAGAAACTCGATATTATTGCGTTGGATGGCCCGGTTGATTATCGTTACAACCGCTTGAAAGGCGCACAAACCTATTACCACCCGATCAATGCCGAAACGACGACGCAATTGTCGGCCATCTTCTTCCGCCTGACCGACCGCCGGGTGGAAGACCGAGCCAAGGTTCCCAGCGAAGAACTCAATGTGCAGGGGCGCATATTGTTTGTACCCAAAGCAGCGCGCGGCGTTGCCGTGTTTTCGTTTAAGCGCCTGTGCGCAAATCCGCTGGGACCGGCAGACTATCTCGCGATTGCACGCACCTATCACACCATCATCATGGTGGCGATTCCAGAGTTCAATAAAGAAAACAACGACGCAGCCCGGCGTTTTATCACGCTCATCGACGCACTATATGAACACAACGTCAAGTTTCTGTGCTCAGCGGCTGTGCCACTGCAATCCCTGTACGCCAAAGCGGATGCCAGTTTTGAATTTGAACGCACGATTTCGCGTTTGATGGAAATGCAGTCGGAAAACTATCTGACCAGAGGTCATGGCAAAACTATTGCAAGCTAGCAGGCCGCCGAGAAACTATCGCATGCGCCGATAAATGGAACAATTGCAGCGATAAATGCTCTACGTAAGATCGGTGTCTGCTTCAAATTTAAAAGTCATATATTCAACTCCTCGGTAAACGATCTCCGATGCTTGTCTGCCAATCTGACTTCTGTTGTTCAACTACGAGCCCGTTTATTTTTTATTGAAGTGCGCGAGGAACGGCTTCGACTGAATCGACATTACTGTTTTCTCCGGCTTCGGTCATTACCATCACTGAGGCGGTTGTTCCCACACGCAGTTTGATCGTGTCGGGAACATCGAGAAGGCGAATGCGTACAGGTACTCGTTGGGCTAATCGAATCCACTCAAAGGTCGGACTGATGTCGGGTAAAAGTTTTTCTCCGACGCTACCGTCATGCTGAGCAATACCCCAAGCGATACTCTCAACTTCCCCTATTATGGGTATACCTGGATAAGTCATCAATGTAACAACAGCTTTGTTACCCGGTCGAATAGGGGCAATATAATTTTCCCGAAAAAAACCATGAACCCAAAAGCTATTGACATCAACCAGCGCCATAGCTGCGCGGTCAGCGACGGCCTGACTGCCCAATCTGAGGACTAGATTGGTCACATAACCGTCAACGGAAGCTCGAACCTGGGTAAACTCTAGATTTAATTCCGCTTCCCTTAATTTGGCCTGTGCAGAGCGCAATCGTGGATTCATCTCCCCATCCGCACCGAGATTAGCTCGATCTTTCGCCAAATCTGCATCCGCTTGCTTGGCTGCAACCTGTGCATCTAATAAATTAATCTTTGCTCTATCATATCTAGTCTGCGCCACGATGTAATCGGCCTGAGCAACTTCCAACTCTCTTTGGGACATGGCTTGGTCCGGAACCAATTTTTTTACGCGCTTGAACTGTGCATCAGCTTGCATTAATCGCGCTTTGACTTCACTAATCTCTAGCGATGCCTGTTTAACCTCGATAATTCTTTGCTCACGGACAGCTAGCGATGCCTCTACTTGCTTTTTTAAGGCTTCAATTTCATCTTGGGTTTTATCGAGTTCTGCACGTGCAAATTTTAAAGAAGCAACGAAGGTGCTTGGATCTATTTGAAAAAGAAGCTGTCCTGCTTTAACAAATTGATTATCGACAACCGCAAGCTCGACGATAGGCCCTGTAACTCTTGGCGTAACTTGAATAACTTGCGCATGCACTTGTCCATCTCGAGTCCAGGGATTGATAATATAGTGCCAATACTTGATCGCAAGCACGCTGACAGCAAGCAAAAATACGGTACTTGTGAGTATTAGTTTCTTCGATGTGTAGGCCATAAGTACTTTGTAGCTAATCTAATTGACACGATGTTCGATGCACGTTGTTGCCATATTTATTCTCATCGTTTATACCGGAACGAATAGCGTTCCAATCAATCCAGTGTAGATGATAGCCAGCGCAACAAAGACGAGTGGTGGATAATAGAAGAACCGCGACAACCGTAGGCGGTTGAGAAGCGCCACTGTCAACATAGTAACTAGTACGCCAAGAATACTTGCAATGAGCATGGGTGGTAAATAAACGCCACCAATAGCAATTTCGTGTGGGAGATATTCCATTTGTCCACTTAACCTTCTTTTACAACAATCAATATAGCTAACTGTGTTTTCAGATAATCCTTTATGATTTTAAATGCAATTAATCATTGAATTAATCTAGAACCTGGCTTCTTGCCATTGCTCAAAGTCAAATTCTTCTGCAAGACGTGCATGCCCGATAACAGCCTCTACCAGACTCCGGTAAATACCGATAAGTCGATGAAAATATTCACTACTATTATCACTATATTCTTCTTCAGGGGATAGACTCATTATTTCTCTAAACCGGGTTTCTATATTATCCAGCTTCGTTGCCAAATACATCTGAAAACTTTTTTCAAATGTAATAACAGTTGGATTTTCAAACCAGCAGTGGAATTGCTCGCTCAGCTTTAAACATAAATCTTGTAAATCGCTACTTAAGTGACTGACTAGCAGTTTGTCTTGTGGATACTCTTTTTCATCCATCAGTGTTTTGATTCGATATACAATATCTTGCAAATTCATCACGAGCGCTTGCACTTGTTCGTGTTTGTTACTGGGAAATGCTTGATAGTCGATATGCTCCCCATACTTCACCAGCTTCTCGGGCAGAAACAGTAAGTCGCTATAATAATAGTTAGCTTTCCAGCATTTCTCGAAATTTTGCCCGTGTCCTTTGTTAAGCGTTAACTCTGATAGCAAAAAGCTGCAACATCGATAAAACCGAGTAAGTAAGTGTAAAAACGCCTTCTCAGGCCGAGACGATGCGAAGAGATAATCCATAACGATATTAATGGCGACTGCCAACATTAACATCATTGCACCGTTAGCAAATGCAGCAAAATCGTAGGTCTGTTGATTCTCAGGAAACGTAAGCGTAATAAATGGAAGCATGGCACCCAACCGCGACATACTCTGCTGTGGTAATGAAAACAGATAATTGGCAGTGAAGGTCACAATAAAAATAAATATACCCAATTCCATATAACCAGACAAACTAGGCATAACAAATACATACAATATTCCTGCTACGATAGAGCCGATGGCAAATGACAATAGCAATTCTCTATTACTATTTCCAGTCATCAAAGCGCTTTGACCAAAGATAACAGCGAGATACAGGAAACTTTCGTGTCCCGGTGGATCAACATAGATCCCAATGAGAAAACATACCCATAGAAGCATCACCATTCGCACTGCACCCATCAAGCGATCAGGATCGATAGTCGACATAATATGTGCAGCTTCCTGCACAGGAGACGACGAAACTAGTGAATAATTCTCGCTAAACCTCAGAACACATTCGAATAATGACTGGTTAAGAGCCTGCAAACGCTCTAATTCTGATTTGACCAATATTACCGCTGCACGTTGAAAGGGGAGTAGAGCTTGAATTTTGTCTTTATCAATAGTCAAATCGAATGGAGATGGCAATTGGTTCGGTATCTCTCCATCCAGCAAGCATTCGATCTCTTTAAATTGTAAATCCAGTCTTGATAAAAAAGACTCAAGGTTTGGAATTAGCTCAGGTAAATCGAGTGATTGGGTTCCAGAAAAACTTTGACGCCACATTTCACGAGCTTCCCTCAAAGATTCCGACAAATGAAGAAAGTGCTGCCATTGATATCGTTGCGCAAAAACCAGATTGCTATCGGCCTTTCCTGCCCCAAAGTCCCGCTCAACCTTGGCCAGCAAAATCGATTCTTCCCTTTTCAGGGACTGAGTTTCCTCGCCAATACCATGCATCATTAAATCACAGTACGCTCGATAAAGCCTGCTTTGAGTTACCAGCAATTTTCGGCTTGATTCTTTCAGATCGTCCAGACTATGTCGTGGCCAAAGAAACACGACTATCAATGTATAAACCAGGATTCCGGTTACATTTTCCTCGAGCCGCGCCATAGCAATCTGGAAAGCCTCTTTTGGTGACCCCCCTGCTCCAATGATAACTGTCATGGTGACAAAGCTTGTAACATGCCAGAAATATTGATTCTTTTTGCCCGCAATCATGTAAGCGCAAACACCAAGATGCAAAGAGTAACACATCACAAGCAACCAGCGATCCTGGGGAAAAAGACCAAAATAAACCAATCCGGCAATGACTCCCAGCACAGTGCCTGCGATTCGCATAATACTTTTATTCAATGACTGTCCCATCGTAGTAGTCATGCCGAGCATTAGCACCGCTAAACCACTCCATTCCGGTTTTTCCCAGTCGAAATAAAAGGCGATTGCAAACGCGATCACCATGGCCAAACCAGTCTTAATCGCTTCTTTAATGCGCCTCGATAAAGGAATCATAAAATCAGTAGTGAAGTTGTTTCATTTTGAGGGATAATTTTTTCACCAAACCGAGAAAGCCCCGATCCGTGAGGAAGAATTATTGTTAGACTTCAGTACACCTCTTATATTCAAGCCGACCAAGATTACTTGCACTGACGCTAGTGCCCAAGCAACACTGGGTATAGGCCATATCAACCATAATAGGTTACAAGTAGAAATAAACCAATCCGATCACCTTTTCTCTCGGCTACGACACACCACGCCGCGGCGATAGCAACTATCATTGCTGACCATTCAACATATTTATCAAATCTTCTGTTGAATACATTACTGAAGCATTATATAGTTTATCGTCGCTCCACTAGACGCTCCTTCACAATTTGGTACTGACCTTTTTAAGGCTAACGGGCGAAATTTCTATTATCAATTCAGATCGATAAGCAGGTCGGCCTATTCCACTTATTGTGTAAATTGTAAGTAGTTTCTGTTGTTCCATGATTAGTTCATTGAATGTGTTTCGTGTCTCCGAAATGTTGTTAACTGAGATGTAACAATAACTCTAATGTTACCTGCGTTCGCTACCGAACCGACTGTATTGAGTGATACGTATATTGTTGCTCATGGGGTGTAGAAGACATCATACACGCTCCATTATCCGGATCTAGTGATCACAACAATGATTGAAAGTCCTTTATCAATTGCATTTCTTGATGTTCTGCCATCGTTAATCGATCAAATATCATTAACCCATGAACCATAAATAACTTATGGTTTAAATAGAAACCAAGAGGTATTACTATGAAAAATGTCGACACAGTTGTAGATACAGTAACTGATTTTACAAACGAAGCCGTTGAAAAGGCCAGCAAAGCAACCAGCAAAGCCGTTGATAAGGCTAGCAAAGCCACTCAACAGGTTGCTGATACGGTAAGCGAGAAAGGAGATCAATTGAAGCATGTCGAGCAGCGATTGATGAAAGAAGCCACCGATTATGTTCGAGAAAATCCAGTAACGTCGGTAGGTATCGCGATAGGTGTGGGGTTTCTATTAAGCAAATGGTTTAACAATCGCTAAACCATTAAATCTCATGAATCTGTAAGTCTTGAATAACACACGATTCAGATAAACGATAAGAGGAACATCACATGGAAACTGTAAACAAAGCATCTCATTTAGCACATGAAGCTATCGATAAAGCTACTCATGCCACCCATCAGGTCGCAGATAAAATTGTTGATAAAGGAGATGAATTGAATGATCTCGCGCATGAAGCGGTTAATAAGGCCACCCAGGTAACTAATCAAGCCGCTGATAAAATTGTTGATAAAGGAGATCAACTAAGACATGCTGAGCAGCGACTGATGAAGGAATGTACCATTTATATTCGCAAAAACCCAATCACATCGGTAAGTATTGCGGTAGGAGTGGGTTTTCTTCTGAGCAGGTTATTGAAATAATCGCGAAATAAGATGGATTCAAATGCGATAAAAAATGAGGTACCTGAGCAAGCTGCGGCGGATGGTCATTCTAAAAATGAGTCCAGCGTAACGGATGATGTACAGTCGTTATGGGATGAATTGCGTGAATTGAGTCACGCGCACTTCCGGCTCGCGGCACTCGAAGCACAACAGGCGGGCAATAGTTTAGTGGTCATTATTGTAGCCGGTATAATGATCGTCGTTTTGCTGAGTGTCGCGTGGCTAGGATTCCTAGCGGCTGTCATATTGGCGCTGGACCGATATGAGATCCTGACAGATCACATCCTGTTAATACTGCTAACCGTCGTTTTAAATCTACTGCTTGCTCTGGTTCTATGGGGCGTGATAAGAAGCAAAGGCTATTATTTGCGATTCCCAGCAACCTTTCGCACGCTTCGATCCATGTCGTCTGCACCCAGAAACAGCGAGGAATCCTGATGACAGATACTATTCTGAACGGAAACGAAACGAAATCTTTAGCAACACAAATCAAGGATGCGGAATTGCAAGCGTTGCAACGTCAACGTATGGTTATTATCCGTGCTGATACCCTTATTCAGAAAACACAACAGCAAATGACTGCTCCGGCAAGTTTGCTATTAGCAGGCGGTATCGGATTTGTCCTCGGTGAACTGACTAAGAGAAAGTCTTTCAAACCGAATGACGCTAGCGAAAAACCTCAAGCTGCAGAAACTACAGACATTACTAAGACCTTAATGAGTGCGCTAAACCAACTGGCCACGATCAATGCGTTATATACAACATTTCGCGATTCCATGAAACAAACGGAATCATAGTAAGCATTATCAATGTTTGTTGCCATAGTCATTCATTCGACCTTTAGCAAATGCAATCTGTTGCAGCACTATTGCTGACAGTGCCATGGATGAAGTATTGGATACCCGATTATTATCGGGAAGTGATAGCAACTGAAAGGAAATTAGTATGCACAGATTCGAAGAGAAGACTTTCCTGTTGCTTCTCGTTACAGCTTCGTTGGCCTTCGCTTGGATATTATGGCCATTTTTCGGTGCGATTCTTTGGGGAACAGTGATGGCCATTGTGTTTGCGCCGCTGTTTCGGCGATTATCAGGGCCAATGCAACAAAGCCCAAGTGCCGCTGCGCTTACTACAATCCTAATTATCATTGTATTAGTAATTCTGCCATTGACGGTGATTGCCACGTCTTTAATGCAGGAGGCTGCCAGCCTGTATGACATGATTCATTCCAACAAACTGGATTTTGGTCTCTACTTTCATCAGGTCTGGGATGCTTTACCCGCTTCGATTCAAAATATGATGGCGCAATTGGGACTAACGAACCTTGGTGCGGTGCAGGAAAAACTGACCGCCGGTCTTCGACAGGGTAGCCAGTTTCTGGCGACACAGATCCTCAACATCGGTCAATTCACATTTCACTTCGTCGTCAATTTTTGTATCATGTTATATCTGCTGTTCTTTTTTCTGCGAGATGGGAATGCATTGTTCAACAATATCAAGAAGGCAGTCCCATTGCATGCCGAGCAGCAGCGCGCACTCTTTGCCAAGTTCACCACGGCCGTTCGTGCCACGGTTAAAGGCGGTATTTTGGTGGCTGTACTGCAAGGCATGCTCGGCGGCTTGATTTTCTGGTTTCTGGGAATTCACGCACCGCTGCTATGGGGCGTGATAATGGCCTTTCTTTCACTACTGCCTGCAATCGGAGCCAGTCTGGTCTGGCTACCCGTGGCGATTTATCTACTGGCGACTGGTGCCATATGGCAGGGCTTGGTTTTGATCACCTTCGGCGCTCTCGTAATGGGAATGGCAGATAATTTCTTGCGCCCTGCTTTAGTAGGCAAGGATACCAAGTTGCCTAACTATGTTGTGCTAATCTCTACACTCGGTGGCCTTCAGATGTTTGGACTCAACGGCCTTGTCATCGGCCCGGCCATCGCAGCCATGTTTATGGTTGTCTGGGAAATATTTGCAGCGTCAAGGCAGGAGCATCGTAATGACACCAGCAGTCCCTAAACATTTCCACTGAAGTGTCTCATCAAAAATGAAGCCCATTGACTCATGGTATAGCCCAGCTCGCCACTCAATAGGTTGGTTACACCATCATTCCATCTTCATCCCCATTTCATATCTTCATGTTATGAAACTTTGGACTCCACGAAAAAAATCTGAACTGAAGGCGCTTCAGGTAGTACCATGTATTTTGCAAAGGGCTCAAATTATACTCATCTGGGGGGAATGAACTCAGTTCAAGAGCATACAAGAAAGCCAATTGATTGATTCTAAATTGCTAACCCTTAAAGACTATATCGGAGTGTGTATGTTAATCAACAAGGTGCTTGTACTTTCATTATTTTTTATTTGTTCCTTGAATTTAACTGTTTATGCTCAGGAAATTCCTTCTCCTCAACAAGCTTTACAAAATTTCAATATCAGCCCTGCTCAAATAAAGCAGCTTGAGCAAGGCAAAATCGTTAGTTACGAAGTTAATGAAGCAAGCAAAAAAGAACTTGGAATTGGTCTAGCAATGCTAATACCGGTAGCACTAACCAAAATAGCTGATTACATTAAGTTAGGTAATCTAACTTACACTGAAAGTGGCCTCATAGCCAGTGGCCCGCTGTCAGAAAATGCTGATCTTCGCAGTTTTGAGCAATTCGGATTTAGCAACGAACAGCTTGGCGAAGCTAAGAGCTTTCTAAACGCCAAACCAGGAGATTCATTTAACCTTTCAAAGCATGAATTTGAGAGGTTAAAATCATTCAAAATTGATCTGCAAGGCGCGGATAATAAAACTCTTTTAAAAGCCGCCAATGAAATATATCGGGAATTTCTGTTGCAACGGTTTATAGCTTATAGAAAAAGGGGGTTAGCAGGAATTGCAGCTTATGATCGACAAAGGAGCAGTACCGACCCTGGTGCTGAACTTCGCATTGCCGCAATCAATAGTAAGGCGTTGGCGCAATACTTCCCTGAATTGCAGCAAGCCTGGCTGAACTACCCAACCACATTGCCTCCAAAAATAAATGAACAATTTCTGTGGTTGAATCGTCACGTCGAAGGTCGACCTACCGCGATTCTGATCCATCGACTAATAGCAATAAGTGAGAAAGGTGGCATTGTTCTGTCGCGGCAATTTTATGTGGGACACTCCTACAACTCCAGCCATATAGCAATGAGCGGCCTGCCCTATAAGAACGGTACCCTGGTGTTTTATTCCATTCGCAGTTCTACCGATCAGGTTGATGGCATGGGCAGTAGCCTGAAGCACTCGATAGGTCGAGAGCAAATGAGAAAAGAAATGATCAAACGCCTTCAACGGATAAATAAAGACTTGAAGCTCAAAGTGGCGCCAATTGCCAGTGAAAATTAATTAAAAATAGATCCTAGGAAATTAAAGCGGGTTTAGCCGTAATATGCTATATCCAGTGCCCTATAAAAAGCCCGCCTTTTGTATACTATACGGAAGCTAAAAGTTTTCCAAACAGAAAATCATCTTCGTCTTACAGCACCTTCATTCTCCATTTCGTAAAGTAACCAGCCAAATCCGATCAGGAAAGCATCTTGATTGATCAGACTAGCACCAACACTTCCATTCCTGTGTGAAAACTCACCGAGAATTTTGACTGCATAACCAATAATGCACTCACCAATGATTCTGTGGTTAATAACCAATTTAGGGGTGGGTAAGCATGTTAAGCAATGTATACACTATTCGGCCATGGCTATTGGTCATCACCCTCATATCCGGTATCACGCTACTGTCTCAACATGTGCTCGCAGAAGACGATCTTGATGATGACGATCCGCCGCCGGACTATGTACTCAGGGGAGATGGTAAATGCACAGTGTGCCATGATGAAAATAGTGACAGGCCAATACTTGGCATTGGAAAAACCAAACATGGCACGGTTGCGGATCATCGCACTCCCACATGCACCAGCTGTCATGGCGAAGGCAATAATCATGTCGATTCCCCTGACAAAGCACTCATGCCTGAGCGGACTTTCGGAAAGAATTCACGCAACCCCGTTGAGGAACGCAATGCAGCTTGCTTAGCATGCCACCAAGGCGGCAAGCGCATGCACTGGGCTGGCAGCTTGCATGCCAATCGCGATACGGCTTGCACGGCTTGCCACCAAATACATACCGAGCAAGACAAAGTACGCAACCGTATCACCCAGGCAGAAGTGTGCTTTAACTGCCACAAAGAGTTGCGCACACTGATTAACCGCCCTTCCCGCCATCCCATCCGTGAAGGCAAGGTGATTTGTTCCGATTGCCACAACCCGCACGGTTCTGCCGGACCCAGCAACATGGTGCGTGACAATGTCAATGACACCTGTTTCACCTGCCATATGGAAAAACGCGGGCCATTTGTTTATAACCATCCGCCCGCACAAGAAAATTGCGCCATTTGCCACAATCCGCATGGCACCACTGCGCCCAATCTGCTGAGATCACGTTCGCCATTTTTGTGTCAAGAGTGCCATGAACCCAATACCCATCAGGGCAGCTCCGGAACATTGACGGGGTCATACGCCAGAAATACCTTGGCCAGGGGTTGCCTCAATTGCCATACCCAAGTTCATGGCAGCAACAATCATGAAAATGTACGCAATGAAAGTATGTTTCAACGCTGATTGAAGGGATATCACAATGAACATCCGCATATTGAAAGACAAATTTCCTCAATCAATCATTGCCGTAACGCTCGTATTGATTAATGCACCTGCCTGGTCATCGGATCATGATCCAATTAAGGAACTTACAAAACCTAAAAGCACCGTCAACTTTGGCGCAGGTTATCTGTTTAACGATAATGCCCGTTTTGGCCAATATACCGGCCTGCGCAATGAAGGGCCCTATGGTATTTTTAACGTAGACATTGTACGACGCAATGACGAAACCGGAACCTGGCTCAAACTACTGGGCCGCAATCTGGGATTACAAAATCGTGATGTTCGGTTTGAACACAATAAACAAGGCAACTGGGGCTACTTTATCGACTACAGCCAGACGCCGCGATATGAACCTTTCACTGTCAATACGGCGGTTACCGGCATCGGCACTGCCGATGTTCACGTGCCCACCTCCCCGACTTCCGGAGATCCGGCCCAACTCAAGACAGAGCGCCAATCGATTGGATTCGGCTACAATAAATTCCTACCGGGCAACCTGGAATTCCAATTGCATTTCCGCAATGAAGACAAAGATGGCGCGCGCCTGTTTGGGCGCGGCAATCGGCTCGGCGCACCGGGCCCCAGAGCTGTTGGCGGCTTTGAATTCATCCCCGAACCGATTAATTCGACCATACGCCAATTCGGCGCCTCGCTGGATTACGTCGGCAAACAGCTACAATTATCCGGCGGCTACTATGGCACCATGTATAACAACAAAAACTCGGTATTGAATGTCACAGGCGGCAGTGACGTGGGCGGCATCTATGCACCCAGCGCATTTTCCCCTATTGCATTAGCCCCTGATAATCAATCACACCAGGCATTTCTGGCGGGCGGCTACAACTTCACCCCCAGCACACGCGGCACATTCAAAGCTGCTTACACTCGCGCCACGCAAACGGATAGTTTCTCTCCCACACTATTTTCCGCACCGGGCGTTGGCGCCAATCTAGGTGGCCGCATTGATACTGCTTTGCTGCAAGCCGGGCTCACAGCCAGACCGCTTGCCAAGTTATCCATCAATACCAATTTTCGTTTTGAGGACCGCGATGATAAAACACCCGTATTACTCTATAATCCGATGGCAACCTTACTAGACTTGAATGGCAATAGTTGGCACGGGTTTAATAATCCACGTTCTTTCAGGACAATTACCAGCAAATTTGAAGCAAGCTACGCATTACCCAAAGATTTTCGCCTGATTGGCAGCATCGACCATGATCATCGGGATCGCGGCGGTTTTGCAACGAATACCAGCCATCGGCACCGCACCGATGAAATCTCTTATCGCGCTGAATTGCGCCGCTCATTATCGGAAACCATAACCGGCACCATTGCCTATATTCATAGTGATCGCTTCGGTTCCAGCTTTTTCACCAACACAACAGGCACAGGCGACCCTTTCTTCAATCTGATTGCGCCCTTCAATCTCGCGGACCGCGCGCGCGACAAGATACGCTTAATGGCTAATTGGGACCCCATTGAATCGCTATCACTGCAATTGGCCATTGATGAATCGCGCGATAACTATGGTCATCGCGCCGGCTCGGATTTAGGGCTACGGAAAGGCTCGGCACGAAACTATTCACTGGACGCCACCTATACCTTCTCCGAGGCATGGCAAGCAACCGCCTGGTTCTCCAGGAACGAAACGCATATTGACCAGACATCCAGAAATCCTATTACGGATAACGGATTCCGCGAAGTCTGGAACGCCAACCTGCAGGATATCGGTACTTCTTTTGGATTGGATATCAATGGCAAACCCACTGACAAGCTTGAAACCGGCGCAAGCTTACTCTATTCGGATTTCACAAACAAATTCAACCAGAAAGTTATTCTCGACCCGCAAATCAACACAGTGCCCAACATTTCAACGCAATATGGCAGCTTGAGATTGCATGCAAAATACGAGATGCGCAAAAACCTGGGGCTGCGACTGGATTACATCCTCGATCACTTCAAAACCAATGAGTGGACTTGGAATTGGCGCTATACCGACGGCACAAAATTAACTCAGGACACCAATCAGATGGTCAGCTTTGTTTTTCTGTCCGCTTTCTATAGTTGGCAATAGCGCCCAGCATCCATACAGAGTTACTCATATAAACGCTTGCAAAACAAGTATGCTGCTCGCGGCTTACAATTATTTCTTCCCGATTTCGCCCAGCGGAATACCCAGTGCCTGTGCGATGCCTGCACCATAGGCGGGATCAGCTTTGAGGCAGTTGCTGATATGGCGAATTTGAATTTCGCGCGGCACACTTTTGATAGAACGCGCGGTATTCTCGAATAAAGCCTGCTGCTGTGCCGGCGTCATTAAACGGAACAGCGCACCCGGCTGCGAGTAATAATCGGTATCCTCACGGTGATTCCAATGATCAGCCGCGCCCTCCAAACTCAATGGCGGCTCGGCAAAATCCGGCTGTTCCTGCCATTCACCGCTGCTATTCGGTTCGTAACTCAGTGTGCCACCGAAATTTCCATCCACACGCATGGCACCATCGCGATGGTAGCTGTGCGCCGGGCAACGCGGCGCATTTACCGGAATCAGATGATGATTCACCCCCAGGCGATAACGCTGGGCGTCACCGTATGAAAACAACCGTCCCTGCAACATCTTATCCGGCGAAAAACCGATACCGGGCACGATATTACCGGGATTAAAAGCCGACTGTTCCACTTCCGCGAAAAAGTTTTCAGGGTTGCGATTCAATTCCATGACACCGACTTCGATCAATGGATAATCCTTATGCGGCCATATCTTGGTGAGATCAAACGGGTTGTAGGGAACCTTAGCGGCATCCGCTTCCGGCATGATCTGCACGTACATCGTCCACTTAGGGAAATCGCCTTTTTCCAGGCTTTCAAACAAGTCGCGTTGATGACTTTCCCGATCTTTGCCAATCACCGCTTCAGCCTCCGCATCGGTCAGGTTGCGAGTCCCTTGTTGCGATTTCAAATGAAACTTGACCCAGCAGCGTTCATTCTTGGCGTTAATAAAACTGAAGGTATGGCTGCCAAAGCCGTGCATATGGCGATATGTGGCAGGGATGCCACGCTCGCTCATGACGATGGTAACCTGGTGTAACGCTTCCGGCAGCGATGTCCAGAAATCCCAGTTGTTTTTCGCACTGCGCATATTGGTGCGCGGATCGCGTTTCACGGCATGATTCAGATCGGGAAATTTCAATGGGTCACGCAGAAAAAATACCGGCGTATTATTACCCACCAGATCCCAATTGCCTTCCTCGGTATAAAATTTCACTGAAAAACCGCGAATATCCCGTTCCGCATCGGCTGCACCACGTTCACCGGCCACGGTAGTAAAGCGCGCAAATAAATCGGTTTTTTTACCGATCGTAGAGAAAATCTTGGCACGTGTATACTGGGTAATATCATGCGTGACCGTAAACGTTCCATACGCGCCGGAGCCTTTCGCGTGCATGCGTCGTTCAGGGATGACTTCACGGTCAAAATGTGCAAGTTTTTCAAGAAACCAAACATCCTGCAGCAGTTGCGGACCGCGTGGTCCGGCTGTCATGACGTTCTGATTGTCGACAACTGGACACCCAGCATTGGTAGTTAACTTTTTTTTGTCACTCATAGCGCACTCCTTCTCGCTGATTAAATGGTGAAGTGATTGCTGACTATTGATGCTGCAAGGTTAAATAGCCATCATCTTGAACTACTATAGCTTTTCATCAGCTGGCGGATTGTCCACTTTATCTTCAACCTGTGTTATCTGACCAGGTGCTACTTGTTTTATCTGATCAGCTGCTTGCGGGGTGCGCCGTCCGATTTTACCGATCAGCACAAAGAATAATGGCACAAAAAAGATCGCTAAAAATGTAGCTGTTAGCATTCCTCCGAATACCCCCGTTCCGATCGAGTTGCGGCTGGCTGCGCCGGCGCCGGTGGCTATAACGAGCGGTACCACCCCTAGAATAAAAGCCATCGATGTCATGATAATTGGGCGGAAACGTAATCGTGCCGCATCCAGCGCCGCATCGACCAGTGGCGCTCCTTCGGCTAACCGTTGATTGGCAAATTCGACAATCAGAATGGCGTTTTTTGCAGCCAATCCAATCAGCGTCACCAAGCCGATTTGAAAATAAACATCATTGGTCATGCCTAGCACCCAAATGGCCAAGAGCGCCCCCAATATCCCAAAGGGAATTGCCAAAATAACGGCGAATGGCACAGACCAGCTTTCATATAGCGCGGCCAATAGTAGAAATACCATCAACATAGCAAAAATGAATATGTAAATGGCTTGCCCGCTCGCCTTACGTTCTTGCAGCGTTATGCCGCTCCAATCAATGGTATAGCCTTTCGGTATCAGAACTTCATTGGCCACTTCTTCCAGTGCTGCAAGTGCTTGTCCCGAACTGTAACCTGGCGCTGCACCACCCAATACGAGCGCCGAGTTATAACCGTTAAAATGCGTCACCGGATCTGGACCACTGGTAAATTCGGTTGTTACCACGGTGTCCAGTGGAATCATGGTTTGTGTCGAACCCGAACGGGCGCGTACATAGACTTTGCTGATATCCTCCGGATTGGAACGGTATTCCGGCAAGGCTTCTGTCTGAACTCGGTAAACACGACCAAATTTTAAAAAATCATTGATATACATATTGCCGAAATAAGCCTGCATGGTATCGAACACTTCTGAAATGGGCACCCCTAAAGCTTTGGCTCGTTCCCGATCCACTTTCGCAAATAATCTGGGAGAGCTGATACGAAAATTAGTGTTGGCAACCGCGATCGCCGGATGCGCCGTTGCCTTGGCGACGAATTCCTGAGCAGCGTTGGCGAATTCGTTAAAATCTCCACCACTTGGATCTTGCAATTGCGCCGTAAAGCCGCCAGTGGTACCCAAACCTGGAATTGAAGGCGCATTGAAAGCAAGAATCAATGCTTCGGGAATTTTGGCAAATTCCTGAAAAGCAGCCGCAATAAGCCCTGGTACTTGCTCATTTGCATGTTTTCGGGTATCCCAGTGATGCAGTGGAATGAACATTGTTGCTTGATTCGTACCTCGAGTGGTGAAAACAACATTTTGCCCCGCCAGAGTGTCTGTTGAGTGAACTGCTGGATTGGAATTAAAAAAACTTTCGACCTTTTCCAATACACCAATGGTACGCGCCATGGAAGCACCATCCGGCAATTGCACAATGGTAATAAAATACCCTTGGTCTTCTTCCGGCAGGAAGCTACTTGGAATCGTCTTGAACAATCCCGCAAGCAGCGCTATTAATAGCACAAAAATGATCAGAAAGATCGCTGATCGCTTAATCACAATCCCAACCGCGCCAACATAGCGAGCTTGCATCCAATCGAAAGAGCTATTGAACATTTTCCAAAATCGATTCGTTCCGTGACTTGGTTTGAGTACGATAGCGCACAATGCCGGACTGAGTGTCAGTGCTACAAATCCAGAGATGGCTACAGATAATGCAATGGTAATGGCGAATTGCTTATACAATTGCCCGGTAATTCCGCTCAGGAAGGCAACGGGTATAAACACCGCAGCGAGTACCAAAACAATTGCAATAACCGGTCCACTGACTTCGGTCATCGCCACCTTTGCTGCTTCTTTGGGTGAAAGTCCGTTTTCGCTCATGTGTCGCTCGACATTCTCCACGACTACGATCGCATCATCGACCACGATACCGATAGCCAGAACCATACCAAAGAGCGTCAAGGTATTGATTGAGAATCCCAGTGCCTCCATACCCGCAAGCGTTCCGATTAACGAAATCGGAACCGCGACAGCGGGAATCAGAGTGGCGCGCCAGCTTTGCAAAAACAGAAAAACCACCAGAATAACTAGAAGCATCGCTTCAGCCAGCGTATGGAGTACTTCACGTATCGATACTTCAATAAATATGGTCGTGTCGTAGGGGATATCGTAAGAAACTCCTGCCGGAAAACTTGGAGCCAGTCTATCCATTTCTTCGCGTACCCGCCGGACGGTATCGAGCGCGTTTGCACCTGGCGATAGATAAGTCAACAAAAATGTATTAGGTTTTCCGTTCCATCGTCCTTCCAGGTCATATGACTGCGCACCCAACTCGATCTTTGCCACATCTTGCATGCGAACCATGGAACCGTCCGGGTAGGCACGAATGATCATGTCTTCAAATTCCTTGACGTCACTCATACGACCTTGCGTGATCACCGGAATGGTTAATTCGGTACCGCTTGCCGTCGGCTCCCGTCCGATTCTGCCAGACGGGAAATCACGATTCTGCTCACGCACAACTTCCGCAATCTCAGACGGCGTAATATTCAATTGCGCCATCCTGATGGGATCAAGGATCAAGCGCATGGAATAATTCTGTGAGCCAAATATCATCGCATCACCGACACCGGGAAGTCGTTTGACATTGTCGAGAATGCGCAATATTGCATAATTCGACAAGAAAATGGTGTCGTGTTTAGGATCGGTAGAACTTAACGCAACCACCGCCAGCAAATCCGGCGAGGTCTTTTTCACGGTAATACCTTGACGAATGACTTCATCGGGTAATTGCGGTTCGGCAAGACGTTGCCGGTTCTGAGTCTGGACTTGTGCGATATCTACATCGGTGCCAATCTCGAACGTAAGCTTCATGGTCATATGACCATCGTTCGTACTGGTCGATTCGTAATATAGTAGATTATCGATACCCGGCAATTGCACTTCAATAGGACGTGCTACCGTATCCGCCACTACTTCTGCACTAGCACCCGGATAATCGGCCTCGATTTGCACCATGGGCGGTACAATCTGAGGGAACTGCGCAACCGGTAGGTTGTTCAAGGAAACCAGTCCGACAACAACAATGATAATGGATAAAACCGAGGAAAAAATGGGGCGGTCAATAAAGAAATTTGAGTTCATGTTGCATCCCGCGCAGTGTTTTCACCAGTTGAAGATGGCGATGAGGCTTTTTCCTGCTGATAAGGAATAGCATTTACTTCAACACCAGGCAGGATACGGAAAAAGCCTTCCACCACTATGCGATCTCCTGCCTGCAAACCTTCCTCGACCAACCATTCTTTACCATGCCACGTACTGGCCCGAATCGTCCGAAGCTGCGCTTTATTTTGCCCATCAATGACATACACGAATGAGCCGCTAGATCCATGTTGTACCGCACGTTGTGGAATCAAGATGGCACCGGTGCGGGTAAATCCCTTGAGACGAATTTTTACAAACTGTCCAGGGAAAAAATTTGTGTTTCCAGGAGATAAGTTTCCTTGTGGATTAGGAAATGTAAATCGCCCCTGTAAAGTGCCTGTTTCAGGCCGTATCATGACATCTGCAAAATCAAGCAATCCTTCATGAGGGTAGATGCTACCATCCGAAAAAGTGATGATGCCACGCAATTGGAAAATATCGGGACGGTGAACTTTTTGCTCGGCTAGCTCACGTTGACGACGTAAAATATAGCTTTCAGGTACGCTGACATTGACATACATCGGATCCAGTTGGTCAATGGTAGTCAGCAATGTTGTTTGTGCTGAGACTAACCGCCCCTCATAAAACTGACTGCGCCCAATACGGCCATTGACTGGTGCAATAATCTCCGTATTGTCCAAGTCGAATTTAGCTTTGATCACTTCATTATTCGCAGCCTCAAGTGCTGCTCCGGCAGATAATACTTCGGCTTGAGCATCATCTACATTCTTTTTGCTGACAGCTTGTTGCTCAAGCAACGGACGGACACGCGCCAAATCCTGCTTGGCTTGGGTCAGGCGTGCCTTTGCCTGATCCACTCTTGCTTTACTACTGAGATACACAGCGCGAAAAGGAACAGGATCGATTAAATATAATTTATCGCCTTTTTTTACATTGCGGCCTTCAGTAAAGGATATTTTCTTGATAATCCCGCTAACTTGCGGGCGGATTTCTACCGGTCTGAATGCTTCGGCTTGACCAATAAAATCAGTTTCATCGGGAATCACTTGCGATGTTACAGTGATGACTTCAACCTCAGGAGGTGGAGCTTGTGGCGCCGGAGATTTCCCCGAACAACCCACTAATAGTGTTATATAAAGCCCGATGCAGGTATAACAAACCGGCAAAAATAGGTTGGCATAGGCGCCGCAAATAGTTTTTTTTGTCATGGGATACAAATCGCCAGAAATTAAATTGGAATCAGCTGATTTAAAGGAATAGCATCGATAACTCGAATCGTAGACTGAGAAGTTAAAACTAACATTTTCTAGTTGGATACAAAATTAGCTACCATATTTTTTTACCCAGAAAACATAACGATCAATCCAATTTTGCATCAGTTTTTTGCTGCTTTCACCAAGATCTCCGTTAGAATCAAACATTCCATCACGTAATTGTAAAAACGCTTCAGGCTGTCCCATGGTTGGCACATCTAAATACGCCAGAATATTGCGCAGATGTTGTTGTGCCATTGCAGTACCACTGCTGCCTATGGAAACTCCTAATATACCGGCCGGTTTACCACTCCATGCATTTTCTCCATAAGGACGTGAGGCGTGATCGAGTACATTCTTGAGTACTCCTGGTATGGAACGATTGTATTCTGGTGTTACAAATATCAAACCATTGGCGGCAGAAATTTCGGTTTTTAATCGCTTCACTGAGTCCGCTGGGGTTACATCATCATCCTGATTATAGAGCGGTAAATCGCCAATTGATACTTGCTTGCATGAAAATTCTACGGGTGTCAGTTTTGCAATGGCGGTTGCAAGGTTACGGTTATAGGAATCTTTCCGTAAACTGCCAACAATGATTGCGATTTGATAGTGCGCCATACTAATCTCCTTATTGCGATATCATTTTAGGATCAGCAACTCGTTCAAAAGTGCGCCTGTCCTCAATGCTATTAACACTCACCGGAACCGCAGAAGATGAGTTTTCGGGTAACCACCCTCCCCCTAATGCTCTATAAAGCTGCACAATGGAAACCAGATGAAAGCGTTGTGTAGCGCTTAGAGAAAATTCCGCATCGAATAAATTTCGTTTGGCAAGTAATACGTCCACATAGCTCGTAATACCCCCTTTATAACGCAGATCTGCAATATACAGCGCTGAATGCAAGGCATCGACTTGCTTTTTACGTGCTATCAGTTGGCTTTTTACCGTTTGAATGGCGATTAGCGCATCTTCTACTTCTTTGAATGCAACCAAAATAGCTTGTTCATATTGTGCCAAAGCCTGCCGTGCTCTCGCTTCTGCGGCGCGTTGCTCAAAACCGAGACTAGTGGCGTTTAATATTGGGACGGCCAGACCTAAACCACCCACACCAAACTGGCTGTTAGACATTAATAAATTAGAAATTGCTGGACTCGCAACACCTAATAACCCAGTAACCGAAAACTTTGGGAAACGCCCTGCTTTGGCTACGCCGATTCTTGCTGTGGATGCCGCTAGTGTTTGCTCGGCTTGCAGGATATCCGGGCGACGTTGTAACAATTCGGAGGGAATGCCCGCGGGCACTTCAACTAAGACGGTCTGTTCTATCAAAGAATGTCCCTGTGGAATAGTATGCGGATTTTCTCCCAGTAGAACGCTCAATTCATTCTCTTTCTGCGTCAACTGTCGTTCGATCTCAGCTACTCGAGCTGCGGCATTCGAATATTCTGCATCAAATTGATCGAGATCCAATCGAGAGATAATACCCCCTTCCAATTGCGCACGAGAAATATCAACAGATTCTTTCCAGGAAGCTAATGCGCGATGCGCTATTTCAAGTTGAGTTTGAAATTGCAACAGATCAAAATATGACTGCGCAACATTGCTGATTAACAACAAAACGATTCCACGGCGATATTCTTCACGTGCCATCAAGTCTGCCCGAGCAGCCTCATTCGAACGGCGAATCCGACCCCACAGATCAATTTCCCAATTCATGGTAGTCATCCCATAATAACTATAGGGGGTTGGAAAAGCGGGGCGCGAAAATCCACCCATGTCACCCATAAAAGGTCCATATGCGCTTGCGTCTAAGTTGGGCACAAAATCCATGAATGCGGTTTTTAAGCGGGCTTGCATTTCCTCGATGCTGGCCTCGGCTTGCTTAAGTTCCTTATTGCCTAATAGCGCTTGATTGATGAGTCGTTGTAAATTTTCATCCTGAAATACATCCCACCATGCGATGGTGGCGATAGATTCCCCTTCTGCATGCGGAATGCGAAATTTCTCGGCAACTTCGATTTTAGGACGCAGATAGTCCGGCCCCATCGCACAACCGGCTAGCAACACACTCAAAAACAATACCAATCGGCGCATCAGACGGTCACGCCAATGACTCTTTCTGGATGAATGGACTCTCAACGGCGCTGCATCAGACTTAACAGACTGTTGAAAAACTATCTGCATTGCTGTTTCACCGGTGTTAAAAACGGGCTCAAGACGTGCATTGATCACACATAAACTGTGATTTCTCGTTTGTTTCTGTTTTCTACCGACCACCTTAAAAACGTTTTTCAATGGCCTGCTAATATATGACATATTAATCGCGCTCACCCATTCAAAATACCAACCTCAATCAGCCCATCATCTTATGACAGTTGTTATGTGGAAATATGATTTATTTTTCTAATGCCGGAAGAATAAAGGAATCGAGAATACCATACTTATTTGCAGACCCTACTCACACCGTCCATTCCACTTCATATAAAAACATGATCAATAATAACATATTCAACATGTTACGCCAGAACTGGCATGAAAATTTAAAGAATAACACAACCCATTATGTAGGACAATACCGATGCTAATCTCTTCCACTTTTATGTTTTAGCTTAATTATTCCCTTAAAGTTGTTCCCTTGTAGGGATAAGACATATCAAACACCCACGTTGATGCGATGTGTTTGTTCATGCCTGTTAATTAAGCTTCACGGCCTGCCAGTTTTTCTAAAACGAGATTCAATAAAGCACCCCGCCGCAAGCAGCGAGGTGTTATCAGTCGCCATACTGTCTAGAAACATAGAGATAGCCACCGACTGCCCCCATAATCACGCCTAGTGGCGCAGCGATGAATAGCCCAATCAATGGCCCTTGACTGGTATCCTTAGCAAACACCATGGGACCAAAAAAGCCAATCACAAAGCATAGTCCGCCGAGCATCAGCGCACCGCTGACGACTGCAATCCCGACACTCATTTTCTCTCCGGCAACCAGTTTCCATGCAGACCGACCTACCAGTACTGCACAAACTAGCGAAAAAATCGCGCATAACCAAGTTGGATAACTGGTCGTGATCGACAAAATCGTGCTCATCGCCAGCGTAACAATCAAAAACATCAAGAAAGATACCAGCGGTTTAAGTAGTTGAATCATTGTGAATCATTCTCATAATTAATGGTCATTTAATAATTCGGTATTGTAAACTATCTATAACCACAAGAACGATGACTCGTGGGATGGCTCACTAAGGTTACTGATACCATGAACACATTTGACGCACAACGACGCAGGTTATTGCAATACGGTTTTATTGGATTAAGCGCGTTTTTTGGTAACACACTGTTACCCAATCCCATCCAAGCGGCCTCTTTGTCGCTAGCATCATTAGGTGAGCTTCTGCCGCCCGATCCAAACGGCGTGCGTTTGCCCGCAGGATTTACCTCCCGTATCGTGGCGCAATCCGGTCAAACGCTTTTTGGCTATCGTTGGCATGCGGCTCCAGATGGCGGAGCTATCTTTGCCACCGCAGAGGGCGGATGGATTTATGTTTCGAATAGCGAGATCGACAATAAAACAGGCGGTGTAGGTGCGCTACGGTTCAGTCGCCAAGGAGAAATCATTGATGCCTATAGTATTTTGAGTCATACCAATCGCAACTGTGCAGGCGGGCAGACGCCGTGGCAAACCTGGCTATCGTGCGAGGAAATTGAAAAAGGCCGGGTGTGGGAATGTGATCCGTTTGGTCAGAAAGCGGCGCAAATGAGAAACGCGCTGGGGCTATTCAGGCATGAAGCAGTGGCGGTCGATACGCAAAGAAAACAGCTGTATCTCACTGAAGATGAGTCGGATGGATGCCTGTACCGTTATACCGCACATGCATTGGATGCCGCAGGCAATCCCGATTTGAACACCGGAGTTTTAGAAGTCGCTGAAGTCATTGATGGAAGTATCGGTGAAGTACGTTGGCACCCTCTCCCCGATCCACTGGCAACCACGACACCGACGCGCAAACAGATCGCCCATTGCACTCGGTTTAATGGCGGAGAAGGCATTTGGTATCACCAGGATGTTGTTTACTTTGCGACCAAAGGCGATGATCGCGTATGGGCATATCATGTTCGCTATCGTCATCTCATGATTATTTACAATGCAGCATTATTTTTACGGCCTGTACTCACGGGTGTTGACAATATCACCGGCAATGCGGCGGGTGAATTGCTGGTAACCGAAGATAAAGGCAACATGCAGATCGTTGCCTTGACCGTGGATAAGATTGCTCCGGTGTTACAAGTCATCGGTCATGATAATTCGGAAATCACCGGGCCGGCCTTCAGTCCCGATGGCTCGCGCTTATATTTCAGCTCACAGCGCGGCAAAACCGGGTTGGCTGAAGACGGCGTGATATTCGAAATAACCGGACCGTTCTGAACATCGAAAGCAGGCGCTTCTTTATTCCAGTTAACCATTCGCTAATGACAAGCGTATCTTGATGTACTTGATAAATCAGCACAGCGGACCCATTTGAACGCAAATACATAGCAGATTTAATGTTCGCAAATAAGCTTCACGATCCGATTTAAAGCCATCATAATATTGATGTGACAGCGTGACAAACAGGGAGAATCGATTTGGAATTCAAGGACTATTACCAGACACTTGGCGTTTCACGCGATGCAACGGCAGAAGAAATCAAAAAAGCATTTCGCCGTTCAGCGCGTAAGTATCACCCGGATGTTTCCAAGGAAACCGACGCCGAGCACAAAATGAAAGAAGTGAATGAAGCGTATACAGTGCTTTCCGATCCGGAAAAACGCGCGGCTTATGATCAACTGGGACAACGAGGATTTCAGGCGGGTAGCGATTTTCAACCGCCACCTGGCTGGGACGCAGGTTTTGAATTCAGCGGACAGGGATTTAGCGGCGCCCAGACTGCAGATTTCAGTGATTTCTTTGCAGAATTATTCGGCAAACAAATGGGCGGAGGTGCCCGGCAGGCTCACCATCGCATGCGCGGCGAAGACCATCACGCCAAAATCATGCTCGACTTGGAAGATACTTATCACGGCGCAACCCGCAGCCTGACATTGCGCATGCCCAAACTCGACGACCAAGGACGCACTGTGCTCGCCGAACGTACACTAAACGTCCGCATTCCCAAAGGCGTTCATGCCGGACAGGTAATCCGGTTGGCCGGACAGGGTGGCCCAGGCCATGCTGGAGAGGCCGCCGGAGACTTGTTCCTGGAAGTTCACTTCAAACCGCACGGCCGTTATCGGATTGAAAACAAAGATGTCTATGCCGCACTGCCGATCGCGCCCTGGGAAGCTGCGCTGGGTGCTACAGTTAAAATACCAGTGCCGGACGGCCTGGTGGAAGTGCGAGTGCCGGAAAATTCCCAATCAGGCCGCAAGCTGCGATTAAAAGGACGCGGCATCCCTGCCGCCAATCCCGGCGACCTGTATCTGGTGCTGGAAGTTGTGCTACCACCTGTTACCACATCCAAAGAACGCGAGTTCTACCAAACCATGGCGCAGGAATTAGCGTTCAATCCGCGCCAACATCTCGGAGTCTGAGCCATGTCGCACGAAATTGATGTCATTTTACTTGAGGATACCAGGCTCAGTCTGGATGAGCTGGCAAGAAGCTGTCAGGTCAGCCGTGAATGGGTGATTGAGCGCGTTCAATGGGGCCTGTTGCTGAATGAAGATCCACGCACTGCTGATCCTGCCTCATGGCTATTCGATAGTCGTAGCTTCATTCGTGTCAAAAGAATCATCACGGTTGAAAGAAATTTCGAATGCAATCCGGAATTGGCTGGCTTGGTTGCCGATATGATCGAAGAAATTGAGCTACTGCGCACCCGCCTGAAAGCAACTAAACTGGATGAAGATTAGGAAAATGCTTGTAAGGCGCCTCTAAATAATCCACATTTTGTCATTCCAAACCCAAACGACAGCGAGGAATCTCTCTGGAGTTAACGATAGATTTTTCGCTATGCTCGAAATGACCGTTATTTAGAAGGCTCCTTAATACAAATAAAAAGGAAAAACCGCTCATGTCTTTACATATCGTGTGCCCACACTGCCATGCCACCAATCGCGTACCGACTGATCGCCTCGATGCCTCGCCCCAATGCGGCGCTTGCCATCAGACATTGTTTACCGCGCAACCGATTGAGCTCGCTGAAAGCAACTTCAATCGGCACATTGCCAACAATAATATTTCGATACTGGTCGACTTCTGGGCGCCGTGGTGCGGTCCATGCCGCATGATGGCACCGGCATTTGCCAAAGCAGCCGCCACACTGGAACCGGCGATGCGTCTGGTTAAAGTTAATACGGAAGAAGAACAGGGACTGGCCGCTCGTTACAACATTCGCAGCATCCCGACTTTGGTACTATTTAACGGTGGCCGGGAAATTGCTCGGCAATCAGGCGCCATGAGTGAACACGATCTGGTGCGATGGGCACAGACAGCAAATAAATAACCGCAATGGTCAATATCAACAAAAAATAAAGGAGCTAACATTCATGCCCAATAACGGATTTCTACCCCGTTTAATCTGGATTTCATTGTCGGTGGTATTGTTGACGCTGTTTCTGCACAGTTTCCTGTATCACTACTTTCCGGATGCGCTTCACCCGGATTACTTTACCGGCAAAGACAAGGAAAATACCGAACCGCGGGTAGTCCAGGCACGTGGCAATCTGGCTGAAGACGAAAAAAGCACCATTGAGTTATTTGAAAATTCACGCGACTCAGTCGTGTTTATCACCACTCGTCAGCGCGTCATGGATGCATGGACGCGCAATATTTTTTCCGTCCCGAGCGGTAACGGCTCAGGTTTTATCTGGGATGATCATGGGCATATCATTACCAATTTTCATGTCATTAAAGGCGCCAGCGAGGCCATTGTGCGCCTGGCCGACGGACGCGATTATAAGGCATCCCTGGTCGGCGCCAGCCCGGCACATGATATTGCCGTGCTAAGGATCGGTGTCGGCTTCCAACGGCCGACCCCCGTTCCACTCGGCAGCAGCCATGATCTCAAGGTAGGTCAGAAAGTATTCGCCATCGGCAACCCTTTCGGTCTGGACTGGACACTGACAACCGGTATCATTTCAGCGCTGGATAGAGCGCTGCCCAGCGGCGACGGACGCACCATCGACAACTTGATCCAAACCGATGCTGCTATCAATCCGGGCAATTCCGGCGGCCCATTATTGGATTCCGCAGGCCGTCTGATCGGCATCAATACCGCCATTTACAGCCCCAGCGGCGCCAGTGCCGGCATTGGTTTTGCCGTACCCGTCGACACCGTCAATCGTGTTGTGCCCCAGGTTATCAGCCGAGGCAAATATATTCGCCCGGCGATGGGCATTACCGTCGATGGAAAACTCAATAGCCGCCTGACAGAACGCTTGAAAATAGCCGGTGTCGTGATATTGAGTATCAGTCCTGGATCAGCAGCCGATTCAGCCGGCCTCAAAGGCGCAACACTCACGCCGGAAGGTAACATCATCGCAAACGACATTATCATTGCCGTTGAAGGAAAATCCATTGATTCAGTGGATAAATTGCTTGCACGCATCGATAGTTATAAAGTTGGCGATACCGTTAAGATCACCGTGCTGCGGAAAGGTGAGACAGTTGAGGTGCCGGTTACGTTGCAACCCGGTGAGTGAATCAGACAGTCCCCTGCATCGTCGGGGGATTGTCTGAGTCAGTTAAGCGCTAACAGGCCGTTGAAAAACGTATTCGAGGCAGCCGATGCAAGGCAAGAACGGGCGAGAAAGCGCAGTTTATGCTTAATAAATGAGCATTTTGAGCCTGTTTTTAACACCGCAGCGGCTACGCAGATAGTTTTTCAGCGACCTACTAACAATAATACAATGTTAGTTTTCTACTAATATTCCCCACCTTTACTTCGGTCAACATCCACTGCCGTCACCAAGCTGCCACGATTTCCCCAGGCATTGCGGATATACGACACCACGAGTGCTGCTTCTTCATTACGCAAAATCTGCTGGAACGGTGGCATTCCATAGGGCCGGGGATTTTCCGTCGTTGTGGCTGGATAGCCACCATTCAACACACTGCGAATGGCGTTCAATGGCGACTTCATCGTCACACTGCGATTACCAGCCAGCGCAGGGTAAATGCCCGGCATGCCTTTGCCGTCAGCGCCATGACATGTTTGGCAATATTTTTCATACAATTGCCCACCCAAATCTAAATGTTTCCGTAAGCTACCCGACATCACCGAGAAACTGACACCAGGTGCATTACCGCTTTCATTTTCTGTAAGTGATTTTAGATACACTGCCATGGCGTGAATATCCTCTTGCGATACATATTGCAGGCTTTGTCTTATGACAGTGGCCATGGGACCTGAAGCTACAGCGCGTTTTGTTATGCCCGTTTTTAGCAATGCAACGATTTCTTCGATAGCCCAATCGCCCACACCCGCTTCCAATTGCGAAGACAGGGATGGCGCATACCAATTCATACCCATGATTTGTCCTCCCGTCAGCGCATCGTCCTGACTGGCGCCTAATACATTACGAGTGCTATGGCAGGCATTACAATGACCTAATCCCTGCACCAGATAAGCGCCACGATTCCAGACTTCACTCTGGGATTGGTTCGGTTCATAAACGCCTGCCTTAAAATACAATGCGCGCCAGATGGCTAGCAATGGTTGGAAGTTATAGGGGAAGGAGATATCATGCGGCGGGTTGGATTGCGAAACAGCCGGTAGCGATTGCAGATAAGCAAAAATTGCATTGGCATCTTGCCGCGTTACCTTAGTATATTCGGTATAGGGAAAAGCAGGATAAAGCAGCCGCCCATCACGCGACTTGCCCTGATGCAGCGCTTGCCAAAAATCTTCCTCACTCCAAAGGCCAACTCCCGTTTCTTTGTCGGGCGTAATATTGGGTGTCACAAAAATACCGAATGATGTCGACAAGCGACGTCCACCCGCAAACGGCTGACCACTTTTAGTCGTATGGCATCCCATGCAATTGCCAACGCGGGCCAAATAAGCGCCATGCACTACTTGTTGCGTTCCGGTGGGGTGTTTAGGTTCGTCAGCAACCGTATCTGCAGCAAATACGATCCCCCCCCACAACAAAGCAGCGCATATCCAGCTACTGGCCATGAGTATCATCGTTAGACGCCTCATTTCTCACCTCCGTTTTCCAGAATGGTTTGGCTGCAACGATGTGCCAGTTCAGATGAAAGCACATTGAATGGACTGGGTTTTCCTGAAACAGATTGACTCGCCAGCCATTTCGCAATTGCATTGGCTTCTTCGTCAGTCAACTGCTGCGCAATCTCAGACATGCAATTCGCTGCCTGACCCCGCATAATGCCTCCGTTGCGCCATCCGCCGAGCTGTGCCGTAATATACGCGCGAGACAATCCTAGCAAACCCGGAATAGCAGGCTCCACGCCCATTAAAATATCGCCATGACAGGCGCTGCATGCCGGAATATCCTTCTCTGGCTTCCCCGAATAGATAAGCCGTTCTGCCAGCTTGATTTCTTCGGGTTGCATATGAATCTGCTCAGGTGCAGGATAGGGCAACTGTAGCGCAGAAAAATATTGAGCTATTTCCAACAAGTACTCGTCTGTCATATTCTCCAGCAGAGTGGCCATCGGCTGATAATAGCGCCGAGCATCCCTGAAATCGCGTAACTGATTAAACAAATACCCCTGGGGTTTACCTGCTATGCGAGGATAATAGGCATCGCGCCCTACTTTATCCTCAGCGCCATGACAAATGATACAAGCCTTAACACGCTCGGCCATCGTATCAGGCACTTTAACCGGTGTGCCGCCATGAGCATTTGCCACACCAGTGATATAGAAAAATACCAATAGAATAAAGCAGCGCATCATTTAAAATTTCCTTGTCTAAATTATCAAAAACGGATGTTGTATTGGACATAGAAAAGGTCAGGCGAGATTCCCGGGACTTGTTTTTTCAGGAAATCGCCACTCCACATTTTTGAATAGCCAACCAATACATCTTGATGACGGTTCACATGCAGGTTTAGCCGGAAATCTACTTCGTCCCCGATATGGCTACCTGATTCACCTGTAATGTCTCTGAGTGTGGCCACGCCAGCCGCGTTATATAAATAATCACGATTATTCGCCAGATAGAATCGATGGTACTGGGAGATAAAGGTAATCCATGGCATGGGGTTCAAGGTAATTTGCGCATTGATATCATGCATATTTTGGCGCCCAACCCGATCCAGGAAACCTAAATAATAATGACCGAATGGAAAAAGTTGATTGAATGTATTGCTTCTGCCATCGGTAGAGCTGCCATCGCCGGAAGCAAAATCATAACGTATCCAGCCTTGCGGATTCATCGGCAGTGGTAAACGATAGCCTACACCAGTAGCCACGGCAAAGGCGGAAATATCCAGATTGGAGCGTCGCCCGAATTGATACATACCTTCCAATTCATAAAGAAGGTTGTCAAAATTCCCGGCAAAGCGGCCACCCAATGTATGAACATGGGAATCACCCTGCAGAATGTTTCCTCGCGCTACATTGGCTGGCGTAAGATTCCGATCGTTTTCCAGACTGAGGAAATAGAGATCGATTAAGTGGCCGGGTTTCGGTTTGTGTGTAGCCCATAAGCCAAAGAAATTCTGTTGTGTATCCCAATTATCAAAATTACCTTTTTCAGTAATCATCGGACGTACCCAGAATGCATCAACATCCCACTCCGGTGTGCGCCAGAAGCTTTTGACCCCTTGAAAGGTTCTACGGGTATTGACCCAATCCAAAGTGGAAATCAATCTTTGTGAACCATATAGCAACTCTTGCCGCCCTACGCGAACATAAACGGGACCATTATTCAC
>NZ_QJJP01000024.1 GCF_003201565.1 Nitrosomonas sp. Nm84 | reverse complement strand
GTTATATCGCTAGAGAGGTATATTACACTTTGAGAAAAAGAAATAATTTAATCAATAGCGCACAGATTGCCGCTTGACATTTAGAAGGGCATCCGCGGCAGTCAGTATTGCAGCTACATATTTCAGAACATACTGGTTGAGTATGGCGGCGCAGCTCAATTAGCAGAAAAGGAAACTGCTGGGATAACGTTCCCATTGAGAGCCTGTGGGGATCGTTGAAGGTAGGCAGATTGTATGGAATGCGATTTGAAACACGTCGTCAGGCAATGGATGAAGTAATTGATTGGCTTAACTACTACAACCACAGAAGATTGCATTCGACACTGAATTACATCAATCCAATGAAGTTTGAGCAAAATTAGCTTGTGACACAGTTGGGAAAAATCGCATAATACGCGCGTTAAGATGTACGAACTACCGGAGCAAGGTCAGATCTGGATTGCCATGTGTGTACTTGCTGCTGGCTTTCATCAAATTCCAGTCAAAAATGAATAAAACCATGCAGCAGATCTTGCGGTTACTACAGATCAATTTATTACGAGGCGGTCCACCTAGCCTTAATCACGCTTCCGTCACAGCTAAGTGAATTTTGCGGAACCGACTAACTATTCATTGCAAGCAACTTTCCATTCAGCCTCGTCTATGCTATCAGGTTGCACGATTTCCCATTTCTGTGGTTGGCTGTACGAGCGAATAAGGTCGCCGCTCTCCATATTCCATCTGAATAACGAGAACGCGAGTTTTCTCATCTGTTTTTCTTTACAATCATATTCACGTCGGATTTTCTCGGATAAAAATTCAACGCCTGCAGCTTTCTGTACGATTCGATAGTCAAATAAAGCCCACATCTTAGCTCTATTGCCTGCTTTGAGAATTGAATCCAAATCCGCATACGCAGTGTAACCACCTTTACTATCACTTTCGTCCACTTTGGTCCATTCCGCCATCGTGACAGTGCTAATAAGGGTCAATGTTAAAGTAACTAGTAGTTTTTTCATGATATATGTTCGATTTTGTCAGCAAGACGGTTGTCTGAAACTCAGTTAACAGGCTGAACGTGGTCATTCAATTGTTACATTCTTTTTGACAATGGCCTGAGCACGCTCAATCTTTATCGTATCTTTCTTTAATCTTTCTTCCTCTTTTTCGTCTACTGTGACTGTGAATTTAATACTGATGCTGTGCTCGCCAACCGGCACATTACCGAGCATATAAAATCCTCGCTCATCAGTGATTGAATGAATTTGTGGCGACTCAGATAATAATACCTCGACTTTCTCGGCGGGCTTCTCAGCGCCTGTACTTTTATCACTCAAGGTAATGACACCGACAACTGCACCATATTGCAGCAAAGCACTGGTTTCCGGAGTAATCTTGTTTGCGATGGATCGAATCATTAACAAAATCGTTTCTGATGCAAATCCCGCTGTAAAAGCTAACGCTACCGAACTGGTTGTATTACTGGGTTCAATCAGATAATACGCAAGAATGGCTAGAAAAGGCGCTGAAATAAATTGTACGATTTGGAAGATCAGATACTCACGATATTCAAATTGCGTCAAATTAGGCTGCCGCTCTGTCGCGATATGTTCTACACTCACCTGCTTCTGCAATTCTGGTAGTCGCCTGGTCAGGCTGATACTACCGCCCATCAGCGCAAGAATAATGAAATAGAGTGGAACTAGCAGGCCATCGCTGACTTGGCAGGCAACTGCATTGCCATTTTTGTCTTCTTCGCATTTGCTGACATAACCGCCTATATTGATAGCCCATGTTCCAACAACTTGTTCATTTTCTTGTTTCTTCTCTTCGCTATCAGCTTTTGATTTAACACAACTTAAGTTTTTGTTTGTACTATCCAAGGAACAACCAATAAATACAGCAATCGGTAGATCGCGGAGCCTTTCAGTTGATTGGTCGTGAAAAGGCTTGATAAATGGATAAAAAGTTAACATCAATGACAGCAGCATAAAGCTGTACGCAAATACCATCCACCTATATCTTTGCTGCGATCTCTTCTCTTCTAACTTCTTTCTTCCATCCTGATCCATTCCATCCGCTGGAATGGATTCGATCGGATCAGCATAGATCTGTATGAAAATGATGCATGTAAAAATGACCCCCGGCAGTATAGGGATGGTAAATGAAGCGCCACCTCCTTGATTGTCTCTGACAAGGGCAAATATGAGATATACGAGATTAAAGCCATATGCAGCGATCCAGAACCAGTTGGTTTTTATCTGCTTTGTAACAGATGCTATCAATCGATCCAGCAAACCGGGATCATCAGATACGGACTTTATATCCTCACCATGCGCATCCACTTCACGAAGTGGATCAGTCTGATTCATTGCATTCTGAGGATCGCCAGGCACTTTATCCATACTCATCGCATTAACCCTTTCTTACTTTAATTGCGTAAAAAAATTTCAGTTGAAGTTGTTACTGAATAATTGAGTATTCCCGCATTTCATTTGTAACAGCTTAACGTTAATTGTGATATACCACAAAAAAACTTAACTGACTGGAATTACCTTGCTAACAAATGCGAAGGAATCAAGAAATCTCGGGATTATTTCATTTTGGGGCTTATACGTTAACCAGCAGTTGGTTTATTTTCCGCGCATAAACAGTTTGTCCAGATCGGCCAGGCTGGTTTCAAACCAAGTGGGTCTACCGTGGTTGCATTGATCCGCCCGCTCGGTGATTTCCATGTCGCGCAGTAGCGCGTTCATCTCTTCAAGAGTGAGTCTTCGATGGGCACGGATTGCACCATGACAAGCCATGGTAGCCAGTATCTCATTGCGTTTGGCGGTTAGCACCTGGCTCGCACCATATTCACGGATCTCCCGCAGAATATCGTGAGCCAGCTGCACAATATCGGCATCCTGGAGAGCAGCCGGCAGTGCGCGCACTGCCAGTGCAACGGGAGAAAGTACGGCAATCTCAAAGCCCAGTTGCGCCAACGTTGCCTGATTTTCCTCCACCACCGCGACTTCCAGGCTGTCGGCGTGAAAAGTAACCGGGATTAATAGCGATTGCATCGGTATTTCATGACGATCAAGCGCCCGCTTGAGTTTTTCGTACATAATCCGCTCATGCGCGGCGTGCATGTCCACAACCACCAAACCGCGGGCATTTTGCGCCAGAATATAGATGCCATGCAATTGCCCTAACGCAAAACCGAGTGGATGAACGTCCTGTTCTTGTTCCACCGCAACAGGTTGATCAGATTCCACTGTCACTTGTGTCGCAGACGTTATGTTCGCGGGCTCTGCCGGGTATGTATTGGCTTGCGTACCAAACAAGGTGCGATAAAAACTGGTCGGTTGCGACACAATATTCGGTCTTGCATGATTGCTTCTCGGGTAAGCAGGTAATGATCGGGTTGTTAGCACAGATTCATCTGCTCTTACTTCTTGGTTAGGCAAGGCTAGCGCTTTATTGATCACATGAAAAATAAATTGATGCAATGCACGGGATTCACGGAAACGAACTTCCGTTTTGGTCGGGTGCACATTCACATCGACATTTTCCGGATCGATTTCCAGAAACAACACAAATGCCGGATGCCGATCCAAATGCAATACATCACGATAGGCTTCGCGCAAAGCATGCGCAATCAGCCTGTCATTGACAAAACGGTTATTGACAAAGAAATACTGTGCATCCCGCGATGAACGGGCATATGCCGGCAGTGCCACCATGCCATGCAGACACATGTCTGCCGACTGCTCGTCAACCGCTGCTGCCGTTTGACTGAATTCTTCGCCCAGTACTGCCGCGATTCGTTGTGCTGAGTTGCCAGCACGTAACTGGCGGCGCACTTTTCCGTTATGCTGCAAAACAAATTCAACGCCAGGCTGGGATAACGCAATACGCTTGAATGCTTCATCACAATGCGCGAACTCTGTGGTTTCCGACTTTAGAAATTTACGCCTGGCAGGAATATTAAAATACAAATCATCGACATCCAGAATCGTCCCCAAAGTCAGTGACGAAGGCATCGGTTGCGAAACAGCTTTGCCATCCACCTGTATCTGCCACGCGTGGCTTTGCCCGGTCTGGCAACTGGTTAATGTGAGCTTTGACACGGCGGCGATACTGGCCAACGCTTCGCCCCGGAAACCCAGGCTGGTAATGCTGTGCAAATCTTCCAATGTGCTGATTTTGCTGGTGCTGTGACGTGTCAGCGCCAACAGCAACTCATCTTTGGCAATGCCTGTTCCATCATCCGCAACACGAATCTGCTTGACGCCACCTTGTTGAAGTTGCACGATAATTTTATTTGCGCCCGCATCCACGCTATTTTCCAGGATTTCCTTGAGTGCCGAGGCAGGACGCTCAACTACCTCGCCAGCGGCAATCTGGTTGATCAATAACTCGGGCAGCGGTTTAATTGTAGTCATAAAATCTGCAGCTTTAAAACCATTATTATAGTGCGGAAGCGGATGCAGCAAACGCACTTTGGCAGATCATTTAACTTGGAAGCTAATTGGAAGAGGAAGAAGAGGCGGTGGCGAAGTGTGTGGTTTTCAGCGTGAAATATAAGACATAGCAGTGATAAATGGCATTAATTATCAGCAGAGTCCTGCAGTGTCATTTTCAGAAATTTGGGAGATTGATTGACGACAGCCTCGATCAGCTCCGGCAACGGCATGGCTTTGCCGATAAAGTAGCCTTGAATCATGTCGCAACCCAATGCGCGCAAACGTTCGTAAGTGGCAAAATCCTCTACCCCTTCCGCAACTACCGACAAATTAAGCCGATGTGCAAGGTTGATCATGGAGTCAACAATGCGGTCATGCGTACGCCGGGTTGTCATGTGTTTGACAAATACCATGTCGATTTTGATTTCGTCCAGTGGAAGATCCAACATTCGTGCCATTGAGGAATAGCCCGTTCCAAAATCATCCATTGCAAGCCTTAAACCCGTATCCTTTAACTTGTGTAAGGTATCCAGAGTACCTACATGATTCTCCATGACGGCTGTCTCGGTCAATTCAACAGTCACATTACCAGGCGGTACGCCCCAGAGGCTTAGCCCCTGTAAAACAAGCTCAGGGAGTTCCGGATCACGCAGATCATCCGCAGAAAAATTGATCGAAACGCCTGCATCCAACCCGGCTTTGCGATATTCGGAACATTCTCTTAGTGCTGTATGAAAAACCCACAAAGTGAGTTTAGACATGAGCTCTGTGCCTTCAGCAACCTGGATCAATTTGTCAGGTCGAATTGGTCCACGGTTTGGATGGTTCCAGCGAAGCAATGCTTCGGTTGACTCAATTTTTCCACTCGTAGTACTAATCTGTGGTTGATAGCTCAGATATAACTCTCTTGTTTCAATTGCATTCCCCAAATCCGACCAGAGATCTATCTGTAACAGGAGCGGGTCTTCCATTTCCGCAACAAAAAGCTTGATAGGTTCTTGTTCCAGTCTTGCCTGACGTATTGCCAAGCTCGCATTACTCATCAGTTGATCGAGTGTGTGATCATCTCGATTACTAACCGCCACTCCAATGCGCGCTGCCAGGACTATACTGCGCCTGCCCGATACAAACGGGTGCATCAAAATCCGCAGGATCTTATGCGCAGCCAACATCGCGTGCGCATCTGTGAGTAGATCAACTAGCAAACAGCTGATTTGATAGCGCCCGGTTACCCCAACCAAGTCTTCCGGATTCAGTGAATCTCTAAGTTGCCAGGAGATTTTCCGGATGATCTCGTCGACCATAGCAAACCCAAGCACACCATCAAGCTCTGCTAGCCGTTCAAAATTTACTACCAGCACAGCATTTCTCCGGCCGATGTTGTGTGAATCGGACAATTTTTGTGATGCTGTTTGCAAGAAATCCTGATAAGCAAGCACAGTCATAAGGGTAAGCAATCGGTCTGGGTAATTTATAAATAATACTTTTTGGCATCAATCCCATGAGCACCTTGAGATAGGTCATTGACAATCGCATATTGAACGCCGGCCGAGTTGGTACCAGCTAAGCGCAAATCTAATGTCAAGGGAGCGTCATACGGTTTTTTCTTTGCGTCGCAAATGATCATGATACGCGGCAAGAATCGTTGCGTACGATTATGTGCCAATACAATTGCAATTTCGCCTGAGTTAAGCTCAACCAGACTGCCGATCGGGAACATGCCGATACAATGCGCAAATTGTTCTACCAATGCGTAACTGAGCCCGTTCTGCGCATTATCCCGAAGCTCCTTGAGTGCATGAAATGGTCTCAGACCCGGCATGCCCGGTTGTCCCCAGATCAGTTCCTCATAACAATCAACAATAGCCGCCATGCGTCCATAGGGATGTAGCTGATTGGCGTGCAGTCCATTCGGATAGCCGCTGCCGTTCTCGCGCTCGTGATGCTGAAGAACAACTTGGACCACTTCTTCCGGCGCGTCGCTTAATTGTGTGACAATTTCCACCCCATAGAAAATATGCTCTTTCATCAACTTGCGTTCATTTAGTTTGAGAAATAAACTTCTCTTTGTTTGTATTTCTTTCGGCAAGCGTTGTTTTCCGATATCCATCAACAATCCGCCTAAACCAAGCAGTGACAATTCCTTGCGCGGAAGACCGAGGTGACGGCCGAAGGCCAACAGATGAACCGAGGTTTTAATGGCGCTATCGTAAAGTTCCTTTCCGGTAGTTTTGAGCTGTGCGAGCAGAAGTCCCGCATCGGGGTTACGTATAATACTTTCGCATAATGTATCGACTACTTCCTTCGCTGCGCGAATATCAAACTTGGTGTTGCGTTTGATGTTGCTATTGATGTCGACTAACAAAGTGGATGCAATGTTATATGCTTTCGTAGCTGCGGGAATCTCCTGTTCCGCGGTACAAATATCTGAATAGGTCGTTACTCGCTGCAGCAGTGTGCCAAGAGATTCAGTTTCATGAAGTTGCTGTGGCTTACGCCTATTCGCAATATCCTGAGAAATACCCGATGTTGCATGAGAAGCATGTTGCCGAGCAATACATGACTCACTTCTATCGATGTCCACGTAAACACGCGTGCAATAACGTTTGAGTACATCAATATCATTCTGAGATTGGATGAGGATGCCCTGGATAAGATAAGGTGTTCCAAGCCAGGGCCGGTCAAGATCGCTGACATACATGCCTAGCTGTAAATTTTCTACAGTAACTTCGATGGTCGAATTGCTTGCCGTCATGAAAAAATATCAACTGAGAAATTGAGAAGGTTATTATTTATCAGGTAACTTACAGTGTAGCGAAAAGATGTCGGAGGAATTATCCTACCAGAAACGCTAACGACTTTTTGAAAGAATTTCTTAAATGAAATTTTGCTAATGTACAGGACTAACAAAAAACTCACGCATCAAGAAATCTTCCAACCCAGCAGAATCTTTCTCTCGCGCGGACAACACAACGACACGGTGCAAGCGATGAGATTCCCAGTTAAAATCCTCTTTATAATATTGACGAATCAACTCAATCATACGACGAATAATAGCGCGTTCAACATTGCCACCCTGCCCGGCATCGACTTGAATCGTTTGTAATCTAGGGTTGCTTTCTCCCGTTGTCCAGGCGCGGAATGAGAATTCCGCGGTGCGCGGGCCGATACGGAGAATTTGGAAAATACCGCTGGTGCCGGGAGCCTGCAAATTCCTTCTGACATTCGCCATGCGAATTTCATCAGCAGAAGGTTGTGGCGCAGCGGTGCTTGCAGCAGCGCTGTCCTCGTTATCAAAAAGGCCTTCCGCGCGGCGGCGCGCTTTGGCCTGATTAATATATTCGGACAAATCTGTCGGCGCATCTGGAGCAGCCTTAGGCGGCACTTTGGTGACTATTTTTTCTTTGGCAGGTTTGGTTGGCGTTGGTTTACTAGGCTTTTCAACGGCTTTGGGTTTAGGTTGCGAGCGCGAAGGCGGACTCTGTGCAGGAAGCGGCGGCAATTTGGGTGCCGGCCTTACTTCTTCTACAACTTTAGGTTGTTCCTGAGGTGGTGTTGGCGCACTTTGCGAAGCAGCAGGAAGCGAGTTTTTAGCGTTTTCTGTCTCGTTTAAATCGATAAAGCTGGCGGCAATTGGAGGCGGCGGCGTGAGTGGTTCTACTTCCGGTAATGACAACAAAAAACCCACTCCCCAGATAATCAGCAACCAGACGAGCGCGGCCAGTGGCAACGGCCACCATAGGCGAATTTCTGTCGATCTGGAACTTGCCATGTTTGCTGTACTATTTATGTTTCACTGCAATCAGAAAATGCTGTGCACCAGCCGATCGAGCGCGCAGCATGGCTTGCACGACAACGCCCTGCGGTGCTTCGCTATCAGCGGATACAATCAATTTCTGTTTGGAATCGGCAAGTAATGGTTTGAGTGTATTCGCCAGCGTGTCCAGCGTGACAACCGTCTGATTGATATATATTTTACTGTCCTTGGTCAGCGTCAGCGTCACCGGCTTTTCAGCACTAAGCTTCTCAGCTTCACCTTCGGGCAGATTAACCTGCAGTGAATCCAGATTCTGCATCGACAAAGAAGCCAGCATAAATGTTGCCAGTAAGAAAAACATTACGTCGATCATCGGAATGATCTCGATTTTGCCTTTGTGGATTGTGCGCGATTTACGGAGCTTCATGGGTATTATCCTGTTGATCCAGGCGAATGTTATCAATCAGTCGCGTACCCAGGCGTTCCATTTCATCCAATGTCAGCGATTGCAAACGGGAGAAATAATTGAACCCAAACAACGCCACCAGCGCAATTGCCAAGCCTACCACGGTTGCAATCAGTGCCTCTGCAACACCGCCTGTGACCGCCGTGGGGTTAACAACACCTTCGCTGCCAATCACCTGAAAGGCGCGCATCATACCGACCACGGTTCCCACCAAACCAAGCAGCGGTGCAGCCGTTACGATGGTTTCCAAGGCCCAAAGTCGTTGCGACAGGGATTCTTCAATGATCTGCGCTTCATCGGCAGCGCGGGATTCCGTCCACCACGCCGGTTTATGCCGGTTGGAGATCACCACCTCGAAGAAACGCTTGTAATAATGACGCTTGTCCAGCCCGGAAAGTATTTTTTCCAGATCATTCCATTTAAAACCATACGTTTCTACCAGATTCAACAAATCGTTGGAAAGACGCGCGTAGCGCCAATAGACGAATGCCTTTTCCAGCATAATTGCCAAAGCGATCACCGCCAATAAAGACAGTGGCACGATAATAATCCCGCCAAGCTTTAACATGACCCAGGCTTGATTCAGTTCTTCCATAATTAACTCCAGATAAGGATATTCATAACGCTATCGGTTGCTGCCAGTATCCATTGGAAATTCTTTCAGTACAGGCAATCCTCGCGATCGATTCAATTGTAAGAAATGCATGTAAAAATATACCGCTGTTCCAGATATAATCAATGTGCAAAAGGCACGCCGTTGTGTCACTCGATTGAACGCTCAAAAGAAAACCAGACACTAGACCAGATGGTTGCTAAGAATAGTTGAAAACACCAGCAGTTGGAACTATTTCATAGCAAAATGATGCACTTTTGTAACAACCTGCGGGAAAATAGCAAACTAATGCCAATTATCAGCCATTTGAAAATTCTGGGAAAAGAAAAACAGATTAACCGCAACAATTATAGCGATGAATGATGAAAAAATGCTTATCGATGTTTCTCTTACTAATAGCTGCCACAGCTGCACAAGCTGAGTGGGTTGCGGTGGATGCTGCGGCAAAGCCAGGTGAGACTCATTATTTTGACCCACAGACTTTGCAAAAAAACGCGCAATTCAGAAGAATCTGGATATTATCCAGCTACGACAACAAGCAAAAAGGTGGATATCATGCAGCTAAATCATTGTATGAATTTGATTGCGCCCATGAAAAAGCACGATCGATCACCCTGCTGCTGTACCCCGATAAAAAAGCCTCCGGCGCCGTCATTGGCGCACACCACGAAGAATCTCAAGACTGGTTCGGTTTTTCACTTCATTCGATTTTTCGGCATATTTCAGAGATTGTTTGTGTCGAGTGAGCAAGTTCTTGATAGTTCCAGATAAGTGAATTCCTTGCGATGAGCAATCCAAAGAATCACCCGCCAGCAATCAACCCTGCATATTTCTCTTCGGCTCATCAATTAAATACTCATGGGGCGTCCAATAACGCCCTACAAGCTCATTGCCGCTTTTAAATTCCTTGAAGTAGCTCTGCCAGAAACGTGCCGCTACCCAAATGGCTTCCGGACAGGAAACGCGTGACTCGAGTCCAGGCGTAATATCCAGGTTTGCTGCCGCAAATGCAGTTTCCAGCATACATGCCGAAGGCAATCCGTAATTTTCATACAGCGGATTTGCAATGTTCCCGGCTCCCCAAGCGTACGCCAGCCAGCGCACAACATGTTCCAGCGCATCCAGCGTCGAGCGTGATTTGCGGAATTTTTCGACATAATTCAAAACGATGGATTGTGCTACGGGCAGTGCGATCAGCGCAATATTGGGATAACAATCCGGATTGTCAAAGTCTCGCAATGGCCGCGCCACGACGCCATTGTTACGCGGAGAAAAGGCCGGTCCCTCGGGTTGAATCAGCGGCACATAGATGGCGTCTGTAGATTGAAGCGGATTGTCGTCTTGCAGCGCAAGCAACATCGCCTCCGACCAGAACGAAGGCAACATATCTTCACGCAAGTGCGACTGTGCGACACGAAGCCGGAAAGCCATGGTATCGGAGCCACCGAGTAGCAGGATATAAGTATTTTTTTTGTCCGCAGCACGTATTGCTTGCATCACCCGTTCACACCACGCAACATTTCCTTCATTTTTTGAGCGTTTGAGCTTGGTGACATTGGAATTGGGTGATTTATCTTTGGATCGAATTTGCCTCAGCATGGAAGTTCCTATTTAAATGGATAGCAGCCGGTAATTTCCGGTCGTTCTGGATTGCGCGATTGATTTGTCCTTGTGGATAGCGTAGTAGCTGACTTGAAATTCCACACCAGCCCCGGCTTGTGTAAACGATACCACCGCCACATGATCGCCAGCTTGTTCAAACTCACTTTTCAAGGAAAAATGGCGATTCTTGCCGAAGCGATCAGGCGTTTTCAGCGGTTTGCTATGACGCGGCCAAGTATCGCTGTTGCCGAACATACTTTTTAGGCTATTCAATGCTTCATGCGCTGAATCCAGTAATGGCGTGCGAAACAATCGTGCAGGGGAAGAAATGATTTCATACATCAGCGTGCGATCACTCTGCAGATCTCGCGCGGTGGCAACACGCCCCCAGTGCACATCACCGGTCAAATACATTACCGGAATGCCCGCATCAGCGAGGCGTTCGAGCTGCTCGTGCACGTCATTCATCTCGGCGTAATTGCTCATTTCGGCATCCATTATGGATCTATCCGATTCACTCGGCTGATCAATGAACAGCGCCTGCCCTGACGACAAGACGCCAATCGCCGGCTGATGATCCGCTTTGGCGGCAATCAGGTCATCCACCCATCGCTTGATCGCGGCCAGCGTGTCATCGCTGCGCGTCAAGTAATGAAATGATTCATCACGATTACGATCACGGCCACAACGCATATCAACGAACAACATTTTCAATGGCTGAATGTCGATGCGCAGCACGCCCGCCGCATCCAAACAACCTTGATAGTCTTCATACAGCGCCTTTGCAGCAGCGGCCCACAGATTCCGCCCCTCCGCATTCCACGTATTCGGAAGCTGCTTTTGTGAAAAAGGGTAATTGTTCCAGAATTCATGATCATCCGGAATGCAAACCACCGGCGCGCGAGTCAGAATTGGTTCGAGGCCGGGAATATTCAGTGCTGTAGACAACCAGTTGCGCCGGTACTTTTTACCCAAGCGCTGGGATATTTCCGGATCAGTTTCAGGCAAATCCTCAAATGACGGAAGATCCAGATACACTTGATCTCCCGCCATGACAATCAAATGCGGTTGGACTTTAATCTGCGAAACGATCGTCCCCAGCAAACCATCTTTATCCTCAGGCTGGTAATAGCATGAACACAGCAGCAGGTTAAAACTCCCATCCAATTTTGGTGGTATCGCATTCGGCAAGCTTCTCGTTAACAACTCATAGCGCTCGCTGCCGGCTGCTATGTCGATCCGGTATAGGGCATCCGCTTGCGGCACAGCAAACCGAAAAATCCCGCGATGATTGAGCGACCTGCCCGCAGCATCAGTTTCTCGGTCATGAATCGCTGCAATAATCGGTGCTTCGAGCGGATGTACTACAATGTCATTGATGCGAAAACTCACAGGCGGCGGATCAGTAGTGCCGAACAAACCAACCCATACCTGAATGACATCAGGTTTCGCAGCTTGCACGTAAGCAGAAAGAATCATTGCAGCCGCTCCATTGGATTTCTTGCGGATATAAGCTTGATTGGAGAAATGCCCATGATTGTACTAACTCAGATCCACGCTACCCCGTTACTTGCATTTGATAAACAGATTACGCGTGACAACCGAACCCGACTGCGCCAAATATCCGACTGACGCTGTCCGTGCGCTTGCGCTAAATTCACGGATTGCTGCGGAAAAAGGAACCACATCACCTTGCTGATTGAGTATGTGATATCCGCGCGCACCACAGATTTCTCCCGCTTTCTCAAGACAATTGCTATAGTTCAATCCGGAGCCGCTACAATTGACGTTATGCCCTCTAGTCCCATCGGCAAGGAACACCTCTCTAGAGGTGGCACAACCCTGAAGCGTAATCACAAAAAATATAAAAACAAAAAGTGCTCGAGACATGCTGGTTCCTTCTAATTTGATTTTTGACAGCAACATCGCTCTATAAAATAAAGTTGTGTTTTAATTCTATACTACATCACACAGGTGATGTTAAGTTCACAGCGGTTGCCCGGATTGTTTCCACGCAACAAAAACGGGAGCCAAGGCTCCCGCAATCGATGGCACGCATATTTGAATCAAGTGGCCATTTCTTTTCTGCGGCGCACTACAAATCCTAACAAACCTAACCCTGCAAGCAGCATCGCATAGGTTTCCGGTTCCGGTACAGCCGAAACCACGAATTCAGATAAGGCGAAATTGCCGTTAAGCGGTTGTCGGCCCGATATTGCTTCCAGCCGGAACCCGGTGATGGCGTTCGCAGTAAGGTCACTACCTATGGTATAAATGGGATACTGATTCGCTCCACCGGATACCACTATCGAAAAATCAGGCTGTTGCGTAAAATTTTCACCTTCAGTCGATGACATAGTTGTAGGATCAATCGGTATCCAATTGACTGTCACATCACCGCCATCTGCCAACCCATCGGCAAATTGATCACGATGATCAGTGGTATATGAAAGACGGAAATGACCCAAACTGTGTCCTGGTTCAGCCAGCAATTCTTGATGAAAAAGCAAGAAATTCACAGTGCCATGATTCAATGTCAGATCGTTCTTCGTTTCCCAAACAATCGTTTGCATATTGAACTGATCAGGGAAAACAGCCCACGACGTCCAATCCGTACCGGAAATGATGCCGTCAATCGTTTTGTCGGGAGTAAAATCTGCAGCTAAATGCTGACTAAATGTTGCCGTCGCATTCTGCAGGGGTATCAATGTGTGAGGATCAATGATCGCAGCACCTTGGGATTGCGAGGCAAAAACCAAACCCAATGCCGATAACGCAATCAAACTACCCATTCGACTTGTATTCATTGGTTGATTTCCTTATAGGATAGATAACAAATTAATGCTCATTTGTCGTGTACGCTGTTTTTCCACGGCGTGCTGCAAAACCTAACAAACCAAGGCCTGCCAGCAGCATCACGTAGGTTGAAGGTTCAGGTACCGCCAATACCACCAGATCAAGCGGGCCGTTAAGCGGATGACCGCTTGTAAATACAATTCCCGGAGAGCCCGGATCACTTCCAAATCTGACAATCTGGTTTTCGAAATAGCTAGATACCAAAAGCTCGCCATTATTATCAAATGTCAGACCATTGGCACCGCTCAATCCATCAAACGACTTTACGAGTTCTCCGGTAACGGAGCTATAAGCATAGATGCTGTTGCCAAAATAATCTCCGCCATACAACAATCCATCCGGACCAAAAGCGACGTTATGTATCGAACTTGCTTGCGGTGTTGGTAGGATTCCCAATGAAACACCGGTCGCACCATCGAAGCGATCGAAATGATCCGACACCGTCCCAACATACAGATTTCCGTCAGGGCCCCACGCCAGTCCCCGATAACTATCCCCCGCATCTCCGCTAGCAAAGATACCCATTGATGCACCGGTATTTCCATCGAAGCGAAACACGTTGGCACTGCCATCAGCCACATACAGGTTCCCGTCCGGCCCGAAGGCAAGATCAGCAGGTGCTGACATTGCGCTGTCAGATGCGAATGTACCTAAATAATCCCCCGAACGACTGTCGAACTTCAACACGCGTGGATCATTGTCTGGGAAAATTTCGGTGGCCCATGAGGTAACGTATAAATTCCCATCGGGCCCAAGCGTCATGCCATAGGGTACGTTCATTCCGCCTGTTTGAGCGGGGATCAAGACGTCGACGAAAGCACCCGTATCTGCGTTGTAACGCAAAATATCTCGACCTTCCCGGTTACTGACCAACAAATACTGGTCTTGGGCATATACCGGAGAACCCAGCAATAGCATAGCGAACCCAAAGAACGACAGTCGTGCAATGTGACTTGTATGAACGAGACTCCATGCCCTCATGAAAATAGGTATCAACAATTTTAGTTTCATGCCAAAAGAAAGATTTTTCATCATGCTCACTTCCTCCAAAAAAATTTATAGCTAAAAATGTAAATCTGATTTACTCGACATTGCCTTTTCTACGACACGCTACAAAACCCAGCAAACCAAGCCCTGCAAGCAGCATTGCGTAGGCTTGAAGTTCCGGAGCCGGAGAAACTTCCTATGTCTTTTTGCATTCCGGCGTTAAAGGTTTGTGCCCATAGCGTGCTGCTGCTTGCGGAACCAATGACGGAAAAATTGGTAGCGCTGATAAAGTCGGTAAATGTTCCCAGTGCGGTAGCCGGCTTGAACAGCACGCTGGTGACGATGAGAAAAAGCATTAAACTCAATAGCCCTGTCGCCAAGGATTTAGATATTTGAATATTCACATTAATATTCGCTCCATCGAAAAATTATTGTTTTACGGTGATACGAAACTCCTCAAACGCGATCACATAAACACTCTTTGCGTCTACCGATGATAGTAATTTAAATCTCCATTTATTAATTTATACGCATATCAATAAGTTATATTGATCTATATCAAAATAACGACTCGCACGAATAATTTTTCAAAGGAAATAAGTTGGGACATTGGAATTTGGATGATGCGATTGGGTTGAGCACTTACAGGTCGGCTTTTCAATCAAACCACAACGACATTGCCAACTCTTACCACCAATTTTTGCAATTGAGTAGAAGCAACGAACATTCATTGGGACAGATATTTCACTTCACGGACTGAGGTAGTCGTTTGGCAGTTTAAACACTTGTATTGACTGGAGTGTCACTTATAATCCTATTCAACACATTTGATCTCAACTCTCAAGGAGGTACTGAAATGATTGAGCGGGATAAACTCATTGAGCCAGAAAAAGTTGCTTGTGAGGTATGTTTTAAAGAAATACCGATATCTGAAGCTTCTAGCGTGAAGGCTACTGATTACATCATGTATTACTGCGGTCTTGAATGCTATGACAAGTGGAAGAAGCAACAAGAGGAATCTACAGAAAAACCGAACTGAGCTGGTACAACTAAGATTATTTAATCTCTGCGGCCATGGCTCGATGAGAATCCGCCATATCCATATTAGCTTTTATAGCTTGTTCGTATAAGTTAATTAAGTTCTTAGACTGAGACTGCAATGCTAGTCCCTCCTTCCCATAGTTAAAAGTAACTGATCCATATGATTCAAGCATTTTCTTATATTCTTTTACCTTTGACTGCAATTCTTTGGCTGTTTCTTCATAATGCTCAGCCAGTGCTTCATGATCACAAGGCGTTGTCGCTCTTTGAATAGCTTCCTGCATATCCATCGGAGGAGGATTAGTATGAGCGCATGAAGTAAGTAAACCCAGTAAACCAAAAATAATTAAAAGTAACGCGGCAATTCTCACGGCATGTTCCTTGTCTATAGGCAATAAGTATCCAAATGGAAATAGTACTACAATATTCCTATGCCGCATCATAGAACTGAGCTTCTCAAGCAAATAACCAATCAAAACCGTTTGAAAATAATGGGAAACCAGGAATCAGATAAACCGCGCTAAGGATCGGACAGCAGCCCGCTTGGGGTAGTGCAAATAGCTTTCAAATGCACCATTGTCGCCAGCTCATCTCAGCTATTCTGATTTTCGCTAGCTGAATATTAAGAATCGAGAAATTGGAATTTTTGTAGTACTTGGAGTATGTATGCTGCAGTAGGGCGGGGAGCCGATTGATTGTCGAACATGTGTGCATTCAGGGCGCCCAATCTGCGAGCTCGTTCCGGGTTTTTGACAAGATCAACTGCGCGCTCAACAATTTCATCCGGATCTGAGTAGGAAAACTGTTCTTTTAAATGTGGATTTGCGATTAACAGGTCCGGGTTATTTCCTAAAGGCTCGCCAATAACAGCGACCCCGAGCGCCATAGCTAAGCCGAATTTGGAAGATATGCAACCGGCAATACCTTGTGTATAAATAACGACCTTAGCACGCGCCATAGTTTCAAGATAGCCAACTTGATTCAGGCGTGGATAAATCACCTTGACATATTTCTCCGGTAACGCTTTTTCGCTTGAAAAACCTGTCGCTGTTTTAAGTGAATCTATACTGGAAAGTTTCTTGATAACTTGGTAACGATGCTCCATGGCTTCTTCATGGCGAAAATTATGGCGAAAACTGGTTACAAAAAAAACGTCGATATCCTTTGGAATCTCTCGATGAACCAGGATTTGTTCAAGCGGCTGAAAACTTTTCAGATCACGCAAGCGAAATTTGGCATCTGTAAAATAATTCTTATAAGGCGCGTTATAATTGATGCCCGGTTTAAATCCAAACAATCTTGGAGTCAGTAACATTCTGCGACTAAGTGACAGGAACGATCCCGGTCGTACTGGAAAAAACTGTGAGATGCTGAAAATTTTCTGACTAAAATCTTTAAGTACTGATGTGGATTCGATTTGATCCGGGTTATAGTTAACCTTAAAGTAGACATCAACGCTATGCAGCAGTGGCAAATGATACCCGCCGGTACGATTCGTAACATCGGCCGAATTGACATCATGCGTATCTATACAAAAGTACCATTCATAATCGCCTTGCTGAAATTTAAAAAGCACCATCGCAAACAATAAATGTTGCCAATCAGCGTCCTGAATGGCCGATTTTAAACGTGCTGGAAGCGAGTGGGCAACGCTGATTGGTAGTTTTTCGTTTTTTGCTAATTCATCGAAGCCCTGCAGATAATAGCTTGCATAATAAGCACGCGAGGTATCGTAGAAAGTAAGTTGTGCGTCAATCATCGGATGGTTTGCTAGATATAATATAAGCGAATCAAGCAACCCATTCAGCTACTTTGGTACGTAATAGCTCTAAAGCGGCAGCCTGCCGATCCGCTCCGGCTTGATGCCAATGATCCAACATAGCGCGTGCAGCGTTCACTTCATGTGTGAGATTTAGTGCGTGAAAATCAGGGGTATAGAATACGCGCGCAACCAGTGCGCGTGTTGCGCCAAGCCGTGGGTATTGGGCATAGATTAAATCGCTGGGTATCGGCAAACGGCTGTCGTTAGGTCGGCCAATGCCGGCAAAACCATAAGGCACTCCAGCCGTCGATGCGATATCGGTAAGTCTATCCAGAAAGCCGGAGGTTAATACCTCGAAATGATTGGCTAGCTTCATATCCAGATACATATCGTTCAAGCCGAAATGGATTTCATCAATGCCCGGCAGTTTGATAATCTCATGCAGACGGATGGCAGCTGCCGCCGTTTCAACCAATAAAGAAACAAATGCGCGGCCATCAACAAACTCAATGAAAGTAGCCGCTTCTTTAACTGTGCGAAACATCGGCAACATCAGCACGGTTACCCCTTGGTCAATCAAATAATTGATTTCATCGCGTGAACCGGCATAAATGGGGTTAGTGCGGACAAATAGTGCTGACTGCATCAGTTGATCGCGAACAGCCTCAAGTTCGTGTACCTGGTGATTTGAAATCCACGCTTTCTTGGCTTCCTGACGATATTCCTTACCCATTCGCTCCAGGTCAAGGCCAATACGATTAATGCCAGCCGCATTGCCAGCCTTAGCCAACTCTGGATTATTGGTAAATAACGTGAGAACAAAGTCGCTGCCATAGCTCATGAAATGAGTTCCTCAGCGCTAACAGCATGCAAGAAAGAGGCAATGCCATTGTAATCTTCCATAATTTAGTTATCTAGACCACATAAAAAGGTACTGCCAGTAACGGAATGTATCCACAAATCATTTAGTCTTCCAGATACAAAAAGACGAGCTACTTAGGATATTCGGACGAGATGGTAATGTCGTTACGTTAAGCGGATCATTGTATTGGACTAAGTTAAGCCATTACCCAAGTGTTGTAGATACGATGAGCTAGGTATATTTTAACGCCTACAAATTTATGCCCCGGCATCCGATGATGGAAAGAATAGATATTTTAGGCAGGCAGTTCAACCTTTTGCCGTTGGGAGAATCGCGGCGGAGCGAATAACCGCATGACAGATTCACATAGTGATGGTTGAACAGTTTATTTGAAGGATTATGCAGTTTTCTAATAATTTACTGAAATTGATAGGGGATTTTGTCGGTATCAAAGGGTAATCGCCACTCATCCGGTTCAGCGTGAATATAAGGATTGTTAAAATAATTAATAAAACTACTTTCGGTATGATCCAAATTTTGCAAACCATGCCAGATACCGGGAGGAATAGTGATTAATGTGGGGCGCATACGGCTGAGATGAAAGACATTAGTTTGACCTCTTGTCGCTGAATCAGCGCGATCATCAAACAGAACTAATTTAATCGATCCATTAATCACAAAGAAAGTGTCAACTTGAAAATCATGCATATGCCAAGCGCTAATAGATTTACCTCGCAATATAACGTGAATCATATGCCGTATTTGATCGGGTCCCACATCCCAATCCGGTCGCCATAGTTCGGTAGTGATACCGTTGCCTGTAATAATATTGGGCACTTCTTTTTTCTTTACACCAACCACCAAAGTTTCTGTCGGTTGACCTTCCGAAGTGATCGTCTGATGATCTCTGATCGCATCTTCTAATGGCATGATTCAATCTCCTGCAACTTAAGTATTAATATATTGTAAAATATAATTTAATAATTACATAAACTTGATTTCTAATATGTAAGAATCTCTGGCGTCAAAATAGCAATAACTCAGAATAGGCAGGGCGTCCTGTCGCACCCAATGCAGCTGCATAGTACCGCACGATTGTTTGCTCTATTGGACTTCAATCAATCTTCAGCTCTACCTTGCTTTCTACTCTGCAAAGAGTCACATATTGTAAAGGATCTTAGGAAGCTAAGCACTTATTAAAGTGTGTTAACTTGCTGAGATGAATGTTAAAAATAGATACTATCTTCGTTCTCAATCTTAAAATACGACAACGCATTGTCCAATGCTGTGAACTTGATTCCCCTCTGCAAGATTCTGCAGAGATTAACGAGTCTTATCTTGGAGCGCAGTGCGTCCGGGAGAGAAGTGAGTGGGGGGCTATGGCAAAACAATCGTTTTTGATGTATTCAAGCGTCAAGGAAAAGTTTATACAGGGATTGCTCCAGAGCAACACTACAAGCCATTATTATCCGGAGGCATGCCGCACCGAACACCCTGATTCGCTCTGATGGGTGTCGCGGTTATGACGGATCGGTCGATATTGGCTTTGATAAGCACTTTAGCGTGCATCATGGTGATAAGGAATTTGCCAGTGGTGAGCGGCATATCAATGGCATCGAATCCTTCTGGAGTTTTACAAAAAGACGTTTGGCAAAGTTCAACGACGTACCTGCACATACTTTCTATCTGCACCTGAAAAAAACCGAATTTCGTTTTAATCATTGGCGTGATAATCTTAATCATGAAATTCTCAAATTATTACGTCTAAACCCACTTTAACTTCTGAATTGAAGCCATTTTTAGTGCCAAAAAAGGAGCAGAACCATGAACAATGATCACGAAAACTCAACCTGGCCTGAGAAATTAGTTATTTCCTCAAGATACAGGTATACCAAGAAGCACGGAGGGGTCATATGGAAAATAAAATCTGCCGATTTCATTGAAGATCGTATTTATTTGGTATCACTTGAAACGGAAGAACATAAAGTAACTGATGAATGGAGTGGTAGTGGGCATGAATTTATTGAGAAGTTTGTAAATATCGAATGAATATTGGAGAGCAAATCCGCAATTATTCATACAACTTATTGATCATAAATAATCAATGTACTTGTTAGCCTAAGCGCGATGTGGGTAGTTGATTCCTGGCAGAAATTCTAGCGCAACAATTTTTAAATTCTGAGTCAACTTAGCGAGATCTAATTTCTAATCTAAACAATAGACCTGATTACGATGTAATGCTTAGTTTAGTGTTGCTAAGTTCGCTACCGAATCGACAGTAATCTATTTTATGTGTATCGTCAAAAACGAGGCATAGGAAATATCTCCCACGTGTTATCAGAACTAATGAATATTAGTAGGGCCCCTTAATCCTTTACCAATAACATTTTAAATAGGAGTTTTGCATGAATTACGAAGTGCTCGATACTTATACTATTTATCACCAAGGCAAAGGTAGCAACAAAGCATCTGGAGTTCGCTCGATGGGCACCGAAATACTCATTGGAAAGAATGTCTGCAATCAAAACGGTGACGACTTGCGTAACATTAAAGAAAACATGCTGGATATAACGACCGACAGCGTGTGCTATGCAGTACTGTCCTTTGGCGGCGTCTTTGGAATAGGAAGTAAGTTATTTGCGGTACCGTGGTACAGATTAAAGTTCGATGCAGAGAAAAAACACTTTATACTCAACGCAGATAAAAGTCGTCTCAAAAATGTACCGGGATTTGATAAGAAGCAGTGGCCGAATATGGCAGACAAATCCTGGAATAAAAAATGCATTCTTACTGAGATTACTCAACAATAAATGGATGATCTGCACGTTTGATTGATGATGTAGCTACTACGGAAGCAACACTTGTCAGAATTCAAGCAACAAATGCAACCAAGGCTCAGACAAAATCTTAGGAAATCGACTGATTGCTGTGTACTAATTCAGTTCTAAGTGAGTGCACTCCGATTAGGTGATCATTTGTTCAAATTGTTTTGACAATATACAACTTGCCTATCTAGGTTACTACCTCCTCTTTATCCCATTGATACTGTGTTGCTTTTATCGTTGTTTGCGATGCCAAACAGACGCCGCCGAATACTGCCACTAAGATTTAAACAATGCCATGATAAAACCGGTCAAGAAAATACCAAGGGGATGTGAAGCATCACAAAGACTTAAAATGAAATAACGCAAGTGCGACCATATAGCATACTTTCCATTTTTTGATGATTACGCTTATTCTTTTTCCAAAAAAATAACAAAAACTGCGATCAACAGATGGCCTGTTAGCTAATAGTCTGCAAGCACCAGTCATAAGACTCCGACTACGCTGATCACCATGAATTCGAACAAGGAGAATATTATCAATATTAAAGCGTTCGGATTTTCGGCACGCACTCGGAATGTGTTGCGTAACGCTCACGATACCGAGTTACTGCGTTCCGAGTTGTTCAGTATCGAGCAATTGAAACGTCAAGGGGCCATGTTGGCCGGGCAGTACAAGCTCGACCCACATCCGGGGCCAGATCGGTTGTTGCCACGGCTAGCGGACAATGAACGTATTCTGCTCGCGGCGTATGAAGTCGTGACCGTTGCAACGGCGCCGGGACAGCGAATTATTCCGGCTGAGGCGTGGCTACTTGATAATTTTTATCTCATCGAACAGCAGATCAATCAGGCGCGCCGGCATTTGCCGCGCGGTTACAGCCGCCAGTTGCCGCGATTAGCGGATGGTCCGTCAGCCGGTTTCCCCCGCATCTATGATTTGGCATTACAACTGATTTCCCACATGGATGGTCGTGTCGACAAGGAAAACGTTACGCAATTCATTGCCGCCTACCAGACTGTCGAGCCATTGAAGCTGGGCGAGTTATGGGCATTTCCGATCATGCTGCAGTTGGCGTTACTGGAAAATCTTCGCCGTGTTGCACTGCGTATCGCCCGCCGGCGCGAGGAGCTCAACGCCGCCATCAGTTGGGCGGATCGCATGCTTGCCGCGGCTGAAAAGGAGCCCAAACAGCTGATTCAGTTGCTGGCCGAGTTTGCCAATGCCGATGTACCTCTGACCGCGCCGTTTGTGGAGGAATTTTATGCCCGACTTCAGGCCCAAGGATCCGTCATGGCGTTCGTTCAAACCTGGGTCGAACAAAAACTGTTAGAACAGGGGGTGACTGCAACACAGCTGTCAGAATCGGCAGGACGAACCGCCGCGGCTAATCAGATTTCCATCGCCAACAGCATCGTTAGCCTGCGTTTTATCGATACCATGAATTGGCGGGATTATGTTGAATTGCTCAGTGCTGTCGAACAGACATTGCGTGAAGATCCAGCGAAAATGTACATGCACCAGGATTTTTCCACTCGCGACCGCTACCGGCATGCTATCGAGGATATCGCGAGAGGCTGTTTGCACAGTGAATTGGCGGTAACACACAAAGTCATTGCACTGGCGCAAGCTGCGGCAGAACGGCTGGGTGTCGACGACCGTACCGCGCATGTTGGATATTACCTGATTGATCACGGCCGACCAATACTGGAACACGCAGTCGGTTTCCGATTGCCGTGGAAATTACGGATCAGTCGTGCGAGCCAGCATTTCAACCTGTTGCTTTATCTTGGTCCAATCCTGTTGCTCACCACATTGGCGGCATCGACCGTGTTTTTCTCATTCGACGATCTCGGGCCAGGAGATTGGCGCTTCTGGTTTTTTGCAATTACCGGCGTCATCGGTGCTTCAGCACTGGCAATCTCGCTAGTAAATATGCTGGTCACGCTCATTCTGTCGCCGCGTACGTTGCCGCGACTGGATTTCTCTCACGGTATTCCGGCGGCCCACCGCACTATGGTCGTGGTCCCCACTTTGCTAAGTAAACCACAAGAAGTTGATGATCTTCTTGAAGCGCTGGAAATCCGCTATCTCGGTAATCGTGATCCCAATTTGTTCTTTGCCTTGCTGACGGATTTTCGTGATGCGCCGCAACGCACGCAGCCGCAGGACGACGCATTACTCGCCTATGCGCGTGCTGCCGTCCAGGCGCTCAATGCCACCTATCTTGACGACCGGCCGTGCATTTTCTATTTGTTTCACCGGCCACGGCTATGGAATCCACACGAACAGGTGTGGATGGGGTATGAGCGCAAACGCGGCAAATTGGAACAGTTCAATGCCTTGCTGCGCGGTGGCGAAAAAACGGCGTTTTCGGATATCGTCGGAGAGATGTCCATACTCGAATCGATTCAGTATGTCATCACCTTGGATACCGACACGCAACTTCCCCGCGATGCGGCACGCACCCTGATCGGTAACATGGCCCATCCGCTCAATCGGCCGGTATACGATGCTGATTGTGGACGCATCGTCGAAGGCTACGCAATCCTGCAACCACGCGCTTCGATCAGCCTGACCAGCGCAGGCCAATCGCGATTCACAAAATTGTTCGCGGGTGAGTCGGGCATTGATCCCTACTCACGCGAAGTCTCCGATGTCTACCAGGATATTTTCGGCGAAGGATCATTTGTCGGTAAAGGCATTTACGATGTCGATGCTTTTCGTCAGGCCGTTGATGGACGTTTCCCCGAAAATCTTATTCTCAGTCACGACTTGCTGGAAAGCGGGTACGCGCGTTCGGCACTGGTAACCGATGTCGATCTCATTGAGGAGCATCCGGCCAGTTACACCATGGAGGCTAGCCGACGGCACCGGTGGATACGCGGCGATTGGCAGCTTGCCGGCTGGTTGCTCCCACGCGTGCCCGGACCACCCGGCTCCAATGAATCGAAAGCAAAATGGCAACCGAATCCATTGACTGCGCTGTCGATGTGGAAAATATTCGACAATCTGCGACGCAGCCTTGTGTCACCTTCATTACTGGCCTTGCTAATCGGGGGCTGGTTATTCGGCCCGGAGCCAGCATGGTTGTGGATTGTGCTGGTTGCAAGCGTGGTGTTCTTGCCTATCCTGCTGAGAAGCATCATCGAATTCATCCGTAAACCGGAAGAACGTGACTGGCTGGTGCACGTGAGCCTGACCAGCAAGTCAGCGGGTCACCCCATCGCACTCGCTTTGTTGACGTTGATTCTGTTGCCCTACGACACGCTGATCAGCCTGAGCGCCATCTTACGTTCGGGACTGCGTATGCTGTTCACGCGACACGGCTTGATGCTGTGGCATTTACCATCCTATACGCGCCGCAATGCGTGCCGTACGTTGGTCGATTTTGTGAAAGAAATGTGGATTGCGCCTACTGTGGCAATAGCGCTGGGCCTGGCATTGACAAGCAGTCAATCAACGGAACTGTTGTTCTGTGCACCTATTTTGCTAGCCTGGTTGTTATCACCTGTTGTCGCTTGGTGGATCAGCAAACCGCTTTTATCCACGGCACCTCAGCTGACGAGCGATCAACGTATATTCCTGCGCGCATCGGCGCGCCGCACATGGTGCTTCTTCGCACAATTTGTCAGTGCACAAGACAACTGGTTGCCACCCGACAATTTTCAGGAATATCCGGCGCCCGCCATTGCCACGCGTACATCACCCACGAATATCGGCATGTCATTGCTGGCGGATCTGGCCGCCTATGATTTTGGTTACATCGCCGCCGGCGAATTCCTGCGATTGGTTCAAAATACGCTGGAGACGATGGAAAAACTGGAACGCTACCTTGGTCATTTTTACAACTGGTACGACACGCGCACACTGAAACCGTTACATCCGCAATATGTTTCTTCAGTGGACAGCGGAAACCTCGCCGGTAGCTTGCTCACCTTGCAAGCGGGATTGATCGAGTTGAAACACCAACCGATTCTGTCAGCCAATGCATTTCATGGGTTGCAGGATACCTTGCGAGCGCTTGTCGAACACGTACCCGTATCACCCATCTCCGATCTTGCGAAGAAAATCGAGGCGCTTGAGGCCCATCTGAGCGCACTCACATTGAACGGATCGACGCACACATTGGCGACCATCGATAGCATACTGGATGAGATGTATCATATCAGCGAGGAGATGATCGCTTGTCTGCCCGCGGATATCGATATCGATGGCGAGCTGTATTACTGGGCGCAGGCATTTGATCAGCAGATTCGATCACTGCAAGAGGATCTGCGATACCTGGTTCCCAAACCTCAGCCATTCAACCACATCCCGACACTGGCGGAATTGGCCGAAGGCAACGCCGCAGATATGCAAACACGGCAGTCCGCTGGAGCTGCCAAGGGTGCATTGGAGCGGATTAGGACCATCAATGCCTTGGCGGATCGTTGCCGCAAACTTGCCGTTATGGATTTTGAATTTCTCTACGATACATCGCGGGATTTGCTGGCTATCGGCTACGATGTCGGCGAACGGCGTCGCGATCAATCCTGCTATGATCTGCTGGCATCCGAAGCGCGCCTGGCCAGTTTTCTACTCATCGCACAGGGGCAAATACCGCAAAAGCATTGGTTTGCGCTAGGCCGACTGTTGACCAGCCATGGCGGAGATGTCAGTCTGATTTCCTGGAGTGGTTCGATGTTCGAATACCTCATGCCGCGTCTGATCATGCCGGGCTACGACAACACGTTGTTGGAGCAAACCTGCAAAGCTGCGGTGTCGCGCCAGGTCGAATACGGTCGGCAACGCGATGTGCCCTGGGGCATTTCCGAGTCCTGCTATAACGCCACCGATATCAACCAAGTCTATCAATATCGGGCATTCGGTGTGCCAGGGTTGGGTTTCAAGCGAGGGCTGGGAGATGATCTAGTCATTGCGCCCTACGCCAGCGCACTGGCACTGACGCTGATGCCGCGCGAAGCGTGCCGCAATTTGCAGACGCTGGCTGCCAGCGGCTTGCTCGGCGCCTATGGATTCTACGAAGCAGTCGATTTTACGCCATCACGTGTGCCGCGTGGCAAGACCAGCACCATTGTGCGCACCTTCATGGCGCATCACCAGGGCATGAGCCTATTAGCTTTTGAACAGGTATTGCTTAACTGTCCGATGCAGCGCCGTTTCATGTCGGATCCGTTGGTCCAGGCGACAAAATTGTTGTTGCAAGAGCGTATACCGAAAAAAGGGGCAACATTACACCCCCATGCCGCGGAAGTCAGTGCCGCTGCACGCCCGGCAGTCCCGGAATCTGGCACGATTATGCGCGTGTTCACCGACCCGAACACACCGATACCGGAAGTACACTTGTTATCCAATGGCCAGTATCATGTCATGGCAACACATGCCGGCGGCGGGTACAGCCGCTGGCGTGATCTGGCCGTCACCCGCTGGCGTGAGGATGCTACCTCCGATGGCTGGGGTACTTTCATTTACTTGCGCGACCGTGATTCCGGGCGGTATTGGTCCACCGCTTATCAACCCACTTTATGCAAGGCCGATCACTACGAGGCGATCTTCGTGCAAGGGCGTGCAGAATATCGTCGCCGTGATCATGCGATCGAAGCGCATACTGAAATCAGCGTTTCACCCGAGGACAACGTGGAAATTCGCCGTGTCACACTGACCAACCAATCGTCCCGTACGCGTCATATTGAAGTAACCAGTTATGCGGAGGTGGTGTTGGCGCCGCTGAATTCCGATTTGGCTCATCGTGCTTTCAGCAATCTGTTCGTGCAAACCGAAATTGTCCGCGATCGACAGGCGATCCTTTGTACGCGGCGACGGCGCACGCCGCAAGAACAGATACCCTGGATGTTCCATTTACTGGCGGCTCCGGGTACGGTGATTGATGAACCGTCCTATGAGACGGATCGCGCCCAATTCATCGGGCGGGGGCGAACAGCGGCCAATCCAGTAGTGCTGGATGCCAGTAATCGCGCGTCAAACCTGTCGGACACGGATGGCTCAGTGCTCGATCCGATCGTGGCAATCCGCCGCACTATTACGTTGTTACCGGACGAATCGGCCACGCTACAGATCATCTCCGGTGTTGCGAGCACGCGCGAGACGGCCTTGGGGTTGTTGGATAATTATTGCGACCGGCATTTCGTGGAACGGGCTTTTGAAATGGCATGGTTTCAGAGTCAGGAAGTGCTACGCAACCTCAACGCCACCGAAGCTGATGCCCAAGTATACGGTCGCCTTGCGAGTTCCGTCATATACAGCAATGCATTGCGGCGCGCTGCCCCTAGCATGATTGCGCGCAACCAGTTGGGGCAATTCGGGCTGTGGCGCTTTGCCATTTCGGGTGACCTGCCGATCGTACTGATTCGAATCGGCAATCTCAACCGTATAGACCTGATCAAACAAGCGCTGCAAGCCCATGCCTATTGGCGGATGAAGGGATTGGCAGCTGATCTGGTAATCGTGAACGAGGATTTTTCGGGCTATCGGGCGGTTCTGCACGATCAGATCATGGGGCTGATCAACGCGGGACCTGAAGCGCAAATCATCGACAAGCCAGGTGGCGTCTTCGTGCGACGCACCGAAGAGCTGACCGAAGATGAGCGAGTCTTGCTGCAGACTGTCGCGCGCATCGTATTCAGCGATACCGCCGAAACATTAATCGACCCATTGGAACGCCGCGTATCGGCTGAACGTATTTCGGATCTTCTGGAACCCCGGCTGCTGCCGGTCGCTAAATCAATCAGCCCGCTGTTAGCGCGCGAACTGATTTTCTACAACGGTTTGGGAGGTTTTACGCCCGATGGGCGCGAGTACGTCATCACCCTCGAACCCGGTAAAAGCACACCCGCACCGTGGGTCAATGTTATCGCCAGCCCGCACATCGGCACCGTTGTCAGTGAGTGCGGAAGTGCATATACCTGGGTGGAGAACGCACACGAATTCCGATTGACCCCTTGGCACAATGATTCACTGAGTGACAGCAGTGGCGAGACGTTTTACATTCGCGACGAAGAAACCGGCGAATTCTGGTCACCGACACCATTACCGTCCGGAGGTCAGTCCGGATATGTTTGCCGGCATGGATTTGGATACAGCGTGTTCGAGCATGACCAAACTGATATTTCTTCGGAACTGAAAATCTACGTTGCCATGGATGCGCCAGTGAAATTCGTGGTGATCAAGCTGCACAATCACTCGAAGCGCCCGCGGCGATTGTCGCTCACCGGCTACTGGGAGCTGGTACTCGGTGAATGGCGGCATACCAATCTGATGCACATTGTGACTGAAATAGATGCACATAGCGGAGCGCTGTATGCCCGTAATGCCTATGGTCGTGAATATGCCAAACGAATCGTTTTTGCGAAAGTCAGCGAACAGGCGCGTTCGGTGACCGGAAATCGTACCGAGTTTATTGGTCGTAACGGCTCGCTGGCCAGCCCAGCAGCGATGCGCCGCAAACGCCTGTCGGGCAAGACCGGTGCGGGCCTGGACCCATGCGCCGCAATCCAGACCCAAATCGAACTGGTTGAAGGACAAGCGCAGGAAATCGTATTTATATTCGGCGCAGCCCACGATACTGAAGAAGCGCAACAACTCATCCAACAATATGGAGGACTCGCAGGTGCACGGCAAGCATTAGAGGGGGTTTGGGGGCACTGGAACCACGCCTTGGGTGCGGTGCATGTGGAGACACCGGATCCTGGTTTGGATGTTCTGACCAACGGCTGGCTAATTTACCAAACACTATCCTGCCGATTATGGGGCCGCAGCGGATATTATCAGTCGGGCGGCGCCTACGGTTTTCGCGATCAGTTACAAGACACCATGGCGCTGATTCATGCGACACCGTGGCTTGCCCGCGAACAATTGATCCGTTGCGCCGAGCGGCAATTCCTTCAGGGTGACGTGCAACACTGGTGGCATCCGCCCAATGGGCAGGGCGTGCGCACCCATTTTTCCGATGATTATCTGTGGCTGCCGTATGCAACCTGCCGCTATGTGTTGGCGACCGGCGATACCGGCATACTGGACGAATCGATCCACTTCTTGGAAGGCCGCGAGTTATATCCGGAAGAAGAAGCTTACTACGACCAGCCACAACGTTCGACGGAAGCGGCAAGCCTTTATGAACATTGCGTACGCGCCATCAAACACGGCTTGCGCTTTGGCGAACATCAATTACCGCTGATGGGCTGCGGCGATTGGAACGATGGCATGAATCTCGTCGGTCGTGACGGCAAGGGCGAGAGCGTTTGGCTAGCATGGTTCTTGTACGCCAACCTTCGGGTGTTTACCGATTTGGCGCGGAGTCGGGGGGATGCAACCTTTGCTGATATTTGCGCCGGACAGGCTTCGCTGTTGCGTGACCATATCGAGACAAATGCCTGGGACGGCGACTGGTATCGGCGGGCCTATTTCGATGACGGCACACCTCTGGGCTCGTCCAGCAATGATGAGTGTCAGATTGATTCAATCAGTCAGAGCTGGGCGGTTATTTCCGGCGGCGATTCCGCGCGTACACGCCAAGCAATGGCCGCGGTGGATAAACGTCTGATACGACGCGATACACAGTTGATCCAGTTATTCGATCCACCCTTCGACAAATCCGAACTTGAACCCGGATATATCAAAGGATATGTGCCCGGCATCCGTGAAAACGGTGGCCAATATACCCATGCTGCGATTTGGTCCGCGATGGCGTTTGCTATGCTGGGCGACCGGGAACGGGCGTGGGAATTGTTCGCCATGCTCAATCCCGTCAATCATGGCCGTACACCTGCGGAAATCGAACGTTATAAAGTTGAGCCGTACGTCATGTGCGCGGATATTTATGGTGCAGCACCACACCTGGGCGGGGTGGCTGGACTTGGTACACTGGGGCGGCAGGCTGGATGTACCGATTGACCGTGGAAACGCTGTTGGGTCTGCAACTGGAAGTGGACCATCTGCGCATGACCCCGTGTATTCCGGCGCACTGGAAATCGTACAGTATTCACTACCGCTTTCGCGAAACTTTCTATCACATCACCATCAAATGCAACGGTGAGAAACCCAACCATGAGATCCATGTAACAGTGGATGGTACCGTGGTTGATAGCGTGGGTGTCGATGAATCAGGGCGACCACAAGGCATGATTCCTCTGATAGACGACCACCAAGCGCATCACGTCGAGGTGGACCTGAACTAGCACATGAAGATAAGCCGCACAATCTTTTATACACAACCACGTAGCTTTGTGTGAAGTAAAAGTTACCCACATTCTAGCAAAATACCCCATTGCTAAAGACGGTAAAGAACCTTCATTTTAAGTTAAATCCTGGTGCATTTATTCGTCAAGATAATAAGCTTTCTGATTAGGTGCGCCATCTGGCCATGCGCTGAAGGGGAATGGACGTTGTTCGCTGTTATAAGTCAAAAATATTGTAATTTGATAAAGATACGTACTCAGATTCTGGCCAAATTTCAGCAATTGCTCATTTATGTTACCGGTCAAAATAATAGTAACGAACTGAAATAACATGACACCAACAATTAGAAATTTTGAAATCGTATAGATGAAAATGAAAAATAACATATAGAGTACACGCTGCCAGGTTTCATGCTTTTCCAATCTTTGTTTAATTTCTTCTTTCATTTTGTAATTATCGACAAGCTATCAAATTGATCAATGAGTTATTTATTATATATTCAATAGTAATCTAATGTGCTTTTTATAAAACAGTTTTTAACGCTTGACTAAAACAGGCTTTCTTTATCCCGGTCACACTATTTTTCCGAACGCCTTTAGAGCTCCTTCTTTATTGCCGATAACCTTACTCTTTGGTCAGCTAACATTCAATTATGAATATTGTTGCAATTTTTAGTAAGACATTTACATTGTTGAAATTTCGCAAGAAATCTTCTCATTTTAAATATGAGTCCCAGGAAGAAATACTTTCTAGCACCGAGCATTCTTTTTTGCTCGCGTTAAAAGAATCTTTATCAAATGATTATGAGATATTTGCAAAAGTGCGTATTACTGACGTGCTTACGCCGGATGAAATTTTTAATGTACGAAGTTGTAGTGCTGCAATCTATAGAATTCCGCCTCAGCATTTTGATTACATACTTTGTGAAAAACGAACGCTCACGATAGTTGCTGTTTTGGAGTTAGATGATACCAACAATATCCGGCGAGAAGCGCGCGCTAAAAGCAGTTTCGTAGAAAAAGCATGCATGACTGCTGGTTTTAAACTGTTACGCTTTCCATCTAGATCAAGTTATCGCGCTCAAGTGGTGCGAGATGTCATAATAAACTCTTTGAATCCATCTGCCTGACTTAAAATTTATATTTCCAAAGCCTTGTAAGCCTTACCTGTCAGATTATTGCGAGATAAGAGTAGCCGTCGCCGACTGGCGCGAAGGATATGCCCCCTCTGAGGGCATGCTGCCCGATCCCTAACGCACATTATCTTTATCCTGATTTCCTTGATCACTTATTTGCTAAAAATAATAATAGAGAGGGACAGATCCCCCCCCCAGTAATCTGTCGGTACTACCAAGAGGTTACTGTGAACGTTTCAGCTTCACGGTAGCAGATGCTGAACTTTGGATAAACTCACCTGTATTCGGATCAACAGCGAATATGTTCGCAAAGGCTTTGGTCGGTCCGCCTGCAAAGCGTCCATTTTCAGGAATGACTATCGCTTCCCATGGCGTATTGCTACCGTTACACATAAAGGCAGTACCTAAGAAACCCAGGATAAAGACGCGTCCGGTATTTTGTTTAAGCTCGCCAGACACGTTAATAAATAATGGCGCCGAGCAGTTCACGATACCGCGGATTGTGACATTTCCTACCCGATCCAATGAACCGATCGGATCAATGCTGAAGTCGACTGTAACGGGCTGTGGAGCTGTTGCGACTGTGAATACCAAATTGCCACCCGCTCCACCGCCAAATGCTCCAACCATGAAGAAATAAGTCTGACCAGCAACAACATCGAAAACCGCTGATGACTGAACACTTCCTGCATCGTCGTTGCAGGCAATTTGAGAGAGATTGCCGCGTGTGCCGGTATACACTGAAAGAGTGGTATCGTAATCACTGCCAAAAGTTTTGGCCTGGATTCGCATGTTTTCGGTTGGGGTGAATGAGTACCACACTGTAGGTCCTTGTCCAAAGCAATCCGGATCATCCGGAGCCGTTGTCGCCTCAAGCGTATTCGTACCATCAGTAAATGGCAGCGGCTCAGTTACTGTAATGGCGCTATCAAAGTCGTCATTGGAAGGCGGTGCTGCGATGGCCAGAGACATACTTAGCCATAGCAACACCGGAACCATCAGTGTAATCCTAACCAATTTCAAAGCAGACATATTATGCATCCCCATCTTGTGCTCCTTTAGTATTGTTTGAAATTCAATCGAATGCCGCCATAACTCACAAGCCATTACCTTTATTCTCGGCAATCAGCTTCTTCGTTACAGCGCGGATCATATTGCAAGGTCAATGAATTCTCTATGACATTTATCACACTCACAGCTATTTATATGACTATTCCCTCGAGACTCTCAAACGCATCGTTGTGGCATTCGTCACATAAAGACTGCAGGGATGATTAGCTTTTAAAGCCGTTAGATCGAGTTTGAGCTACTACAGATTAAAGGGCATAGACTTTATCTCCACCACACAACGCTCTGTTAATATCTTAACGAACAATGATCCGAACTCGAATGACGCAAAGAAAGACAAACGAATAGCACTTGACGACAAAGTATAGGATGCGTTTTACTTATGTGCTATTACTCAGCAATGATTAATCAACATCTAACTGAAAGGAGCTAACTCGATGAAAAAGCTTGTTATTATTGTCATGGCTATTTTTATTGTTGGATATATAGCCTTAATGGTTCAATATTTCTAGATTAAAGAACGTTGCAAACCGCCTTGCCTGTCGGCATACATAGATAAACCGGGGTTCATTGGAGAGGTGATAGCATTTCCTGGTCCAAAACTTAATAGCAACCCTGATATAAAAACATTCCAGTATCTATCGTATGCCTTTGTTCAAAACAAATAGCTTTCTCTTTATTCTTCTGGTAGCTGCAACCTTTGCCTGTCAAATATGGGTTGATCGCTATCAACAAGTTGGATCCGAGCTTTTGACCGGCAACTGGATTTCCAAGGTATCCGGAGACAACCGGATTGATGTCGTGGGAAATCAATTGACGCTTTTTTCCAGTGATCCGCGAACCGGCGTCAGCGTTCACCAGTATCTTCCACCGGTTGAACATGGTGCAGTATTAATGTTTTCCGCTGAGGTCAAATGCGACAACGTGGTACCAGGCAAGAAGCCATGGAGCCTAGCAAGACTGATATTGGTGCAAAATGATGGGAAGGAGGATCGTTGGGATCTGCCACTCACTGTCACCTCGCTGACCGGCACCCATGATTGGAAAAATTACCATAATTTTTTTTACGTGACGCCTAAAACCCAAGGCGTCCGCGTGATCGCAGAACTCAATCAATCCACGGGTTCACTTCAAGTAAGGAATATGCAGCTTTATCCTGTGAGCGAAACCCAAGCCTATCTGTGGATCAGAAATATTACTCTTGTTTCATGGGGCGCTTTTTTTCTGTTACTGGTCGGCTCATGCCTTTTTGCAGATAAAAGATCCACGCTTGCCCGTGTATTGCTGGCTTTTGCCTTTATTTCCATTGTCATAGGGACGAGCCTGCCGGGTTATATGAAAGACTTAGTATCGCATCAAGTCGAAACGCAGATTGACGCAGAAAGTCCTGCGTTTAAAACAATCATTCCATGGGATTTATCCAAAGTCTGGCACGTGTGCTTCTTTTTCTTACTGGGACTGATTCTTGGTTTAATGCTGAAAAAACAGCCTGTGGCTCAAATCATGGCCATCATTCTGATGATGGCCAGCGGCACTGAGATTGTACAACTCTATATCAACGGACGAACTCCCTTGGTCACCGATTTCCTCATTGATTCAGCAGGTGGCATGGTTGGCATTCTATTGATCAGGCTTTTTAGTATGAATAAAAATTGACCGTTCAAAAAATCATCATTGATAGCTCAGCACTGGAGCAATGTTAAAAGCTCTTCTATTGATCCATAACACAGAAACCCCCATTCTTCCTGTCATCAGTTTTCAATCACGATAAGCTGTCACCTGAATTTCAATCTTCATGCGCGGATCGGATAAACCCGCCGCAAGCATCATGGCGGACGGTCTGACATCGCCCAGATACTTGCGCATGATCGGCCAGCATTTTTCAAAATCTTCCGCTTTGGGAAACACATACGTGACACGCACGACATCCTTCATGCTTGATCCGGCTTGATTGAGTGCCGCTTCGATGTTCTTGAAGCATTGTTCCGCCTGCTCCAATAAATCATCGGAAATGGTCATTTTGTTGTAATCAAAGCCGGTCGTGCCGGAAACCAGAATCCAATTGCCTTCGACCACCGCGCGCGAGTAGCCGATTTCGTGTTCAAAGGTGGAACCTGAGCTGATGAGTTTACGTGCCATATTATTTTGTCCTTTCATTGAGTTTAAGAATTTTTGCGTAAGATACCACTATAATTGCGCAATGAGCCAGTTGCCGAGCAAGTATTCAGCGGCTCCTTAATTTTTTAAAATCCATACGCACGATGCCCATTACCTTTTACTGGCATGACTACGAAACTTTTGGCGCCGACCCGAGACGCGACCGCCCCGCCCAGTTTGCGGGCGTGCGCACCGATGAGGCACTGAACGAAATCGGCGAACCGCTGGTTATTTACTGCAAGCCAGCTCGCGATTTCCTGCCGCACCCGGAAGCCTGCTTACTCACCGGCATTACACCGCAACTCGCTGATGCAAAAGGGCTACCAGAACCGGAATTTATCGCGCGTATCCATGCCGAATTTTCGCAGCCGAACACTTGTGGTGTCGGCTACAATTCGCTGCGATTTGACGATGAAGTCACGCGGTTTACGCTGTACCGCAATTTCTATGATCCCTATGCACGGGAATGGCAGCAAGGCAATTCACGCTGGGACATCATTGATCTGGTGCGCATGACGTATGCCCTGCGCCCCGCCGGTATCCATTGGTCGCAACATGAAGAAGGCCAACCCAGTTTCCGCTTGGAAGATTTGGTGGCGGCCAATGGCATTCAGCATGAATCCGCACATGATGCGTTATCCGATGTGCGCGCCACCATTGCGCTGGCACGTCTGCTGCGCACGCAACAACCGCGTCTGTACGACTGGCTGTTGCAATTGCGGGATAAGCGCAAGGCGGCAGGCCAGCTTGATCTAGTCACCCACAATCCGGTGCTGCATACCACGCGCATGTATCCGGCAAAAACCGGCTGCACCTCTCTGGTCATGCCATTGATCACAGAGCCAGGTAACAACAACAGCGTGTTGGTGTACGATTTGCGGCATGACCCGGACATGTTTCTACCGCTCAGCGTGGACGATCTGAGTCAATATTTGTTTACCCGCAACGACGAGTTGCCCGAAGGCATGCAACGACTGCCGGTGAAATCGGTGAAGATCAATAAATGCCCAGCACTGGCGCCGCGCAATGCCCTGGACGTTGAAGCCGCTGAACGCATCGCGCTCGATATGGACGCGTGTTACCGGCATTGGCAAACACTGTGTACGCATCAGGATTTCTTTCAGCGCGTGGCCGCCGCGTATACCAGCCGAACATTTGAATCGTCCGGTGATGTGGATGCGGCCTTGTATGATGGTTTTCTGGATAATGCGGATGCTACATCGTTGGCACGGATACGGCGCGCTTCACCGCAACAACTGGCAAAGATGCAAATTGATTTTCATGACAAGCGACTTCCTGAGCTGCTATTTCGCTATCGCGCCCGTAATTGGCCGGACACACTGACATCAGCAGAAATGGAACATTGGGAACAGATGCGTCTGCAACGTCTGGCGCAAGGTATTGGCGGCGGAAGCATTACCCTTGCCGAATTCTCCGCGCAGATTGCGGTATTGCGTGAGACATATCAAGCAGACGGAAGTGTCGGAAGGATACTGGGCGAACTGGAAGCATGGAGAGATTCTCTAGCAGGCAGTTGAAAAACGTTTTCGAGGTAGCCGATACAAGGCAAAAACAGGCGAGAAAGCGCAGTTTATGCGTAATAAATGAGCATTTTGAGCTTGTTTTTAACACCGTAGCGGCAACGCAGATAGTTTTTCAACGGCCTGGTTGAAAGTGATTACACATCTGCTCGTTTACGAACTAACTACCAACCCGATCTCACTTCATTCCAATATCTTAATTGCATAGGTAGTAACTCGCGTGTGTGTGTTTACGTACTGACGGTAGGTAGGTATCTAAGCATAATCAATTCTTCTTCATTATAAGAAAGAGTTGCATTATGACAAATCAAACCATTGAAAATAAAAACCAAATTGCTCGAACCAATCTGACTAATCTTTTAAAAGAAGACCACAAAAAGATTAAATCTCTTTTTGCAGAATATGAAGAACTTCAGGAAAAAAAAGGTAGTAATGATAAAAAAGCAAAAATTGTGCAACAAATATGTACAGAACTAACTCTCCATACATTGGCAGAAGAAACAATAGTTTATTCTGTAGCAAGCGTAGTTATAGACGATGAAGATTTAATGGACGAGGCAGATGTCGAATACGCTGGTGCAAAAGAATTAATAGCCGAATTACAAGCCATGAGTCCGGATGAAAGCTATTATCACGCAAAAGTTACGGTATTAAAAGAATATATTGAACATCATGTGAGAGAAGAAAAAAAAAGATATTTCCCCAATTAAAAGATTCTGACGTAGCTCGTGACCAACTAGGACGAGAAGTAATAAACTTCAAAGAAGATCAAGAAGATTCTGAATTAAAAAAATTTCCCCCCGGAGCAAATACCACTTCTCTTAAGAAGCCGGAAACTCTTCACAGAAAGAATTCTTGACATAACAATCCGTTTCGGCGGGCTTTTTATTTATGAATGACCTAAAGGAAGGATCAAATATTCTCTAGGAATAAACGATCCCGTGGCAAGACCATAGGGTATTGATAAATGTAACCGATCATCAAGCTTATCGGCTCCTATCGCTCTCACTGACAATACGTGCTAGATCAAGCAAATTGGTTGCACCGGTTTTCTGCATGATCTTGGATTTGTGGATTTCTACCGTGCGATAGCTAATGCCCAGAAAACAACCAATCTCTTTATTGGAACGTCCTTGAACAGCTAGAATCATCACTTCCCGTTCACGCTCAGTGAGCTTCTGCAGACAGGATATCACATCCTGATTATGTACTAGCTCATCATACCTCTTTTCAGCTTCTACAAGCGAGGCGCGCACGCAGACTAAGAGTTTCTCACGTATCACCGGTTTTGTCAGAAAGTCTACCGCCCCAGCCTTGATCGCTTTGACACTCATCGGAATATCGCCATGCCCGGTCAGGAAAATGATGGGCATTACGATTTTAAGCCGAGATAATTCTTCTTGAAGTTGCAGACCATCCATTTCTGGCATTTTTATGTCTATGATGATGCAACCAAAAAAATCTGGTCGATAAGCATGCAGGAAAGTTTTCGCATTTTCGAAGGACTGTACTTTAATGCCAGCCTGTTCAATCATCAGCGTGAGTGAGTCTCGCACCGCCGCATCGTCATCGACGATAAAAACGGTTGGTTCATGAGTGCTCATGGCGCAAAAGGTAAAGTAAATTGGAATTTAGCACCTGGCTTAGCATCAAGATCTACCCAGAGTTGACCGCCATTGGTTTCAATCAATGCACGACTAATAGCCAGTCCCATACCGATACCCGTTGGCTTGGTCGTAAAAAATGGCTCGAATATGCATTTAGCCATGTCATGATCAAGACCCGGCCCATTGTCCTGTACTATTATCATAGCCATATCTTTTCCAGACAAAGTTTGCATCGAAGTTGTAATCGTTAATGTTGGTAAATCTGTTGCACGCATAGCTTCAGCCGCATTTCTAAATAGATTTACCAAAACTTTCTGTACTTGAGTGTGATTACACTGAACAGCGGGAATATTTTGCTCCAGTTGAAGCACTGGATTGAATCTCACATAATCATCATCAAATACAATCTTTAGTGCTTCGTTTACAACATCATTGAGATTTAACCGCTCGGTCACTAATTCGCCTTTCTGTAGAAAAGCAAGCAATTCATGTAAACTACGACCAGCACGTTGCGCTTGTTCCACACAGCCTTTAAGCACTCTTTTTAGATTTTCGAAGTTGATATCATCGTTGTGTAATGTGTGCAACATTACTTCGCTATATACAGAAATTGCGGCTAGCGGCTGGTTAAGCTCATGGGCAATCGCAGAAGCTGTTCGCGCCGCCACTTGTTGTTTAAGGATATCTTCTGTTTCATGGCGCTGCGCTTGTAGCTTTTTCTGGATATTTTTCTGCTCTGTCACGTCCCGTGTCACGCCTATCAGCCGATTCGGACGTTCATTTTCGAAATACACTCGCCCCACTGAAGATATCCAATGTTCAACGCCATCGACTGGATTAACAACGCGATATTCCGCTTTGAATTCGCCGTTACCAGTAGGATTCATTGCATAATCAATGGCTGCTTGTCTCGCCTCACGATCTTTGGGGTGTATCCTGTCTACGAATTCTTCATAACTTATGGTTTCATCGGAATCATTACCCCATAGTTTGCGTATTTGTTTATCCCAGTAAACGATATTACGTTTGAGGTCGTAATCGAAAATACCTAAACCTGCTGCCTGCTTGGCCAAGCGCAAGCGCTCTTCGCTGGCTCGAAGCGCCTCCTCGGCCTCAAGTCGTCGGCTGGTAACATTAAATATGATCAAGGCATAAAGTTGACGCTGTGCTTTTATGGGACTGAGGCTAATATCTAACAATATTTCCTTGCGGTCGCGGTCTAATGCGACAAGTTCATTGGCAGCACTCATGAAACGTTTTACCGGCTTGCTAAAAAAAAGTTCTTGATAGTAGCTATATTGTTTTTGATATCGTGGCGCTATAAGCATTTCAATCGCTTGCCCCCTTAGCTCATCTTCAGCATAACCAAACAATTTCTGTGCAGCCGGATTTACCAACACTATGTGACCAGAATCTTCAATCAAAAGCATTGCATCCTCTGCCGCATTGAATACTGCTTGGAAACTTAAGTCTTTTAGCGCATCAACCAAATTATATTCCTGTAGCAAATATCGTGGAAAAAATGTAAGAAAGCTTACGGCGATCTCCGATTCTTTTCTGCAAATCTGCTAGCATATAAGGGCTTCCCCTTACGTGTCAGCACGGATATTGCCATTCATTATTCTTTAGTAATATTTAAATGAAACTCATAAAACTGTTCTGTTTTTGATTACTACAAAAAAAGAGAGGCATAAGAAAATGGCACGGAACAATATGCGAATAACCGGCTTGCAGATCTTATTCATATTTGGATGTTTAGCGTGGAATAATAATACATTCGCTGCAGAAGCGGAAGAAACGGAAGAAACGAAAAAAAAGAAAGCTGAAAAATCATCAGTTATCTTCAGAAACAATACTACGGCACGCAATGGCAATGATGCTCCATTCAGTGCGCAAGAAACTGCAGGGCGTACTCGATTTGACTTTGATAATTTAACCAAGCTGATGGAGGAAGACAAAACCCCGCTTGCTACGATGACGCCAGATTGGCTCAATATAGCCATTGAGCACCGAACGCGCTACGACGTATATGACCATGGTTTTACAAGAAATATTCCGGGTTTTAACGATCAGATTCATCAACGGACAAGGTTCTTGATGGAGATCAAAAATATTATAGACCCTCTTCGGCTTACAATGGAGTTGACAGATATACGTGCTCCGATGGCAAATTTTGGACAAGATCATTCACCGGTTTTTGCTAATCACTTTGATTTTACTCAACTTCACGCTGGACTTGTGACTAACAATTTATTTGGAACAGGATATGGCGCAAAATTTGAAGTCGGACGATTCCTGCTGGAAACAGGAGAGGCGCGTCTGTTAGGGGGGCATCGTTGGGGCACCTTCACGCCAACATTTGATGGGATGAAATTTACGGTTGGCAATGATAAAGAAAAATGGGGACTTTTGATTTTTGGTACACGACCCGTCGACAGGCAACCCACAACACTGGATTGGAACACACCTGCCACCTATTTTTCGGGCATACAAATTACCAACCGTGATCTTCCATGGGCTAATGTAGACGCCTATTTCTTACAATTAAACGAAGGCAATAAACTTAGGCAACGCAATTTATCGACGACAGGTTTTAGAGTGTTTGCCAAACCTACAAAAGGTCAGCTTGATTATGAGATTGAATCCATGTATCAATTTGGAGATACTCAAGATGAAAGCCTTTTTGCGCACCGCCATCATGGAGAAGTTGGGTATTCTTTCGATACGAAAATTTCCGATCGGAATATGCCTACCAGGTTGGTCTACCTATTCGATTTCTCCTCAGGCAGTCGTGATCCTAACAAAAATTTCGATATTCTCTATGCAAAACGTCGCGTAGAGTATGGACCAACTGGGATGTTTGGGCCATTTTTTCCCTCCAACTTACTTTCTCCTGTTGGTTTCCGCGCGACGTTGATACCCACGCCTCAGGTCAGGCTTATGCTGTCCCACCGAGCATATTGGCTAGCCGATAAGCATGGTGCGTATGTAGGTAGCGGTTTACAAGATCAGACTGGTCGAGCAGGTAGCTTTTTAGGAAATATGCTTGATGTCAGTCTCGGATGGGATCCCCAGTGGAGTTACCTGAAACGTTTGAGCTTTGATATAGGGTATAGTCATATTTTCAAGGGAGATTACTTTGATAAGGTCTCACAAGGTATTTCCGCTGATACCAATTATGGATATACCATGGCTACCATTAAGTTTTAGCCTTCTTAAAACCTGAATAAAACGACATCTGTAAACAGTTTTTGTAAGTTGCACCGTTTTAGATGTCGTTACAGTACTCAGTTCAAGTTAGACTTAGACAATTTGTACTATGTTGTTCATAATAATCATTTTGCCATGTGCAACGTAGTCAATACCAATTGTTAAGAACGAAGATTTCAATGAATAAACACCCACTCATTCATTCGTCTTCTTTGGTGTACAACTAGGTTCGGCCGTAGTGATTTCATTTGCACTATGGATTATGGAGCTACCTGAGAAATCATTGCTTCTGGTATCGCTAGGAGCGATCCACTATCTTCCTCTTTGGTCCCCCCGAATCCCAGTTGCCCAGCCGCATGCGTTGTTCACAGGACATCTAAGTGCGCCCACGGCATCGCCCATGGAGTCATCGTCACCGAGTTCAACTGGGGTGATTGATTTTTGTGATATGGTAACTAGTATCTATGACACCCACTCAAGCAGAAACAATTTTATTATTCGGCGAGGTACTGGCAGATATATTCGATGACCGAAAAGTGTTTGGAGGTGCGCCGTTCAATGTTGCACGTCATCTGCAAGCATTTGGATTGCATCCAGTACTGATAACGCGCACTGGAGACGACGAACTTCGCCGTGAATTGCTTGCGGTGATAAAGGATGCCGGCATGGATGATTTCGGTATACAGCTTGATGTTTCTCATCCGACTGGTCAAGTGATGGTGCACATGGAAGAACGCAAACACCGCTTTGAAATTCTACCGGAACAAGCGTATGACTACATACATGCTGGCATAACGCATATGATTACTTTGGCAGTGCGTCCGCAACTGATATATTTTGGCACCTTGGCCCAGCGCGGTGCAAAATCCGCCCAAGCCCTGAGCGCGTTGATTCGCAGCAGCGACGCGCCACGTTTGCTGGATATCAATTTACGTAAACCTTGGTATGACGCACCCACCATAGAGCGCTCGCTGAGACGCGCAAACCTGGTAAAAATAAATCAGGAAGAGCTGGATATACTGACATCGTTATTCCAGCTGTCCGGTCAAAATGAAGTGCAAAATGTTGATGCGTTGATCAGAGGTTTTGGTCTGGACAGCGTTTTGGTTACATGCGGTGAACAGGGAGCTTGGCAACTCGATAGCGAGGGAAAGGTAGAGAGTGTTGACGGCTCCTCATCTTCACGACCACTGGTGGATACGGTTGGTGCAGGCGACGGTTTTGCCTCTGTTTACATCCTTGGTGTATTGCGCGGTTGGCCGACTAAGCTTACCTTGTTACGCGCCAATGCCTTTGCCGCTACTTTGTGCGAAATACAAGGAGCAATTCCAGATTCTCCGGTTTTTTATGAACCGTTCATAAAGGATTGGAATATATGACGATGGGTCTGATCAATAGCGAAAATCCATTGTACATTTTGATGATCAGTCCGCACGGCCTGATCAGAGGAAATAACATGGAGTTGGGGCGAGATGCCGATACTGGCGGGCAAACCACCTATGTGGTGGAGCTTGTGCGTGCATTGGCACGCCATTGCGATGTCGGACAAGTTGATTTGCTGACGCGGCTGGTTGATGATCCCGCAGTATCTTCAGATTATTCCCAGCCCATTGAAGAAATTGGTAACGGTGCACGTATTCTGCGCCTACCTTTCGGTCCATCGCATTACATACGCAAGGAATTGCTATGGCCTCATCTCGATCAACTGGTGGATCGCAGTTTGCATTTTTTGCGTCAACAGGGCCGATTACCGGACTTGATACATACACATTACGCCGACGCAGGGTATGTAGGGCAGCAGCTATCCCTACTCTTAGGTATACCTCAAGTGCATACGGGGCACTCGTTGGGGCGCCCTAAGCAATCGTGCTTGTTGGCAAGTGGCCGAAAAAAGCACGCTATTGAACGTCAGTTCAACTTCGAACGCCGCATCGCGGTAGAAGAGGATTTGCTGGTAAGCGCTAACATGGTAGTCACCAGCACGCGGCAAGAGGTTGTCGAGCAGTATGGCATGTATCACAATCATAATCGTAGTCGCTTTGTCGTGATTCCACCAGGTACAGACATTACACGCTTCTCGCCGCCGGGACGTAGAAAAATTAATCCTAATGTTGTGCAAATGGTAGATAAATTTCTATCAGATCCAGCCAAGCCGATAATCCTCGCAATTTGCCGTCCTTCCATTCACAAGAATCTAAAAGGTCTGATCGAAGCTTATGGAGGTAATCCCGAGCTACAGGAAATGGCCAATCTGGTTATCGTCTCCGGCAATCGTGATGACATTCGTGAACTGGATGACGCTTCGCAGAAAGTACTGAGAGAGTTGTTGCTGGATATAGATCGTTATGATTTATGGGGGCGCGTGGCGATACCCAAACACCATACCGCCGAAGATGTGCCGGAGCTATACCGGCTGGCTGCGCGCCGCCACGGTGTATTTGTCAATCCGGCACTCACTGAACCATTTGGCTTGACCTTGATTGAAACCGCCGCGAGCGGCTTGCCATTTGTAGCTACCGAAGATGGCGGACCGCGGGATATTTTGGCGAATTGTTGTAATGGTTTGTTGGTGAATCCGTTGGATTCGGTTGATATTGCTGCAGCATTATCCAATGTATTATCGAACAAACAGCAATGGCAGACGTGGTCAAAGAATGGCGTCATAGGCGCACGCCGCCACTATAGTTGGGATGCTCACGTAAGCAAATATATGAAGGAAGTGCGCAGAATACTGCGTCGTGATCGCAAGCGCATGCGACGCCAGATCTCATTCACCATGCAAGACGGCAAATCACCCATGCCGCTGGCGCGAAGAGCCTTGGTCAGCGATATAGACAACACCTTGCTTGGGAACAAAGAAGGGCTGCAACAATTGATTAGCTGGCTAAAAAAACATGCGGGATCAGTAGCTTTCGGTGTCGCTACCGGGCGCTCTCTGGAAAGTGCAGTGAAAGTTCTCAAGAATGCGCGGGTTCCAATTCCGAATGTACTAATCACCTCAGTTGGAAGCGAAATCAATTATGGCCCCAGGCTACAACCGGATGTCGGATGGGCCAACCGCATTGCCCATCTATGGCGACGTGATGCACTGGAGCAAGTTTTATCCGGCCTGCCTGGATTGACACTTCAAGCTGCCGAGAACCAGCGTAAATTCAAGCTAAGCTATAACGTAATATCAAAGAAGATGCCCTCACTGCAGGATTTATACCGATTGCTACGGGAACATCGTTTGCATGCGCGGCTTATCTATTCGCACGAAAAATTTTTAGACGTTTTGCCGATACGTGCCTCCAAGGGGCATGCCATCCGCTATCTAGCCTGCAAGTGGGGATTGCCTCTAGAGGATTTTCTGGTGGTAGGTGATTCTGGCAATGACAAGGAAATGTTGCTCGGTGATACGCTAGGCATTGTGGTTGGTAACTACAGTTCGGAACTCGAGCCACTGCGCGACCTGGAGCAGATATATTTTGCGCAGGGTCACCAAGCTGACGGTATTCTGGAAGGCCTGGCGCACTATAACTGGCGGATTGAGAAAAACAAATAACTCTAAGCGTATATATTTATGTATGAACAAATTTCACATTCTTTGCTCAATGACATTTTGGTTGAGCTGAAGAAAAAAAATAAGCCGCAGAAGAATATGCAATTTTTCTATACTCGGCTGGGAGCAAATTTCTATGCTATTTACTCGCTATTCAATACGCTTTATGGAGATCATCCAGATTTCAAAAAGCACATGCTACAGCTAGTAGAGACGCTAATGCGCCAATATAGCAGCAGATCCGGTCATCTTAAGAAAATTGATCTTGAGCGCGAAAAAGATCACAACTGGTTTCTAAATCAGAAATGGGTCGGCATGGCACTGTACTGCGACGGATACGCTGACAACCTGAAGGACATGCTGCCTAGATTGAGTTACCTGCAAGAATTGGGAGTTAATCTAGTGCACATCATGCCCATTTGCGATTGCCCCGAAGGCAAAAGTGATGGCGGTTATGCCGTAAGAAATTTTTGCAAGATTGATAGCCGCTTCGGTACCTTTGAAGATTTCGATAAATTGGTTACTAATCTGAAAAAACGTGACATGCTTCTGACACTGGATGTGGTTGTCAATCATACCTCCGACCAGCATGAGTGGGCTGTGAAAGCACGAGAAGGTGACAAGGCATATCAGGACTATTATTTCATCTTTGATGACCGATCGATTCCGGATATCTATGAAGAATCCATGCCGGAAGTATTTCCAGAAACTGCACCCGGCAACTTCACTTGGGATGAGTCGATGGGCAAATGGGTGATGACCGTGTTCAATAACTATCAATGGGACTTAAACTACCGTAACCCCTCAGTTTTTATAGAAATGTTAAACATCATTCTGTTCTGGGCCAATCGCGGTGCAGATATTCTGCGGCTTGATGCAGTGGCATTTCTGTGGAAGAAAATGGGCAGTTCTTGCCAGAATGAGCGCGAAGCGCACCTGATTTTGCAGTTGATGAAGGATTGCTGCCAAGTCACCGCTCCCGGTGTGATATTTATCGCGGAGGCTATCGTTGCACCTACCGAGATAATCAAGTACTTCGGTGAAGATGCCATCAATGCTAAAGAGTGCGAAATCGCTTATAACGCGACTTTTATGGCACTGCTATGGGATGCAGTGGCAACCAAAAAAACCATACTGCTCAACAAAGGGATACATGATATTCCTCAAAAACTTGAGCGGGCAACTTGGCTCAATTATGTGCGCTGTCATGATGATATTGGCTGGGGTTTCAGCGACGCTGACATTGTCACCGCAGGATATGAACCGCTGTCGCATCGGCGCTTCCTGGTTGATTATTTTACTGGAAATTACGAAGGATCACTCGCGGCCGGACTTGCCTTCGGAAGAAATTCGGAGACCGGCGATGCACGTATCTCTGGATCGTTGGCTTCACTCGCTGGGCTCGAACGTGCACTGAAAAATAACGACCCCGATGCCATTAGTATGGCCATCAAAACTATTCTCCTGTTACACGGAATGATCCTTTCGTTTGGCGGGATTCCGATGCTTTACTACGGAGATGCCATCGGAACACTAAATGATGATTCTTATCTTAATGATGAATCAAAAAACAACGACAGTCGCTGGGTACATCGTCCGAAGATGGACTGGGAAAAAGCTATGCAAAGAACACAACCAGGAACAGTCGAATACAGCATCTTCAATGCAGTAAAGAAAATGATTTCTATACGTAAGGAAATACCGGCTTTTGCAGATAGAAACAATCGTGAATTATTGAGCGTCGATAATCCCCATCTTTTTGTGTTTTCACGATTTGACCAAATCAATAGCAGTTCAAGAGTTTTAATCATTGGAAACTTTGATGCTGAACCGCAATTTTTGAATCTATCACCTTTACAGCGTATGGGGTTTTTTCAGTACGATTCAATCAAAAATTTATGTAATGGAGAGTCTATGCCTGCTATAAATGAGAATCTAATGATTCCTGCCCGGTCTTTCTATTGGTTGCAGGCATGATGTAGCTATTAACCACAGATTTCTATTAACAATTGATTGCTTATGGCGGTCTTTATACATCAAACTTAGTGAAAAACATCTGCCAAGATCTTCAAGGTCAGGCTATCCGAGAATGTACATACCCTGCAAAACGCTTGGAAGCCGAATAAATGTTCGAATACCTGCGAATTAGCAAACGCTGAAATCTCTGAGAATTTATACTGCTCCCATCGAAACCTGAGGGAATTAGGGGAAACTTAAGTGCCGACTGATGATTTTTTCATGCTCGCCTAGGCCAGATGATCGATCTGCATCAGCTTTTGAACGTAAAGATCAACTAATGGCAGGCATCAGAAGTTAACGCAGCAATCGATGATAAAAAGCCAAGCGCTTATGATGAATTTCCCCCTCCTGTGCTGCCAATACCACAGCACAGGCTGGTTCACCGTTATGGCGGCAATTACTGAATTTGCATTGCCCGATATAAGGATGGAACTCGGTAAATCCCCATGCCAGATTCTCATCTTTAATGTGCTGCAATCCAAATTCCTGGAACCCGGGGGAATCAATGATGGCGCTGTTCGCATCGATGCGATAAAGCTGTGAATGCGTAGTGGTGTGGCAACCGGAGTCCAATGCTACCGAGATTTCTGCCGTGGCGCGCTTAGCTTGTGGGATCAACGTATTGAGCAATGTTGATTTGCCCATGCCGGATTGGCCGGCCAATACACTGAGGTGGCCTTGCAAATAGGGCTGAAGCGCAGAAACATCTTGGAGCGCGCTGAGTTGTAATACGGGATAGCCAAGCTTCACGTAGAGCGACAGGGTATCCATTGCCGCCCGGGTAGGTTCTGCGAGATCGGCTTTATTCAGCACAATCAATGCAGCAATATTTTCGCTCTCAACAGCGACCAGGCAGCGATTGATCAATTCTTCACTAAAGCTCGGAATCGCAGCCACCACAATAATGATCTGTGTCACATTGGCGGCAATGATTTTTTCTTTGAAGGCGTCACTGCGGTATAACTGTGATGTACGCGGCTTTATGGTTTCGATAACACCCTGCCCTGGCGTGATCAGTTGACACTCAACCTGATCGCCGCAAGCAATGCCGGTTTTCTTGCCACGCATTACACAGGATACGATCTCACCCGTTTCAGTTTCAACGGAACAGTGCCTCCCAAATGTGGCGATAACCTGTCCGCCTAAGCGCTCCGTCTGCTGCTTAGCGTTATTGGAGCGCGCACTCAAATTGAAAACAGCTTGTCGATTTTGGCCGCGCAGATAAAATCATTCTCGGATAAGCCATCAATCGCATGTGTCGTATACGTGACCACACATTGATTGTAACCCACCAGCATATCCGGATGATGATCCTCCCGGTGGGAAATCCATGCTGCTGCATTCACAAATGCCATGGTCTGATAGTAATTTTTGAATGCGTAAGTTTTACTGATCTGCTTATTTTGTAATTGCCATCCCTCAATTTGCTGCAAAAAGGCAGCAACCTCATCGGCAGACAATGGCGGTACACCACCTTCACAAGGCTTGCACTGCTTAGAAGTAAGATCGCACACGATGTTGTTCATGATTACCCCTGACTTTGTAAATGTGCCACTCTGATGGCTGCCGGTGGATGTGAGTCGTAAAAAGCAGAATGCAGCGGATCCGGCGTGAGCGTAGCAGCATTGTCCTGATACAATTTGACTAATGCATGAATCAGATCATCTGCGGATGAATTCTGTGCAGCATAGGCGTCGGCTTCAAATTCATGTTTGCGTGAGTAAATGCTCGATATCGGATGTAGCAGAAAGGTAAACACCGGCATCACCAGGAAAAACAGTAACAGTGCCATCGCAGTTGACGGTACAGTTGCAACCGGCACACCGAGGCCTTCATAAAACCAGCTTTGTCCCATCAAATATCCCAGTATCCACAAAAAAGCCAAGCTCATGGCAAACGATATCACGATGCGTTTGATTACGTGGCGATGCTTGAAATGCCCCAGTTCATGCGCTAACACCGCTTCGATTTCGCCTGGATTCAGGCGTGACAACAAGGTATCAAAGAAAACGATGCGCTTGGTTTTGCCGAACCCGGTGAAATATGCATTGCCATGATTGCTGCGGCGCGAGCCATCCATGACAAACAATCCGCTGGCTTTAAAGCCGCATTTGTTCATCAGTTGTTCGATGCGCGTCTTAAGCGTGGCATCTTCCAATGGCGTAAATTTATTGAACAGCGGCGCAATCCAGGTGGGAAAAATCGCCAGGATAAATAAATTGAAAGCGATCCAGGCAAACCACGCATACAACCACCAGTTTTCCCCCATTTTTTCCATCAACCACAATACGCAAAATAGCAAGGGTACGCCCAGTAATAAACCCAGTGCGGATTGTTTGATCAGATCGGTAAAAAACATGACCGGAGTCATTTTGTTAAAACCGTATTTCTCTTCAATCACAAAAGTGCGGTAGTAACTCAATGGAATCTCAGTGACGCTCATGATAAAGAAAGTACTGATAATCAGCGCCATACCATGCGCCAAGGGATCGCTCAACCAGCCCGCCCAGAATTCACTGAGGACATTTAAACCGCCGCCTAGCGTAAAAACGAGTAGCAATCCCGCGTGCAACAATATGCTCGGATACCCCGCCCGTGTTTTGGCGCAGGTGTAATCCGCCGCTTTCTGATGATCACTTAAACTGATATGGCTGGCAAATTCTTCCGGCACCTTGCCCTGGTGAGCGCGTACATGGCGAATATGTCTGACTGACAACCAGATCTGAGTCACGGTTGTGAGCAGCAGCGCAATCAGAAAAATCAATGTAAATGTTTGCATAGGTTATAAATTGAGTTAAAGGGTTTTTAACAGTGACGGACTGATGTCGATATGACACAATTAAAAACATTACATTCAAAAAATATAAAAATCATTATGGCACAAGATAACAATAACCTCATCTGGGTCGACATGGAAATGACTGGACTGAATCCGGATACCGATCGTATCATTGAAGTAGCGTTGGTGGTTACCGATTCACAACTCAACACCATTGCTGAAGGCCCTGTTTTGGTAGTACATCAGCCCAATGAGATTCTGGATGGTATGGACAAATGGAATAAGTCTACACATTCCAAATCCGGCTTGATTGATAAGATTAAGGCGTCTCGCTTCAACGAAGCCGAGGTTGAAGCACAGATGATCGAATTTCTAAAATTACATGTGCCTTCCGGTGTGTCTCCCATGTGCGGCAATTCCATTTGCCAGGATCGGCGCTTTATGGTTCGCTCAATGCCGCATCTGGAAACATACTTTCATTACCGCAATCTGGATGTCAGTACGCTTAAAGAGCTAGTCAAGCGCTGGAAGCCGGAGATTGTGTCAGGCTTAACTAAAGAAAGCAAACATGAAGCTTTGGCGGACATCTATGATTCCATCAATGAACTCAAGTACTACCGTCAGCATTTTATTGTTGCTTGAACAGCATATTACCAGGACTCGTGTTTTCTGACAGCTTTCCGAACTTTTCTGACCTATTCAGTTTCTAAAAAGTGAAAGAGAAGCTTCACCTTTCATTCATTCACTAAATTAAGTTAGGAGAAACAAAATGCTCCACAAAAAAAATTTGATTGCTATTACCGTTGGCACTGTATTTCTGTTCACATTCAGCGCAACGGCAATTTCCGCTGCTGATGCGCCTAAAGAAGGCGGACAAGCCGCTGGTCATGCCGACGTGAAATCAGGCGACCACCACGGCCATCGATGTGGTAATAAAATGTCATCAGTGGATCTCAATAAAGATGGCAAAATCAGTAAAGAAGAGTTCATGAAGCATCACGAAGCCATGTTTGATAAAAAAGATGCCAATAAAGATGGTGTTCTAGATGATACAGAAATGAAACACGCACATAAACACAGTCATTCAAAAGATGGGGATCATACACCTAGCGATACAAAAAAATAATAATCGTTTAAGAAGCTGAAAAGATCACCCTGCTGCTCTGACAGTCACTTGATTTATCCCAAGCAACTGTCAGAGCATCTATGGATTCAATGTCTTAATCCACCGCTTGCCTTCGCGGGCGCCTTTTGTTCCAATGGTTGTGGATCTAGTACCGCTACGGTCAGGCTGTCATCATTGAAATACTTTTTGGTCACATCGCGTATTTGTTCGGCAGTAACTGCCTTCAATTTTTCCAGTATGGTATCAATGTCACGATAAGACAGTCCCATACTTTCCAATCGTCCAATTTGCATGGCTTGAGAAAAAATAGAATCACGCTGATACACATGGCTCGCAACTACTTGTGCCTTGACACGCGCCAATTCTTCTGCGGTGACACCCTCTTTAACGATTTTTTCGATTTCGCCACGTAATGCCTGTTCTAGATCTGTCACCGTTTTACCTGCGCTGGGTACGGCACTAAGAAAGAAAATGCTCGGGCCGCGTGCCATGGCGCTATAACTAGCGTTTGCCGAATTGGCGATTTGATTTTCGCGCACCAATGATTTGTTCAGTCTTGCCGAGGCATGGCCATCCAATACACTTTCCAGCACTTCCAGCGCATAAGGTTCCCAATCTGCGGCGACGTTTCTAATCGCCGGGGCATGATATGCCATGATGAGATAAGGCAATTCTGCCGGCGCTTTGACAGTGATCCGCTTAGTACCGATTTGTGGCGGCTCAGTTTGTGGTTTTCGTGTATCGATTGGTGATAATGGGCGCTTTTCAATAACACCATAGTTTTTCTGTGCTAGCCTGAACACTTCATCCGCTTCAACATCACCAACCACGACCAACGTGGCATTGTTAGGCGCGTACCAATGGTCATACCAGTCTTGCGCATCTTCTACATGCATATTCTCCAAATCATTCATCCAGCCAATAATCGGATTTTTGTAAGGATGCGCCTGGTAAGCAACAGCCATCATCTTTTCATAGAGTAGAGCGCGTGCCTGATCGTCAGTGCGCAATCTCCGTTCTTCCATAACCACTTTGATTTCTTTTGCGAACTCTTCCTTTGTCAGAATCAGGTTACGCATCCGGTCCGCTTCCAGTTCCATCGCCATGGGTAAATTACGCTTATGCAGTTGCTGGTAATAAGCAGTGTAATCGTAACTGGTAAAAGCATTCTCACGTCCGCCGGCCGCTGCGATTTTTTTTGAGAATTCACCATTCGGCACTTTTGCTGTACCTTTAAACATCATATGCTCCAGCACATGAGCCACGCCGGTTACGCCATTGACTTCGTCAATACTGCCCGCCTTATACCAGACTTGTGTCACCACAACAGGTGAACGATGATCACGCTTGACAATCAATTTCAATCCATTATCAAGCAGATACTCATGCGGGTTGGCAAATATCGGAAATGCGATCAGCTGACTTGCCATGAGCCATCCAAAGAACGAAAAAAAGCGAGAAAAAGTAATACAGTAGTCAGGTTTCATTTTTACTAACCTAAGTGTGAGTAAACAGAATAAAATTGCGCTTTGAGAATTTCAATGCATATTAGAGCCTACCAGAATGTTTAGTTTTTTTAAATCCAAAAAAAATCCTGCAGATCCCGTTGAAACAGTGGATACACCGGATGCAGGACCAGAAGAATCCCGTCCCGATGAATCAATAAGCTTCGCCAGCAAGCTTAAACAAAGTCTTGCACGTACTCGGCAGAATTTTGGCAAGCAGCTATCAGGCCTATTTAGCGGTGGCAAGATAGACGAAGCGCTCTACGAAGAACTGGAAACTATTTTGCTAACTTCCGATATTGGCGTTAATGCAACGCATCAGTTACTTGAAGATCTGCGCAAACAGGTAAAGCGCGATGCACTAACGGATGCTGTACAGCTAAAACAAGTGCTTCAGGAGTTGCTCATCGCCATGCTGGAACCGCTTGCTCAGCCATTGGATACCACTGCCCAGAAACCTTTCGTCATCATGATAACAGGTGTCAATGGTGTGGGAAAAACAACTTCCATAGGCAAGCTTGCCAAATATTTCCAAGCACAAGGCAAATCGGTGCTCTTGGCCGCCGGTGACACTTTCCGTGCGGCAGCACGCGAACAACTGATTGCCTGGGGCGAACGCAATAATGTCACCGTCATCGCACCGGATAGCGATCCGGATAAAAAAAGCGATCCGGCTGCAGTAATTTTTGATGCAGTCAATTCAGCCAAAGCGCGTGGTATTGATATTGTGTTGGCAGATACTGCCGGCCGTTTGACGACACAGCTACATTTAATGGAAGAAATTAAAAAGGTAAAACGCGTGATCGCCAAAGCCATGCCGGATGCACCACACGAAGTGTTGCTGGTACTGGATGCCAATACAGGACAAAATGCAATTACTCAGGTTAAAGCCTTTGATGAGGCACTGCATGTCACCGGCTTGGTCTTAACCAAGCTGGACGGCACCGCCAAAGGAGGGGTGGTAGCCGCCATTGCTGGACAATATCCGCAGAATCCGCCGGCATTACGGTTTATTGGTATTGGCGAGGGATTGGATGATTTAAAGCCGTTTGATGCGAGAGCGTTTGTCGAAGCAATGTTTGATTGATCGATTGATAACACGAACACAAATATGATCATCTTCAAGAATGTTTCCAAACGCTATCCGGATGGTTATGTTGCATTAAACAACATTGATCTGACCGTTGCATCCGGTGAAATGGTATTTCTGACTGGTCACTCGGGTGCAGGAAAAAGCACCCTACTGAAATTAATCGCTGCGATTGAGCGTCCGACTTCCGGCACCATTACGATCAGCGGGCAAAACATCGCGCAACTCAAGCTTAGCGCGATTCCCTATTTGCGTCGTAAAATCGGCTTCATTTTCCAGGATCACAAGCTATTATTTGATCGCAATGTTTTTGACAATGTTTTATTGCCGTTGCAAATCAGCAGCTTTGATAACAAGACGGTAGCCAGTCGTGTCCGTGCAGCATTGGATAAGGTCGGTTTGTTAAAAAAAGAAAAAGCTATGCCCATTGCGCTATCGGGTGGAGAAAGGCAACGACTATGCATTGCCCGTGCAGTCGTTCATCGTCCGAACATTTTGATCGCCGATGAACCGACCGGTAATCTGGACGTTGAATATGCGCGCGATATCATGGCTATGTTCACGTCGTTCAATCAGGTGGGGGTCACAGTATTGATCGCAACGCATGATGCTTCCTTACTGGAAGATACGCAACATCATATTCTGTCACTAAAGCAAGGAAAATTGGCAGTATGATACGCGCTTGGCTGATGCAGCACGGATTTGTATTTTTTATTACGCTCAAGCGGCTGATTTCTACGCCGGTTACCAGTTTGCTTAGTATCATTGTGATGGGTATTGCCCTCAGTCTGCCGGCAGGTATTTATGTACTCATGGAGAATCTGCAATCTATTTCCGGGCAAACGGCAAGCTCTCCACAGATGAGTTTATTCCTTAAACTGGATGCGCAAAAAGAAGATATTGCAAGAATCAAACAACAGCTGGAAGAAAATTCGCAAGTCGTAAGTTTTCAGTTTGTCTCGAAGGATGTTGCGCTGCATCAGTTACAGCAAAGTAACGGACTCGACAATCTCACTGCCAGCCTAATACGCAACCCGCTGCCGGATGCCTTCATTGTGCATACACTGAAAAACACCACTGAAACATTGGAGCAATTGCGGGCTGCAATGCAGCAATGGTCGGCAATCGAACACGTGCAGTTTGATTCTGCTTGGGTAGAACGCCTGCACGCACTGCTCAAGCTGGGGCGTTTTGTTGTGCTTATGCTGGCAATTCTGTTGAGTATTGCGATTATTGCCATCATGTTCAACACGATTCGCTTGCAGATTCTTACCAAGCAAGATGAAATCGAGATATCCAAATTAATCGGCGCAACCGATAGCTTTATTCGTCGCCCTTTTTTATATTTCGGTGCCATTCAAGGATTGGCTGGTGGTATTACTGCATGGTCCATCATTGCACTCGCCATTGAAACGGTCAATGCGGAGCTCATTGAAATTGTCCAACTTTATAACTTTGATTTACATTTACAACACCTTTCTCCTGAGGATAGCATCAGCTTATTATTGTTTTCAGCCTGGTTAGGATGGTTGGGGGCGCGTTTATCGGTTGCAAGCCATCTCTGGCAAATTGAACCGAGATAAAATAGCGGTTTCGATAGCGAAACTTTTCGAAAAATTGGCACTCTCATTTCCAGAGTGCTAGAATAAAAATCAGAAAGATAAAGAGTAAACACAGATTATCATTAGGAGATTATTATAATGACGAATGCTTTAACACTACCTGCAATGGGCGGCAGTATTGAAAGTTATATTCAGTCTGCTAATTCTTTTCCCATTCTTTCCCAAGAGGAAGAAACTAGATTGGCGCGGCGTCTGTGGCGTGATGGCGATATTGAAGCTGCACAACAATTAATATTGTCACATTTGCGTTTTGTGGCTGCCATCGCACGTGGTTACAAAGGATATGGTCTGCCACAAGCTGATTTAATCCAAGAAGGCAATATTGGTTTAATGAAGGCAGTCAAACGCTTTGATCCTGAACGCGGTGTACGTCTGGTATCGTTTGCTGTGCACTGGATCAAAGCAGAAATTCATGAATTCATCATGCGCAATTGGCGCTTGGTTAAAATAGCCACCACTAAGCAGCAGCGAAAGTTATTCTTTAACTTGCGAAGCATGAAGCAAGGATTGGACACGATGAATCCACAGGAAGTGGATGCTATGGCTACACAATTAGGTGTCAAATCCGAAGAAGTCGTCGAAATGGAAAAGCGTTTCAATGGCTCAGATATTTCACTCGAACCCATGACTGATGAAGAAGAAGGCACATTCAATCCAATCAGTTATTTAACGGATGGCACAGAACCGTCAAAAATTTTAGAAAGTGAGCAAAACAGACACTTACGCGAAAAAAGCTTACAGGAATCTCTGGATTGTCTGGACGATCGTAGTCGCCACATCATTGAGGCTCGTTGGTTAAGAGAGAAAGATACTGCAACGTTGCATGACCTGGCTGATGAATTAGGTGTATCAGCAGAACGTATTCGCCAGATTGAAGCCAAAGCGCTGCAAAAAATGCGTGGTGTGATTGCAACTGATGCGCAATATTAGTTTGCTTCATAGCATGTGCGTTCAGTCGCAAATAAAATAGCAAAAGATAGATAATTCACAATCAATGGAGAGGTACCGAAGCGGCTATAACGGCGCTGACTCGAAATCAGTTGGTCAGGGTAACTTGACACATGGGTTCGAATCCCATCCTCTCCGCCACTTATCTGCCAATAAATACCCAACAACACCAACAAGACCCGTACAAACAATAAGTTTAGCTGATTATTTGTTAACCGTAGCCAATTATGTGAAATGTGAGTAACAAGATAAATTTGTGAGTAAGATCGTGAGTAACTATAATACTCATGAAAATGTTACTCACATATTTGTGCAAGCTACTGGCAGAGGGTGTTTTCACATGAAACTGACTGACTCAATTATCAAAGCAGTAAAACCCCAAGAAAAGCCCTTCTCACTCCCTGATGGTCATGGACTCGTTTTATTGGTTCAACCTTCCGGCGCTAAATGGTGGCGTTATCGTTATCGTTTTAATGGCACTGCAAGAATGCTTTCCATAGGGGTATATCCTGATGTGACATTAAAAGTAGCCCGCAATGAACACGCCCGCTTCAAGGAATTACTAGTCAAAGGTATAGACCCATCTGAAAACCGCAAGGCAGAGAAACAACAGGCAGCGATAGCAGCGGCGAACAGCTTTGAAACGATTGCCCGTCTTTGGTGGAATCACTGGAAACATGACAAGACAGAACGCCATGCAGATTATACGATGCGACGCATGGAAGCGGATATACTCCCGGCCATCGGTGCAAAATCGATTAATGACATCACAGCCATGCATTTGATAGCGCTGATACGGAAGGTTGAATCACGAGGTGCGCTCGATATTGCCAAGCGGGTATTGACCTTGTGCGGGCAGGTTATGCGCTATGCCGTGGCACATGAATTAGCGGAACGTAACCCAACTGCAGATATAAAGCCTTCAGATGTATTGAAGCCTGTTAAGAAAACCAATCACGCGCGATTGAGTGAAAAAGAATTACCTGAGTTATTGCGCAAGATCGATAGTGTTGATACCGGTTTAAAATTGACCACCCATTACGGTTGAAAAATGACCAGGGGGAAACAGAGCGCAGGATACTACGCTACTGTGGATAAGTGGA
>NZ_QJJP01000023.1 GCF_003201565.1 Nitrosomonas sp. Nm84 | reverse complement strand
AACATGTTCTCATAAAATTATTTTAAACAACACTTTTTCCAAATGAAAAAACCTCTCTACAGCAATAATTACATATCTTGTCGCTATTTTTACAAATAAGCAGTTGATAACTATTGCAAATAAATCGTAAATCCTTGTCAAGAACTCGATCACAAAATAGCTACTACATATAGAGTAAGAATAATGTTGTTTGATATCGAGCAAAACAGTGTGCAGTGTGCTTGACTACGAATGACTTAAGTTGAGTACTTCTTGAAGCTTATAGTGTGATTCCGATTGTAGAATTTTACGAAGATAATTATTATGGCAAACCTAAGTGCAGTAAGAGTTGTAATTAACCAAACCCTATTATAAAAAATACAATCGGGTATACTTGAAGGATTTCCACAATTTTAATTGAGTTGATATGAGTGAATATCTTTTTACTTCTGAATCCGTTTCCGAAGGACATCCTGATAAGGTCGCTGATCAAATTTCTGATGCAGTTCTAGATGCAATTCTGAGCCAGGACGCCAACGCTCGAGTTGCTTGCGAGACATTATGCAGCACGGGTTTGATTGTATTATCAGGTGAAATAACAACCCATGCTTCCGTTGACTACAACATTATTGCGCGTGAAACAGTCAAGAACATTGGTTATACCAGCTCTAATATTGGTTTTGATTCGACCACCTGTGCGGTTTTAACGGCTTTTAATAAGCAGTCACCGGATATTGCTCAAGGTGTTGATCGTACTAAAGAAGAGGAAATGGAACAAGGGGCGGGAGATCAAGGGCTGATGTTTGGATTTGCTTGCGACGAAACGCCGCAATTGATGCCAATGCCAATTTTTTATGCACATCGCTTAGTTGAACGCCAGGCGGAATTGAGGAAAAATGGGCGACTGACTTGGCTGCGTCCGGACGCAAAATCACAAGTCTCGGTTCGATACCAAAATGGTAAGCCACAGCGTATTGAAACCGTTGTGATTTCAACGCAGCATGATCCTGATATTTCACATCAAACACTAACCGAAGCGGTTATTGAAGAAATTATTAAGCCGGTACTACCTGCTGAGATGATCAGCGATCGTATTAACTATCTGGTTAATCCAACCGGACGTTTCGTAGTGGGTGGGCCGATGGGTGATTGTGGTTTGACTGGTCGTAAAATTATTGTTGATAGTTATGGCGGTGCAGCACACCATGGTGGCGGCGCTTTTTCTGGTAAAGACCCCTCCAAGGTGGATCGATCGGCAACTTATGCGGGACGTTATGTTGCAAAGAATATTGTCGCTGCTGGAATTGCCAGTAAATGTGAGGTACAGGTGGCCTATGCGATTGGTGTTGCGCGGCCTGTTTCATTGATGGTCAATACATTCGGTACCGGTAAGATTGCTGACGAAAAGATTGTTCAATTAATTGAAAGGCATTTTGATCTGCGTCCTCGGGGTATCATTCATGCGCTTAATTTATTGCGTCCTATTTACGCTAAGACCGCGGCCTATGGGCATTTCGGACGTGAGCTGCCGGAATTTACCTGGGAAGCTATCGATAAAGCTGCTCAATTGCGTACCGATGCCGGTATATAAATTCTTAGTAGCATTTGTTGGTATTAGTACACCTTAATTGATTCCCCCCTGTACTGAGGAGCGCTGCAGCGGTTTTTTCCGTGAGGCTCAGCATAGGAGGATATTGTTACAACGGCGCTCGTTCATATTTTGAGGAGAAGACTATGAACGCTGTGCTCAACTCGGATGGGAGCCGCTTTACTGACTATAAGATTGCTGATATTTCATTGGCAGAATGGGGGCGTAAAGAAATAGCGATCGCCGAAACAGAAATGCCGGGTTTGATGGCGTTGCGCAAGGAATATGGAAGCCAAAAACCATTGGCTGGTGCACGCATTGCCGGTTCTTTGCATATGACGATTCAAACTGCCGTGCTGATCGAGACATTAGTTGCACTAGGTGCGGAAGTTCGCTGGGCTTCATGTAATATTTTTTCCACTCAGGACCATGCAGCTGCAGCCATCGCAGCCAAGCATATTCCAGTATTTGCCTACAAAGGTGAGTCCCTGGAAGATTACTGGGAGTACGCCCATCAGATCTTTGAGTGGACGGCTGCCGGGCAACCGAGCGGTGCCAATATGATTTTGGATGATGGCGGTGATGCGACTTTGCTGCTGATTCTAGGCACCAAAGCTGAGAAAGATCAGTCGGTTATTGCTAATCCTGCCAACGAAGAAGAAACAGCATTATTTGCATCCATCAAAAATAAATTAGCCGCACAGCCTGATTGGTATTCAAAAAATCTTGCCAGAATACGCGGTGTCACAGAAGAGACCACCACGGGGGTTCATCGGTTATATGAAATGCATAAAACCGGCGAGCTTCCATTTCCAGCATTTAACGTGAATGATTCTGTAACCAAATCAAAGTTTGATAATCTCTATGGATGTAGAGAATCGCTTGTCGATGGCATCAAGCGCGCAACCGATGTCATGATTGCCGGAAAGATCGCCGTGGTGTGCGGATATGGTGACGTCGGTAAAGGTTGTGCGCAGTCTTTGCGCGGTTTAGGTGCAACCGTCTGGATTACCGAAATCGATCCTATCTGTGCGTTGCAAGCAGCGATGGAAGGGTATCGTGTCGTGACCATGGATGATGCATGTAATCAGGCAGATATTTTTGTGACTGCAACCGGCAATTTGCGCGTGATCACGCATGATCACATGTTGAAAATGAAGGATCAAGCGATTATTTGCAATATTGGGCATTTCGATTCTGAAATTGATATTGCATCTGTGCAGAAATATCAGTGGGAAAACATCAAGCCGCAAGTGGATCATGTCATATTTCCAACGGGGCGACGCATTATTGTATTAGCGCAAGGTAGATTGGTGAATCTGGGGTGTGCAACAGGACATCCTTCTTTTGTGATGTCCAGCTCATTTACTAATCAAGTATTGGCGCAGATGGAGTTATGGCAGAACGGGGAGAATTATCAAAAGAATGTGTATGTGCTGCCAAAACATCTGGATGAGAAAGTGGCGCGACTGCATATTGGTAAGCTGGGGGTAAAACTGACTGAGCTGACAGATGAGCAGGCAAAATATCTGGGACTCAGCAAGAACGGTCCCTATAAACCAGAGATGTACCGGTATTAATCATTCGCTCCTGCGGTCTTAATGGGATAGAATTTACATGACTTTCCCATTAAGAAGGCTTGATCAAGGCCAAAGATTACTATTGGTATCGATTGTGATAGCTCTATATTGATAGACTTGCAAAGTGATGGAATCACAAAAAAAATTCTCTCCTACATTCAGTTTTGAGCTTTTTCCACCCCAAACTCCGCAAGGTGTTGAAAAGCTAAGATTAACACGACAACAACTGGCTCAGTATAATCCGAAGTTTTTTTCTGTAACCTTTGGTGCAGGCGGTTCTACGCGCGAACGAACACTTGAAACTGCTTTGGAGATTCAAGCAGAAGGGCATGTTGTTGCGCCGCATTTGTCTTGTATTGGATCAACGCAACAGAATATTCGCGTCATTCTGGAGAAATATTATGAAGCAGGTATTCGGCACATTGTCGCATTACGCGGTGATTTGCCATCAGGTATGGCACAAGCCGGGGAGTTTCGTTACGCCAGTGAACTCGTCGCTTTTATCCGGCAGGAATTTGGCTCCGCATTCCATATCGATGTGGCGGCGTACCCGGAATACCACCCGCAAGCACGCTCTGCACAAGTGGATTTTGAGAATTTTAAGCGTAAAATTGAAACCGGCGCCAATTCGGCAATTACCCAATATTTCTATAATGTTGATGCGTATTATCATTTTGTAGAATCGTGTGAATCGGCTGGGTTGAATATTCCGATTGTTCCTGGAATCATGCCAATTAATAAATTCTCACAATTGGTCAGGTTTTCAGATACCTGTGGCGCTGAGATTCCGCGCTGGATTCGTAAAAAATTCGAGGGGTATGGCGATGATAGCGCTTCGATACAAGCTTTTGGATTGGATATTGTCACCGATCTTTGCGAACGCTTATTGCAAGCGGGCGCACCGGGATTACATTTTTATACATTGAATTCAGCCAATTTGACATCAATGATATGGCAGCGATTGAATCTAAAAGGAAATGCCGATTAGCCCGCGCTTCCTATTTGTTGTGATACGGATCAAATAAAACCACATAATCGCAAGCTAATGCAATATGGGTTTGTGGGACATCAGTCATGAAACCGGCATGATCTTTTTCCTGATCCCCTTAGCCAGTATATAATGCGCGTCAATACTTTGATTAAAGTGAAAAGCACGAGGTTTCGAAATGGAAGAGAAAAAAACTGATTCAGACAAATCAATTGCAGAGGCACCAGCTTCGGAGGTAACCACTTCGGATATTTCAACTATGGATGCTTGCATTGCACATGCCAGGGAAGTTCAAGCCGCACAACTGGCATTTATCGAAAGCAAAAATTATGATTTTGCACCTGAATTTAAAAGCATGACCATTCAGCTTTATTTATTGGGCGTAATGTGGAAATTTGCTCAAGACTTGGGAAACGCGGATGATGCGCGCGAATTGGCATTCACGGCATTGCAAGCGATGCTGCTGCAAGATGGCATGCAAAAACAAAAAGCAGTCAAGCGCGTCGAGTTTTTAAGAAAAATGTCCAAACTTGAAGATGATCATGATGCATTGGCTGTAGTGATTGGTTATGAATCTGCACCCAATGATAGCAGCTTGGCAGAAGTATTTGACCATTACATCGATGATATGCAAGTTTCCGGTGCCTTCTGGCGATTGTATGATCGTGGTAGAAAAATCATGTTATACGGTGGTTTGCTCATAGCTTTTGCAGTGATTTGGTTCGTGACTTTATTCATGCCGGGAAACAGTACGGTTGCAACTTTGGCCGCTGGCCTTATTGCGGCGGCACTTTTTGTGGTACCGGTATTCTTGATTGGTATTTTCATGTATCGCACAAAAATTAAGAAAGCAAAACAAATCAGCTAATGCTGATAGGTGTTTATATCATATGATCGATACTATCTGCCGCATCACATTCAGATTAATTAACCCGATTGGTTTCGCGTGATAATGGGCGCCCACATTATTGATGGTAAGAAAATAGCTGAATTGGTGCGCGCTGAGTGGAAAGCCCGTGCTGATAAATTGATTCAGTTAGGTACTCAGCCGGGACTGGCGGTAATCATTGTTGGAGACAATGCTGCATCGGGTATTTATGTCAGGAATAAGGTTAAAGCTTGCAATGAAATCGGCATTTACTCAGAGGTGCATGCTTTTCCGGCAAATGCACAGCAAAATGAAGTGTTGGATTGTATTCAAGCGCTCAATGAGAATTCGCACATCCACGGTATTCTGGTTCAGTTGCCGCTACCCTCTCATTTTGAAAATAATCGCGTCATCACTTCCATTGCGGTGAGTAAGGATGTCGATGGTTTTCATCTTTACAATGTGGGTGCATTGGTTACCGGGAATACTATATTCTCACCGTGCACGCCGTATGGTGTGATGGTCATGCTGGAAAGAAATCATATTCCCATAGCAGGTCAACATGCCGTAGTGGTGGGACGTAGCAATATTGTGGGTAAACCGATGGCATTCATGTTACTGGAGCAGGGTGCTACCGTCACTATTTGTACTTCAAAAACACGTGATTTACTGCAATTTACAAAAAATGCTGATATTTTGGTGGTGGCGACCGGAAAACCACGCATGATCACGGCTGACATGGTAAAACCCGGTGCCGTGGTGATTGATGTGGGTATTAATCGATTAAATGATGGTAAGCTTTGCGGTGATGTCGATTACCAGTCAGTCAAAGATATCGCTGGTTATATTACGCCGGTTCCGGGCGGTGTCGGTCCGATGACGATTACCATGTTGCTGTGTAATACGATTCTGGCTGCTGAACGTGCGCAGTCTGGCGGCTGAAGTAGGCAAGCAAAGTTAATTTTTAAGAGTATGCCTGAATATGGAACTGCAACCTGATATAGATCCACAGGAAACACAAGAATGGCTGGAAGCATTAGATTCAGTCATCAGTACTGGTGGCGCGGAACGTGCTCATTTTTTATTGGAGAAATTGATTGAAAAAGCACGCCGTTCCGGTGCTTATCTGCCTTATAGTGCCACCACGGCCTATATCAACACCATTCCAACAGGAAAAGAAGAACGCTCGCCAGGTAATAACGCGATAGAGCATCGTATTCGCTCCTATGTTCGCTGGAACGCTATGGCGATGGTGTTGCGTGCCAATAGAGATACCAATGTTGGCGGTCATATTGCCAGTTTTGCATCTGCTGCAACGCTGTATGACATCGGTTACAACCATTTCTGGCATGCCCCATGCGAAACGCACGGTGGGGATTTGGTTTATATACAAGGACATTCTTCGCCGGGGGCGTATGCGTATGCATTTCTTTCCGGAGAGTTAAGTCAAGAACAACTGGATAACTTCCGCCAAGAAGCCGGCGGCAACGGCTTATCTTCTTACCCGCATCCCTGGTTGATGCCCACTTTCTGGCAGTTTCCAACCGTTTCAATGGGACTTGGACCGCTGATGGCTATTTATCAGGCCCGATTCATGAAGTATCTGGGTAGTCGAGGACTGGTCAATACAGATGGACGTAAAGTCTGGGCTTTTATGGGTGACGGTGAAATGGATGAGCCTGAGTCACTCGGCGCAATTCCATTGGCATCGCGCGAGAGCCTCGATAATTTGATTTTTGTCGTTAATTGCAACCTGCAGCGTCTGGATGGTCCAGTGCGGGGAAATGGCAAAATTATTCAGGAATTGGAAGGCGCTTTTCGTGGCGCAGGCTGGAATGTTATCAAGGTAATCTGGGGTTCTTACTGGGATCCATTGTTGGCTAAAGATACCAGAGGGTTATTACAAAAACGCATGATGGAATGCGTTGATGGCGAGTATCAGAACTTTAAAGCCAGAGACGGTGCATATGTGCGCGAGCACTTTTTTGGCAAATATCCTGAGCTACTGGAAATGGTCGCCAACATGTCGGATGACGATATCTGGCGGTTAAATCGAGGCGGGCATGATCCTTATAAGGTCTATGCGGCCTATGCGGCTGCGGTTAAACATACCGGCCAACCGACAGTAATACTGGCTAAAACCATCAAGGGCTATGGGATGGGTGAGGCTGGTGAAGCACAAAATATTACGCACCAGCAGAAAAAAATGGGAACGACTTCACTAAAGGCCTTCCGAAATCGGTTTGGTCTGGATATCCCGGATGACAAGATCGATGAAATACCCTATCTCACGCTCGCTGCGGATTCGCCGGAATTTACGTATATGCAAGAGCGGCGTAATGCACTAGGCGGCGCTTTTCATCATCGCAAGACCAGTGCGCAGGCATTACAGATACCACCGTTGTCAGCTTTTGAATCGTTGCTGAAAGCCGGCGGAGAAGGGCGTGAATCGTCGACAACCATGGCTTTTGTGCGCATTCTGAATATTCTGGTTAAAGATAAGCAGATCGGTAAGCATGTCGTCCCGATTGTCGCCGATGAGTCGCGTACGTTTGGCATGGAAGGCATGTTCCGACAACTGGGTATCTGGTCATCGGTAGGGCAGCTGTATACACCGCAGGATGCCGATCAGCTGATGTATTATAAGGAAGACAAACACGGACAGATTCTGCAGGAAGGTATCAATGAAGCGGGTGCCATGTCATCCTGGATCGCAGCGGCGACATCTTATAGCACGCATGGTATTCAGATGATTCCGTTTTTTATATTTTATTCCATGTTCGGTTTTCAGCGTATCGGTGATTTAGCCTGGGCGGCTGGTGATATGCGCTGTCGAGGTTTTTTGCTGGGTGGAACGGCAGGGCGCACGACATTGAATGGCGAAGGGCTACAACACGAGGATGGACATAGTCATATCGTGGCTTCAACAATTCCCAATTGCGTATCATATGATCCTGCATTTGGGTATGAGTTGGCTGTTATTGTCCAAGATGGTTTGCGACGCATGTATCAGGAACAAGAGGATGTCTACTATTATATTACGGTAATGAATGAAAATTACCCGCACCCTGAGATGCCATCGGGTGCCGAAAAAGATATCCTGAAAGGTATGTATTTATTCAGCGAAGGGAAAAAGAATCGCAATAAACCTTGCGTGCAATTGCTGGGTGCCGGTACCATTTTGCGCGAAGTGATTGCCGCTGCCGCGATACTCAAAAAAGAATATCACGTGAATTCAGATATTTGGGGTGTGACCAGCTTTAATGAATTAAGGCGGGAAGCATTGAGTGCGGCGCGCTGGAACATGTTGCATCCAACTCAAACGGCAAAAGTGTCGCACGTAGAAAATTGCTTGAAAGGACGCGAAGGACCTGTGATAGCCGCGACTGACTATATGAAAATCTATGCCGATCAGATTCGTGAGTTTGTTCCTGGAAAATATCGTGTTTTGGGAACGGATGGCTTTGGGCGTTCTGATACGCGCGAGAAATTGCGTCATTTCTTTGAAGTCGATCGATTTTATATTACCGTTGCAGCACTCAAAGCGCTATCTGAAGATGGAAAAATTTCAAGTCAACTGGTTGACCGAGCCATACATAAATATGGCATCGATCCGGAGAAGCCTAATCCGGCAATCAGCTAAGGTCGAGGCAATATGAGGAAAGCATGTGACTGAGTTAAAAAAAGTATTCGTTCCAGATATTGGTGACTTCAAAGATATTCCAGTGATCGAAATACTGGTAAAAGCGGGCGATGTTGTTAAAGCTGAGGATTCATTGGTTACGCTGGAATCTGATAAGGCAACCATAGAAATTCCCTCCCCATATCCTGGCTTGATCAAAGAATTATTTGTCAAAGCGGGCGATAAAATATCAGAGGGCACGGCAATATTGACTATCGAGGTTTCAGATAGTGCTCAAACAGAACCGCCTGTTCAAGCCTCTGAAAAAACAATTGTTCAAAAAGATGCTGCACCTCAAGCAGAAGAAGAAGTTAAGCAGGTTGCTACCCAGCCTCAGCAGACACAGAATTTAACGAACAATGTTGCCACGACAGGCGATGTGCTTTCTAAAGCATATGCCAGCCCGTCTATTCGCCGTTTTGCACGGGAACTGGGCGTGAATCTTGATTTGATCACGGGTAGCGGACCTAAACACCGTATTCTCAAAGAAGATGTACAAGCCTATGTAAAAAACGAATTATCAAAGTCTCGCAGCGATGGCACCGGCTCAGCACTTAATTTACTGCCTTGGCCACAAGTTAATTTTGCCAAATTCGGTGCGATTGAGCTGAAACCTTTGACGCGTATTAAACAAATTTCAGGTGCCAATTTGCACCGAAATTGGGTGATGATTCCGCATGTGACTCAATTTGATGAAGCAGACATTACTGATTTAGAGACGCTACGAAAAGAATCCAATGACAAAGAAAGCAAAGTAAAACTGACATTACTGGCATTTCTGATGAAGGCGTTAATCGCGCCTTTGAAAAAATTTCCGGAATTCAACGCGTCACTCGATAATAATTCTGGCGACGAAGCCAACCTGATCATCAAACGCTATTATCATATCGGATTTGCTGTGGATACCACCAGTGGATTAGTCGTTCCGGTGATTAAAGATGTTGATCAAAAAGGAATCACTGCCATCGCTGAAGAATTAACCAGGCTATCTTCACTGGCGCGCGAAGGTAAGTTAAAACCAACCGATATGCAAGGCGCAAGCTTTACCATTTCCAGCTTGGGTGGGATTGGCGGCACGGCATTTACGCCGATTATTAATGCCCCTGAAGTTGCCATTCTGGGGATTTCAAGAGCAAACACTAAGGCCGTTTATCGCGACAATCAGTTCGTTCCACGCTTAATGCTTCCTTTGTCGCTTTCTTATGATCATCGAGTCATTGATGGCGCAACTGCTGCGCGTTTTACGACACATTTATCAGAGGTTTTAACGGATATGCGCCTAGCTTTATTATGATGGATACCGCTGATAGGTATACTTACCAAGATGGAAGCTATCGATAAGCTTCCTCTGATTGGTATTTATGGCGGGACATTCGACCCCATTCATTATGGCCATCTACGTATCGCTGAGGAGTTGCTTGATGTTGTCGGTTTGAAACGGATCGTTTTTGTTCCATCAGGTGCGCCTCGCTTGCGTGCCGTTCCTGCCGCATCAAGAAATCACCGTGCTGCCATGGTACGTTTGGCAATTCAAGATAACAGATTGTTCTCGCTTGATGAGCGTGAAGTGAATCGTCCCGGTGTTAGTACCACGGTGCATTCATTGCGTGAATACAAATGTGAATTAGGTGATAATTCAGCACTCTGTTTTATATTGGGAGTAGATGCATTCGTTAAGATACATCAATGGGCTGAATGGCGGGAATTGTTCAGTTTATGCCATTTAATTATAGTCGCCCGCCCTGGATACACTGCTATCAACGAAGATCAAAACCTGCCAACTGAGATCAGAAAAGAATTTATTTCCCGTGGCGTCATGAATGTCAGTGATTTGGGGTTACAATCCTGTGGTTTTATCTATACTGCACGGACATCGCTGCTGGAAATATCTGCGTCGCACATACGATCATTGATAAATACCGGAAAAAGTATACGTTATCTGCTTCCTGACGATGTCTCTGAATATATTAAATCCAATTGCTTATACGCCGGAAAACCATGAATTCTGAAGAGCTAGTAACTGTCACTATTGACGCACTGGAGGAAATCAAAGCCTACGATATCGATGTCATCGATGTTTCAAAGATAACTTCGATGTTTGGAAGCATCATCCTTGCCAGTGCAGATTCTACGCGCCAGACAAAATCACTGGCGAATAATGTGCAAGTAAAAGTCAAAGCTGCTGGGGGAAAAGTGTACAGCGTGGAAGGAGAGCAGACAGGAGAATGGCTTCTCGTGGATCTGGGCGATGTAATTGTGCATATCATGCTACCGAATGCACGTGAATACTATAATCTAAAAGCGCTATGGTCTAGATAAAAATCAATAGTAACTATTCAGAACAGCAGGCGAGATGTAAGATATTTTTAGCTATCCTTTATTATGAAATTTTTTATACTCGCAGTTGGCAATAAGATGCCGGATTGGATCAGGACGGGTTATTTAGAATATACCAAACGATTGCCACGAGAAATAACCGTAAATTTGATTGAAATCAAACCTGAGAAGCGCTTGAATGGCAAAGTAACCGAGCAATTGTTATTTGCGGAATATCAGCGGATCCGTGCAGCATTACCAGCGGATTGCCAGGTTGTGGTTCTTGATGAAAATGGCCAACAATGGACAACAGTAAAATTCGCTCATGTCATAAAGCAATGGACGATGGATGGCGATGCGGTTGCATTTATTATTGGCAGTGCAGATGGGTTACATGATGAAATCAAACGTGCAGCCGGTGAAATGCTTGCATTATCCAAACTGACTTTGCCGCATGGTCTTGTTCGGGTACTTTTGGCGGAGCAACTTTATCGCGCTGTCTCGATTATTAAAGGACATCCTTATCATCGAACGTGAATCAACTTCATTATTCATGCGATTTTAAGGCACTCTCAACAAGATAATAATGCCTATTCGTTTTTGGAATTTTTTTACGCCATGATGCTTTCTGATAACCAAATATATCTTGCTTCAAGAAGCCCTAGAAGGCGTGAATTGCTCAGACAAATCGGTGTGAAATTTAATCTTTTATTGATGCGCGAAACACTAGGTCGCCCGATTGATATTGATGAGCAGCCACTGATTGATGAAACGCCGACGGATTATATTTATCGTATTGTTCAATCCAAAGCAAATGAAAGCTGGAAGCGAATATTGCAGCGTAAATTTCCACTATTACCGGTATTGGTCGCTGACACCATTGTAACGCTCGATGGCTGTATTTTAGGTAAGCCTAAAGATATCATGCAAGCAGAAGACATGTTAAGGACTTTATCGGGGAGATCACACCAAGTCCTGACTGCCATTGGTGTTGGGGTCAAAGATAAGGTACAAGTAAGGTTATCGACGTCGATGGTACAATTTCGTGAAATCAATGAACGAGAAATCCGCAAATACCTCACGCAGAATAATTGCTTAGATAAAGCCGGCGCCTATGCTATTCAAGGTATGGCGGCAGCATTTATTGTAAAAATATCAGGCAGCTACAGTGGCGTAATGGGACTGCCTCTGTACGAGACGGCACAATTGCTAGAAGAAATCGGTATAGAGCTATTTCCACGATAACTAGTACCCATGGTTCTGAAATTTAATAGCAATTTAATTTATGCGTTCATTTTGTTTCCAATTGCTGCAGTTAATAGTCAAGTTTCAAGCCATTTTGCTGCTAGCCTGACAAACTTCTAAATCAAGAATAATAAGTTTTTAAGAGAATTTTTAGCGCTATGAACAACGAAATTCTTGTCAATATCACGCCGCAAGAAACCAGAATTGCAATATTAGAACAAGGCATAACACAAGAGCTGCATATTGAGCGAATGATCGGCCATGGTATCGTCGGAAATATTTACAATGGGCGTGTCAGCCGAGTTTTGCCGGGTATGCAATCAGCATTTGTAGATATTGGCCTGGATCGAGCTGCGTTCTTACATGTTGCGGATATCTGGAATCCGAATCAATATAGTGATACTACCAAACCGATTGAGAAATTATTACATGAGGGCAATAGCATTCTGGTTCAGGTGATTAAGGACGCAATAGGTACCAAAGGGGCGCGACTATCAACCCAAATAAGTCTGGCGGGGCGCTTGTTGGTTTATCTGCCACAGGAATCCCGCATTGGTATTTCTCAACGCATTGAAGATGATACTGACCGTGAATTGTTGCGTGAACGATTACAGCAAATTTTACCTTTGGAGGAGAAGGGCGGCTACATTATCCGGACAATGGCCGAAACGGCAGACGAAAGTGATTTACGTGCTGATCTTGAGTATCTGCATAAGCTATGGCATGACATCCAACAAGGATCTGCAACGATTGCAGCGCCTGTATTGCTCTATCAGGACCTGGATCTCGGCCACCGGGTATTACGGGATTTTGTCGATGAAGATACGACTCGTGTGCTGATAGATTCCCGTGAGAATTTTCAGAAGCTCGTCAAATTTGCACAAAATTATATGACGGATATTGCTGAGCGCATTACTCTATATACCGGAGATCGCCCGTTATTTGATTTGTATGGCGTTGAAGAAGAAATTGAAAAATCTTTGGCTAAACGTGTCAATTTAAAATCAGGCGGATATTTGATCATCGATCAAACGGAAGCGCTTACCACGATGGATGTGAACACAGGTGGATTCATTGGTGTACGCAATTTTGACGATACCATTTTTAAAACAAATCTGGAAGCAGCCCAGGTAATTGCCAGGCAACTGCGTTTACGTAATCTGGGTGGAATTATCATTATTGATTTCATCGATATGGATTCCGAAGAGCATAAAAACGCGGTATTAATGGAATTTAATAAAGCTCTGCAGAAAGATCGTACACGCATTACTGTCAATGGATTCAGCACACTTGGACTGGTTGAGATGACACGTAAGCGAACCAGGGAAAGCTTGGCGCATGTACTGTGTGAGCCTTGTCCAACCTGTCAAGGGCGAGGAGAAATTAGAACCGCACAAACAGTTTGTTATGAGATCTTGCGTGAATTGCTGAGAGAGTCTCGGCAGTTTGAAGCGAATGAGTTTCGTATTCTCGCATCACAGCAGGTAATTGATTTGTTTCTTGATGAAGAATCCCAGAGTTTGGCCCAACTAGGTGATTTTATAGCAAAACCGATCAGCTTGCAGGTTGAGGAATCATATACTCAAGAACAATACGATGTCATATTGATGTAATTGGAGAAGCAGTATAATGATTGAATTACGTTAAAAAAAGAAAAACCGGATTTCGTTTAATGCCATAGTTACCTAACTGCAATAACTATTCCGGCAAACAAAATCCGGTTTAAGCGATGAGCTTTTTCGTCTTTTTTTATTAATTGATAATTACTAAAACCAATTCTAATAAGCGTTATTAGAATCTGAGTTTAACTTTGCTTTAATTTTTTGATTGCTTGGTTGACCGAGTGAATCTACCGGTTTGTTGGCATATTCACGTTTCAGCAATTCTGCTGCTACTTTATGATGGAAAGTCGCTTGCTTTGAAGCTTCTTTTGCAGCTTCTTCGTAGTAACGAATATTGGCTGTAGTGTGTGATTTAAAATCTTGACCTTGCCGACCATAGTGATAGCTATGATTATGATATTCTTCTAATGACTCTTTCTTTTCCTCAGCTTTGGCTGCCATTTCTTTAGCTAGGTTATCATAGTGATTTGCCAAATTATCATGGTCACTATACGTCCTGGCATTTTGTGTAATAATCTTATTACCTGCATTCTGTGTTTCCAATGGACTCAATCCTGCACAGGCAACTATTAGAAAAAGTATTGGTGATACTAATAAATATTTTCCCAGTTTTGTGTTCATGATAGTAATAACTCCAAGTAGAACGTCGTATGCATATACTAGCTTAGTCAACTCTACCGGTATATTAGGGAAACTCTGGTTTTTTACTAAGGGAAACCATTAATCGATAATCTATTAATGGGTTGCTTGATGTTTTAATGTTCTTCAGCGGTCCAACGTGTGGCGTAGCGTATTAAATCAGCACCATCCTTCAAGTTCAATTTAACTCGAATGTTGAAACGATGCGTTTCGATCGTCTTAATACTGCGACAAAGCAATTTGGCAATTTCCTGGCTACTATGTCCTTGTCCAATCAAATGTAGTACTTCAAATTCACTTGGCGTGAGTGTATTGATCAATTGCTCCGGCTCTGCTGTTCCTCCTGTTGCAATTCGTTTCAATAGTATTTCATGCATGTGCTTACTTAAAAAAACATTGCCCTTTAATACTTCACGAATAGCAGCTAGCAGTATTTCACCAGGTTCTTGTTTCATCACATAACCGCGTGCCCCTGCACGCAGGGCGCGCTCTGCATAAACGGATTCATCATGCATGGAAATGAAAAGTACGGGGAGCGTTGGAATTAGTGCGTGTATGCTTTTGATCACTTCGAAGCCAGATACTGTTTTAAGGGTGACATCCAATAACACAATATCGACAGGCTCCTTTTTCTTGAGTATTGCCAGCGCCTCATTTCCGTCTCCAGCTTCAGCAAGCACTTCCATATCGGGTTCCATATTGATGAGCATCGCCATACCGTGACGTAGCATGGCATGATCATCCACTAGCATTACTTTCGCTTTTACATTTGACATATTAGATCATTCGCATTTCTAAACGAACCTCCGTACCACCTTCGGTGCGCGATAAAAATTCCAGCTTTGCACCCAATTGCTTCGCACGGTATTGCATGATCTTAACGCCCATTCCTGAAATTGTCTTATGACTGGCATCAATTCCAACAAAACCGCTGCCATCATCGCAAATCGATAGACACAATATGCCTTCTTCGGCAGTCAACGATATGTTCAGATGTTGTGCTTTACCGTGACGTATTGCATTATTGGCAGCTTCTTGGGCGATTCGATATAAGTTAAGCGCGAGATCATTATCATTAATAACCATGTCATCTTTACATGAGAAGTTGCAAATAATACTGTAAGTTGTTGCTATTCTGGTTGCGAAAGTCTGCAATGCGGGTATCAAGCCATTAGCTTCCAATTCAAACGGCAATAATCCTTGCGCAAGCTGTTTGATCTGTATCACGGCAATCTGTGCTTGCGTAGCAATGGAAGCAGCCTCAGTCGCCATGCTTCCATTGCCTTCAGAAAAAATTTTCTTTTCCAGCGCTCTGGCCTGATAACCGATTGCCGCTATCTGTTGCCCAAGATTATCATGCAATTCCTGTCCGATTGTATGTGCCTGTTCTTCAGCCACAAATACCAGTGCCTGTTCTAGGCGCTTGCGTTCAAGCCAACTCTCCAGGTCACTTGCGATGGCGTTGACGAGCTTTTGTTCTTCCAGCACCAGAAATGGTTTATCGTTTGGATAAAATATCCGTAACTGGCCACAGATCTTGCCGTTGACGTTAATCGCAGACCAGCAGGTACATGCAGGGTCTCGATCAGCACGTCGGTGATCGCGTATCCTGGGAACAATTTTATTTTTTGATGGCAATTGATGTGCAAAACCTTGACCATATTTTCCGGACATGAATCGCCAGCCATTCAATTCGATGACGGCAGTAGCAATCTCAGGGAATTGCACGGCGGATATTAAGTGCTCAAAAACATTCTGGCACACATTATCAATGGATGACTCTACTCCGATTCCACGCCGTATTTCATACAAGCAGGTAATTTCTTTCAAGCGCTCACGCAATAATTCGTCGACCTGTTTGCGCTCGAGCCATCTTGCCAGATCATCCGCAATGGCATCAATCAGTCTTTGTTCTTCCAATACAAGAAATGGTTTATCTTCAGGATAGAACACACTCAAGTGACCGCACACCTTATCATCAACCTTGATTTTTGATTGCAATACAAAACCGATGGCGTCGCTTTTTTTGTAGCACTCATAACATACTTTATCGTCTTCGGTGGTAATGCCTGGTTGTGTTTTGTTGATATGACCTTGGTTTTGTTTGGAAGTAAAGCGTTTGCCGTTGAATTCGATGATAGCGGTAGCAATTTCCGGGAATTGCATGGCCGGTATCAGATGCTCAAAAATATGTCGAGAAATGTTTTCGATGGATAATTCCAATCCCATGCCACGACGAATTTCATAGAGGCAAGTGATTTCCTTCAGCCGCACGTGCAGTAATTCATCGACTTGCTTACGCTCAAGCCATCTTGCCAAATCATTCGTAATGGCATCAATCAGTCTTTGTACTTCCACAACTAGGAATGGCTTATCTTCGGGATAGAAAACGCTTAATCGGCCACATGTCTTGCCACTAACCTTGATCTCTGAGTACAACTCATGCGCTAAGCTCTGATTTTGGTTGAGGGAAGTGATGCGTCTTCCGTCAAGTTCGATTATCGCGGAAGCATGTTCCGGGTACTGCATGGCAGGGATTAGGTGCTCAAGAATTTGTTGGCAGACATCGTCTACTGATAGCCCCAATCCAATACTATGGCGAATTTCGTAGAGACAGGTAATTTCCTTCAGGCGTTCGCGTAGTTCAATTTCTTTATGGCTAAGTTCAATGGAGAATTGCTCAGCTGTTTCCTTGGCATCGCGTGCCTCTTTTTCTGATTTGATTAGTTTGCGGACAAACCAATTCAATAGCAATATCTCAGCAATGATCAATCCGGCCAGGTACAGAATGATAATTTTCAGTTCTTCGTTGACTGGCTGGAATAATTCTTCCTCATCCAATTTTAAGGTCATACCAAGACCGATCGTGCGTAGTGGTGCGTAAGCTTCGATTACCGGTATTTGACGATAGTCTTTTACGGCGACAACGCCGCTTTTTCCATCCAGCGCATAGCTGATTGGCAGCACAACGCCTTCTGTCATGCGTCTTAAATGCTTGAATTTCACGCCATCAATCTGACTTATTAAGCAGGCCATTTCCTGCTTATCTTGTACCGGCGGTGAACACAATATAAATTCTCCGGTTTCACCGATTGATCTTATTTCACTGAATCTGCGCGTCAGTTGGGGTAGTGTGATTTCCGTCATAATACTGCCGATACGGCGCATATCCGCATCAAGTACTTCTTTATTTGTGCGCAGAATAAACTGCCCATCCCATACTAAAGATGTATTGTGATATTTATTGAGCGGCAATGATTGTGATTGTTTTTCAGAAAACTGACCGACTTGCGACAGCGCATTACCACGTATGTCATAAACAACTGCTGCCGAGAAACCTGCTTGCGTTAACGAGTTAACGTTGCGTTCAAGATCGTGCAGAGCATTATTGTTGTCTGGTTGCGCATTGAGTTCCTGCATCGATTTAATGATAAAGGGGCGCAGCGCCAACGCGCGAGTATCCGCTATCCCCTTTTCAATTTGATTCTCAATGTGCAGCGCCTTGCCTTGTAAAGCGACATCCAGTCCTCGACCCAGTACAGATTCAATTTGCTGTCGCATCGCACTATAAACCGCGATACCTGTCGTTAGGGTCAATCCTAACAAGAGCAGGCCACCAATAATACTAATCTTGCGATCGTCACGTGTTAAAAGCAAACCACTCTCCTTAGTTAGGTTCTGATTTTGTGTCGCCCAGCAAATCGTTGAAAAATTATCTGTGTTGCTGCTACGGTGCTAAAAAAGGCATCAAAATACTCATTGATTACACCTAAATTGCGCTTCCTCGCCTGTTTTTGCCTGCTATCGATTACCTCGAAAACGCTCTTAACAGCCTGTTGGATTATAAACACAACTAGTCAGACAACTCCAGAGATTGCATGTTTCATTTAACTGTAATCGTGCAATCTTATTATGAATAAACAGCTTAAATCCATTTTTTTCTTTTAAAGAAAATGAGTAAGCCCACGCCGATCATAATAAAAATCACCCAAATTGTAGGATAAGCCCAGCGCCATTTTAATTCCGGCATATATTCAAAATTCATGCCATAAATACCGGCGATAAAAGTCAGTGGTATGAAAATTGATGCAAAAATGGTCAAAACTTTCATGGTTTCATTCAACTTGTTACTAATGCTGGAAAGATAGATATCATGCATGGCAGAAATTCTTTCCCGATAAGATTCAAGGGAATCGGTAACGCGCAGTACGTGATCATATACATCGCCGTAATATCGCAATGTTTTCTCTTGCAGCAGCGGAGTATCCGTGCGCTGGATGGTTACCAGCAATTCGCGTAATGGAGAAATATTGCGTTTCATGGAAATTAAACCACGTCGAATTTGCTGTACGGTTTGCAGCATTGCTTTATTGGAGTTGAATAATATATTGTCTTCCAGAGGATCGATGATTTCGTCCAGATTGTCTTCTACAACAAAATACTCATCAACAATCGTGTCGAGAATGACATACGCTAGATAGTCGCTGCCAAGCTGCCGTAACCTGCCATTTCGGTTCTGCAAGCGATTGTAAATAGAATCAAACGTATCATCAGATTTTTCTTTAAAGGTAACTACATAATTAGCCAGCAACAAGATACTGATTTGTTCGTACTGCAGGCTAAAAATTTTTTCCTGATCAAGACTGATACCTTTGATAACTATATAAAGGTAATCTTCGTATTCCTCCAACTTGGGGCGTTGGTGCGTACTTAAGATATCTTCTAATACCAACGGGTGAATATTCAATTCCTGACCGATACTTTCCACGATACGAATATCACTTAACCCATCCACATTTACCCAGGTGATGACCTCTGTACGTTTTAGTTGTTTCAATTCTGTGATCGAAACGATGTCGTGCCGTATCAGTGTATCCGCATTATATTGTGTAATAGAAATTTTACATTCCGATCCATGCTTTTCGCCAATATGTATGAGTGTTCCCGGTGGCAGTCCGGATTTATCAGCTGAGCTGCTTAAAACTGTTTTATCGGATTGTCGCTGTGCGTGACGTTCTGATAGTAAAGTAGAATTCATATGTGCTTACCTGGTGTTGATCGCCAAGTTGCTTATTCTAAGGATTTTACTTAAAGTTGGGGAAATAAGATGACTGATCACTAATGATCAGGAGGGTGGCAAGTGTTGCCAGATTCTCTGAAAGGAAGAGTGGGAGTATGTTGTTTTAAGTTATTCAGATTTGCCGAGATATTCGACTTGGTTTGAAATTCTGTTTTTTTGCAATGAGCACCAATCTTGCCATACTTGACGAGCTTCTTCCACATTATTGAATGTCCAGAGCACTACGCCGTCTTCCGTCATTAGGGTTGCCATTTTATTCGGCCATTCTTTAATCAAGCAATACATAACTTTCTCCTTTAATACAAATAATTAATAATGTGAAAAAGCTTAATTGATTTATATGAAAATATGATGACAGAGATATGAAGAATTAATGACAACGAATGTATTATATGGTACTAAGCGTTTATTATCGGCATTGCTACTCGTTGAAACATTATTTATAGTGAGTGTTTAATCGCTCTTCATTTTTACAAGGAATTATTATGAACAAAACCAATTATATTCAACTGGGTGCTTTAATAGCACTGATATCGATTGCAGGTTGTGCGGCAAATAGCAATCCTAACAATCCTTTAAGCACAGTAGGCCAAGGTCTGTCAACGGTAGAAGGTGCAGCGCAAAGTGGCCAGCAAATACTTAATGCCGGTACAGCGGCTGCTAGTAATCCGGCAGGAATCAACCAAATCGGGTTGGTTGATATTTTGGTTCATCGGCTAGGGGTATCACCACAACAAGCATTGGGCGGCGCTGGAGCGATCTTTCAAGCGGCTCAAGGCAATATGAATCCACAGGCATTTGCTACATTATCTAAATCTATTCCAGGAATGGATAGCATGCTCAATGCCGCGCCTGCTATGTCAGGGGTCGGCGGTTTATCTTCCTTGACGGGAAGTTCCGGAAGCGCAGTGAGTAGCGTGGCTGCTCTTGCAGCATCATTCCAGCAATTGAATCTTTCCCCTGATATGGTGGGTCAATTTATTCCCGTTGTAACAAATTATGTGGGCAAAACGAGCGGACAAGTAACAGCCGATCTTTTTCAGTCGGCCCTAACAGCAAAATAGAGCGCTTCGCCGCAATCGGTGAGGTATTGAATGCGTCTCTCAACTGCTGGTTTTTAACCAATTACGTTTCAGAGAGAGGAATTAAACCGGAGAAATTACGGAGAGATTATTATAAGAACCCAAGTATTGTAGTACACATAAAAGCGATTTAAAGGCAAATGGAAGGAGACTTCCGGACGCAAAGCCGAGGGCCCTAACCATAAAGAGGAAGGGTGGCCGGGTTGCATCGTACCGATTTTCTCAGAAGAATCAGCTTGTTTGCACTCTTTCAACTTTGCTTTACACAAATAGAAAGAGGCGAAATGGCACTTTCATCATGGTCTAATCAACAAATTCTTGATCAACTCGCAATTTTCTTAAAGACTCAGGTTTTAGTTGCTGGCGCCCAATTCTAATGCCAATTTTCTGGATAGTTTAGCGGCTTCTTCTGTGATTTGTATTTCCAACCATCCCTGTAAATGAGTGCAAGTAATATCTGCCAGTGCTTGAATCCAGTCACTGCGCTCGTTGAGGCAAGGAATGTAATGAAATTCCTTGCCTCCGGCTTGAGTAAATGTATCTTTTACTTCCATGGCAATTTCTTCCAGTGTTTCCAGGCAATCGGATACAAAGCCCGGACATACCACATCTACACGCTGCGTCTGCTCTTTTCCCAGCTGCGTTACAGTCGTTGCAGTGTATGGAGTCAACCATTTGGCTTTGCCAAAGCGCGATTGAAAGCAGATTGAATATTGATTTGTATCTAGCGCCAAGGCTTCAGCCAGTAACCGCCCGGTTTTCTGGCATGCACAATGATATGGATCGCCTTTATCCAGGCTTGCACGCGGAGTGCCGTGAAAACTGATGATCAACTTGTCAGGTCGGCCATTCACATCCCAGTAATCGCGTACATTTTGGGCCAATGCCGCAATATAGCCGGGGTGGTCATGATATTGTTTGACGGTGCGAATAGCTGGTAAATTGCGCATGTGGCTTAATACTGCAAACACATTATCCATCGCAGCGGCGGTGCTGCTGGCTGCATATTGAGGAAAGAGAGGAATGATCAGAATACGTTCGCAACCCTGTTCCTGCATTTTGGATAGTACCGTGGCGACAGAGGGTTTGCCGATATTCATCGCATACTCCACAATGGGTGGATTTTGCAATCGTCTGTGTAATTCATCGCGCAATAGCCTAGTTTGTCGCTCAGTGTGAATTTTGAGCGGAGATCCTTCCGGCATCCAGATCTTTGCATATTTCTCGGCGGATGCTTTGGGTCTGAAAGGCAATATAAAACCGTGCAGGATGGGCCACCAAATCAATTTGGGTATCTCAATCACTCGAGGATTACTAAGAAATTCCTTGAGATATGGACGTAATGCCTGTGCAGTGGGTGCATCAGGCGTCCCCAGATTAATAAGTAGTACACCAGTTCGATTGGGTGAACCGTGTTGGTAGATTGATTTGGAAGTCATAGGTATTTAACTGCATTAATGCTGTGATAGGCCGCTGGATAGAAGCTTGGCGGTAATATCGACAATCGGGATGATGCGTTCATAAGCCATACGTCTGGGGCCGATGACGCCCACGGTGCCGACAATTTCCCCTTCGATTTCATAAGGTGCGGTCACTACACTGAATTCTTCCAGCGATGCAACATCCGCTTCGCCACCAATAAAAATCTTTACACCATGGGCTTGCCGACTCAATTCAAGTAATTGCAATAATTTGGTTTTACGCTCGAATAATTCAAATAGTTCTTTTAAGCTGATTAAATTCTCCGCCAGATCGTGAACTTGAAAGAGATTTCGCTCGCCGGCCAAAACCACAGCTTCGCTACTTTCATTGATTGCGTTACCACCCACCTCAATCGCTGCGTTCATCAGAATTATCATTTCGCTGCGTAGTTGCTTTAACTCGCTATCCAGACGGCTACGAATTTCATCTAAGGTGCAGCCCGCATAGTGCTGATTGATAAAATTTCCGGCCTCAATCAAATCGGACTGACTGTAGGGTTTATCCGTGAAAATAATACGATTTTGTACATCGCCTTCAGGCGTGACGATAATCAGCAAAATGCGCTTTTCTGACAATGCCATAAACTCGACATAGCGAAACACCGCACCTTTATGTTTAGGCGTAATTACGACACCGGCAAAGTGAGTCAACTCTGAAAGCAGCTGGGACGCGACGTTGATTAAGCGTGAAGGATTATCAGGGTGTAGTTGGTTTTCCAAATGATTGAGCTCGACCTTATTCAGAGTTTTGACTACCAATAAGGTATCGACAAACAGGCGATAACCTTTGGGTGTCGGTATTCTCCCTGCTGAAGTATGCGGGCTGATGATCAATCCCATTTCTTCAAGATCGGCCATGACATTGCGAATGGTTGCTGGGCTGAGATCTAATCCGGAAAATTTTGACAGAGTGCGAGAACCAACGGGCTGACCTTCGTGGATATATCGCTCTACCAGAGTTTTTAATAATATTTGGGCGCGTTCATTTAACATAGGGTAATTCTACACCAACCGATAGTTTTCATATTAAGTAGGAATCAGTGATTTTGCCTTATATATGCTAAACTTTCCAAGTTATTAGCAGGATTATTAGGTTATCTTTAATCGCTTGAGTTTCGTTGCATGCTTGGTTATTTTCTTGGCTTGATTTTCTTGCCGGGCATATGCGATGGAGCCATTTTACATCCTACACAGATCGCTCGTTAACTGAATACGTTTTTTAGTGACCGTTTTAGCATTTATATTTAATTTTCATCTAACACAATCATTATCATTGATAATACTTTTAAGTAATGAGTTCTCCATTCACAACGATTGCACTGATTGGTAAACATAAGAATCCGGAAATTGCGATACCGCTGCTCAATCTGGCCGAGTATTTGATCGAAAAGAATTATAAAGTTCTGTTGGATCATCTTACGGCATCTCACGTGAGCAGCGATAAGTATCCCGTATTATCGCTGGAAGAAATCGGTGAGCAAGCTGATCTCGCGGTTGTCATGGGGGGCGATGGCACGATGCTAAATATTGCGCGCATGCTAGTTTCCTATGATGTGCCCTTAATTGGCATTAATCAGGGAAGACTGGGTTTTCTCACGGATCTGTCTGCGGATACCATGTTTGAAACGCTCGATGAAATGCTGGCGGGGCAATATACCACTGAGCGTCGTATGCTACTGTATGCTGAAGTGATTCGTAATGGCAGTAGCGCGTTTGGTAGCCTGGCGTTTAATGATGTGGTGCTGTACCGAGGCATGAGCAGTGGCATGATCGAATTTGAAGTGAAAGTTGATAACGAGTATGTGAATACCCTGCGTTCCGATGGTTTGATCGTGGCAACACCCACCGGATCAACGGCTTACGCATTATCATCCGGTGGCCCCATTCTACACCCCAGTTTGGATTTGATTGCATTGGTACCGGTTTGTCCCCATACGCTGAGCAATCGCCCGATTGTCATCGGACCTGATGCCAATGTACAAATCCAGATGCAAAGCGCTGTCAATGTGCGCATCAACTGTGACAGTCATTCCTGTTTTGATCTGGAACAGACGGATAGCATCGTTGTTCGGCGTTTTCCAAAAACCGTGCGATTGTTGCATGCAGTCAACCATAGTTATTACCGTATGTTGAGGGAAAAATTGGGTTGGAGCGAATTTCCCTGATGTGTCCGCACAATGCGCAATTATGCTAACGCACCTAAGCATCAAAGATTTCGTTATTGTTGACCGGATCGAGCTGGATGTGATGCCTGGTTTTACGGTGTTGACTGGAGAAACGGGAGCGGGAAAATCCATTTTGATCGATGCACTGACGCTCGCTCTGGGAGAGCGCGGCGATGTCAGCCAGGTACGGCTCGGTTGTGAGCGTGCTGAAATCAATGTGACATTTGATATCAGTCGCTTGCCGGAGCTATCGCAATGGTTGAACGCAAATGATTTATATGGCGATGCGGATATTTGTTTGCTGCGCCGCATTATTGAAAGCAATGGCCGTTCGCGCAGTTATATCAATGGGCATACGGTGACGTTACAACAACTACGTACTGCAAGCGAATACCTGGTAGCCATTCACAGTCAACACGCCCATCAATCCCTGTTGCAGAAAGACGCGCAGCGTGAATTATTGGATGCTTTTTCCGGTTGCGATGGCTTGACGCGTGCGGTTAGGGCGGCTTATCAAAACTGGCAGGATTGCTATCAACGAAGAATTGCCATGGAGCTACGTGCGGTGGAATCACGCGACAAACGTGATCAGCTTGAATGGCAATTGCATGAATTATCAACATTAAATTTTACATCGGAAGAATGGCACGCACTACAGACTGATCATAGCCGGTTATCGCACGTGGCCACGCTATTGGCGGCGGCTGAAACAGGGATTGAGGCGTTATCTGAAAGCGAATCGTCAATACTGACGCAACTCAATGCAATCAATAGCCAATTGCGCAATCTTCTCGAGTATGACAATCAGCTTAAAACCATTGTCGATTTGTTGGATTCGGCGCATATCCAACTGCAGGAAGGCGTTTATGAACTGAAACATTACCGCCAGAGTCTGGATTTGGATCCGCAAGCATTACAGGATATCGAACAACGCTTGTCAGCGATCCATACGCTGGCGAGAAAATTTCGTGTAGCGCCGGAAGAATTACCACCATTGCGCGAGACCATTACGCAGCAGCTGGAAGCACTCGGTGCGGATTCGAATATCAGTCACTTGCAAGCGCTCGAAGTTACCGCCCAAGCTGAATATTTCAAACAAGCGCAAGCATTGAGCGCGGTACGCCAAAAAAGCAGTAAAGCATTATCCCGCCAAGTGAGTGCTGCGATGCAAACCATTGCCATGGCCGGCAGTGAATTTTCGGTGGCATTGATACCTATGGAACAGGGGAACGTTAATGGTCTGGAACAAATTGAATTCCAGGTTGCAGCTCACCAGGGATTGCCATTACGGCCTTTGGCGAAAGTGGTCTCGGGTGGTGAATTGTCGCGTATCAGTCTGGCTATCCAAGTGATCACCAGTAAAGTCGGCACGATACCCACGCTCATTTTTGATGAAGTCGATGTTGGGATTGGTGGGCAGGTTGCGGAGATCGTTGGCAATTTATTAAAGCAATTGGGGAAAGAACGGCAAGTATTGTGTATTACGCATTTGCCGCAAGTGGCAGCAACCGGGAATCAACAATGGCAAGTTGTTAAGTTAGCTGGTAGCGTAGAAAATCAACATGTGTTGAGCAAAATCACCATCCTGAACCAACAGGAGCGTGTCGAGGAAATCGCTCGCATGTTGGGCGGGATCAACATCACCGAAACAACACGCCGGCATGCAGCGGAAATGCTGCAAGGCAATACCGACGATTAGAATCTGTTACCGAATAAAATGGCTGGTGCCGATTGAATCAACAACCATCCATCGATAGTACTTAGATTTGCATGCTTGTTTTACGTGATAAATTAGTAAATTCAGGAGGAGAAATACGAATGACTGGTTTCGTTTCGTTAATGGCTTGTCATGAATGCGATTTATTGTTGCGCGTGGATCACTCGTTTGAAGAAGGCGTGGTGAAATGTCCTCGTTGCGCTGCTGTTCTGCTCAAACATAAACGACACAGTCTGGATTTGACCCTGGCATATACTATGGCCGGATTGATTTTATTCGCGATCTCCAATGTCTTTCCGATTATTGGTTTCCAGTTCGAGAGGCAGAGCACAGAAACTATTTTGCTTTCAGGCGTCCAGGAACTGCTTGATCAGAACATGCGCCTGCTTGCAGGCCTCGTATTCATTACTACCATCCTTGCGCCTTTTACCTTGCTTGTCACGCTGCTCTATGTGTTTTTACCATTAAAGTTCAATCGCATTGCGCCATATACGGCTGAAGTATTTCGCTTTACATCAGCGCTTAGGCCTTGGAGCATGATGGAGGTGTTCATGCTCGGTATTCTGGTTTCCGTGGTCAAATTGGTTGCCATAGCGACGATTATTCCTGGTGTTGCCCTGTGGTCCTTTGGTATTCTTATTTTTGTGTTGGCTGCTACCACATCCAGCCTCGACCCGGATCTGGTATGGGAAAAATTGGAGTTGACCCATGAACGATCAAACTAACGCGTGGATTACTGCAGCCGCTGTTGGTCTGATAAACTGCCACAACTGCGGCCTGTTACATAAAGTGGCCCAAGCGCATGCCTGTTGTCACCGTTGCGGCACCCCCTTGCATTTGCGTAAACCCGATAGTCTGTCACGAACGTGGGCCTACTTACTTGCCGCTTACGTTTTGTATATCCCGGCAAATGTATTGCCAATTATGGTAACCACCAGTCTGGGATCGACTCAGTCGGATACGATTCTAAGTGGCGTTAGCTATCTTCTCGTCACGGGTTCGTGGCTAGTGGCCTTGGTAATATTTATAGCCAGCGTTTTTGTACCTGTATTGAAGTTGGTTATTCTCACTTATCTGGTGATTTCCGTTCAAATGCGTTCTACGTGGCATCCCCGGGAACGAACACGGCTCTACCGCCTGGCGGAAGTCATGGGACGCTGGTCGATGGTTGATATCTATGTGGTGACATTGATGGTGGCTTTGGTCAAAATTCAAGGATTGGCTGATATCGATGCCGGCAGCGGCGCGGTAGCCTTTGGCGCGGTTGTGGTACTGACGATGCTGGCGGCCATGTCATTCGACCCCAGACTGATTTGGGATAACGCAGAGAAAAATCATGAATGAACACAGCTTAAATGAAAAGCAGATCGACGATCTGCCGGCAGCGAGAGTGGAAACCCGCAGTGGCATGTCCATCGTTTGGCTGATTCCGCTGGTGGCGCTACTTGTCGGTGCATGGCTGGCTTATAAAACATGGTCTGAAACGGGCCCCATCATTACGATAAGCTTCAAAACCGCAGAAGGGCTGGAAGCGGATAAAACCAAAATCAAATATAAAAACGTCGAAATTGGTAAGATCCGATCCATCGAGCTAAGCGATGATTTGTCACACGTTATTGTCACTGCTGAATTGGTTAGGGATGCCAGACATTATTTGACAGAAAGTACGCGGTTTTGGGTGGTTCGCGCACGCATTGCAGCGGGCGAGGTATCCGGACTGAGTACGCTGTTATCCGGCGCTTATATCGGTATAGATCCCGGTAAAGAGGGTGATGATGTGAGGGATTTCGTCGGACTGGAAGTTCCACCGGCATTGGTAGATCGCGCGCCTGGCAGTCATTTTTTTCTGCGTGCCAATAACCTAAATTCTCTGGATGTCGGGTCGCCGGTATATTATCGGATGATCAAAGTGGGGCAGGTGATCAGCTACCGGTTCGCTCAGGATGGCCAATCGGTGGAGATTGATGTATTCATCTATTCACCCCATGACAAACAAATCAACTCCAATACTCGTTTTTGGAATGCGAGCGGCCTGGAAATGTCTCTGGACGCCAATGGCGTACATGTCAGTACCGAATCGTTGGTGACTGTCATGATGGGTGGCATCGCTTTTGATACGCCAAGAAAGTCGAATAAGGCAGAGGAGCCTGTTACCAAGGACCATGAATTTATTCTATTTAAAGACCATCAAGCGACCTTGCGGGAAAGTCACACATTGAAGTTTGAGTATGTATTGCATTTTTCCGGTTCGGTGCGCGGCCTGAGTTTGGGGGCGCCGGTAGAGTTCAAAGGAATACCGATAGGAGAAGTAATTGATATCAATATGGAATTCAATGCGGAATCAAACGATATCATGATTCCGGTGACAATAGAAGTTGTACCTAACAGTATGATATTCAAAGGTGTTTCCAATCAAATGGAATTTATACGTGATAATCACAAAACAGTCATGAATGACCTTATTAAACGAGGGATGCGCGCCCAGTTAAAAACTGGAAATTATATGACAGGTCAGTTATTTGTCGATCTGGACTTTATTCCTGATGCACCTACCGCAAGCATTAATTGGAGAGAAACACCGCCTGTGTTTCCCACCACGCCAACACCCTTTGAGGAAATCAGCACCACAATTGCCAGCTTGGTCAAAAAACTGAAGACGCTTCCATTGGAAAAAATTGGCAGCCAATTTCAGGATTCAGTTATTACGTTGACGTCGACCATGCAGGAGACGGAACGATTGGTTCAAACGCTGAATACTTCCGTTACGCCAGCGATCACTGCAACATTAGATCAGACCCGGAAGACGCTTGCTACCGTGGAGCAAACCATTCAGAGCGACTCGTCCACGCAACGCGACCTGCGCGATGTGTTCGATGAATTGTCAAAAGCCGCCCGCTCCATTCGTATCATGACCGATTATCTGGAGCGGCATCCTGAGGCGCTCATTCACGGTAAACGAGAAAATCAATGATACCGATATCCCGTGTATTTCATTGTCTAGCCGTCTTGGTGGCGATATGGATAGCCGGATGCGCAACTACGCCTACTTATACGTTTTATACGTTAAGCGCTATGCAGGCAGTAGATCCAACGCCTCAAACTGTTGATCGCGGCGGTGATGTCACTATATCGCTGAGTCCCGTTTCATTTCCATCCTATCTTGATCGCCCGCAAATCGTTACCCGATCCACAGCGCATACGTTAGTCATCCATGAATTCCGACGCTGGGGTGGATCGCTGGAAGCTGATTTTGTAAGGGTGCTTGGCGAAAACCTGTCAACTCTTCTAGGCACCCAACGTGTTTTTTTGCCACGGCAAAATGTACCGTTTACTGTCGATTACCGTGTTGCAATCGATGTCAAACGATTCGATGGCGATCTGGGTGAGCAAGTCGTTCTTGATGTCGACTGGATGATCATCACGCAAGAGAATAAAGAGCGCGTGGTAGTCAGAAAATCAGTAATACGAGAAGCCGTGGACTCGCGTGATTATGAGTCCCTGGTGTCAGCTAAAAGCCAGGCTGTAGAGAAGTTAAGTCGCGAAATCGCTGATGCGCTTCGGAAAATCCAGAGTCATTAATTCATATGTTCCGGAAATCCCGGGGCGATTCAAACTCGCATCCATTAACGGACAAAGTGACGGGTTCCTAGCGAATCAACGATCATGCGCCGATAATGCTCGGATTTGCGGATTTGCAAGCGCTCCAGCTGACTTAGATTATCTGTTAGCACCACGCCTCGGGATGGATCAATATTCAGGTGTCGTTGTTTTAACCAGTCACGATGTGTACTGGGCAGCGCCGCATCGTCCAGATTGATCGCATGATTGGTGGCAAGAAAAATAAAATCGTTGAAATCCTTACCCGGATCGGAAATGAATACTTGCTGGTGCGGGAAAACTTGTGCCAGTGTTTTGGCAACGGAGGCCAGCGCTGCATTCTGGCCATTTTCTAGGAATGACACAAAATTCAGTGCCAGTATGCCTTGGTCTGCAAGTAATTGCCGTAATTGCGTCAAAAACTCAACTGTCAGCAGGTGCGTGGGTTCTGAGCCGCCGGTAAATACATCCAGAATGATCAAATCATAAGGGCCTTTAAGCTGGCGAACTTCGTAGCGCGCGTCACCGATAATGGTTCGACCTGTCGGCGTAAATCCAAAGTGATTGCTGGCTGCTTCCGCAACCGCCGGATCTATTTCCAGCGTATCCGTCACGATACCATAATCTTTCAATGCCATTGCCATGTGTCCGGCGCCCTGGCCGATCAGTAATGCATTATTCAGATTGGGCACTAGTGCAGGGATACGGGTCACAATCTTCTGATACGTCAATAGATTTTCACCATGGCTGATGCTGGCCGCACCAATTGTGGAAGCATCTACGGTAAGCAGGCGGATATTTTCTTTAGGCTTGTCAATCACCCGAACCCAGCCGTACAGGCTTTCGCGTTCAAAGCGGGTTTGAAAGGCATCGCTCGATTCCGCTTTGCCTGAATTAGCGATTTGCGGGTATAAACCCGCACTGACGATCACCAATAAAGCGGCTGGTGCCATGACCATCATGGATTTCAAATAATTACGCTCAATAATGGCAACGATCACGGCCAATGCCAGCAGGGCAATCCCCAAGCCGATGAAAATTTCACGCGACCCGACCAATGGAAACAGATAAAAACCGAGGAATAGGGTTCCGATTACGCTGCCTACCGTGCTGACCGCATAGATGGAACCGGTACTGGCACCTACATTGGCCAGAGCCGATGTGGATAACTTCACCGCGAAAGGCCCGACCATACCCAGCATAATCAAGCTAGGGGAGAATAGGATCAAGGTGCTGATAAAACTTCCCAGGCGCAAGCCGAAGGGATCGGTTGCCAGTAGCACAGGCTCGGTTAACCAAGGAATAATCAGCGTTAATAATCCGGCGGCTGCAATGATGAATGATAATCCTGACCGCGACCGGTCCGCCCAGATACCACCCACATAGTAACCTAATGCCAGAGCGATTAATGTCACGGCAATGAGCGAGGTCCATACATAAAGACTGGCGCCATAAAAGGGTGCAATCAGGCGTGTGCCCAACAGCTCGATCACCATGACCGCTGCGCCGGTCAGAAATACGGTGCAATATAGCCAAGCTTTTCCCAGAATATGTGAAGACGGTTGATTCATAGGTTCCCTCTGTAATTTCCCGGATTGTATGCAAGAAACCTGATGCTGATAATGCGGCAAATTGTCGCAGCAGTGATGAAAGCAGAATCACCTGATTTGAATAAATAATAATTAATTGTCTATTAAGTAATGAGTTATACAGCGTGCATTGTGATTTGAAAGGTATTGGCAAGAAGGGTGCGGCATTTTGCCACATTGTTTTTTGGCGCATCGAAAAATATGATTCGCGCTGAAAAAAGTTCCCGTGTTTTGGAAATATTCTGGAAATCAGGTTTTTCCGGAGATATGGAAAAGGAATGGAATGGATTTCAGACTACTTTTTGAGAGCGACCTCAAAAAGTAGCCTTAGTGAGTATTACAAAAATAATTCAATTAAAAAGGGGATCACTCTGACATGATAAAACCTAATCAATTTAAATTTCCTACCCACACTGCTTTGACAATTGCCTTGTTGTTGGGTTCCTCACCCAATGCGTTTTCGCATACCCGCCTGGAGGTACCAACGGTGGCTGAAAACTTGCGGATTTCCAACAATGTTGTCATTGGGCATGGTTGTGGCGATGGCACGAATGTGATCGCGCATTCGGTGGTATTCCCGGATGGCGTGGATTCCATCGTTAAAGTAAACGGCGCACCGACTACCGATACCATCGATGTCTATGTAACCAACTATGGCAATTTGTATCAGAAAATACTCAACCATAGCGTCTTCAAAGATGAAGATGAAAAGCATGATGCCAATGGTAATACCGTTGGATATTACACACGGGACGGCAAAAGCCCTGATTATTACGCCACCTATGTTCCATTCAGAGCCGGCGCAATGGCAATTGAACCTGCTTCTTGCGCCAAAAGCGTAAAAGTGACTTTGGGTATTGCGGATATCTGCAAGATTACGACTAAGGCAGGTTTTGCTGAAGGCATCGTTAATCTCTGGACACCGGCCGTTGGCTCGGAGTATGACGGCCCTGGATTGCACGGCTTCAATTCTCCTGCCACCTTAACAGTAATGCGTGACTTGGTAAATAACCCAATGGATGCGGCGGCTTGTGGCGATGGCTTGGACGTTGAAGTGATTCCATCGGCTGCGCAAATGAATCGTGATATGCCGATTGTGAATAAAAAAGGCACGCAGATCTGGCCGAAACCTTAAGCATAGTAAGTCAAACATATAGCAAGTTTTTTACTAGAGGGTGGGCAAGAACGGGAGCTCTTGTTCATCTTCTTATTTTATGAGGAGTGCGTAATTATGTTGCAATTCCAAAACGCAAAGATCGGTGTGCTCATACTGCTCATGATTTTATCCTGGGCTATTATGGGGATCCATACTGCTCGGGCAGATAGCATGAGTAGTTCGGAAACCAAATTGATGTTTAACAGCTTGGAGTCTTTCCAGGTGAATTGTTTTGCTGACGACAGTGATGGCCAACGTGAGCCCGATCTCGCATTTACTGAAGAAATAGTAAAACTGGCTGCATCGAATAATCCCGAACAGCGGATCAGCGCCTTGTCGCAATTGGCTGAAAAAAGCCCGATTGATGCCGGGGTTGTGCAAAAAGTCCTGCAAAAAGCCATTCTGGATAAAGATTCCAATGTCAGAGGACAAGCCGTGTATGCCATTGCACAGCAAGCATGCGCGGATTTTCCTATTTTGCTGGAGCAGGCACTTAATGACAGTGAGCTTTCAGTACGTATGATGGCGGTGGATAGCTTGGGGGTTGATGAAAAAGGTGTCAGCTTGCTTGAACAAGCACTCAATGACGACGAGGAAGCCGTCAGAGAACTGGCTGCGATGAAGCTTGAAGCTCACAAGAGTCACTGATCGTGCCGTGTTTTAGCATCGTTTGAATAGACAATGACAAATCACTTGTTGTCGAATTTACTAATTTGAAAGGAATATAGGATGAAATTCTCAATTTTGAAGCAAGTTGCGATGGTGGTTTTTGGTGGTTTGATGATGAGTCAAGCCGGTAGTGTGCTGGCGGATAATCAAGGTGGCAGTTTCACCACGGGATTAGCTGCCGGTGTCGATTTTTATCAAATTACCTGCTTTGATGACGGTAACGGCGCACCTTCCTATGCTGAAGCGCAAGTTAAAGATATGACGGCCAACACATCCAAAGTGAATATTTTGCTCTACAAAGGAACGGCTTGCACGACTAATAAGTGTGCGCAATCAAGTCTGGATACTACAGACAGTGATACCGGTTATAGCCCTTTGATTAAAGTCACCCAAGGAGCCGGTACTTATTATCTATTCGTTAAACATACCGCATCGGGTACTGACAGCTACGATGTCAGCGCGCACTGCAAGACCTCAGGGAATGTGCATACCGGTACAAGCTTTATTTCCAGACAGCAGCAATAATCCTCGCTACGGATAAGTTCCCAGTGCCTTTGTGAAGAGGGCATTGGGGAATTTATTTCATCCGCTTCAAATCATTTTTTTACTTTTCTTGACTTAGAAGTGGCTACAACAGTGGGTGCGACATTTTGCCACATTGATAATTTTATGATGAGGTCAGATAATCAAGTCACTAGCAGATTGATCAGAAAGAATTCAATTTATAGAAGGATTCTCATGAAAAATCTCAGTTTGTATGAAAAAGCATCATGAGTGTGATGCGCGAATTGACGGAAAAGTACCTAAATTAGCTAAGGGCATGCAATTAAAAATCACAAGATATTCTATGCAGGAAATCTTAATAAATTATTGGAAAATAAAAGGGTGTAAAAATGCATACAAATCATAAACTAAAATTAATCACAGTTTCAATAATTGCTGCGGCATCAACAATGATTGGACATAATGTTTTTGCCCATACAACGATCGAAACCCCTTCAATCACTGAAGGTGTCAGAGTATCTAATAACGTTGTGATTGGTCACGGCTGCGGAGAGCGCAACGTCATAGGCACTAGCGTGGTATTTCCTGATGGTCAGGATTCAACCATCACAGTGGATGGTCAACCGCATACGGGTGTACTGACCGATTTTATACAAAACTGGGGAAATCTGAATCAGAAGGTCTATAGCAAGGCTGTTTTTACCTTTCAAGGCGAGACAGTGGATGGCAATGGAAATGTGTCTGGTTTCTGGGCGGGTGGCGGTGATTCCCTGCCGCATGACATGAGCGGCTTTATTCCATTCAGAACCAGTGCGGCGATTATTGAACCGGAATCCTGTGCCGCCAGTGTGAAATTCCATGTATCGGTTGTCGATATTTGTGAAATCACGCCCGTTTCCGGATTTAGCGATGAGACAATTAATCGGTGGACCCTCGCAGGATTGGGTACGCCTTACGATCGTGTCGGAGAAGATGGCGCAGCATCACTGACCATTACTCGTACCAGCGCTCTGCCGGCATCTTGCGGTGCCACTGGAGTGGCAGTTGAAGTTAAACCTTCAGCCGCGCAAATCAATCGTGATATGCCGATTAAACTGGATGGCAACCAAGTTTGGCCACAGTAATGATTGGATATTCAATATAAGTTGCTGTGATTAAACCTCGCTCTCCCTCCTTCTCGGAGCGAGGTCTTTTTTAAGAAATTAAAAAAGCTATATTAGTGTCATCAATGAAATACAAAACAGTAATGGAGGATTGATAAAATGTTGAACATAAAAGTACAAAAGTTTTTGCAAGTGATTTTTGTTATGACTACAGTTGGCTATGCGGCATTGAGTAATGCGCATGAGGTTGGTGCTACCATGGACCCCAATGGTAATGTTGCCGGTTTTACCGGTTTTGCACTTGTTAGTTGCAGTAGTGAGGGAAACATTCCTACAGATCACTTTGTTGCAAGCATTAAGGACACTTCGCCGCCGCAAGATAATTTGCTGGTGAACTTGCAAATCATACACGTCGGCAATGGTTTTAATCATGCGATCAGCACGACCGATCCCATTTCAGGAGATGACGAATTCAGTCCGCCGGTCAGTGTGCAGGGCGGAAATAGTTCATACCTTTTACTGGTAAACAAAACGGGTGAAGGTGCGAGGTCGTTCATAATATCGTATCATTGCCAGTCTGCAGATAATCCACCTGTGCACACAGTCACAAGTGAAAACCCCGTGGTTTACCAATTTGAGTAATGACCAACGATTGGTTTGGTGCGATTTCACTTTATGTTATGGAGGTAATTGTGCGATGAAAAGAATAACAATTTTGATATCTATCATACTAAGCTTGTTTTCTACAGTATCCCATGCGGAACATCTAGACCAAACGTCATCTTCGTGTCATTTGACCACATTGGATGGTAGCTCAACGTATGATTTACAAGAATTGAAAGGAAAGGTTGTCTATATGGATTTTTGGGCGTCCTGGTGCCCGCCCTGTGCAAAATCTTTTCCGTTCCTGAATCAATTGAACAGCGACTTGAAAGATAAAGGACTGCATGTCATCGGCGTCAATCTGGACGAAAAAATTGCAGACGCACAGGATTTTCTTGCTAAACATCCGGCCGGTTTTTCGATTGTTGCAGATCCGAGCAAACAATGCGCCAAAGGTCTGGAAGTGATGGCAATGCCAACATCGTATTTGATTGACCGGCAAGGCAACATCCGCCATGTGCATCAAGGGTTCCTCCCCGGTGAGTCTGAGAAATTACGTGCATTGATTACGCAATTGGTAATGGAACCTTAGCTAGGGATTCTTTAGTACTTGCCCTCTACATGAAAGAAATTCGGTACTATCTAGCAATCTCCGGGGCAATATTCGTAATAGGTATTGGCGGAACCGGATGTGTCAATGTCGCGCCATGGGAACGAGGCAATCTCGCGAAACCTCAGATGGAATTAGATCCACATCCATTGCAAAGTGAATTACAATCGCATAACTACAGCAGCCGCGAAGCGGCACCAAGCCATAAATCCTCTTCAGGTGGCGGCGGTTGTGGTTGTTATTAAGCGAATCCCCGCTAAATGCGTTGTTTTAGGTAAATGAAATTTGCAACGAAATAGTATGCCCCAGCGCCAAGGCGGCAACCAGCAATTGAACGATCCGGAAATCTCGTCTGTAAAATCAAGAAATACGCTACATGCATTGACATCCGCGGCATTGGTGTTGCCTGGATTATTGGTAACACCAGGACACGCGGCAGGAACAGATCGGATCAATTTTCAATATAGCCGATACCAGGAAGGTGAGCGTAACCTCTTTGGCGCTCCGAACAATCTAAAACCTATTAGTGCCGATGTTTTGCATGGCAGCGGTATTTTTTCTTTGACGGACCGTACCAAATTTACTTTTGGGTATACACAAGATACTTGGTCGGGTGCGACACCCGTTACAACAACCCCATTGGCTACTACGGGGGGTAATCGCCCCTATTTCAATAATGGCGTAATGGTTGGCGCTTCTCCATTGCTGCAAAGTGATGTGCTGTTAGACCGTGATTTGAATCCTATTGGGCGCGATCCTATTACCAAGCAATTGGTGGGAGGTGTCGATCCGCGGTCCGTATTGGTGATGTCATCAGCCTCGCCAGAAACCCGCCGTCAAGCCACTTTTGGTTTAAGCCATGAATGGAATGAAGCCGCCATTAGTGTGGCGGGTGGTTTTTCACGAGAACGTGATTATAAATCCAGCTTTGGCAACATCGGCGGGCGTCTTGATTTTAACCAGAAATTGACCAGCGTTAAATTCAATGGCGGATATACGCGCAGTGATATCGGTGCCATTCTGGATCATGATTCTTCCCCGTATATTACTAAGACTGCTTATTTATCACAAATTGCTAGTCGTGGCGGTTCTGAGATCCTGCAAGGCAATCGGCAGGACTGGGTAGCAAATGTCGGCGTATCGCAAGTGCTTACCAAGAACGCATTGGTAGATGTCAATATTGGTTATACGCATAGTAATGGGTTTATGGAAAACCCCTATAAAGCAATGTCAGTGATTTTCATTGATCCAGATAGCTTGAATGGGCAATCCAATTTAATTACCGGTAAAGTACGCGCACTGATCGAGCAGCGCCCGGACATACGTAATCAAGTAGCGTTAAATACAAAATATATCCAATACATCAACACGTTTAATGCGGCCATGCATCTTGGTTACCGATTGTCGGTGGATGACTGGGGGGTCAATACCCATACTTTTGATGCAAGCTGGGTGCAGCCGCTTGGAAGCGGATGGACGTTGACACCGCGTATTCGTTATTATTCGCAAGACGCTGCCAGCTTTTACCGGCCTTATTTGTTTTCTCAACAAGCCTTCAATAGACAAGAGGTTGATGGTTCCGGACGGAAGATCTGGATCGACCAAAATGATCTTACTAAGCAGTATTTTGGCGATGATCGATTTAATCTGGTTGATCAAAATGGCAGCCCTGTTGATGGGTTCTCAGTCAATGCTGCCGCTAAAATGGTCTCCTTTGATGCAGGAAAATTACCAGGTAATTTTTCCAGTGATCACCGTCTGGCGGGTTTTGGCGCGTTAAGTGGTGGTGTGGTATTGAATAAAATGCTCGGCAAAGGCGTTGCGCTGGAAGCCGGTTTTGAATACTACACCCGCGCCAGCTCGATGCAAATAGGCAGTGGTAATAACAGTTTTGCGGATTTTGATTACTATGTGGCGAATGCGGCGATAAAGTTTGATATTGAACCGACCACTTCGCTGCAGATGGGTGGTTCCAGCGGATCTTCCGGATCCCATGTTCATGCTTCCTCGCATCATCATCACAAAATTCCCCCTGCGGGTATCATGTTTGGCCATATGCTCGATAAGCCGGGCGATTTCATGGCGGGATACCGATTTATGTTGGGTAAATCCGCTGGCTCCATGATGCATGGCGCGCATCAGGTAAGTGATCAAACTATTGTCGATCAGGGTTGCAGTGATACGATACCGTGCCGATTTACGCCAACTTACATGAACATGCACATGCATATGCTCGACATCATGTATGCGCCGACTAAGTGGCTTAATGTCATGCTGATGCCGACTTTTATGGATATGGACATGAATCTGCGCAGGTTGGACGGGGCGCCACCCGCTGCGTCGGGTGTGCATGAACATACAGGCGTGGCGGGTCATGAAACCGGCGCTGTCGGAGATACTTATTTTTCATCACTGATTAAACTAATTGACATTCCGGGGCATCGTGTGCACGTGAACCTGGGGCTCAGCGCACCGACCGGCAAGGTGGATATCAAATTACGCCGCATGGCCCAAGAGGATGGCGGATTGATTCATTTCGGCATGCAGCTTGGCAGCGGCACTTGGGACTTTATGCCGAGTTTGACTTATGCCGGCGAATACAATCGTTGGTCCTGGGGTGCGCAATTCAGCGGTGTCAAACGCCTGGAAGAAAAGAATAAATCCGGTTACCGGCTGGGCGATATGTTTCAGGCGACCACGTGGGGCGGTTTTGATCTGACGCAATGGCTGACAGCATCAGTGCGTGGTGCTTACACTTTGCATGGTGCGGTGCATCGAGATTTCGATGCATTCAATGCGCGCATTGGGCCGATGGATTTTCCTGCCAATTATGGCGGGCAATTCTGGGATCTCGGATTGGGCGTGAACGCCGTCATTCCGAAGGGACGGTTTGCCGGTAATCGCTTTGGCTTTGAATGGATACAACCCGTCAGGAATGATTTCAACGGATTCCAATTGGATCGCAAGGGATCACTTGCGGCAACCTGGAGTTATCAATTTTAAGTACTGCGCGTTAGCAAAATATCGTGCCAAACCTCAGTTATTACCACTATGATTTTAAAGCAATGGGCTCGCCATGCTCGATTCAGCTTTATGCCAGAAATTCAGCGATGGGAAAACGTGCGGCCAAAATTGCCATGGATGATGTATATCGTCTGGAGGCACGCTATTCCCGCTATCGCGACGACAGTTTTTTGTCTGAAATCAATCGCACTGCAGCGCGAGGAGGGCGAATTACCGTTGATGATGAAACTGCCGGACTGTTGGATTACGCAGCGACGTGTTACCAGCAAAGCGATGGTTTATTTGATGTTACCTCTGGAATTCTGCGTCAGGCCTGGGATTTTAAATCTGGTGTCATACCGGAACAAGCAACCATTCACGCGCTGCTCAAAAAAATCGGCTGGCATAAACTAAGCTGGCAACGGCCTGTATTGACTTTTACTGTGCCGGATATGCAGATTGATTTAGGCGGGGTCGTCAAAGAATATGCGGTGGATCGTGCCGCAGCGCTATGCTGGAATGCTGGAATCCGTCACGGCATTGTCAATCTGGGCGGAGATATCAAAATCATTGGACCGCATGATGACGGCAGTCCCTGGCGCGTAGCGATACGGCACCCCCGTCAATCGGAGGGTGTACTGACAACGCTATTGTTGCATTCCGGTGCGCTTGCGAGCAGCGGCGATTACGAGCGTTGTATTACATTGAATGGTTTGCGTTACGGACACGTGCTCAATCCGCAAACGGGCTGGCCCGTCAATTATATGGCGGCGGTGAGTGTCATCGGCGATTTTTGTGTGGTTGCCGGCAGTGCATCGACGATCGGTATGCTCAAGGAAGAGCAGGGCGCTGATTGGTTGGATGCACTGGGTTTACCCCATTTATGGGTTAATGTGCATGGCGAGATGGGCGGATCTCTTGTGGATGACGATGCACATAAGCCCTATCGGCTGATTTGAATACTACCAGCCTGCCTGGTAAATATTATTAATAAGATTCACTGCATTATCATAGAGCCTGGTAATGCTGTGTCGATCAAACCTAAGATCATTCAAATCTGCCAATTCACTAGGCATGACTTCTTTCAAGTCAAAATTAAATTGAATCAGCGGTGTGACGTGATGGGAATCCTGGTACAGTTTTCCGGTTTTATCGGTATTGGAAACCGGATCATGTATGTCGGCAATGACATGAATTAATTCTTGGATCTCTTCGCTTGGGAGTGTAATGGTATAAGTATCGAAGAAATGATCGGGAACCGGCGAAGAATTAAATGCGAAGGTTTCAAGTCCCAGCGTTGCGCCCACTGCTTGTGCCAGACCGCCGCCTAATGAGTGACCTGTTACCGTAATTTTGCTGCCTGGATAACCATTGACAATGTCCTGCGCAAAATTAAATGCATGTTTGAATTGATCACTGACGGTGCCGGTGCCAATGGCGGCATCAGCCACGACATCACGGGCGACATCTTCTGTTTCTTTGAATGAACAAGGAAAATTACAAGTTTCAGTGCCGCGAAATGCCAGAACCAATTCATCAGTATCGCGGTTCTTATAGACACCCGCATCCATTCCCGAGCTTTTTCCAATGGATACGATCAAATCCCACGAACCGACAGTGGCATTATCAAAGTCATATATCGCATCAGCAAGCTGCGCATAGGGAATAGACCGCCCCAGCAAGTCGACAGCACGTCGCTCTTCTGGAAACAGCATGCCGTAAGGCTTCCAGGTCTCATTGGGCACATAATCGGGATTGTTGTATATTTCGACTTTGGCTAAATCAAACAGCATAGTCGCTGAATCGTCAATGTTCGGTACCGTGGTCAAGCTGACGGCGTAGCGCTCGGTACCAAACTCTTTAGGCACATCCACTTTTGGCAAAGTGAGTAATCCACTCGTCGTTGAATAAATTGGACTATTAAGCTCCGAATTATCATCAAAATCTATGATTAATAACTGAAACCGGCCAGGATTGTCTATCCCCAGCCATTGTAGTGTTGCTTTGTAGCGCTGAGTATCTGTTTGCTCGGCGATAGCTATTTTTTGCAAGCAGACCAAACCGCTGGTTTCAAGAAAAGTCGCCGACGCGGTTAAATCCACGCAATCATCAGGCAACGCACGTGCCGGCGATGCAACGAACATCAGGGTTACAAAGCTCATCAATCCGACATAGTATAGACATCTGTTTTTCATGGAATTATCAAGTGCAAATTGGTTTAATTAAAATAGGTAAATCATAGCTTGTTTCCTTTTTATTAACCAATACTATTGCGATGTCTGATCAGCAAATAATCATCAACACTATGAAATGATGTTGCAGAGCAACACTGAGTAGCTGCGCAATGCGTCGTTTGTAGAAGTAGAACAGCTATGTAAATTTTATGGTGTAATTGGCATTTATCCATATGGATATGTGATTTTCCTCTAAATGGATAAATACATGATGAATGCTTCACAACGCCGCATTGCTCACCTGGATATGGATGCCTTCTATGCATCGGTTGAGCTGCTACGTTATCCGGAGTTACGCGGTTTACCCGTGGTAATCGGCGGACGTCCGGAGCACACCCCCACGCTGCAGGCAAATGGCAGTAAACATTTTTTCAGGCTGCGCGAATATAGTGGTCGTGGTGTGATTACAACCGCCACTTATGAAGCGCGCGCAGCGGGTGTTTTCTCTGCGATGGGCGTTATGAAAGCAGCGCAACTCGCACCGGATGCGATTCTTTTGCCGGTTGATTTTGATAGTTATCGCCATTATTCGCGTCTGTTTAAAGCGGCAGTTGCCGGCATTGCCTCACACATCGAGGACTCCGGAATCGATGAAATCTACATTGATTTGAGTCATCTTCCCGAGGATACTTTGGCGCTTGCAAGGCGTATTAAACAAGCGGTCAAAGATGCTACCGGGCTATCGTGTTCAATCGGTATCGCACCTAATAAATTGCTCTCTAAGATCTGTTCGGATTTAGAAAAACCCGATGGACTCACCGTGCTGGAAATGTCTGATATTCCCGGTCGAATCTGGCCATTATCGGTACGTAAAATCAACGGTATCGGCCCCAAAGCCGCCCAGAAACTCGCGTTGCTCGGTATCACAACCATCGCCGAATTGGCGCAAGCTGATTTGAGTTTCCTACAAATCCACTTTGGCCGCAGTTATTCGGCTTGGTTATACGAAGTTTCCCGTGGCATCGATCAACGCCCGGTAATCACGGACGCCAAACCGAAGTCCATCAGCCGGGAAACTACTTTTGAACGCGACCTGCATCCTCGCCAGGATCGCCTGATGCTATCAGAAGCATTCACAACGCTCTGTACACAAGTGGCGGAGGATCTGACGCATAAAGGGTATGTCGGCCGTACCATCAGCATCAAATTACGATTTGAGGATTTCCACACAGTCACGCGCGATTTTACATTAACCACACATACCGCTGACCCTGCGGTAATACGCCGCGCAGCGGGAGAATGCCTGCGGCGGGTATCGCTCAGAAAAAAACTTCGACTGCTTGGGGTAAAAGCCAGCGCACTGTCTCCGATCCATTCGATGCAGGATGCCGCAGTCTCTCCTCAAAGAGAATTGCCGCTCATAAGTTGATATTTTTAAATATTATTATATGGAATAATCATGAGACTCTGGTCTATACACCCAAGCTATCTGGATGCAAAAGGATTGGTTGCGCTGTGGCGGGAAGGGCTGTTAGCGCAAAATGTGCTACTTGGCAAAACCAAGGGATATAAAAACCATCCGCAATTAATACGATTTAAGGCTGTTGAAAATCCTGCAGGGGCGATTGCCGATTATTTACGCGGTGTTGCCGATGAAGCGGATCAACGGGGCTATCATTTCGATAGAAATAAAATCATCCATGAGGAGTTGCGTGGATTAATTCCTGTGACCACGGGCCAGGTAGCGTATGAATTCAATCATTTATTGGAAAAACTCAAGAGACGGGATCCGGAAAGATACACACGGCTATGTACAATCACTGAAATCAAGCTTCATCCCCTATTTAATCAAGTGGACGGTGCTAGGGAAACCTGGGAAATAGTCACAGCCTTGCATCTATGATCCTGAATCACTGAATAATCACCGGTTTATCAGAAAGCTCATTTTTTTCATTGCCCTGACGAGGCGGAAAGTGTTTTTGTAAATGACGACTGATGGTATGAATGCCTGCAATGACGCCTGTTTCAAATTGCTGTTGCCGGAATGTCGTTTCCATCGCGCGGCAAATCGCTTCCCATTCATGACCAGCTACTTTGGCATGAATGCCGCGATCCACGATGATTTCCACATCACGATCGGCAAGCAACAAATAAATCAATACGCCATTGTTGTGCTCGGTATCCCAGATGCGCAGCTGGGAAAATACTTCTACCGCACGTGCACGAGCGGTTTGATTCTTGAGCAATGCGGTGGTACTGAGTGCGGCCTCAACCGCAAAACAAATTTCTCCGCCGTGCTGCATTTCCGATTGCTGAATAGCGTGTTCGATAGCTGCCAGGGAAGCGGCGGGGAATTTTCGGCGTACTGCCAATTGACCGGTCGACAGATGTCGTAGGATGCGGGTCAAATTCATTTACCATCTCCCCGACGCGCCACCGCCGCCAAATCCGCCACCACCACCGCCGAATCCACCCCCGAAACCGCCGTTTCCACTATTGCCGCCGCGATAATAATTGCCACGTCCATTCCTATAAAAACCGCCGTCCGTCTGTTGAAAAAGGCTGAAAAGAAATGCAAAAACAGCTACCAGTAGTGCAGCAACGATAGAAGAAAGCATGAACCAGCCGATCAACCCTATACCGATACTTGTCACAGTGGCTCCGGCAAGGCGCCCGAGCAATGTTTGCAACAACCTTCCTAGTACGATGAGTGCTATTAGAATGGGAATGAAGTGATCGAGTGCGCTGCTGAAATCGGGGGAAGCAGCGCTGTGCCTGGTTGGTGGCGGCAATGATTCTCCCGCAATCAAACTGAGCATGGCATCAATGCCTGCATTAATACCGTCCGCAAAGTTTCCTGCTTTAAATTGCGGTACGATGATTTCTTCGATAATGCGTTTTGCCATGGCGTCAGGTAATGCGCCTTCCAAGCCATAACCAACTTCTATGCGCAATGCGCGGTCATTTTTGGCAATAAGCAGCAAGGCACCGTCATCAATTTTTTTACGTCCTATTTTCCAAGCTTCAACAGCGCGTATTGAATATTGTTCAATTGCTTCAGGTTGTGTCGTAGGTACGATCAACACCGCAATCTGGCTACCTTTTGTCTTTTCAAATGCCGCTAATTTTTGCTCCAGAAGCGCGACTTCATGTGTGGAAAGTGTTGCAGTCAGGTCGGTGACGCGAGATTTAAGCGGTGGAATCGCTACTTCGGCTTGGGAACATACCGCAGTGAACAGTAGAGTGACTAACGCCAGAATTCTTATCCCAATCGGTATCATTCCGCTGGATATCATCGTGTTATCAGTTGTCGGCGTGTAAAGCACTGGTACTACCTGGCGGGCGCTTGAAGGTTAAAATCAACCTTGGGTGCCGCGGAAATTTCCTGCTCATTGTCAACAGTGAAACTGGGTTTTGTCTGAAAACCGAATGCCATGGCCGTGAGATTGCTGGGAAAAGAACGCACTACGATATTGTATTCCTGCACTGCTTTGATATACCGGTTGCGGGCTACCGTAATGCGGTTCTCGGTGCCCTCCAGTTGCACCTGCAAATCGCGGAAATTGGCATCCGATTTCAGTTCCGGATAATTTTCTGCCACCACCAGCAAACGTGAAAGCGCGCCCGACAATTCTCCTTGTGCATTCTGAAACTTGGCAAATGCATCCGGATCGTTAATGAGTTCCGGTGTGACTTGAATGCCGCCGACTCTGGAACGTGCATTGGTGACACCTAATAACACATCTTTTTCCTGAGCGGCAAATCCCTTGACCACATTAACCAAATTGGGAACCAGATCAGCGCGGCGCTTATATTGATTCAACACTTCCGCCCAGCTTGCTTTAATCTGTTCATCCGTTGATTGGAGCGTATTGTAGCCGCAGCCACTCAGAATCAGTGTGCTGATGAATGCCAGAGTCAGTAATCCTTTGTGCATATAGTATGTCTCCCATAAAAAATCAATTGTCCAATATATGGCGATTCATTCAATTTTTACAATGATACCTGAAGAACAGATCAATCAAGGCAGTACGACTTGATTAAACAAAATAAGACTAGCCTCTCCATTTATCGGACAAATTTCTGCCATACACTCTGAATGGTTCTTCAATGTAGTGATGCAAGAAAATTGAAGCAATGATGGTCAGTGTAGTGCAAGCTATAAAAAGACCAACACCACCCATATCGACGCCGATTTCCTGAAATAATCTTGGCGCTGCGTTATGCACGAGATAAACAGGATAGCTAATTGATCCAATAAAGATAAAGATATTATGAAAATTTTCTGATGACTTCCATCGATCGATAGAGGAAAGTGGAAATAACAGGAATGCATAACTAAGCGCGCATGCAAAATTATACCATCCTCCAATTAAAATATTGGCTCTTAGCCCATCATCACCATTCTTTATAAAATATATCGCTAGCATTGAGATTAATGCAATTCCAAGGCAGGTACTGATGAAATTCCATTTCATGAGGGTACTTTTGCTATGGTTTTTACTAAAGACAACAAGCTGGTGGAGATATACGCCTATTAAAAATTCGGGCAAGAGACCTATTAAATGAACACTCAGTATGTCATAAGTATTGATAGCGGGATGAGCTGAATGACTGTACAAAAATAATTTCAGAAACATTGAAAATATCAGTATGCCAAAGAGAAGTTTTTGGTACTTTTTAAGGAAGAATATCAGTATAGGAATGAATATATAAAATTCCATTTCAACCGGTAAACTCCAGAATGCAGCATTAAAAAAGAAGGCTTCTTCTCTTGAATTCGTTGTATGCAAAAAGAATATATGGTTAATAAAATAATTTACTTTCTCTGCATTATCGCCACTCAGGAGAAGATAAATGACTAAAGAAACGAAATAGAGGGGATAAATCCTAAAGAATCTTTTTATAAAAAATGCACCGACATTAATCTGTGAAGAGAAAATCAGTTTTGCAAAAACAAAACCACTGATTACGAAAAACAGATCAACGCCTGTCCATAAGAAATTCAATACGGTTCTTTCTTCAGTAAGGAAATAAGCATAATGAGATGTAAGTACCATGAATGCGGCTATACCACGCGCAAATTCAATACCAATATATGTGTGCACTTGACTTTCCTGAGTCTAAATGATGGGTTATAAGAAATTATGTTGTTATCGATAGAATGGCATATTGAATCATTCTGGCGGATATCATGGCTCCGGGGCCTAATGAAAAATGTTAAGTCAAGGTATCTTTTATTATCTAGTTAATTTTTTGCCGCCCAGCCTGCTTTAATCCGCTGACTAGGGCGTATTGTAGCCACAACCACTCAGCATCAGTGTGCTGATAAATACCAGAGTCAGTAATTTCCTACCATAAAAAATCAATTGTTCCATATAGGGCGATTCATTCAATTTTTACAATGATACCTGAACAGTAGATCAATCAAGGCAGTACGACTTGATTAAGCAAATTAACCACACCGAAGCCAACAAAAAACAAATTTTATTGACCAATTTTGTTTACCAACCATTCGCATTGTGCGATACTTTCACTACTATTAGTGCGACAACAATTTTGTTATCACACTATATGTTGTGGTTATACAGAGAAATAATATTTCATTGAATCAGCGGAAATTTATATTCTCTATCTTGAATAATCAGTTAGGGGAGAACATCGATGCAACTCGCTACGGAACATACTAACCTCAAACCTATTCCTGGAAATCAAAGTTTTTTAGATACTGGGTCACAAAATTCGCGTTTTTCTCAATATAAAGTCATACGTCGTAACGGTGCAGTCGTCGCGTTCGAACCCGGCAAGATATCTGTCGCTATGACCAAGGCTTTTATCGCGGTGGATGGCGGTCAAGGCGCGGCATCTGTCAGGGTGCGTGAGGTGGTTGCAAGTTTAACGAATGATGTGGCGAATGCATTGCTGCGTCGCCAGCCGGATAGCGGCACTTTCCATATTGAAGATATTCAAGACCAAGTCGAGCTCGCCTTAATGCGCTCCGGTGAACACGATGTGGCGCGTGCTTACGTGTTGTATCGTGAAGACCGTGCGCGTGAAAGAGCCAAGCTCAAACAAAAATCTGCCACCGAGATAGCAGCGGAGACACTATATGTTGTGGATAACGGGCAAAGAATCCCGTTGGATTTGGTCAAGTTATCTGCGCTGATTGAGTCTTCATGCAGTGGATTGGAAAACGCAGTCGATGCTTCCTTGATTTTAAAGGCCACATTAAAGGATTTGTATGACGGCGTATCGCTCGATGAAGTCAGGAAATCCGTGATTCTGTCCGCGCGCGTTTTGATCGAAAAAGACCCTGCATATAGTTATGTCACTGCACGATTGTTGCTGAACAACATGCGCTATGAAGTGCTCGGCGAGGAAGTTTCTCAACAAACGATGCAAGCGCACTATATCGATTATTTTCCGGTTTTCATTAAACGTGGCATCGAAGCCGAGCTTCTGGACGAGCGCTTGTCGCAGTTCGATTTGGCGCGTTTGGCGGAAGCACTGAATGCCGAACGGGATCTGCAATTTGATTATCTGGGGTTGCAAACGCTCTATGATCGTTATTTTCTGCATATCAAAGAAAAGCGTATTGAATTGCCACAAGCCTTTTTTATGCGTGTGGCCATGGGCTTGGCATTGAATGAAATTGACCGGGAAACACGCGCCATTGAGTTTTATCACGTGCTATCCAGCTTTGATTTCATGAGCTCAACGCCGACTTTATTCAATTCCGGTACTTGCCGCTCGCAATTGTCATCGTGCTACCTGACGACAGTGCCGGATGATCTCGATGGCATTTACGAAGCCATTAAGGAAAATGCGTTACTGGCCAAATACGCCGGTGGATTGGGCAATGATTGGACTTCGGTGCGTGCCTTGGGTGCACGTATCAAGGGCACCAACGGCAAATCACAAGGCGTGGTGCCGTTTCTGAAAGTAGTATCCGATACCGCTGTGGCCGTCAATCAAGGCGGCAAACGCAAAGGCGCGGTATGTGCCTATCTGGAATGCTGGCACCTGGATATCGAGGAATTCCTGGAATTGCGCAAAAACACCGGTGACGATCGTCGCCGTACGCACGATATGAATACCGCCACGTGGATTCCCGATTTGTTTATGAAGCGGGTCATGGAGGGTGGCGACTGGACATTGTTCTCGCCTTCGGATACGCCGGATTTGCATGAAAAATTCGGTCAACAGTTTGAACAAGCCTATCTGGCTTATGAAGCCAAAATCGAGCGCGGTGAGCTGGAATTGTACAAAAAAATTCCGGCAGTGCAATTGTGGCGCAAGATGTTGAGCATGCTGTTCGAGACAGGCCATCCCTGGATCACCTTTAAGGATCCATGCAATGTGCGCTCGCCGCAGAATCATGTCGGCGTGGTTCATAGTTCCAATTTATGCACGGAAATCACCTTGAATACCAATGACAAGGAAATTGCGGTGTGTAATCTGGGGTCGGTGAATCTGGTGGCGCATCTGAAAAACGGCGCGCTGGATATGGATAAACTGAAACGCACGATTCGGATTGCCATGCGCATGCTGGATAATGTCGTCGACATCAATTTCTATGCGGTAGCAAAAGCCAGAAACGCCAATCTCAAGCACCGCCCGGTTGGGTTGGGCATTATGGGATTCCAGGATTGTTTGCATCAATTGGGCATTCCGTATAGCTCCAACGAGACAGTCGAGTTTGCCGATCGCTCGATGGAAGCAGTGGCTTATCAGGCCTATTGGGCGTCGACCGAACTGGCCGAAGAACGCGGCCGCTATAGTTCTTATAAAGGCAGTTTGTGGGATCGCGGCATCCTGCCGCATGACACCCTGGAAGTATTGCGCAAAGAACGGGGTGGCTATGTCGAAGCGGATTTATCCACGACACTGGATTGGGATGCGTTGCGTCAGCGCATTAACGAACATGGCATGCGCAATTCAAACTGTCTGGCGATTGCACCGACCGCAACGATATCCAACATCGTCGGCGTGTCGGCCAGCATTGAGCCGACTTATCAGAATCTGTATGTGAAATCCAATTTGTCGGGTGAGTTCACGATTGCCAATAAATCCCTGGTCAGCGACCTGAAGAAGCTCAACCTGTGGGATGAGGTCATGATCGCGGACCTGAAATATTTCGACGGCGCCATCAGTAAGATAGATCGCATACCGGAAAATGTCCGCACCTTGTACGCCACTGCATTTGAAATGGATCCATTGTGGCTGATCGAAGCCGGTGCGCGGCGGCAAAAGTGGATCGATCAATCGCAATCGCTGAATATTTATATGGCGGGGGTTTCCGGCAAGAAATTGGATGATACCTACAAACTGGCTTGGATTCGTGGTCTAAAAACGACCTATTATTTGCGTTCGATGGGTGCGACAGCGGCTGAAAAATCGACCGTGCGTGCAGGCTCATTGAATGCCGTGCCATCCGATAGCGGTATGGTGAAAGCTGCTGTGGAAGTTTCTACGGTTGAAATCAAGTACTGCGCAATTGATGACGAAAGTTGCGAGTCTTGCCAATAATCCCCCAAGATCATAATAAAAGGAGTTTACGATGCTGACATTTGAAGACGAACCGATGAAACCGGAAGTGCCGCCAGTTAACGTAATGCCGCGCACTGCGCTGCACGATTTTGAATTGCCGCTGCAAACGCCAGCGCAGGATGACCGGGATCACAGCACCGGCAGCCGCCAGACAACTGCGGAAGACGTGGCCGGCAGCGCCAACCGCCGTATCTCGGTCGAAGACAAACAAATCATCAATTGCAATGCGGATGTCAATCAACTGGTGCCGTTCAAGTACAAATGGGCCTGGGATAAGTATCTGGGCGCCTGCGCCAATCACTGGATGCCGCAGGAAATCAGCATGAGCCGCGATATTTCCTTATGGAAAGATCCCAATGGCCTGACCGAGGATGAGCGTCGTCTGGTCAAGCGCAATCTGGGTTTCTTTGTGACGGCGGATTCATTGGCTGCCAATAATATCGTTCTGGGTACGTATCGCCATATTACCAATCCGGAATGCCGTCAGTATTTGCTGCGCCAGGCATTTGAGGAAGCCATTCACACCCATGCCTATCAATATATTGTGGAATCACTGGGGCTGGATGAAGGTGAAATATTCAATGCGTATCATGAAGTGTCTTCCATCCGCGACAAGGATGAATTTCTGATTCCATTTATTGATACCTTGACGGACCCGCACTTCAAAACCGGTACGCAAGAAACCGACCAGCAATTACTCAAGAGCCTGATTGTTTTTGCCTGTATCATGGAAGGACTGTTCTTTTATGTGGGCTTTACGCAGATTCTTGCACTCGGCAGACAAAACAAGATGACCGGCGCGGCCGAGCAATATCAATATATTCTGCGCGATGAATCGATGCACTGTAACTTCGGTATCGATGTGATCAACCAGATCAAGATGGAAAATCCGCATTTATGGACCAAAGCATTCCGCGATGAGGCCAATGAACTGATGCAGAAAGCCGTTGCGCTGGAATACCGCTACGCCGAAGACACCATGCCACGCGGCGTATTGGGCATGAATGCGCCGATGTTCAAGGAATATTTACGCTATATCGCGAATCGCCGCTGCCAGCAAATCGGTCTGGATATCCTTTACCCGAACGCCAATAATCCATTCCCGTGGATGTCTGAAATGATCGATCTCAAGAAAGAAAAGAATTTCTTTGAGACGCGGGTGACGGAGTATCAAACAGGGGGGGCGTTGAGTTGGGATTGAGGGTTGCTGAATAATTGCCGCCGATGCCGATTCAGTTTATGCGACATTTTTTGCCGTGGATATTACGTTAGAAACCACTACTCTGAGAGGATAATTATGGAAACAAAGCTCCGCTTGAATCCTGGTGAAATTCTGAAATTGACAGACCATCGTAATAAAGGCTCTCTTGCGGAAACTGACATTGACTTCTACGCAATCGTCAATGAATCTGGGACTGGAGTCGGTTCTGTTGAACACACCAACCGCACTTCAATCAATGGTCTGAAAAGATCGCAGCACGTTATCCAAAGGGACAACACAGGAAATGTCATCGTTGAAGAGCGTTGGTAGGTTGTGGAAACATCTGCTATCTGTTTCTAACATTCCGCTCCGAAGGAAAAGCAGGATGTCTCGAATTGATTGTTTGTTATCCGTTTTGAACAGTGAATTGAATATTAAACCGCACTCAATATCAGAGAACGCAATATAGAGGGAGACCGTTCACTTTGTTTACGACTTCGCCCCATGACAAGGGCGTCCCTCAATTTAAACGTTAGGTTTCGAATCAAAAAATGCCGCTGGAGTAAGCATGGAACTGAAAGATTTCATCAAAGAGACCATCACTCAAATTGTCGATGGTGTCATAGAAGCGCAAGTAGAAATTAGCCAATATGGTGCCGAAATTAACCCTAAAAGGGTTCAATTCAAGGAGGCTGGTCAAATCAATTACTACAACAGTGGAAAGCCGCAATACGTCGAATTTGATGTTGGTCTAACTTCAATTCAAAAATCTGGCTCAAGCGAAGGTATAGGGGTTTTTCTCGGATCTGTCTCCCTTGGCAAAAAGAACGATAAGGGTTCGGAACATACGGTTGTAAGTCGAATAAAGTTCTCACTCCCCGTTGTACTACCAAGCGGCACAGGTGAGCACCTTGACTAACTGGCTCATCCATCACGGTCTTCATAACGTCAGAAAACCTAACCCATCATTCAAGCGGAGCATCTAACGGTGATCCTTACTTCAAACGTTGATTATCTTCACAAAAGAATATGATGGCCGTTGATTGGAATGCAGTTGCAACTATCGCTGCCCCGGTAATCACTCTATTTCTTGGAGTATGGGTGAATCGGAAATTTGAAAGTCGCCCAGCACTCATTTCGTACTTCAGTCATGTGTCGGCTTTTCGATATTCACCGCCCGGTGGGCAGCCGGTGGGGATAAATACACATTCCGTTGTATTGAGAAACATCGGCCGTAAAAGTGCGATCGGTATCAGGATTCACCATAACACTTTACCTGACTTTAATATTTGGCCAGCAGTTATGCACTCAGTTGAGACACTTCCAGACGGAACCAAAGATATTGTAATTCCTACGCTAGTTCCCGGCGAACAAATTACAGTTTCATACTTGTATCTTTATCCCGTAACCGTCGATCAGGTCAATGCGGGAATCAAGAGTGACCATGGGTTTTCCCAACAAATATCGGTTCTACTTCAGCGTCAATTCCCGCGCTGGGTCAATTTCATTGTTGGTACTCTGATGATCACAGGGTTCGTTGCCATTCTTTACGTTCTTTACACAGTAGCCATACAATAATGCCTAATTCTTTGCTTCAGAAGAACGCTTCGTCAGCAAGCTGACTTCGTAACCCTGGGCTTGCACGTTATTATATTTAATGAATGAAATATCGAACCGGAATCTTAACAAACCAGTACCCCAATTTATCCATTTTTGTGAGGTAAATACCCATGCAATATCGTGAAGAACATGACACTATGGGCGTGGTCGAGGTGCCCGCCGCCGCATTGTGGGGCGCACAAACACAGCGCTCGTTGCAGAATTTCAAAATTTCCAATGAGCACATGCCCATTGCGTTGATTCAAGCGTTGGCAAAGGTCAAGCGTGCGGCCGCTACGGTTAATCATGATTTGGGATTGTTGGATGCTGCCAGTACCGCTGCGATTATTCGCGCTGCGGATGAAGTGATTGCTGGCGATCATAACGATCAATTTCCATTGGTTGTGTGGCAAACAGGCTCAGGCACGCAAACCAACATGAATATGAACGAGGTGCTGGCGAACCGGGCTTCGGAAATTTTGGGTGGCGGGCGCGGTGCAGACCGGAAAATTCACCCTAATGACGATGTCAACAAAGGTCAATCGTCCAATGATGTTTTCCCCACCGCAATGCACGTGGCCGCAATACAGGAATTACACCATCACCTGAATCCGGCCATTCGTTTATTAAGACAAACTCTCGCTGCTAAGGTAACCGCATTCTCCGACATTGTTAAAATTGGTCGCACTCATTTGCAGGATGCTACGCCACTGACGTTGGGACAGGAGTTTTCCGGTTATGTTGCGCAACTGGATCATGGACTGAAGCACGTGCAGGCATCTATGTCGCACTTGCATGAACTGGCTCTGGGCGGCACAGCGGTGGGCACCGGACTCAATGCGCATCCTGAGTTTGCCGAGCGAGTAGCTGCCGAGCTTTCCCGCTTGACCGCATTGTCATTTGTCAGTGCGCCGAACAAATTTGAAGCACTGGCCAGTAACGATGCGCTGGTGCATGCACACGGCGCATTGAAAACATTGGCGGCATCACTGATGAAAATCGCCAATGATATTCGTTGGCTTGCATCCGGGCCGCGTTGCGGTATCGGTGAGCTTAGAATCCCTGAAAATGAGCCGGGTAGTTCCATTATGCCGGGCAAAGTCAATCCGACACAAGCCGAAGCCATGACGATGGTATGTTGTCAGGTGATGGGTAATGATGTGGCGATCAATATGGGCGGCGCGACGGGTAATTTTGAATTGAATGTCATGAAACCGATGATCATTTATAACTTTCTTCAGAGCGTGCGCTTGCTTACGGATGCCATGATCAGCTTTAACAACAACTGCGCAATCGGTATAGAAGCCGATATTGAGCGCATCAATACGCTAATGCATAACTCATTGATGCTGGTCACTGCACTCAATCCGCACATCGGCTATGACAAAGCGGCCAAAATCGCCAAAAAAGCGCATCGTGAAGGCATCACGTTAAAAGCCGCCGCGATTGCAACCGGTTACGTCACTGCCGAGCAGTTTGAAGCCTGGGTTATTCCGGAAAATATGGTAGGAAAGTAGGGCGATTTAATCCGCTTTCCTTACTGACCCGACATGTCATCGATTAACAGTCATTACGATCCAGCCACGCGTCGCGAACGCTTTGCATGGTGTATGTACGATTTCGCCAATTCAGGCTACACCACCGTCATACTGACCGCCATTTTCAACGCTTACTTTGTCGGTGTGGTCGCCGCCGAAAGTGGTAATGGCCACGCCACATTGCTGTGGACGCTGACAATCGCCGCCGCCAATCTTCTGGTTTTATTCAGTGCACCCGTGGTGGGCGCTATCGCTGATTATTCCGGCGCAAAAAAACGTTTTCTGGTCATGACGACATTGGGTTGCGTGCTGTTTACCGCATTATTGAGCTTCGTTGGACCCGGCGATGTCATCTTGGCAGTTATTTTGGTCATACTGGCAACCTTCATGTTTGCCAGCGGCGAGAATTTAATCGCGGCATTCTTACCTGAAATCAGCACGCCTGAAACAATAGGGCGGCTCTCCGGCTATGGCTGGTCACTGGGCTATTTGGGTGGCTTGCTTTCTTTAGTTTTATGTCTAGCTTATGTCACTTATGCGGAAAACCAAGGACTGGATGCTTCGCACTACGTACCGGTTTGCACATTGATTGTCGCCGCCTTATTCGGCATTGCCGCTTTACCCACATTGCTCTGGCTGCGCGAACGGAGTGGTGTTTCGCAATCGATTAAAAATGCGCATTTAATATCAATAGGATTTGAGCGATTAAGAATCACGTTGCAACATGCAAGGCAACATACGGATTTATTTCGCTTCTTGATCTCATTAACCACCTATTATTCCGGTATTCATATTGTCATCGTGTTAGCAGCGGTGTATGCACAAGAAGTAATGGGGTTCAAAACTCAGGATACGATTATTTTGATCATGGTAGTGAATGTGACGGCGGCAATCGGCGCTTTCCTGTTCGGTCATCTACAAGATCGAATCGGTTCCTGTCGCTGTATTGCCGTGACTTTGCTGATCTGGTCTGCAGCAATTATTTGTGCTTATTTCGCTACTGATGAGGCGCTATTCTGGGTTGCCGCTAATTTAATCGGCATTGCACTCGGTGGCGCGCAATCAGCGGGTAGGGCATTGGTAGGGCAATTCACGCCGTTGGGGCGGCAAGGCGAATTCTTTGGCTTATGGGGACTAGCTACAAAATTATCAGCGATTATCGGACCGCTTACTTATGGCGGCATGGTCTATCTATTTGAAGGAGATCACCGCATCGCGTTACTTAGTTCGCTGGTGTTTTTTATATTGGGTCTCGCACTTCTTGCCACTGTGAATGAGCGCCGAGGACGTGAAATAGCTAGAATTAGTTACTAAATGATTTTCTCTGACCTGGAAGAGAATTGTATTGCTCTAAGATTTTTTGTTTTTATAAAGCGCCTGTAGGAACAACAGAATAGATCCTACAGGGTATCTCTCAGTCGATTAAACGACATTGAACGATAAGTCGTACCAATAGCTTTTTTATAAGCTATTTTTATTTTCCTGGAAGCTCATTACGACCTTCAGCCGGTTTACCTTCATGTGTCGTGCCATAATTGTCAGAACTTGCACTTTCCGGCGCTGTAGGTTTGCCACAAGCCACTAATGTTAATGCAAAAAATATTACAACGATAAATACTGAATGTTTCATCTGTAGCTCTATCCTTAAAATTTATAAAAATATTTTCACTGGTTCTTTCTTTGTCACATTTGAACTATAACACGTTATACGTCAATAATCCTTTATTAAATTGTCATTCAAGGCTTGCAATTAATAATAATTGATTGCCAATAATTTGTATTATGTTAAATAGAAGATTTAAGTTACGGAGGAAGAGCGACAAGTTTTCAGAGTTTTTCTATAAGCTTCTAAGCGGTCTCCGGCTTGCTCATTTTTGAGGTTTGATAGATAACGACATAAAAGTCTCAATTCTTCTTCATCAACACCTGACTCAATAAGGCGTTTTTTTTCTGCTGCAACATAGCGGTAATATTTGCGTCTAACTGATTTGATTCGTGTGTAGCGAATAAACCAATAAAGATTATTGAGTTTAGAAAACATAATAATAATTAGGATGGTAAGAATCATTGTTATAACGTGGTGATATTTTGAATATTTACCCTGATCAAATAAAGGAAAATCAAATATTTTCTTTACAGTAGTATTATTGTATACAAAGTAATTCATCCCAGTCAGTAGTATAGTTTTGGCTTACGTTTTCCCTACGCATTGACCAGCTTTGCTTTATGCCTTGTGAAGCAAGCCGTATAGTACCTTTTCCCATACGATCATTGATATTGTCAATGACTTCCATTAGCTGAGCTCTATTGCTGATTGGAGACAATCCAAACAAATCCATTTGGCGTGTTTGAGCATCCACTAGATTAGAGAGCATCACGCCAGCTTTTTGATATTTGTAGCCCCTTCTATATATTTTTCTTAAGCCCCAGATTGCTGCCTTGGTTAATACGATTGTGCTAGCTGTTTGTGTTGGAAGCGGTATGCGCTTGACATTGAAATAATTATCCTTGGGTTCTGTAAATCGGCTTGTGTTTATAAAAACACTTACAGCTCCAGCATATGAATGTTGCCGTCTTAATTTTTCTGAGGCTCGGCTCACGTATAAAGAAACGGCTTCTTCAAGGTCAGTTAATGAAGTAACTTTAATACCAAAGGAACGCGAACAAACAATTTCTTTTTTAGGTGGCGTGACTTCTTCCAGCTCAATGCAGGAAGTACCGTTTAATTCTCTGATCATTTTCTCCATGACTACTGAGAATTTACTTCGCATACTTGTTGGAGAAGCATGTTTTAAATCATAAACTGTCTCGATTCCAAGTTGATTTAGTTTAGGTGCAAGACGTCTACCTACTCCCCATATTTCGCCTACTTCGATCCTTTTAAACCAAATATCTTGTTGGAATGGTGTCATGTCGCTCAAATTACATACTCCATCCAGTTGAGGATATTTTTTTGCAATATGGTTTGCAAGTTTTGAGAGTGTCTTAGTGGAGCCAATGCCCACAGAAACGGGTAATCCTAGAAATTTTTTGATCGTTTGGCGGATATTCTGTCCATAATCTAAAAGATTTCTAAATCCGGTTAAATCAAGAAAACACTCATCAATGGAATACACTTTTTGATTAGGGCTGAAAGTAGAGAGTACATTCATGACTCGCTTACTCATGTCATCATAAAGGGTGTAATTTGAGGAATAAGCGATGATTCCATGTTTTTGTGCTAAGTCTTTAAATTGGAACCATGGCTGCCCCATCTTTACCCCTAATGCTTTGGCCTCATTGTTATGTGGAATTGATTTAGTTATATTGAGCTTTCGACATATCAGTGGAGCGGAAAAATGCAGGTTTCTTCTAGGCATATAGATACATGGCTCACACTACAATCCAATTTAGGTCGAGCTCCCAATACGATTGCAGCTTATTCTTTCGCTCTTCGCGACTATCAGCAGTTTTGCTCGGATCAAAACACTTGCGTTGACATTGCTTCGCGAGAGCAAGTTTCCCAATACGTTCGCAACTTACTAAATCGCCGTGTTTCAAAAAGCAAAGGTATAAGTAGCAGTCTATTTGCCAATGCCACGATCCGACAACGTATCACGGTCGTTCGTCTTTTTTATGACTATCTGATTGAGGAAGGTCTGCGCACGACAAATCCTGTAAGACGTGGCAATCAATTTAATAACCGCAATCGCCGTGATATCAGAGCGATTGTCCCCATCCAACATAAAATGCCTTGGATTCCCAATGAAGAAGAATGGCAGAGGTTGCTTGCTGAAGCACAAGGGATGTCGCTGCGTAATCGGTTGATGCTCACGCTCGCTTACGATGGCGGACTCAGGCGTGAGGAGCTATGCCTGTTAAACACAAAAGACATTGATCCGTCACATCGTCTTTTACATATCCGCGCAGAAACCACAAAAGCGAAGCGTGATCGCATTGTTCCTTATTCGGCAAGTACTGGCCAGTTGCTTCTTGATTATCTGAGATATAGGCGGCGGTTAACCAGTGCGCGTGGAGCCATATTCATTTCCGAATCATCACGCAATATCGGTATGCCTATTACCTTCTGGGCGTGGTCGAAAGTGATTAGATCGCTTGGTAATGCGGCGGGACTTCCTCGATTTTCGACGCACACGCTACGCCATTTATGCCTTACTGATCTGGCTCGATCAGGCTGGGACTTGCATGAAATAGCTACTTTCGCCGGGCACCGTAATACATCGACTACTCTTATCTACATTCATCTGTCAGGACGAGAATTGGCAACAAAACTAGCAGTTGCTTCGTCAGTTCATGGTTTAAGGCTGGAGGATATCAGCGAATCACTCCAATGAAGGCTAAAACCAACTCCTTCCTTGTTAGCGTAAATTGGCCTTGGAAAGACAGTAGATCGTCTTATGATCGCACCGTATTGCTGAGCACCGCTGAGCGCTACCATCTGGCAACATTGGTGAACCGTTTTCAAACAGGCCAAAAGGGATGGCATAGAGGAGCTGCGACTACACTCTCACGTCTAACGCACCCTCTTTATGAAACACTAGATTATCTTGGAGCAACCACTACCGAAAAGCGAAATCAGACCATACGAAACACGGCTGTATGCTTACTTATTCGTGCTATGGATCGGTGGCAAATTACCTATTGGGGCTTCACTTCACAACAGTGGCACGAGCTGATTGGTAACGATTACTACGCATATATCGCTTTGCATGGATGCACGGCAAACGCTCGTCACCAAATCATCGCATTGGCTTATTTGCTTTGTGATTTTGATGATCTTTGGTCGATTGGCCGCCTTTCATGGCATAGTCTCGCTGCAAAAATTTTCGGAGCAATTGCATTAAGAGACAATCATCGGTCGGTCGTAGCAGAATTACTCGGCTGCGGGTATACGGAAACCGGAAATGCTGTCGCCATAAAGTGTGCGGTTGCGGGTGTGTTTTTGAAGGCACGTACCTGCAATCTTCATAAGGTTCGGCGGGAGATATTGTTAGAATTGCATCAAAATGCAAAAGCAAAAATTACGCGAAGAGGTCTGGTTCTACTGTCCGAGGTTCTTTGTCGAGCTGGCATTATCTCGTGGTCGATTAGTCGAGTTGATAAAGCGATCTGTCAGGAAATCAAACATAAGACAGTAATTGCCGATGTATCACCTGCCTGGGCGGACATGGCGAAGCGTTGGTTCAATACTTCACCGCTTCAGCGTACAAGTAGAGTGAGCATCTTATATGCTGTCTTGCGCGCAGGAAGATGGTTTGCCAGCATAAATCCAGAAGCTGCAGCTCCAGAAAATTGGAATCGACAAACCTGTATTGACTACATAAGCCATGTCCTTCGATGGTCAGTCGGAGATTATTCGACACCACGCGCTTCAGTGATGCCGCTCATTGGAAAACCTCTGAGTGCCAAAACGCGTGAATGCTTGCTCAAAAACCTAAGGGCATTTTTCAACGACTTATACGAATGGGAATGGCTACCACATCGATTTGACGCGTCGCGGGCTTTGGCCACTCCGGCCTGTCAATCGGCGTGCAAAACTTACCGGGATTTTGGGTAAATCGGCGTTGAAAAGTTTCCACCCAGGATTGTTAAATATCCGACATTTAGTCGGAG
>NZ_QJJP01000022.1 GCF_003201565.1 Nitrosomonas sp. Nm84 | reverse complement strand
TCCACTTATCCACAGTAGCGTAGTATCCTGCGCTCTGTTTCCCCCTGGTCATTTTTCAACCGTAATGGGTGGTCAATTTTAAACCGGTATCAACATCCTGTGTCTTAGAAATTTAAAACTCGGATTATCTGTTTCGTAACCGAATTTATAGGACCTAATAATGAATCGTGGTGGTTTTTCGATTACAAGGTATGATTCTTTGATAGTCTTTAGACTAAATGAACCAAGATAGATCTCGTCCTCTTTTTTCTTTGAATTTTCTGGTAATCCTTTGAGTAGTTCTGAAATAGCTTGAATGAAAATTACAAAGGTTGTCAATCGTTGTTGTCCATCAACAATATGGAATGGCTTATATCCTCTATCTTCTATTAACCATTTCTCATCATTCCATACAGACCAAGTTTGTTTGTCCAATTTTTTCAGAGATAGAAGTCCTGTGTAGTGGTATCTATCTGACGGCAGATTTACAACATCCTCCCAAAAATCTTTTAGCTGTCTTATTGTCCATGCATACCTTCGTTGGTAGTCTGGGATTTTGAAAATTCTGTCCTTAAATATGTTTTGTAATGATTCTAATTCTTGCATGAGGTTCGCTAATGGTTAGCATAAGTGAATTATATTGAGTAAGCTCTTCTATCCATTCTCTAAGTGTTACTTTTGTTATTTCTATATTAATCATTCATTGTCTTATTCTTATTAATAGATAAATAAACCATGTGGTTGAAGAGTTAAACATGGTCACATTTCATTTCTTTCGCTTCGTAAATCCAGGTTGCTATCTGAGATCCATTAAGAAAAAGAAATAGTATTGATGTCCAAATACATGATTCATCCCTTGGATGCCTAAATCAATGTATTTAGATTGTTGCTTATTGGTTTTATTTCTTAACTGCTTTTATTCTCTGGGGAGGCGGTGTAGAAATGGCAATGATAGGATTAATATTTTCCTGAGGTTGATTAGAAACCAACCAAGTCATAGCGCTCAAACTTGATACAAGTTTTTCAACTATGAAATATTGAGGGAAGGGAAAGAAATTAAATGTAATGGGTTTTATCAACGAAGAAGTTATATTCATAATCACCTCTTTTATTGATAACTATTTTGCAGACGTAAATCTTTTTGCTGTGCAACAAGATCTTTAATTTCTTGCTCGGTTCTTTCTGCCATTCGAGCAAAATTAACTTCTAAAATTTCATTTTCTACCCATGCAACACAGCGTTCGCCAAGTTTGATTTGAGAGGGAAAAATCCCTTTGGTGATATAGTTATAGATAGTTGAGCGTTTTAAGCCACTAATTTCTATAACTTCTTTAAGACGAATGAGTTTTGACTTATTATTAGACAGCATATATTAATACCTTTTAAATATGCCGCTAATTACAACCACTTACCTTATGTTTCTATTGAGTTGTCCTTCATAATATAAATACAGCTTCAAATTAACTTCTCATGTTCAAATGAACACATTCACAAACATACTTCGATTGCAATTAACGAGGTTAATCAAATTTGTTTAGTTTTAAAATAAACAAATAAATATAATCAATTCATTGGTATTCAAAACCAACAAACTTCAATAAAGAAAAAACTTAAAAAGCTTGTTTCCTTCATTATATGCATTTGAACATCATTATTGGAAAAGGTTCAATAAAGTCCCTGCATGAATGATAAAAAGATTCGGTCAACATAATAGCGGGTTTATTTTGAACCTTGATCCAAAACTATCCAACGAAATGCAGCAACAACCAAGATTGTAACTGGGACTAATACTGGGGCTAATTACGAGTTTGTTCAAGCAAGTACATGAAAAATATACGGTGTTATATTGTAACTATTTGATTTAATTGGTGCTGTTGAGAGGAGTCGAACCTCCGACCTACTGATTACGAATTCTAAAATGTACTGTTTTACGTTGTTTTAATATCAATTCATATCATTGTTTTGTATTGATTTTTGCTATTAAGTTGTTTTAAACTCCACCCCATAGTTTTACGCCTATTGTCTACATAGTGTCTACATGGCATCTGCATGAAAAAGGAGATTGAAACAATGACCGCACCTCAAACACTCCCGCAAAAAATCACAAAATCCTATGTAGACAAACTGTCTACACCGGAAACCGGCCAAGCTTTTATCCGCGATACCGAACTCAAAGGTTTTGCCGTGCGTGTTACTTCATCCGGCGCAAAATCATTCATTTTGGAAAAAAGAATCGACGGCAAAGTGAAACGGTTAACACTAGGCAGGTATCCTGAATTAACTGTTGAACAAGCCAGAAAGGAAGCCCATAAATTACTGGGACATATTGCTGTTGGCCGCAATCCTGCCGCTGAGAAAAAGCAGGAAGCCTTGCAAGGTACGACACTAAAACAAGCTTTTGATGATTTCGTTAAAACCCGGAAAAATCTCAAAGAGCGAACACTCTATGATTACCGACGAGTGATGGCCGTCGTTTTTGCCGACTGGCAGGATAAAGCAATAACCGGTATCAATAAGGACATGGTCAGCAAGCGGCATAACAAAATCGGAGTGGAAAGAGGCGAAGCTTATGCCAATCTGTCGATGCGTTTTTTGCGTGCCCTATTCAATTTTGCCATTGCACAATATGAAGATGGTAGTGGACATTCAATATTACGGGAAAATCCTGTTATGCGTCTGACGCAAACCCGCGCATGGTATCGGGTAGATCGTCGCCAAACCGTTATCAAACCTCATCAACTTTCTCCTTGGTATGAAGCTGTGATGTCGCTTAAGCAAGATCAAATATCTAACCAATCTGCAATGGTGGCCGATTATCTTTTATTTCTTTTGTTTACAGGTCTAAGACGACAAGAAGCCGCAACGCTGAAATGGTCGAATATAGATTTGGATGATCGCTCTTTTACATTGACCGATACCAAGAATTGGGAACCTTTGACATTGCCGCTAACCGATTTTGTTTTCGATCTACTGCAAAGCAGAAAAGCCGTGACCGATTCTGAATATGTTTTTGCTGGGGATGGTAAAGCGGGATATTTAATTGAACCGCGCCGTCAAGTGCAGAAAGTTATTCAATTATCCGAAGTATCGTTCACACTACACGATCTGCGCCGCACTTTTATCACGATTGCCGAAAGTATCGATATATCTGCTTATGCACTTAAACGGCTAGTAAATCATAAAATGACCAACGATGTCACTGCTGGCTATATTATCAGCGATGTCGAGCGTTTGCGAAAACCCATGCAACAAATATCCTTTCAATTGATTCGATATTTCAAAATCAAAGAAGACAAGAAGATATTGTCATTCCAAAAGCACCAAAATGCTTGAATATAACATTTTATAACTTATAATATGCACAATCCGTACAGTTTGTTGATCCGGCCGCAAGCCAAAAAGAAACTGCAAAGCTTGCCGAAAACGGATCGATTCAGGATCGCTGAGAAATTGGAACAACTAGGCCGGAATCCTGATGATAGTTCGCTTGATATCAAGAAACTGGAAGGTGAGCCCTATTTTCGGATGAGAGTTGGTAACTGGCGTGTTATTTTTGAACGGCATGATGTCGTTAGAATTATTACGATTGAGAAAATCAAACCGCGTGGAGATGCTTACAAATGACGCTGCAAAAAATCAAATCCATCCAAGGTAAAGACGAATATGTCCTGTTACCAATAGCGGTTTACCGTGCCTTGAAAGATCAGATCGAAAAAGAATTGGCTACTTGTGAAGCAAATCGGAATGAAGCCTATGAACCGTTTGTTCTTGAAGATTATGTCGATAATCCTATAGCGCTCGCACGAATCAAGGCTGGTATTACGCAAGAGCAATTGGCTCAATGTTTAGGTGTCAGTCAAGCTTATGTGAGCCAAATTGAACGCCGCGACACCGTAACCAATAAGATGCTTGAACGAGTGCATTCAGCTATCCGAGGTGCTGACTAACTAACACTCATCTTATTTTAATCAGTTTTTTTGCCACCGCGAAGCGGCTTGCCCTTGACAGGCTGCCGCCGCCCAAGACAATACCGGCGAAGGATTGAATCTTTTCCGTTTTTAGCTCCTTGTGGATCTCACGCCGCAATGCATCTGCTTCTTTCTAACTAAATCACAATACCGCAATCCTTCATGCAAAACCAAACTTTGGGCGGCGGCAGCCTGTCAAGGGTGGCAAATCCGAGTACTCAAGATACCATTCGCAAATTTCCTCAAGCAAGCAAATTATTCAGCCGTCAATTGAGATTATTTCTCATAGGATGGTTGTCATGCATGTAGAAAATAATCCCGACTTCAAATCTATCTGGCAATTGGCGCATGATTGGGCCGGTGAAAAATCCGATCAAACCGATTCCGCTGCAATTTCATCAGGGCTAAGACTTGCGATTGATCGCCTGATCCGAGCAATAGGCAGCAAGGAGATTTCCGCTCGTTGGAAGGGGCACCGAATTTTCTTCGATGATTCGTTTCTTTCAATTATCTTTGATTTCAGGCATACCATTAAATTTTACCGATGGCTCATGCATAACAAATTCAGCAAGGATTACCTGGATAATCTTTACGTCAAGAGAAATGAAGTCATTACTTGGTGCGAGAAAGTAGCCTTGCTTGCACCACCGCCATGTTGGACACAGAATCAAATAACAGCTACAGGTCAAACAGTCGAGACTGAAGACGAAAATAAAAACTGGCATGATGAAATGACTGATAGGCGCAGGAAAATAACAGGCTGCCTGGAGCTTGCCAGAAAACTATGGAAAGAAAATCCGAATCACTCGTATGACCAAATTTATAACCATTCAATAATGCAGAAATACGGAAACCCCTCTGTTTTTTCCAAAGATTCATTTCAGGAATGGGCAAAAGAGTACGCTCCCGAGCTTGCCAGGAAAGGTGGAAGAAGAAAGAAATCAATGGGATAGAAAAAACAAAACCCCTTTCAAAAAAAATAGATACCTATCTACTTTTTTAGCGTCTTTTTTTACCCCGTCATTTATCGCAAATTGTCTTCAGTTTAACTACTACTGGAGACAATCATGCAAAACTCATTACTCACTACTAAACAAGCCGCACAAATCTTAGGCGTCAGTATCGCATTCCTGGAACGAGACCGCTGGGCAGGTGCTCGGGTGCCTTTCGTCAAAATAGGCAGCCGAGCAGTTCGTTATCGTCATAGCGATTTGCTCGCCTATATTGAATCTTGCACTCATTATTCAACCAGTGAGTACTGAGGTGTGTATGCACACGTTAGTACATGATAACCAGGAACTGCTTAGCTCCAGTGAACGCATCGCCGAGAGCATTTTAAGTTTACTTGATGAGCCGGATGGCAATGATAAACGCTGGCGCGCGCCGATATTCCGGCAATTGCCGAAGCGATTCGCCAAAATCGTTGCCCACGATTACAAGGAGACTTATATCTTTGACGGCAGGCAAAGCGCCAATCATAGTTTGCTTAATGCTTATGGATCGATTACTAAAAATAGCATTGCGCTCAATGCCAGCGATGACGACCTGAAAGATTTGGCGAAAAATATTGTCAAGGAGATGCAGCAAATCAGCCGCATTTATTTGAAGCTGGAACATGCCGTTTCCTCGATGCTGCATCGAACACAAAAGTATGAAATCGACCGATCATCGCTAGAAGATCGAGATATCACGACCGCCGGCATCTATACCCGTCTGACCGATGAAATCTGGTGGTTGCAACGGCTGCGTAAGATTCACGCGCAAAAGCTGGAGCAAGATGCCATCCGCATCGGACTGGTACATGAACGCGCCAGCCGCTATGTCAGCGATGAAACACTGACAAGGCGCAGAGAACAGAAAAAACGTATCCGCCGCGTTCTCGATGGGTTATTGGCAACCAATGAGCTCGGCCAGTGTTTCACACTCAACGAACTGGCAGAACATAGCTTGGCTAATCCGCATGTACGACGCAGTGAATTGATGGTGCGCCTATTCGGATTTGAATTCATTGCCAATGAATTGGGACATGTTGGCGAATTCTATACCATTACTTGCCCATCCAAAATGCATGCCCGGCATTCCGGCAGCGGTGAACGGAATTCCAAATATGACGGCACAACACCTAAACAAGCGCAAAAATACCTTAACAAAGTCTGGTCACGAATTCGCTCCAAACTCAAGCGAGACAAGCTTCCTGTGTACGGTTTCCGCATTGCCGAACCGCAACATGATGGCACGCCGCACTGGCATATACTGCTATTCATGCCGCTCGGACAAGCCGAGAAAGTACAGGAAATTATGCGGCATTATGCCCTGCAAACCGATGGCGACGAACCCGGAGCAAAAGAGCATCGTTTTTTAGCAAAACCTATCGATAAAAGCAAAGGCACTGCAGTCGGTTACATTGCGAAATACATTTCAAAAAACATCGACGGCCATGGCCTGGAACAGGACATTGACGGCAGCCCGATACAAGAAGCGGCAGAACGAGTAGAAGCCTGGGCATCAACTTGGAGCATTCGGCAATTCCAACAAATTGGCGGCGCACCGGTCAGCATTTGGCGCGAATTGCGCCGAATCAGCGAAGCACCCGAAGGCATTCTACAGCAAGCCCAGCAAGCAGCCGATCAAAACAAATGGTGGCAATTCATTCAATTGATGGGCGGCACCATTTCCAAACGAAAAAACAATCCCATCAAGTTACTCAAAATAGAATCCAAAGGACTGGGAAAATATGGTGATCCGATAGGACAAAAAATCTGTGGTGTTCAAACAGATTCCATCCAATTACCCACCCGTTTGCATCAATGGCGTATCGAAAAATGTGCAGTCAACACGGAACCAACTGAACGGCGAAGCGCAAAGCGCCCGAGTGGGAGCGGCAGCGACCGCGAGGCCGCATTTGCGGCGCAGCCGCCTTGGAGTTCTGTTAATAACTGTACGAAAGATAGAGATAAATATTACTAGCGATTAAAATTTACTACAGATCATGTAAGCATTTCTTAGAATTAGAGTATTTAAATTATATGACAGACATTTCGGAGAAGTTAACAATACATTTATGGAAGAATGATATATTTATTGCATAGATTGCTGGTTATTGGACAAATTTTTTTTCAAAAATTGATTTTAGGAGACTTAAAATATCATGACTAAAGACATTAATCAGTCCGACATTTTCAAATTTGTATCTTTGAGACCTCCTGTTTCTGCTGATAAAAAAAAGCAGGAAATAAATTTTATTACCGATAAAAGAAAACCTGAAGAAACTCCAGTTGGTAAGCTGACTAAGAAATTTGATCCTAAGAATGGAACAAAAATTCCAACTCAAATTAAAGAGTTCATTCAAATGAAAGAATTTGATTTGAATTATCTTCAAGAAGACAGCAATCTTAAAAAAATTTATGAATTCATAACAAATATTGATAAAAACGATATTTCAAATGATGTTTTATTAAAAGGTATAGAAAAAATTCTTGATGAGAAACTAGTTGTGCTGTACAAAAGCGAAGAGTTTCAAGAACAACTACATGAAATCTGGGACAGATATTATGCTTTTTACATGCTGGGAAGAACGGAGTCAATCAATTTAGATAATCTCACAGGTATCCTAAGAATATATCATCTTATTCATTTGCTTAGCCAAGAAATTATAATTTCAGATGAGCAGACTTTGAAGAGTATTTTTTTTGCTATTCCTCTCATACCAAAATTATTCACTGATTTGCCAAAACTCAAAGTTACGATTGAGGAATCCAAAAAACCAGAAAAGTTAGACGAATTTAAAGTGAAGGAGTATAAAAATCTGTGGTCTGATTTAGTAGACACTAACAGAGCAATTGAGGAATTAAAAAATATCAGATTTGATACTAAAATAACGACGCAAACAAAAAATGTCGTTATCCCAAATAAAGAAACAGGAATAGAAGAAAAAATTAAATTATCCTTTTTTAAAAATGAATTGATAGTCAATAAAAAAAGTTTCGAAACACTAAATAAAAACACAAAAACTTTACTTAACAATATCAATATATCAGAAAATAACTTGCAGATATCTGATGCCTTCACAAAATTACAAAGAAAGCTGGAAACTACAAATTTAGCTGTTTCTGGATTGAGTGACGTACGTTTTATGTCTTATATGCCAGAAGAGGCAAAACTAATTCCAGCAATATCTTCTATCGTTTCAAAATTTGGAATTGCAGATTCTATAAAGTTTCCTATTATCATTCATCCGCCAACCAATGTAAGAAGTTCAATAAAGCCTTTAGGGATTGGCGACTTAAAAGTGGTAAAGCAAACATTAAAAAAATATGTAGCAGGCGAAGTAGCGCATATTGAAAATGTCTTACGAGGAGAATATAAAGAACGAAAACATCGAGTTCTCGATAGAATAGAAGATATTTTTACAATTTCTAATGAAACGAGTGAAGAAACAACCAAAGACTTGCAAACGACAGACCGGTTCGAGCTAAAAAAAGAAAGTGACGAAACGATTGAGGAGCAAATGAGTTTGCAAGCAGGTATTACTGTATCAGGTTCATACGGAATGGTGAATATAACCGCTCATGGTGAGTTTGCGTATAGTAAGGCAGAAAAAGAATCAAATAAAAGCTCTTCAAATTTTGCCAAGGAGGTTATTGATAAGTCAGTCTCTAAAATACAAAAAAGAACCAAGGAAGAACGCACCACAAAGAAACTGCATGAAGTTGAGGAAATAAATACTCATGGTATTGATAACAAAGGTAAGCCTGACCATGTTACCGGAATTTATCGTTGGGTAGATAAGCATTATGAAGCTCAAGTATATAATTATGGCGTACGGATGATGTTTGAGTTTATCATTCCTGAACCTGCTGCGTTCTACGAATATTCATTGAAGAAAGCTCGCAATAATAAAATTGATCCACCTCCAAAATTAACTATCAAAACTCCAAGGGAGATTACAAGACAAAATTATTGGGATTTAATAGCTACTTATAATGTACAAGGTGTTTCTCCTCCGCCTCTACCGTGGAAAACCATTTCGACTTCTATCGCAAAAGATAAGATGCCCCTGGATGGAAATGGTCAAACAGCTAATAGTAAAGAATTAATCGTGCCAGCAGGATATATTTCTAAACTTGGCGTTTGGTTTGATTGTTCGGCATACTTTTCTAACTATCCCAGGCTCGAAGTGACCATTGGCAATAAAATATTCCGCTTATTGGATAATAACGGAGCAGTAGGTGCTGTTGATAATAACTATAGAAGTTCTGAACCTTATCATTGGTTCTGGGAAGGCAATCCCATCCAAATTTCAGTAAATAGTTACGATGTTATATCGTATACAGTAAATGCTTATGTAGCTGTTGAATTAACCAATGAAGCATTTGAACAATGGCAAATCCAAACCTTTGAAAAAATATTGACTGCTTATAAAGTACTACAAACGGAGTACGAGCAAAAGATTGCGGCACAAGAATTTCAAGGTGGGGTCACTATCCCGGGACAAAATCCTTTAATAAACAGAGAAATTGAGAAGACTGAATTGAAAAAGCATTGTACAAAAATGCTGATGGATACCTACCTTTTTGGTAATTTTGATGCGATGAAAGATACTATAGGTACTCCTCCTACACCTATACCACCTGATTTTGATATATTTGATGCCCTGAATGAAGGCAAGATAATTCAGTTTTTTGAACAAGCATTTGAGTGGGAAAATATGACATATCTATTTTTTCCTTATTTTTGGGGAAGAAATTCCGAATGGATTAATAAAATCAATACACACGATGCTGACCCTTTATTCACTAAATTTAGACAAGCAGGTTCATCCAGAGTAGTACTTCCTGTCCGTCCAGCATATAACGATGCTGTGATGTATTTCTTAGAAAATAATGGCGCCATTTGGAAAGGTGGAGAAACACCGAGGCTTAAAGACGACATGTTTATATCAATTGCAGAAGAACTTCGTAATCAAACCGATGATCTGGCTGGAGCAAAACCCGACGGCGAACCATGGGAAGTTATTATACCGACTACTTTGGTTTGGTTGCAACCTGACGATAAACTTCCCTCCTTCGAATGACGAGATTGACATTCTCGGGTTTAAGACATGCAACCTAGAACCCTTAATGACTACCGACGCACCTTAGATAATCAGAAAAGCCTATTGTTTAGAGCATTAGCTGACGGTGTTTCATCAGCTACTGAAATCGCACGACTGCGCATCTCTCTTACTCTCATGGAAGAAGATTTACAGTATCGTCCGAAGGAAACTGTCAATATCCACGAGCTTCGTGCTTCGCAAGAGTCGGGTGTTGATGGACCTTTTGTCTGGCAGGTTCAGGCTGTCAAGCGCGCGGACGCGCAACTGCGTAAGTATGAACCTACTTATGCACAAGTACTTCAAAAAGAAGTCGAGTATAGAGAATTTGTGTTACAAAAACTTCAAATACTCAACGTTAAGGCTCATACGGGTGGAACCTGCGATGTTGGCTATTTCATGGAGGAACGTCTTCTACCGCTCGATCCACTAGATAGGAAAAGAGAGAAATCACTCGTCGATGAAGTCAAGGGCCAGTTCATCAGAGCTGTGCAAGATTGGATGAAGGAGCATAGATTTGACCCCGAATTTTATAACAGATCTGCAGTATTCGGAGTCGCTGCAGTACTGGAGGAGCGGCAGGATATTGTCCTTGCAATGCGTCTCGCTCAAAGCATGGGTACTCAAACAACAGCTTACAAGTTGGCCGACCCGTCGCTTGCCGCAGAAGTAATCGTTGAAATTATCGAGTGCCTCCCCTTCATAGGCAACGCTCTGACACTTATAGAGGTATATGAAGGCCGTGATCTCTTCTGTCGAGAATTGAGCCCAGTTGAACGAGCGTTCATGGGAGCTTTTGTAATCATACCAGCAGCGACTAAGGTCATAAAAGCGGGCAGGGCAATTTACACTGCAGCCCGCCTCGAACACATGTTTGGAAAGGCTAAATGGCCTAAGTTTTTAGCCATTGCTGAACGGATGGAACTTCAGAATTCGCCCAAAGTAAAGTTAATTCTTAAGGAAGTAGGAGCGCTTATCAAAGCGAAAAAGCCCATTCCACCCCCGTTGTTAAAGGACGCCGAAAAGGCTCTAGCAACTTTGGTAGGGAAATCTGGGGCCGCAAAAGTGCCTATCTACACTGCCGCTGAAGAGGCACTATTCGAGGCTTTGAAAAAACTGGGGATGGCAAAAGCAGTACTCAGTGAAATTGATCAGTTTGCTCTCAAGCGAGTAGCCGACAAAGCGATTACCAAAAAGGGATTGAGCATTGATTTGGCCAAAGGGCAACTACTAGAAGAGTTTAACGAGTCACGAATTGTACGAATGCTTCAACAGCAGATTGGCCTGAAGGCGCTAGGTTTGGAGGCAGGAAAAGTAAAGCCTCAGTACTTTCCTGGACATCTTCTTACAGACAGCTCCAAGTTGAGACCAATTACGGATGGCATGGTCGTGAAACACGTGCCTTCCGGTGAAATTAAGAAAATCTGGTATGGCCAACGGACGCAAGGAGAGATCAATAACATTCAGGGTGTACTCGACATCTTGGCAATTTATGAGGCAAAATCTGGTAAGTCGAGTGCTAGAAATCTCAGGTACATACGCGATGTGACTGACGTTGACCGCCTAGCACTTAAATCTGTTGCCGCCAAACGCTTCGAAAAGGCCAAGCTGCAGGCCACCAAAACCGGTAAGTCATTTAATGCCACATTAGAAAAGATCGAAAATGAAGTTAACAAAGAATACAAAATGGGAGAGTTCGGGGGGCAAGCACGAGTCGACCTAGAGCGACTCGACGCGTTGGAAGATGGAACATTGCCGAGCATTTTTGTAGGAGATCTAGAGTATCTTGTTTTACTTAGAAGTGGGCCAAGAACTAAGATTTTTGGAGTTCTCCCAAAGGATGTAGCAAAATCAAGCGAAGGTCTGGCTCGTCGGATGCAGAAATCTTTGAAAGAGGGCGGTGAAGGACTCAATTTCGAAATCCTTGGCATCAACATTGCTGCAAATGAACTAGCGGAACTGGCGAAGCAGGCGCTACAAACGGTTGCATCTAGCAAATAGAAACCAGAATCATGGAGAGCGCCGGGGGGGCGTCTGTTCCATTTTCTATTCCAAAAAACAGCGGTTACATTTATTTTGCCTTTCGGCATGTTTAAAAGATTGAAGCCTAGTTATCCGAAACGACATCAAAGTGCTATAGTAAGAAGTAATTAACTAAATTCCAAATAATTTCTCGTATCTATCACGAGTATTTACTTTCTTGTAAACAGCGGGATCTAACTTTTGTCTTAGTAGAATTTGCAATAAATTTTATAAGATGAATTTATTAATTATAACTCTTTTATTTTGTGGTGCCGAGACTAAGAACCGAACTCGTCACCTTCTGATTACAAATTTGACTTGCATCAGGTTGGATTTTCCAAAGCAAATATACCTATTTACTGTCTACATATCGTCTACATGAATCATGTGTTTTTATATTATTTATGGAACCTATTGATTTAATGGTGCTGTTGAGAGGAGTCGAACCTCCGACCTACTGATTACGAAACCTAGCTATAAATTTTGTGTATATATAAATCAATCACTTGCAATGCTTGCCAAGCATAAAATCAGTGTCACACAACTACATATGGTGGTATTTCAGGCACAGTTTGGCACAAATTTGACACAATCAATTTTTCGATCTGTAACATTTAAAATTGTATCAAAATTTAACTGCATGAGTTGGCTTGCTATTATTGATACAATGAAACCTTGGTAGTTTTATTTGATCACATTTACAGTTCCGATCCTATTGCCAAGATTCGTTGTCGGAGATGGAACTTAAGGAAGCTAAATAAAATACAATGAAAAATAAGGGGATAAGCTGGAGTGATGATTTCCAGGAAAAATAGATGGCATATTTCGTGTTGATAATTTTACCTGATGATACTTTGTCATGAGTGTGACTTTACAACGGGTTATAGCATTAGTCAGTAACGGGGAAGTCCGTATATCTGAACATGGTTATGATGAGTTGTCGCACGACAATATCTTTGCAAGAGATATTCTCTCAGGTATTGGGGAAGCAATAGTCGTGGAAGATTATCCAGACTATCCGAAAGGCCCATGTGTACTGGTGTTACAAAAAGATAAAAAGAACAAGCCAATCCATGTAGTGTGGGGTATTCCTAGAAATGCGGACATGCCAGCTGTTGTCGTTACGGCTTATCGTCCTGACTGTGATAAGTGGAGTAATGATTTTTTGAGGAGATTACGATGAATAATAAACATCTAACAAAATTGGTACGAGAAGGCCAATACATTGCGGAAGTTGAGATCGAGTTGATAGACTCAGGAGAAGGCTGGTCGCCTTATTTGTCGATTGAAGACGCATATAAATTAGATGATGTTCGTGCTGCCTTGCAACGTGGAGATATTCGTACCGCAGGAAAATTTGGTCGGGTTTATACGTTGACGCCTCTAGCAGTATAGATTCCGGGTATTGGTATCAGCTGGAAACTGACCGATAATCTATGTCCATACGCGGCAAGGGAGTCTATGTGTGGCGGTATTGAATACCAAGATCAGAAGATTTATTTCCCGCAACCGAGTGCGCGACTGCCGGTGCGTTTGCGAGATGGCAGTGTAACTTGGATAGCGTGGCGCAGGCGCAAGGATGAAGTCACCGGTAAATTTCCGAATGGTGGCTGAGCACGACTGAATTCCATCAAAAGCGGAAAGTGGAAACCATGGCACCCAAGACCTATTCTAATTCCCGCTATCAGTTTCATGGAAAAAGACCACGATCACCAATCTCATTGGATCACTCTGGCATCCAACATGGCTATTCAAGCATTACTAGCCGAAAGAGGCGGGTGAACAAAGGGTTTATATTGTTACAGAATAAACACTACCGGAATATCATTGGATTCATGATCGCTGGCCTCGGCTGATCAAAGTATCAGATCCAAAACTATCAACATCTGACGGAATCTAGCAGTTAGCTTTCTACTATCTGTAATTTCACTTTCATCGTTTTTGTGGATTTGACATCGCAATAGCCGGTGTGTTTGAATGTTGTTTCACATATCAAGCATGGGAGCACTCAAACATGTCCAATCGAGGCGGAAAACGAGAAAATGCAGGCAGGCCAGCCGGTCAGGGTAAATATGGCGAATCAACAGTGACAATGCGTATACCGCAAAGCCAGACGGCAACAATCAAAAACTTTTTGGAAGCCTGGCAACGCAAAAGAGCGAAGGCTGTGGATGAGAATGCCATCACAGAAATCGAAGTCGATGAGTTTTTCACGCCCGCAATTAGTGAGCAGCCGACGCTATTGCCATTATTCTCTACCAAGGTGGCGGCGGGGTTTCCCAGCCCAGCCGATGATCATGTGGAGATGCGCCTGGATATCAGCGAATTTATGATCGATCACGCTGCTTCAACGTTCTTCGTCACAATCAAGGGAGATTCGATGATCGACGTCGGTTTGTTGCCGGGTGATAAAGTGGTGGTGGATCGTTCTAAAACGCCCGGTATCGGCGACATTGTGCTGGCGGTGGTGGATCGGGAATTTACCATCAAAATCCTCGATCACGGCGCGAACAAAATGCCACGGCTGCTGCCAGCTAACTCAACAGGCGCTTACAAACCCATTTACATTCGCCCCGATACGCAGTTTGAGATATTTGGCGTCGTGATAGGATCTTTCCGCCGGTTCAAATGACTACACTGTTGCCGTGTTATGTATTGCTGGATCTGGAGACGACAGGAGCCACACCAACCCAGGATCGCATCACTGAAATTGGTCTGATCCGTTATGAAAACGGTATCGAAGTTGGCCGCTGGAATACGCTCATTAATCCGGAAGTCAGTATTTCACCCTTCATTCAGCGGTTGACGGGAATCACTCAGGATATGGTCGACCATGCGCCCACTTTTGCTCAAGTGTGTGAAACGCTGCTGCAATGGCTCGATCAGGCGGTATTGTGCGCGCATAATGTGCGTTTCGACTATGGTTTTCTCAAAAACGAATTCAAGCGCACCGGTATTACCTTCCAGAAGAAACTACTGTGCACGGTCAAACTTTCCAGAAAACTCTATCCGCAGCATCATTCACATAGCCTCAACGCCATCATCGATAGGTTTCAGTTGATTTGTACCCAGCGCCACCGCGCCATGGGCGATACCGAAATGATGGCGGCATTCATCGAGGTTGCGATCCGAGAATTCGGCGAATCAATCGTTCAGGAAACCGTAAAAACACTGCTGAAGCAGCAAGCGACCCCAACGGGACTCGATCATCTGGATATCCATGCCATCCCGGAAACCTGCGGTGTTTATTTATTCCATGGCGATAGTGCATTGCTGTATGTCGGCAAAAGCGTTTCATTGCGCTCCCGGGTATTCAACCATTTCCAGGGCGATCATAGCTCAGCCAAGGAAATGCGTATCGCCCAGGAAATCAAGCGGGTCGAATACCGCATCACCAGCGGAGAACTCGGCGCACTGTTACTGGAATCGCGCCTGATCAAGGAATACCAACCCATCCATAACCGACAACTTAGGCGCGAGCGGCAACTCTGTGCCTGGCAAGTTTCGAGTGACCCTAATGCCAAACCGTTGGTCACTTTGATCAATGACAGCGACATCGACTGGCGTGCCGCTGACAATGTCTATGGCACTTTCAAAACCAAACGGCAGGCTGTCGAGGTTTTAAACAAGCTGGCCGATGAATACGGACTATGCGATAAGGCACTGGGATTGGAAAAGGGTGCTGGTGTGTGTTTTGCGCATCAGTTAAAACACTGCAAAGGCTTGTGCGCTGGTCAGGAATCCGCCGAATCACACTGGCTGCGCCTGCTCACGGCTTTGAGCCATTACAAACTACTGGCATGGCCGTATGCTGGTCGTATTGGCATCAGGGAACACAACCCGGACTATGACATCACGGAAATACACGTCTTTGACCAGTGGTGCCATCTGGGAAGTGTCAAGGATCATCAGGAATTGGCGGAATTATCGGCAAGCTCATGTTTTGACCGGGATACCTACCGCTATCTGCTTAAATTCCTGAACCGCAAAGAGGTCGAAGTGATCGTGTTGCATGGATAAGCATAACCGCTCCATCGCGTTAATTGACGTGAACAACTTCTATGTCAGTTGTGAACGAGTATTCAATCCCAAACTGGAAGGCAGGCCAGTTGTCGTATTATCCAATAATGACGGCTGCGCAGTGGCGAGAAGCAATGAAGTCAAAGCGCTGGGCGTCAAAATGGGGCAACCGTGGTTTCAGCTGCAAGACCTGGCCAGAAAGCACGGCATCATTGCTTATTCATCCAACTATGCGCTTTATGCCGACATGAGCAATCGCGTCATGAGCATTTTAGGTATGTTCAGTCCCGAACAGGAAATCTACTCGATTGATGAATGTTTTCTGGATCTCACCGGATTTAAAAGACACAGCCATACCGGTTATGGACAGAAAATCCGAAAACGCATCAAACAATGGACGGGATTACCGGTGTGTGTTGGCATAGGGTCGACCAAGACACTGGCAAAACTGGCCAATCATATCGCTAAAAAGAACTTGGAATTTAATGGTGTGTGCGATCTCAATAGCTTATCGCCTCAGCAACAAGAAGATTGGTTCAGCAAAATAGAAGTAGGGGAGATCTGGGGTGTCGGCAGGCGGCTAGCACCCAAACTGCATGAAATCGGCATCAAAACCGTGTGGGATCTCCAAACAGCATCGCCATCGCAACTGCGTGCCCGTTTCTCAGTCGTGATGGAAAAGATCATTCGTGAGATCAATGGCACGTCCTGTATCGAACTGGAAGAAATCAACCCACCGAAAAAACAGATCGTCAGTTCCCGATCCTTTGGTATTCCGGTATCCGATCTGGCCAGTCTGGAAGAATCGGTGTCGCTTTATATCAGTCGCGCAGCAGAAAAGCTGCGAAGACAACAATCGTATGCCGGATCAGTGCATGTCAGCATCCGCACCAGCCCATTCAATGAGAAAGAACCGTATTATGCCAACGGTATGACAATTGCACTGCCAAGACAAACGGATGACACGAGATTATTAACCAAGGTTGCGCTGTGGGGATTGCGCAGAATTTACCGCCGTGGCTACCAATATCAGAAAGCGGGGGTGATGCTATCTGAACTGGTATCCAGGCAATACCGGCAGCTCGATCTCTTTGGTTCGATATCCGCAGCAGATAATCAATCCAGCAAATTGATGAGCGTCATGGATCATATCAATGCCCGCATGGGTAGAGGAACGATTAAACTCGCATCCGAAGGATTCAAGCAACCGTGGAAAATGAAGCAGGGGAACAAGAGTCCTAATTACACAACGAACTGGGATGAATTGATCTGTGTTATGAAATGACTTATTGATCCGGCCATTAAAAAGATTTATTAGAATCTCCGCGTTCCGGCCTTCACTGCTATGAAAAATCAAACTGTTTCATAGGCCGACTCTATAGCAGTATTTTTTTTCAATTAGCATCAATTCTTATTGTTTTACATACCGATCGGAATATGAGTAGTAGGTTTTTATAGGAGAAAGAGGCAGGCTCTGGATCTTGTTTCACCAATAGTCTTCCTTCAATTACTTTTTGGTCATTCAATTGACGATTGTGTTCGGCAGCAAAGGTGCGGATTCAATCAATCTTGAATTAATCAATCCACACACACCTATTTCTTTAGTGACATCTCCATCCGTTTAAACGAAGACACTTAAAATGATTTATATTATATATTTAGGGCTTGCTAGATATGTCACTAAGTGCTACCTTTTGCTTAAGATAGGTACAGAATGATCGTTTACAAGACACGATGGTTCGATCGTTGGGCAAACAAACAAGGATTAACCTCGCCCAGTCTTTGCGCCGCCGTGCGTGAGATGACTGAGGGACTGTATGATGCCGATCTCGGCAATGGGCTGCTGAAAAAACGAATTGCGCGACCAGGCCAAGGAAAGAGAAGCGGCTTTCGCACATTGGTCGCCACCAACAAAGGAAACCGTTGGATATTCTTATTTGGTTTCCCAAAGAACGAACGTAGCAACATTGACAAAGATGAAGAGGTAGCCCTAAAGCTGTTGGCTGTTCACCTGCTGTCACTGACAGCACAGGCGCTCGATCAAGCACAACATGCGGGAGAATTAATGGAGGTTAATTGCGATGCGCAAGACTAAATCAATCATTCTTGAGGCTGTACATGACACGGCCAAGGGTTTACACAAGGCAGGCGTGTTGGATCAGGTTACGCTGCGCGAATTCGATCGATTGTGTTTGCCGCCTATTGAACCGTTGGGACCGGAACAGATAAAACAAATTCGCGAAGCTACACGAGTTAGTCAGGCGGTGTTTGCTGCCATACTAAATACAAGTGTTTCGACAGTACAAAAATGGGAGATCGGACAGAAACGGCCAACAGGTACTGCTCTTAAGTTGTTACATCTTGTGCAAAAGCGCGGTCTGGAAGCTGTCGTCTGAATGGGCTAATTTCCTTTTCTTGCAGCAATCTATGTGCTTACGTAATCGTATTATTTCTTTTTTTCTGTTTGTTTGGGCTTTGTTGATTTAGATGCATTGGTTTTCTTTACAGATGCCGCAGCATCAGATAAGGCTTTGCCAGGCTTGAATTTAACGACCTTCTTGGCAGGAATTGTCATGGTTTCGCCGGTCGCTGGATTGCGGCCTTCACGACTTGCACGTTCTGTCACTGAGAAAGTACCAAATCCCACTAACTGAACATCATTGCCGCTTGCTATGGTTTTCTTCCATTTCTTAAAGCCACTTTTGACAGTAGTCAATTTCCACAAAATGGAACTGGTTAAAAGATTCATTATTTCGCATTGACTGTTAACGAACAGAATAAATTGAATTTATGCGAGAGTTAGTTCATATCGCTATAATCAACCAAATGAACGAAAATAAACTAACCCTCTCCCAATTAGAACAATACCTCTCCAAAGCCGCATGGATCTTAAAAGGTCCGGTCGACGCCTCAGATTTCAAAGTCTACATATTTCCTTTGTTATTTTTTAAGCGGATATCGGATGTTTATGATGAGGAATTTCGTATTGCACTAGAAGAATCCGATGGTGATAAGGAATATGCGGCATTACCTGAATTTCATCGCTTCGAAATCCCTGAAGGCTGTCATTGGAATGATGTGCGGGAGACATCAACCAATGTCGGTTTAGCCATAGAAAAAGCTTTAAGAGGTATAGAGCAAGCAAACCAGGAATTCTTGTATGGTATTTTTGGTGATGCGCAGTGGAGCAACAAAAACAAACTCTCTGATAGCCTGCTGATCAATTTGGTTGAACACTTTTCTCAATACGCACTGGGTAATGAAAAAATCAATCCGGACATGCTCGGCCAAGCCTATGAATATCTAATCAAGCATTTTGCCGACCTTACCAATAAGAAAGCCGGTGAATTTTACACCCCCCGATCTGTAGTGCATTTATTGGGATTAATCCTCGATCCGCACGAAGGCGAAAGTATTTATGACCCAGCTTGCGGCACCGGCGGCATGTTACTTGAATGTGTCGATCACCTTAAACATAACAAAGAAGATTTCCGGACGCTAAAACTCTACGGTCAAGAGAAAAATCTGACTTCCAGCTCAATTGCTCGAATGAATATGTTTTTGCATGGCATCGAAGATTTTGAGATTCTCCGCGGTGACACGTTACGCAACCCGGCTTTTTTTGAAGCCGATGGGCTAAAAACCTTTGATTGCGTGATCGCCAATCCCCCCTTTTCTCTAAAAAACTGGGGGGCAGGGAATTGGGTGAATGATCCTTTTGGTAGAAATATTGGCGGGGTCCCACCTAAGAGTAATGGCGACATGGCTTGGGTGCAACATATGGTTAAATCCATGAACAGCACCGGTAGAATGACTGTCGTGCTACCGCACGGTGCATTATTCCGCAAAGGGGCTGAAGGCACTATCCGGCAAGCTTTGATAGAGCAGGATTTGCTGGAAGCCGTCATTGGCTTGGGACCAAATATTTTCTATGGAGCTCAATTGGCTGCTTGTGTAATGGTATTCAAGCAGAACAAAGCATTCGAGAAAAAACATAAAGTCCTTTTTATCGATGCTTCGGATCAAATCAGAGTCGGTAGAGCGCAAAATTACCTCGAATCGATACATGTCAAACAGATTCATGACTGGTACCAAGCTTTTCGTGATGTTGAGAACTACGTCAAAGTGGCCACGATCGATGACCTCAAACAAAACGATTACAACCTGAACATACCGCTCTACGTGGAAAAAATCATTGAGGACAATTTACCCAGTGTGGAAGAAGCGCTGAGCGATTTGAAGGCCGCCTGGCAAGCCAGTTTAGAAGCAGAAGAAAAGTTTAAGAAAATATTACAAGGATTTTTAAAATGAAAGAGCTTCAATCCTTGAATGAAGTTTTTAATAATAAGATTTTTAGAATTCCAGATTACCAGCGTGGATATGCTTGGGGTGAAAAGCAACTGATTGAGTTTTGGGAAGACTTACTTAGCTTGGATTCGTATCGTTCCCACTACACAGGCGTATTGTCGATCAAGAAGGTTCCAGAAAATATTTGGTCAGGGTGGAACGATGAAAGATGGCTAATAACAGGTAGAAAATATATTCCATACTTCATTGTGGATGGTCAACAACGACTCACAACGGTTTCAATACTTATTCAATGTTTAATTGAAGCTGTTACAAGTACCCCTGCCAACGAGAAATCCAACAAAGGTGATATATTTCTTGGAGCTTATAAGCTTAGTGAAGTCATTGAAAAATATATTGTTATAACGGAACCAAGACATCGCATTATCAATACATATAAGTTTGGCTATGAAGTAGACAATCCATCTTTTGAGTTTTTGCGTCATCAAATATTTGGTGAACCTAATGCAGGTACCATACGTGAGACTTTCTATACATTAAATCTCGAAAATGCAAAGAAGTTTTTTAAGGAAAATATTGCAAAGCTTATCAAGCAGCAAGACCACATTTTGCTTGAAGAGATATATGAAAAATTGACACAACGATTTCTTTTTAATCTCTATGAAATCGACGACAACTTTGATGTCTTTGTCGCTTTCGAAACGATGAATAATAGAGGAAAACGACTTTCTGATCTGGAATTACTGAAGAACAGGCTCATCTATCTGACTACTCTCTATTCACCGCAGGAAGTACCCGATGACGTCAAGGAAAATATCCGAACAAAAATTAACAGAACTTGGGGTGAAATCTATAACCAACTAGGCCGTAACAAAAAAACACCATTAAATGATGATGATTTTTTAAAAGCTCACTGGATCATGTACTTCAAGTACAGCCGCAATAAAGGTAACGATTACATACGTTATTTACTAGATGATTACTTTTCACCAAAAAATATATTTGAAAAGTTGGAAGTTAGTACCAGTGGTATTGAATATGTCGAAGAACTTACCGACTCTCCAGACTTTGAGGAAGAGGAAGAGGAAGAGGTAGAACTAGAGCCTATAATGAGTCCGCAGTCCAAATTAAAAATCAACGACATTAGTGATTACGTTGACAGCCTTAAAACGTCAGCTGGAATTTGGTACAGCACCTTCTTTCCAAGTGATTCGAAAGATTTGAGTGAACCTGAACAAATAGCAATGGATAAAATCAATCGCGTTAAGATCGCGTATTTCAGACCATTGATTATGGCAGCACTAATTCGGACAAAGCCAAATGAAAATGAGCGTATTTCACTATTAAATCAGATTGAGCGGTTTATCTTTATTTCTTTCCGACTATGCCGAGCTCAATCTTCCTACCGAAGTAGCGCTTATTATCGGAATGCAAGAGCTGTTTATATGGGGGAGATGTCGATACTAGATGTTATTGCATCATTAAATAACGATCTATCTTGGGTTTTCGACAAAAATAATATCTTCAAAACAAGCTATTTCAGAGATTTCATTAGCAGAAAATTTGGCCCGAATGGTGATGGATTCTACGGTTGGAATGATCTGAGTTATTTCTTGTTTGAATACGAAGAAAGGATTAAAGAATCTAGGAATCAGCCAAAACTAGGATGGCATAATTTCACTAAGAGTGAAACGGATAAAGTCTCTATCGAACACATTTACCCGCAAACAGCGGATAGTGAATACTGGACAACTCGCTTCTCCAAATTTAGTGATGATGAATGCAGATATCTTCGCGGTTCGCTAGGAAATCTGTTGCCATTGTCTTCAAGCATCAATTCAAGTTTGCAAAATGACGATTTTCCCAATAAGAAAAAAATAAAAACCGATGATAATGGAGAAGTTATTCGCAATGGATATGCTAACGGTTCATATTCAGAATTAGAAGTAGCCAAGAAGGAAGATTGGACAGAGACTGAGATTTTAGAGCGCGGATTAACACTTCTAAAATTTATGGAAGAAAGATGGCAAATCAGTCTCGGAACACGTTCCAGCAAATTAGAGCTGCTGCACCTGTCATTTCTGGATATAACCAATGACATATCAATACCAGTTTTTGCCGAAAACCAGCCGTTATGACCCAGCAAGAACTCGAGAAATACCTCTGGGGGGCAGCCACGGCGTTACGTGGCACGATCGACGCCGGGGATTACAAGCAATATATCTTTCCGTTGCTGTTTTTTAAGCGCATCTCCGATGTGTATGACGAAGAATTTGCCAATGCCTTAGCGGAAAGTAATGGCGATCTGGAATATGCCGCGTTTGCTGAGAACCATCATTTCCAGATTCCAGGCGGCGCGCACTGGAACGACGTGCGGGAGAAAACCGTCAACATCGGTGCGGCATTACAGGAAGCGATGCGGGCGATTGAGCAAGCCAATCCGGATACTTTGTTTGGCATTTTCGGCGATGCCAGTTGGACCAATAAAGACCGATTGTCCGATGCTATCTTAATCGATCTGATCGAGCATTATTCTCAGCACAAACTTAATCTCAGCAACGTGCCGGATGACCAGTTGGGTAATGCTTACGAATACCTGATTAAGGAATTTGCTGACGACAGCGGTCATACCGCCGCCGAATTTTATACCAATCGTACCGTGGTCAAGTTAATGACCTTAATCATGGACCCGCAACCCGGTGAAAGCGTCTATGACCCGACCTGCGGCTCCGGCGGTTTGTTGTTGAATTGTGCTTTGCATCTAAAAGATGAAGGTAAGGAATACCGCACCCTGAAACTATTTGGTCAGGAGGTCAACCTGCTTACTTCCGCCATTGCCCGCATGAACATGTTTATGCACGGCATCGAAGAATTCAGCATTGTGCGCGGCGATACTCTGACGAATCCAGCCTTTCTGGAGAACGACCAGCTCAAAAGCTTCAATGTCATTCTCGCCAATCCGCCGTATTCGATCAAAGCCTGGGATCGCAAAGCGTTTGAGAGCGATCCATACGGACGTAATCTCTGGGGCACGCCGCCGCAAGGCTATGCCGATTATGCGTTTCAGCAGCATATTCAAAAAAGTCTGGATAAGAAGAACGGTCGTTCCATAACCTTATGGCCACATGGCATTTTGTTCCGGGATGCCGAAGCCGATATGCGCCGCAAAATGATCGAGCAAGATTTGGTGGAATGTGTGATTGGCTTGGGGCCAAACCTGTTTTACAACTCGCCAATGGAAGCCTGTTTGCTGATTACCAAAACTAATAAGGAAGCCAGTAAGAAAGGCAGAGTGTTAATCATCAACGCGGTCAAGGAGGTCAGGCAGGACAAGAATATAGCTTTCTTGGAGTCGCAGCACATCGAGCGAATTTATGCGGCCTATCAAGCATTTCAGGATCAGGATGGATTTTGTAAAGTTGTTGATATTCAAGAAATCCTAAGCCATAAAGCCAGCTTAAATATGCCGCTGTATGTCAGCAACGTAAACAACAGTGATGTAGAAATCTCGCTGGATGAAGCCCTGCACAATTGGATGCATTCATCTGCAGAATTAAAGAAAAGTATGGATGAGCTTTTTCGGGTGATTGGATAAACCATGACGGAAGCCATGCAAGCAATTGATCTCAAGAACCTGGATAAATACGGCTGGAAAACTTACCGCTTTGATGAAATTGCCAAGAATATTTCGGAACGAGTTGACCCTAATAATACCGATTTAAAAGTCTATATCGGACTAGAACATATTGATCCCGAATCCATTCATATCAAACGCACCGGCACACCGGATGACGTGAACGGACAAAAATTAAGGTGCTATCCTGACGATGTGATATTTGGTAGGCGGCGAGCCTATCAACGCAAAGCGTCCATTACCACGGTAGATGGCTTTTGTTCTGCCCATGCTTTGGTATTAAGAGCTAATCCCGACGTTATCGAGCCAAAACTGTTTCCGTTTTTTCTGCATTCAGATTTGTTTATGCACCGGGCGGTTGATATTTCGGTAGGTTCTTTGTCGCCGACAATCAACTGGGGAACACTCAAGCATCAGAAATTTATGCTGCCGCCCAAACACCAGCAAGCGAAATTGGCTGAATTGCTTTGGGCTATGGATGAAATAATTGAACGTTATTGGAAAGTCAAAGAATCTCTTGAGGTAAAAAAAAGGAGAATTTCTTATGATTGCTACTATTCAAAAGACGTAAAAAAAGTTGCTCTAGGTGCTTTGTGCCTGAAAATCCAAGATGGCAGTCATCTTTCACCACAGAACATTTATGATAAAAATAATGGCGAACGATATAGGTATGTAACCTCAAAGAACATTCGTAAGAATGGACTTGAATTTAATGAGGATGAATATGTTGATAAAAGTTTTCATGACTCAATTTATAACCGATGTGACACAATCAAAGGCGATGTTTTACTTACTAAAGATGGCGCAAATACTGGGACTGCAACTTTAAATACCCTGGATGAAGAAGTCAGCTTATTATCGAGCGTTTGTTTGCTAAGGGCTAATACAAAACTTACATCTAATGAATATATTTGCCAATACATAAATAGCGATATTGGAAATCTAAATTTAACAAATCAGATGACAGGGACTGCTATTACTAGGCTGACTTTAACCACCATTAATAATATAAAAATTCCTGTACCTGATCTTCAAAGGCAACAAGAAATTACACGTGAATTAGTAAGATTTGATAGTTGTATAAAAGCCGTTGCCGACTCTCTAGTCAGTTCTCGAAATCTTCAAAAATCGCTAATTAACCAAATCTTCTAACTATGGCCTTCACCGAACTGAACAGTGTCGAGCATTACATCATCCACCAAATCAGCGGTGTAAATCTGAACTCGGGCAAGGTAGCTGATCTCAATGCGGGTTATGGTGAGCAGTGGGTTTACCAGTCGGCAGATGAGTTAGCACGCGGTGTCAATGAAGTGTTGGTGGAAAGCGAACTGAAAGCCGCGTTGCTGCGCTTGAATCCGGAAATTCAGCTACACCCGGAATTGGCCGACGAGGTGATTTACAAACTGCGGGCGATTTTGATTTCGGTGAATCAAATCGGCCTGGTGAAAGCCAATGAGGAGTTTTTTAAATGGCTGAGCGGGGAAAAGACCATGCCTTTTGGCGAGAACAACCGTCATGTGCCAGTTCGCTTGCTGGATTTTGATGATTTGAGCAATAACCGCTATGTTGCCACCAATCAATTCCGTATTCATCACCGCGAAACAAAAATCCCCGACATTGTGTTGTTGATTAACGGTATTCCGGTGGTGGTCGGTGAAGCGAAAACGCCGATACGCCCTTCGGTCAGTTGGCTGGATGGCGCGCATGAAATTCATACAGTCTACGAAAACGCAGTGCCGCAATTGTTCGTGCCGAATATTCTGTCGTTTGCCACCGAAGGCAAAGAGCTGTTTTATGGTGCAATTCGCTGCCCATTGGAATTCTGGGCACCGTGGCGGCTGGAATCGGATAGCGGCGACATTGCCAAGAGTCTCGGTTTAGCGGAAATCGGCAAGGAGCTGACCGATTTACTCAAGCCTGCGCGTTTGCTGGATATCCTGCTTAACTTTTCTTTATTTACTACCAACAAAAAGAAACAGCGCAGCAAAGTGATTCCGCGCTTTCAACAATATGAAGGTGCGAATAAAATCGTACAGCGGGTGATCGAGGGACGGATTAAGAAAGGCTTGATCTGGCATTTTCAGGGTTCTGGAAAGTCATTGTTGATGGTGTTCGCGGCACAAAAGTTACGCCGGACCACAGAATTGAAAAGCCCGACGGTGATTGTATTAGTGGATCGCACTGATTTGGATACGCAAATTAGCGGTACCTTTAATGCCGCCGATGTGCCGAATGTGGAAACTACCGACAGCATCAGCGAATTGCAAACTTTATTGGAACGCGACACCCGCAAGATCATTATTTCGATGATTCATAAATTCCGTGATGCCAAGCCGAATATGAATATGCGCGACAATATCATTGTGCTGGTCGATGAAGCGCATCGCACGCAGGAAGGCGATCTGGGGCGGCAAATGCGCGCGGCATTGCCGAATGCGTTTTTATTTGGGTTGACCGGCACGCCGGTAAATCGGGCTGATAAAAATACTTTCTGGGCCTTTGGCGCAGAAGAAGATCAAGGTGGCTATCTGTCACGTTATACCTTTCATGATTCGATTCGTGATGAAGCGACCTTGCCGCTGCATTTCGAGCCACGCTTGGTGGACGTGCATGTCGATAAGGAATCGATTGATCGGGCTTTTGCCGAGTTTACTGAGGGCGCGGCGCTGACCGATGAAGAAGCCGATGCGTTAAATCAGAGGTCGGCAAAAATGGCGTCGTTTTTAAAATCGCCCGAACGGGTGGCTAAAATCGTAGCCGATATTGCTGTGCATTTTAAGGAAAAAGTGGATCCACAAGGCTTTAAAGCAATGATTGTGACACCGGATCGTTATGCCTGCGTGCAATACAAAGAAGAACTGGATAAACATTTTCCTGCTGAAGCCAGCCGGGTGGTGATTTCCACGTCAGCTAATGATAAGTTTGAATTTAAACAAAAATGGGCAGTGGATAAGTCGGCACAGGAAAAAATTATCGATGAGTTTAATGATGCCCATTCCGATCTAAAATTTATTATCGTTACAGCCAAATTGCTGACCGGCTTTGATGCGCCAATACTGCAAACGCTGTATCTGGATAAATCGTTAAAAGATCACACACTACTGCAAGCAATTTGCCGAACTAATCGTTTATATCCACACAAAACATTCGGCAGAATCGTGGATTACTTCGGCGTGTTTGATGATGCTGCCAAAGCACTGGAATTTGACGAAGAAAGTGTTAAGCAGGTGATTACGAATATTTCGGAGTTAAGAGGAAAGTTACCGCAGGCGATGAGCGAGACTCTTGCTCATTTTTCCGGTGTCGATAGAACGCAGAAAGGGTTTGAAGGTTTAGAAGCGGCGCAGAATGCTATTAACACCAATGAGAAGAAAGATGCCTTTGCGCTTGATTTCAAGTATCTGGCGAAACTATGGGAATCGTTATCACCCGATAATATCCTGGATCTTTATAGCCAGGATTACAAATGGCTGGCGCAAGTCTATGAATCGGTTAAACCCGCTGCTGATAATATTGGCAAGCTGTTGTGGCTGTCGTTGGGTGCCCAGACTACGCAACTGATCCATGAAAATATTCATGTCGGCGACGTGCATGTTCTGGAAGAGTATGTGCTGGATGCCGATGTGATTGAGGATATTTTCAACCACCCCGATCCCAAAAAAATCAAACAACTGGAAAAACTGCTGATCAAGCGGTTTCAGATACATGCTGATTATCCAGTTTTCAAAAAACTCAGCGAACGCCTGGAAGAGCTACGTGATAAAGCCGAAAAAGGTCTGATCAGCTCGATTGAATTTGTTAAAGAATTGTGCAAAATCGCCAAGGAAACGGTTCAGGCAGAAAAAGAATTAGCAGAAGCCTTACAGGACAAAACCCCGCAAGCAGCATTGACAGAATTATTTTTAGAACTGAAAACCGATCAAACACCGGCTGTCGTGGAACGGATTGTTGCTGATATCGATGCGATTGTGCGTGTGGTGCGTTTCCCCGGTTGGCAGCATTCCACTTCCGGCGAACGTGAAGTGCAGAAATCGTTACGCAAGGCGTTGCTGAAATATCAGTTGCATAAAGATCAGGTACTGTTTGATCGGGCTTATGCTTATATTAAGGAATATTATTAAGAATTTCAGTTAATCGACATTCTGCAGTTGCTGGAAATCGGAACAGCCGGATTGTCTCAAGAATTAGCACATAGAGTAATACAGCTTGCTGACCGAACAATATCAATAGACCTAAACATCGAGCAGGAGTCATAGTTGATCAACCACTAGAGTGAAATAGAAGAGAAGTATTCCTCTTTGTCCCTCATTAAGAGCATAACTTTCTGATAATATTTAATAAGATAAATGAGCCAGGGTGGGCTGTTAAGCTTAAATATCCATTGTTAATTGACATTTTGAATATAATGCATCCCATTGATTCTTAATAATTTTATTCTTTAAACTTAAAAAGCATGCGGTGAAAGTATGTCAGTGGCTAAGAAGAAAACTCTTTCTATAGAAGCGGTATCTCAATCCAATAGCAGAAAGAAGCGTCCAAGAGATGCCATTGTTGAGCGTAGATCAAAGGAATTAGTAATTGCTTTTGCAGGACCAATTGGCAGTGGAATTCGTACTGTTAAAGAACAATTTTCTGAATTGCTATCTACGTCTGGCTATGAGGTTCGACAGATCAAGATAAGTGAATATATAGAGAATTGCCTTACAAAAGGGTTCATTACGCATTCAGCAGAACAGAATTCGGATATGGCTGGTAGATATATCAGATTACAGGATGCTGGTAACGAATTACGTAATATTCAAAGTGATATCCTTGCTGAATATGCTATACAGCAAATCGCTGAAATTAGAGCAGAAAAAATCGATCCTGCACTTGAGAATACGACTGACTATATTCCAGTTCGTACTGCATATCTAATTGATCAGTTGAAACATCAAGACGAAGTTACTTTACTTAGAGCAGTATATGGGAATCTATTCTATCTATTTGGTATTCTGAGCACTTCGGCTCGAAGAGCGAATCGTTTAAAAGAAGATGGTATTCCTAAAAATTCTATCTCTGAGTTAGTTGAACGGGATAGGAAACAACGTGAAAAAAATGGTCAACAACTAGATAAGACTCTGCAACTAGCAGATTATTTTATTCGAAACGATCATGCAAATGTTGATGCACTTGAGTACCAGATAAAACGTGCGATTGATCTAATTCATGGTTTCAATGGAATTTCACCAACAAAAGAAGAATATGGAATGTATGTAGCATATGCTTCCGGACTCAGATCTGCTTGCTTATCTAGGCAGGTTGGAGCGTCGATAATGAACAGTGATGGAGTAATTATAGCAACTGGTAGAAATGATGTTCCAAAGGCTGGTGGAGGCTTGTATGGTCCGGAGGACGGAAAAAGTGATGCTAGATGTGTAAAATTAGAGAATGCCAAATGTTTCAACGATCTTTATAAATATAGATTGATCAAAGACATTGAAACTTTAATCAGTGCCAAGTTTAGTAGAGCTGTTGATGATCTTGCTAACAACAATGCGACGGAAGAGCAGAAGAATATTCTCAAAAAAATCAAAATTCCCAAACTATCTTCCGATATAGTTAATGCAGCTTATGACGATACTCGTCTTGGTGGTTTAATCGAATTTTCACGATCTATCCATGCAGAAATGGATGCAATTGTGTCCTTAGCATTCAAGGGGGGAGGACGTACAGAAGGAGCGACTCTGTTTACCTACACTTTTCCTTGTCATAATTGCGCTCGACATATCGTAGCTTCGGGTATAAAACGTGTTTTTTATTTGGAGCCCTATGAAAAAAGTCTCGCAATAGAATTGCACGGTGATGCAATCGATGTGGATGGTCAACGCGGGGGACTAGGCGATGAAGCTGAGTCAAGAACACGGGTTGAATTTCTGCACTTTGAAGGTGTTGCGCCAAGGCAGTACTTAAACATGTTCACATCTTCAGATGAACGAAAAGATAACACTGGTAAAGCAGTGAAAATAAATGTTCGCGAAGCGGAGAAGAAAATACCTGAATATCTAGATGATTACCGAGAATATGAATTAAAAGTCGTTGCGCATTTTGATGAAGTTAAAAGAGATTTAGAAGATAAGAAGTTGTCGTCGTAAATTTAGTCCTCTATACTACGAAAAATGGAGATTACTATGTCGCAATTAATAAATTCAGATAATCGACAAATGAGCTTGGATTTCAGTGAATCAGACAAGCAAAATGACACAGATAAGTCTGAAGTGGTCAATTTAAACCTTTATGCAGAATCAAGGAAATCGCAAGTCCATACGCAAGCAGTGCAAGAACGGCTTCTTATGGAAGCAAAGAAACTACGATGGTGATTAAAAAATTAAAAAATAAATCACTTAATTGTGATTCTCCAGAACACCAAATGTATCGAAATCTTTCATAACCGGCAGTAAAAGTATAAAATTACGGTTTTATTGGAAAATTTGGCGGCACGTAAAACTTGGGTGTATTTTTGCCGAAATTCTTATTTTGGTGACTAAGTGTCAAATTTTCAAAGTTCTTTTATTCTTAAGCGTATCAATTAGAGTTAATGTGGCTTTTTCTCCATCATACGTAATGGCCACATCTTTCCCAGCAACTGGTTTACCATCAATAGCCTTTAATTGGTGCACAATAAAATCTTTCTTGACCTGCTGATAAAAAATAGCGTTCTCTTTATCAATATGAATGATTTGCCCTTCATACTGATTTTTGTCGACAGGTGTTCTAGCTAAATAAATATTGTAGACACCCGGCTTTATGCCTCCTTCTACTTTTTTGATTGTGCCAATCGTTTCCCATTCATTATTATTTTGAGTTTGTAGAATCTTTTGGCCATTCATAACAATCATTCGTAGCTTTGCGGGTGTCGTCATTTCAAATTAGTTGTAAGTAGGATTACTGGCAAGATTAAATTATCCTGCTTCCTGTTGTCCGGCGATTTCTTCCAGTATTTTCATGAGATCAAAAGACTCCGATCTTTCCATGCCGTGCAAAAAAGCAATCAATTGCAGTGCGCCGCTTCCCTTGGCTGAGAAGCTGCCATCTTGCAGCGCTTTGATCGTGAACTGAACGATATTTGGGCAATTTCTGCCTTGCTCAAAATAATCGCTAATCTTAGTCTTTAGTAACTCTTTATTATCGTTAGACAGATCACGCATTAAATCCTGTGGCTTGCGTTTGTCTTTCTTAATCAGATTGTAAATAGAGTCCAGCAATGAAGGCGAGGCACTTTGTTTCTGATCGTTGTTGTTATCTGGAGTGGTATTCGATTTGCCCTCAGCATTGGATACTCGATCATCCGCAGAATTAGATGGGGGCGTTTTTTTTAGCTTTAAGAATTTACTGAATTGGTATACGTCCAATCGTGATATCTCTTCTTGTGTGCTAAGTGCCAGCCAAGTGATTGCTTCCTCTTTATTGGCTTTATACAGCCTCGTTAAATCGTAGAGTGCTGTGACATCCGTGCAACGGCCTGTCCGGTACACATCTGCGAGTGGATCAGGCAGATCAAGGAGTGTGGCGTGCATGGTGATATAGGGATTGGTTTTGCCAATGAGCCTGGCAATTTCAGACTTGGTTTTACCACCTGCCAGTTGCCGCCCAATAAAGTCAGCGATTTCTCTGGAGGTTAAATCATCTCTTTGCAGATTCTCGATTACCTGATCCGCTTCACTGTAATCGGTATCAATGAATGCCGGAATCTTTGTTAACCCGGCATGAATGCTGGCGCGATAGCGTCTTGCCCCATGATTAATAATATAGGTTCCCGGTTTATCCGGATTGGGGCGTACCGATATGGGTGATTTTACGCCGCGTAATTTAATCGTCTCCGTTAATTCTCGTAACGTTTCCTGATTAAATTCCTTCCGGGGTTGATGGATATCTTCGCTGATCAGCGTGATGTCAATTTCTGTCGCGCCGATAGGTGCAACAAGCCCTTTTTTATTGTCCTTTTTTCTTCCTGTCATTTTAATCGTGGGCTTAACTGATGTTCGTTATACTGGGCAAAAATATTTATTTGAATTAAATAATTCTACCATTTTATGATTAGAAAGATAGAAACTATGGATGCAGTCATCAACAAATAAAAACCGCGCAAAAAAGTTGTTTTTGCACTTTTGTATTTTTGTTCTTCTTGTTCAGTTTATTACTGAATGCTTAATCTCTCGTATCAGAAAACGGCTTACGTTTTCTGATTCTCCAGATTTTCCATCAATTACTCATCCACCCTCTATTCATAGCATTCTAAGGTAACTATTAATATTAAGTATATTAATACAAATCAATGATGTAATTATTTTAAAGTTTGATTCTTATTCTAATCCTATTATTAATAATTATCTATAAACTATGTATATAACGAAACTATTATTTAGCCCTCCATTGAATTAATGAATTTGTGTTTTTATTTTGGATTAAAATAGCAGCAATACACCTGCAAAACAATGATGCTGATTAGTTAAGCTGCTTAAACCCTAAAAATGGCAGGGCTATTATATGTACAATTTAATCTTAATCACAAATATTTTGCGTATCCTTGACGAGAAGGATATGACCAAATCAGAATTGGCAGAAAAGGCGGGGGTCTCCATCTCTTTTTTTACTGATCTGACCAATGACAAAGCCAATCCATCACTCAGGATTATAGAAGCGATCGCAGAAGCACTCGAGACCCCACTGCCGATGCTATTGGATAGTTCGGATATGAGCGCGGCTGATCTTGAAGCATTAACCAATCGAAAGCTAAAGCATTTGCCTAAAGGCTTTGTCTGGAAAGGGGGTGTACTGAGTGAGTTTGAAGCTTATCAAGTCGAGCAATGGGATAAAAAGAACAGAGCATTCTTATTAAAAAATAAAAGTAAGAAATAAGCAAAGAAATAAAAATCAGTAAAAAAAGTATTGCACAAAATGTAATTACGTTATATTGTAATGTCGTGTGTAAGTTGTTGGAGTACTCGCATGACATCGCAAGATCAATTACCTCTCATCACAACCGTTAAAGATCGAGCAAAGAGCAAGCTGGAGCGCGATGCACGGGAAATACTGTCCGCACTGCAAGATCCTGATACGGTTGAAATCATGGTTAATGCCGATGGCCGTATCTGGCAAGAGAAATTGGGTCAGAAGATACAACATATCGGAAATATCCAGTCTGCCCAGGTTGAAGCCGTTATCAAAACGGTAGCAGGCTTTCACGGTAAGGAAGTGAATCGATTCAACCCGATGATCGAAGGTGAATTTCCACTTGATAATTCGCGCTTTGCCGGTCAACTACCCCCCATTGTTTCATCCCCCACCTTTGCTATCCGCAAAAAAGCCATCAAGATTTTTACGCTTGAGCAGTATGTGGAAACCGGCGTGTTGTCGCCCAGACACTCTGATGTCATCAAAGAGGCTGTGCGCAAGCACCGCAACATTCTAGTCATTGGCGGCACCGGATCAGGTAAAACAACCCTGATCAACGCCATCATCAATGAAATGGTTCACAGTGACCCGGATGAGCGCATCTTCATCTTGGAGGATACCGGCGAGATTCAATGTGCCGCACAGAATTTTGTTCAGTATCACACCACACTCGATGTCGATATGACGCAATTGCTCAAAACAACCTTACGTATGCGCCCAGATCGCATTCTGGTCGGTGAAGTAAGAGGCCCTGAAGCATTGGATTTGCTCGATGCTTGGAACACAGGGCACGAAGGTGGTGCCGCAACTTTGCACGCCAATGATGCGATGTCAGGACTAACCCGCCTGGAATCCCTGATTTCACGCAATCCTTCAGCACCGAAAGAAATTATGCCATTAATCGCAGAGGCGGTTGATATGGTGGTACATATCACGCGCACACCGCATGGCAGAAAAATTCAGCAGATTATCGAAGTACAAGGTTTTAAAAGAGGAAGTTACCAAATCAAGAAGCTGTAAATAAATAACAGGAGTCAGTCAATGAAAATGATGCCTTCAATTTCACCCTTCTTCATTGTTTCTTTATGCGTTTTCCTTTTGTTTTTCTTGTCGGTTGATAACGCACAAGCGGCTGTGGGTGCAGGCGGTGCGCTTCCCTATGAAACCTGGTTGGTTAATCTCAGAAACTCCGTCACCGGTCCCGTTGCTTTTACCCTATCCATTGTCGGCATTGTCGTTGCAGGCGGCATTCTGATCTTTGGTGGCGAGCTCAATGCTTTTTTCCGCACATTGATTTTTATCGTGCTGGTTATGGCATTACTCGTGGGTGCCAACAACATCATGACCAATCTATTTCAGGGTGCGGTTATTCCGGGTGAAATCCAGGAATCAGTCGTAAATTCACAGGAATAGGAGGCAAACTCATGGCGCTTCGAACCATACCGATCCGCCAATCGGGAAACCGTCCAAATCTGTTTATGGGGGGTGATCGGGAACTGGTTATGTTTTCTATCCTGATTGCAGCGACTTCCATCTTTGTGGCGATGGAAATCAAGGCTACGCTCTTTGGCATAGCCCTATGGATTTTTGCACTGTTTGCACTACGACTGATGGCTAAAAATGATCCGCAGCTACGTCATGTTTACCTGCGCCAGATGCAATACAAAAAATACTATCCGGCGCGAAGTACACCCTTCTATGACAATACCCGCCAGCAGGAGAAACAGCATCTATGATTGCCGCCATTTCCATCCTCATTGCAGTGTGCGGTGCCGTGCTGCTTCTGATACTGTTTATCCGTATCCGTGATACGGATAAAGAATTACGACTGGATCAACATCGATCCAAAGCAATGGGTTTTGCCGATCTGCTGGTGTATGCGGCGGTGGTGGAAGATGGCGTGATTGTCGGCAAGAACGGTTCATTGATGGCTGCCTGGGTATTTTGTGGCGATGATACCGCCAGCAGTACCGAGATTGAGCGTGAGCGCGTTTCATTTCGCATTAATCAGGCATTATCCCGCTTAGGCAACGGCTGGATGATTCATGTGGATGCCATCAGAAAACCCGCACAAGGTTATTCAGACAAAGCGCACTCCAATTATCCTGATCCTGTGACCGCTGCCATTGACGAGGAACGGCGCAATCTATTCGAGCGTATCGGCGCCCTATATGAGAGTTGCTTTATCGTATCACTCACATACTTACCGCCGATGCTGGCGCAGCGCAAGTTCGTTGAACTGATGTTTGATGATGAAACCCAGGCTCCGGATCAAAAAGCCAGAACACAAGGGCTGCTGGAATATTTCCAGCGTGAATGTACCAACTTTGAATCCCGATTATCCAGCGTATTTCATTTGTCGCGCTTAAAAAGCCACAAACTGGTCAATGAAGACAATACCACCATCACCCATGATGATTTCTTGCAGTGGTTGCAATTATGCGTGACCGGCCTGGATCATCCGATAGTGTTACCGGCCAATCCGATGTATCTGGATACCTTGCTCGGTGGTCAGGAAATGTGGGGCGGGGTCGTGCCTAAGATTGGTCGCAATTTTGTTCAGGTGGTATCGATTGAGGGTTTTCCGCTCGAATCCTCCCCTGGCATGTTAAACCTGCTCTCTGAATTACCTGGTGTATACCGCTGGTCATCGCGGTTTATCTTCATGGATGCGCATGAAGCAGTCAATCATCTGGAAAAATTCCGCCGCCGTTGGAAACAAAAGATTCGTGGATTCTTCGATCAGGTGTTTAACCTGCAAAGCAGCAACATTGATGAAGACGCGCTCAATATGACTGAAGATGCGCAGTCTGCGATTGCTGAGACGAATAGCGGTTTTGTAGGTCAAGGTTACTATACCAGCGTGGTCGTGCTGATGATGGAAGACCGGGCAGCATTGGAAGAAGCCGGGCGAAAGGTAGAGAAAGCCATCAATCATCTGGGATTTGCCGCACGAGTTGAGACGATCAACACGATGGATGCCTATCTGGGAAGCCTGCCCGGTCACGGTGTTGAAAATGTGCGCAGACCCCTCATCAATACCATGAATCTGGCTGATCTATTGCCGGTTAATACCATCTGGACCGGCAAGGAATCCGCACCCTGTCCGATGTATCCACCCAATTCACCGCCATTGATGCACTGTGTCACACAAGGAGCAACCCCTTTCCGGCTGAATCTGCATGTACGTGATCTGGGCCACACCTTCATGTTCGGACCCACTGGCGCTGGTAAATCCACGCACTTGGCATTGATTGCCGCGCAGTTGCGGCGTTATCAGGGCATGTCTATTTATTGCTTTGATAAGGGACTGTCGATGTATCCGTTGACCAAAGCGGTGGGTGGTCAGCATTTCACCGTGGCAGGAGACGATGAATCGCTGTCTTTCTGTCCCTTGCAATTCTTGCAGACCAAAGGAGATCGTGCCTGGGCGCAGGAATGGATTTGTTTGATGGTAGAACTCAACGGTATCACCGTCACCCCGTTACAGCGTAACGAAATCAGCCAGGCCATTACTAACATGCATCAAAGCGGCTCAAAAACCTTATCGGATTTGTCAGTGACGATCCAGGATGAAGGTATTCGCGAGTGTCTTCGGCAATACACCATCGACGGCATGATGGGGCACTTACTCGATGCTGAAGCCGATGGTTTGAATCTGTCGACCTTCACCACGTTCGAGATCGAAGAATTGATGAATCTCGGTGATAAATACGCACTGCCGACGTTGCTGTATCTGTTTCGTCGCATTGAGCGCAGCCTGCATGGTCAGCCTTCTGCCATTATTCTGGACGAAGCCTGGTTGATGCTGGGTCACCCGGTATTTCGCGCCAAAATCCGCGAGTGGCTGAAAGTCATGCGTAAAAATAACTGCTTAGTATTGATGGCAACGCAAAGTTTGTCGGATGCAGCCAACAGCGGGATTCTCGATGTGATTGTTGAGTCCACCGCCACCAAGATATTTCTACCTAATGTATTTGCACGCGATGAAGAGGCTTCGACACTCTACCGGCGCATGGGTTTAAATTCACGCCAGATTGAGATTCTGGCTTCTGCAATTCCCAAACAGCAATATTACACCGTGTCTGAGAACGGCAGGCGGCTCTATGACCTGGCGCTTGGGCCATTGGCACTGGCGCTTATAGGATCTACGGATAAGGAATCAATCGCCACGATTAAGAACCTGTGTGACAAGTATGGAGACCGCTGGGTTCACGAATGGTTGGCGATAAAAGGGTTAACGTTATCTGACTATGGAGTGGCTGCATGAATATGATCAACGAACTATTCAAGTTAAAGCCGGGTGCGCATAAAACTATGCGTGTCAATGACGGTAGGATGGAAGGTGGTCGCCGCTCGGGTGAAAATGAAAATCCCTATCTGTCAGCACGGCGCACCTGGAATGATCATATGCGGGAAGTAATTGCTTCGCGCACTATGTGGCAAATGCTAGCACTTCTTTGTTTATTGATTGCGCTGGCAGGAGTAGGTGGTGTGATTGTCATCGGTAGCCAGTCCAAATTCATCCCCTATGTCGTGCAGGTCAATAAACTGGGTGAAGCCATCGCGGTTTCGCGTGCGGATATCGCTGCTGTGGCCGATCAGCGCGTGGTGCATGCGTCCGTGGCAGCATTCATCAATGATTTGCGCATGGTGACCCCCGATATTGCCTTGCAACGGCGCGCCATCTTTCGTGCGTATGCCATGCTATCCAATAACGATCCCGCAACGGCAAAAGCTAACGAATGGTTCAATAGCAGTGAGGCCAGCAGTCCTTTCAAACGTGCTGAAACCCAAACGGTTAATGTTGAAATCATATCGGTGATCCCTCAATCACCGGAGACCTGGCAGGTGGATTGGTTGGAAAAAGTCTATGACCGGCAAGGGCACTTAACCGAGCCACCCTTCAAGATGCGTGCTTTGCTCAGGATCTATAACAAGCCGACCACGCAAAGCACGACGGAAGAACAGATTAGAAATAACCCGCTGGGTATCTATATCCAGGATTTCTCCTGGTCAAAACAAACATAAAGGGGTCACTCATCATGAAACCGTTACTCTCTTTAAATACGCTAAGCACCCTAAGTACGTTGATTCTCTCCATTGGACTGGTTGCCCCAAGCTATGCCAATGGATTGTCAGAAGCGTATTTCACCGATAAGAACCCGCAACTAACCCCACAGGAGCGCGCGGCCATTGATCTGGCCAAGAAATGGCAGGCAGTCAATCCTAGCGGCACAAAGCCGGTCGCAGGGCCGGATGGATCCATTCGTTTTCTGTTTGGTTCACAGCAACCCAGCATCGTCTGTGCAGTATTGCAGGTATGCGATATTGAATTGCAGCCGGGTGAGCAGGTTAATTCCATCCACTTGGGTGACCAGGCGCGCTGGTTGATTGAACCGGCGGTTACCGGCCAAGGTTCCGCTGAGGTGCAGCATTTGATTGTAAAACCATTGGATGTGGGACTGGAAACATCCCTGGTGGTGACCACCAACCGGCGCACCTATCACATGCGTCTGCGATCTCATCGGCGTGATTTTATGCCGAGAGTGAGTTTTACTTATCCGGAAGATGCGCTGATTAAATGGGATGCGATTAGAGATAAAGAAAGCCATGCGATGGGAATCAGGAAATCGCGCACCATTTCTGAAACCGGGGAATATCTGGGCAATCTGGATTTTGCGTATGCAGTGTCTGGCGATGCTACCTGGAAGCCGTTGCGTGTTTATAACGACGGTCAAAAAACCATCATACAAATGCCTGCCATTATGGCACAGACAGAAGCGCCGACTTTGCTACTGTTGAACAAAGAAGGCGGCATTTTTAGTGAAGATGAAACGGTCATGGTGAATTACCGCTTGCAGGGCGATCGCTATATTGTAGATACCGTGTTTGACAAAGCTATTTTGATTGCCGGTGTCGGCGGCAATCAAAGCCGGGTGACGATTACGCGGGGGAATTGATGATGAATAAAATGATCACCGCATCCAACGCTATTTTTATTCTCATGTTGGTTTTATTGCTATTGAATGGTTGTGTAAGCCAACCGTATGGCAATTTTATTCAAAATCCTTCAACCACATACAGCAAAGTCATGGCTGATGACGTGACGGCCCAAATAGTGCGGCTGTACCCGGCGGCCAATACGCAGTTTAATTTACGCCATGTGGTTAATGATCCGTTTGGCAACGCTTTGATCGAAAACCTGCGTCTTGAAGGGTTCGCGGTTCAGGAAGTCATTCAACAACCAATCTTTGCTGTGCAGCATCAACCTGATACTGAGCCGCAAAAAGGACTCACGCTAAGTTACATCTTAGATCAATCGGGTGATTTGTATCATGTCAAACTCATGATTGACGATATGCGCTTATCGCGTGCATTTGCGGTACAGGCCGACAGTATCCACCCTGCCGGTTTTTGGGTCAGAAAAGAATAAGGGGGGAAGAGTGATGTCGACCAATTCAAAACTCCTGTCGCCTGATTCATCCCCGGATGTAGTTACCAAAAGCGTTGGGGTGCGGCGTGTCAATAACCTGCCAATTGTTATCTTTGGCACGATCATGTTGATATTCATGTTGCTTATGATGATTGTTGCCATGAATCGCGCAGCTGAACGCGGTCAATACGATTTTGATGGTAATCATGATACACAGTCGAGCAATTCCTTTGCCTCACTGATTGCCAAAGATTATATCGGCGGCATTATCGAACCCAAAACTCAGAATAAAACTCCTGATTTAACCGAAAAAGCATCCCTACAGGGAATTATTATTGAACGGCCATCGGATCTGGATCGACCGCCTTTGCCGCCCTCTATGGATACTACCGATTCATCGTTTCATGCCGACATCGCGCATATTCGGATGCTGAAACGCCAGCAACTGGAAGAAGCGATCAAGGCCAAAACCAATGTGAATGTCATTGCACCCAGAAGTACCGGATCATCCCCGGATTTAGCCAATACCGGTGCACCTAAAACGCGCGAGGAAATGTTGGCTAAATTGGCATCAGTGCGTCAACAGATCGATGCAAACCTGCGCGAAGATCCAACGGCTGCCTATCATGCGCGCCTGGCGCAGTTGCGGCAGGATGGGGGATCAAGTGTAGCCGGAGGAATGGGAGCGAGTAGAAGTGATGAATTCATGGACGATGGCGCTCCTCGATTGCTGGATGACGAGACTGGTACACGGGATAAGGATTATTCGCGTTTTGATTCAGCAGAAGGAGAAGCGCGCTGGAAATTAAATAGCGAAGTCCAAAAGCCTGCATCGCCTTATGTCCTGCAAACAGGATTTGTGATACCGGCAACGTTGATATCCGGTATTAATTCCAGTCTGCCGGGGCAGATCATGGCGCAGGTGAGCCAGCATATTTATGATTCACCCATCGGTAAATGGCGCTTGATTCCGCAAGGTTCCAGACTGGTGGGCACCTACTCCAGTGAAGTGGAATTCGGTCAGGCGCGTGTGCTGGTCGCTTGGCAACGCATTATCTTCCCGGATGGCAAGACCATGGATATCGGTGCCATGCCGGGAGCTGACGGGGTGGGTTATGCTGGGTTTAAGGATTTGGTCAATAACCATTATCTGCGTATCTTCGGATCAGCCCTGATCATGTCGGCGATTGTTGCCGGTGCCACGTACAGTCAACGTGATGCAGGTGGTGCGTTCGGGCGGCAAAATGCCGGTAGCATCATGAGCCAATCGCTCGGTCAGCAGTTGGGATTGGTAACCGCCAATCTCATTCGCAAAAACCTGAATATATCCCCCACGCTTGAAATCAGACCTGGGTATCGCTTTAACATCATTGTGACCAAAGACATGAAGTTTTCTAAACCGTATCAATCATTTGATTATTAATGCAAGGAGTGTTTGAACATGACAAACAGTAAAAATATAGTCTCCCGGTTGATAGCAATCCTGCTTATTCTGGGTAATGTCGGTTATTCATCGGATATCAAAGCAGGCGGTCTTGCGGTCATTGATATGGCAAATATCAAACAAACCACAACGACTGCCATTGAGAATGTAGCGCAAACGCTGAAGCAGATCGAGCAGTATCAAACGCAATTGCAGCAATATGAAAACATGATCCGCAATACGCTGGCTCCGCCTGCCTATGTATGGGCGCAAGCGCAATATACGATGAACCGGTTGCTCTATCTGACCAATACCATACGCTATTATGAGCAGCAGTATGGTGGGCTGGATGGTTATATGCAGCGGTTTCGCAATGTTGAATACTATCGAGGCTCGCCTTGCTTTAATTTGCAGGAAAAATGCAACGATTCCGCCTGGAAACTGTTACAGGATGGACAAAATACCAGCACTGACGCACAAAAAAACGCCAATGATTCCCTCTTGCGGGGTTTAAGCGAACATCAGAATCAGATTCCAGTGGATGCTGCTCACCTGCAAGTCTTACAACAAAGAACCGAGTCGGCTCAGGGACAAATGGAAGCGCTGCAATATGCCAACCAGCTGGCCGCGTACCAGGCAAACCAGTTGCTGCAAATGCGTCAAATGCTGATTGCTCAGCATAATGCCGCCAATACGCTAAGTCAGGCCGAGGTAGACCAAAAGGCCATGCAGCAGGCTGCGCGTGAGGCGGCAACCAAGCGACTGAGTCCTGAAATATTGCCAGTTGGTAGAAACTGGTCTGTCAGGGATGCTTTTTAAAACACTAATCTGAGGAAAAATGATGAAAAAGAGCGATTTGAATATTGCTGTTATCTGTTTATTGTCTTTGTTACTGTTGTCAGGGTGTTATAAGGATGGCGATGGCAAGATTGAATTGAAGGAGCCTAAGAAAGAATTAAGTGAAATGCCACCTGGGATAGTCTGGGATGCATCTGATCCTGATAATGCTAGGAAGGCAACAAAATAACTGAATGTGAGCTTAAGCGATTCTCATGCGAAAGACAATTAATGGAATAAATAAGATGAATAAAATACAATTTGTTTTCATAACCTTGTTTTTTCTATTGTTTCTTTCTGGAGGGGCATTTGCTGAACTGGCCTATATTGATCCAGCGACTAATCTGAGTGTGCTGGACCAGGTGACCAGTATGTTTGCTGGAAAAGTAAAATCCTGGCAAAACATCATACAGTCTGCTGCTGAGCGTTTGTTCTGGACGTTGGTGCTGATTTCAATGGTCTGGACATTTGGCATGATGCTGTTACGCAAAGCCGACATAGGAGATTTCTTTGCTGAGTTCACTCGTTTTATAATTTTTACAGGGTTTTACTTCTGGCTGCTGACTAATGCCGTATCAGGCCACAATATTGCGGGTACCATTATAGCTTCGATGCAGCAATTAGGTAATAGCGCGGCAGGCTTACCTGGCAACACAGGTTATTCCAGTATTATGAATACAGGTGTTTTAATCTGGAATCAGGCGACAAGTAACCTAACATTGATGCAACCAATAGACAGTTTGATTGCAATCATCATATCTTTAATCATCTTGATCGTAATCGCTGTTATTGCAGTAAACATGCTGCTCTTGCTAATTTCCTCCTGGGTACTGTTGTATGCTGGTATCTTCTTTTTAGGCTTTGGTGGCGCTCGTTGGACATCCGACATCGCCATAAACTACTTTAAAACAGTTCTGGGTGTTGGTATTCAGCTATTTGTAATGCTCCTGATTGTTGGTATTGGTAGTGACCTGTTATCCAGTTTCTACGCCAAAATGGGTAAAAATGTTCTGAATTATGAAGAACTGGCGGTTATGCTTATTTTTACGATTGCATTCTTTGTGTTGATTTCTAGATTGCCGCTGTTGCTGGCTGGCATTATAACGGGTAGTAGCATAGGCTCGACTGTCGGAATTGGTAGTTATGGCGCCGGTGGTTTTATGGCAGCGGCAGGTGCCGCCGCAGCTGTTGCGTCTTATGGTGGCACGTTGGCAGCCGGTCGGCTGACGGCAGCAAGAAGTGCAGGAACGGATGCTTTGCGGAGTGCCATTGAAAAAGGCCAGGCCCAGGAATCTGCGGGTATTAACAATATTTCGCGAGGAGAGGGTAAATGATGGATAAGGTATTTAAGCGATTCGCTCGATGATGGATTTGCCGCCGGATGTGCAAGAAAGGGTAGTGTGTTCCATCACTGCTGCCATCAAGTATGAAATACCCGCCAATATCTTACTGGCGATAGCCGAAAAAGAAAGTGGTAAACCGGGGCAATGGGTGCGTAACAGTAACGGCACGCATGATGTTGGCTCGATGCAATTTAATACGGCTTATCTTCAGGATTTATCCAAATATGGCATCACGCCTGATCATGTAGCAAATCCGGGTTGTTATGCCTTTGATCTGGCCGCATGGCGTGTGCGGCTACATATCAAAAATGATAAAGGCGACATCTGGACAAGAGCGGCTAATTATCATTCGCGTACTCCAAAACATAATGCAAGGTATCGAGCTGATCTGATTGCCAAAGCTGCTAAATGGGCTGACTGGCTAGAAAATCGCTTTATCAAGGAAATCAATAAAATACCTGACGCTTATCTGGATTAATTCAGTTCTATGCGTTATCCACAAATTCCGTGGAAAAGGCTGCGAATAACAAGCTTATGTTAGGCACAGGTAATGTTAAAAACACTTATGCCTTAATTAAAGGCGATCCTGCGAACTGATAAAAGAATTGATCGTTATGAATATACAGAGAATCCTTCAGAACGAAAATAATGGGAGTATGGAAAGCAGAGAAAATAACTAAAGCTCGAGGTTATAAATTAGGTATTACGATATGAGATCTTTACGCGTGCGGCGGGCGACATCAAAATCTGAAAAGCTCATAATAAAATTCCACTTCATCCTTGAATCCACCTAAATTAGATCATTCATCAACTTTGTCTTATTTTTTGTCGTGCAAAGATCTATAACTATAGTAGTATTATGGTTTTATTGGGCTATATTAATTTTTATTATGGAGAAATATTGTGAAAAACAAAATCTTAATCTTAATTGCTGTTGGTTTATTAAGTTTATTAGCTTCCTGTGCACAAATGAATCCACACCCAATGGATATGACTCGGGCTATTCAGAATGCAAAAACTCCTACTGACCATAATGCACTTGCTAAACACTATGAAGATACTGCAAAAGAAATGCAAGCAAAAGTGGATGAGCATCAAAAAATGTTAAAACAATATCAAGCAGAAAGCCAATACTACGGGAGACAAGGTCTAGATATGGAATCAATGTGCCAGGGCTTAATCCGTGCTTATGAGCAAGCTGCAAAAGCAAATCTGGATATGGCCGATTCCCATCGCAAAATGACTGTGGAGATTAAATAACATTTGCTCTATGAAATAGAATCTATTTTTTGAGCAAAAATCTTAGAAGCTGCTTATAATAGAAAGATGAAATTATCTATATGTAGATGGCTATTGGTTTTTTTCATGCTATGGCTGCCATTGCAAGCCGTAGTAGCGGCTGTTTTATCAGTTTGTGTACAGGAAAAAAGTTTCAATAGTGATTATGGCAAATCAACGGCAATGATCGACAACCATCATCATGATGCTTGTCATAAGCAAACAGCAGATAATACAACCGATCATTTGTTAGCAAGTCTGCCGTGCGATGATACTTCTTCTTGTAACGCATACAGTAATACGCCGATCCTGTCTGGCTACACTGCTGTTATGCAAACTAACGGCACTTCCGCTATTGCTTCATTGAGTCCAAGTTTTATTTCATTTGTACCCGAACAGCCGCAACATCCTCCGCTAGCTAACTCCCTTTAAAAATCCGCCTGTAATTCTGGCAAGAAATCTCAATTCGGATTAATCCTGCGTCAAAGTAATTGCTACGCAAGACTTTTCCATGTCGAAAGCTATTACCATTAGTTGACTATCACTATATTGATAATTTTGGTGATACAACAAGCTAGGAGGTTAGTATGTTTCTTTCATTTTCTTTTAAATTACTACTGTCGTTAATCCTTGCCTGTATGTCTGCTCTGTCACTTGCAGATCGGATCACGCAATCAAGTCCAATTAATTTAGCATCCGACGCTACTGATCACACACACAACAGCTCGGAACAAATATCCAATAAAGAATCACCTGTTTCTTCCAATCTCATTTCTGCAAGGGGTGTGGTGCTGCAGGTCGATCAATCCAACGCCACAATAAAAATAAATCACGACCCGATCGCTGCACTAAATTGGCCAAGAATGGCTATGTCCTTTCGCCTGAAAGAACGTTCATTGATTAACAAAATTAAAGAAGGTGATATCGTTGAATTCTTACTTCAAAAAGAAACTTCTGATCACGTCATCGTAAAATTGAGTAAGCAAAGTTCCATTAGGAGTTCGCAGTGATTCCCGGCAGAATTGTTGCGTTAGTGCTTGCTGTTACCGCACTTCCGGCAAATGTTCAGGGGAAGGAAGATAGTTTAAACAAGGCTGGCACAGCAATTTTTGCACAGTCTATTCCGCAGAAAACCTTAGCAGCATCCCACTCCCACAACGTGACGCTGCTCCCGAGTTTGATTGCAGAAGCACTGGAAAATAATCCGGAGATTCAGGCTGCGTATCAAGAACGTGAAGCCGCTCAGCAGAGAATATCGCCAGCGGAAGCTTTGGATGATCCCATGCTTGAGGCTGGTGTGATCAATGCGCCGCTGGCATCTTCACCGTTCAACCGCGAGGATATGACCATGAAAATGATCGGTCTATCCCAGCGTTTGCCTTTTCCGGGAAAGCGCGGCTTACGCAAGGATGTTGCCGCCAAGGATGCCGACGCCATTGAGCAGGGCTATCATGAAACGGTTAATCGCGTTGTGCACGATCTTAAAATAGCTTACTTTGATCTCGGGCTTACGCTGGAAACGATCAAATTGGTTGAAAAAAATAAACAAACACTCGAACGTTTTCTACGCATTGCTGAGGAACGCTACCAAGTTGGACAAGGCAGTCAGGCGGACGTGCTGAAAGCACAAACACAAGTATCAAGAATGCTGGACAGATTATTAATATTGGCACGCGAACAGCCTGTGTTGGAAGCGGAACTGATTCGCACCTTAGGGCGCAACACGAAAGGTGAAATTCCGATTCCGGTGCCACTACAAATTCAAGAAGTGCCCCTTAATCTGGAAACATTTCAACAAGAAGCGATAGCGCAACGCCCACAATTGCTAGCATTGCAAAGCCTGATTGCACGTAATGAGAAATCCATTGATTTAGCGCGCAGGGCCTATTATCCGGATTTCGATGTGCGACTTTCTTATGGCCAGCGAGATAACATGATGGACGGTACGAGACGCGATGACATGGTCAGTATGACTGTGGCGGTTAATCTGCCCGTATGGCGCGGCAATAAAATTGAGCCTCGCATCATGGAGTCACAGGCAATGCGTGATCAAACAGTCAGTCTGTATCAAGCACAAAGTAATGAAGTTACGGCAAGATTGCGTCAGCAAATTGCCATCGCTGAGCAAAGCCTGAAATCGGTCAAGCTCTATCAGACTGCCATTCTTCCACAAGCGAAATTGACGGTTGAATCCGCATTGGCTGCTTACCAGGTAAACCGGGTTGATTTTCTGACCTTGTTGGATAATCAAATGACAGTATTTGATTTCGAGACCAGTCTCATCACCGCGATGGCGAATTACAACAAAGCCGTGGCGGAGATTGATTTACTGGCTGGCAAGAAGCAGCACTAACTGTTACCGATTATGGAGATTCCTATGAAATCCGTCGTTAAACTAATTATGGTTGGAGTTGCGATTACAACTGCTTTGTTTGCAAGTTATTGGTGGGGTACTACGCAATCACAATCATCTTCTGGTACTGCGATATTTGAAACAGCCAGTACTGAGAAAAAGATTTTATATTATCGCAATCCAATGGGTTTGCCAGATACTTCCCCGGTACCCAAAAAAGATCCAATGGGAATGGATTATTTGCCGGTTTATGAGGGAGAAGAATCTCCTTCGGATCAAACTATCATAAAAATAAGTACCGAAAAGATTCAAATGCTAGGGGTGCTTACTGAAACCGCAACATTACGTGAACTGACTCGCACTATCAGGGCCGTAGCAACGATACAGGCAGATGAAAGAAAATTATACACATTAGTGACCAAATTTGAGGGTTGGATTCAGCGGCTCTATGTAAACACTACGGGTCAGGCAGTGAAAAAAGGCGATGCGTTAATGGATGTATACAGTCCTGATTTGATTACAGCACAACAAGAATACTTGATCGCGCTAAGGGGGTTGCAATCCACCGCTGATAGCGATTCCGATGTGCGGGCCTCTATGCAGCGATTGGTTGCCAGCGCATTGCAGAAACTGCGCAATTGGGATATTGCGGAAACCGAGTTACAACGCCTGCAGCAAACCGGCGAGGTGCGGCAGTATATGACACTACGCTCTAAAGCTGACGGTGTGGTACTGGAAAAGAAGGCTGTCATGGGGCAGCGCTTTATGCCTGGAGAGGTGCTTTATCAGATTGCGGATTTATCCAGCGTGTGGATGCTAGCTGACGTATTTGAACAGGATCTTGGAATGGTGCATCAAGGTCAGGTGGCCACAATCAGAGTGGAAGCTTATCCAAACAAAGTATTCAACGGTGAAATCGCTTTCATCTATCCCACGGTAACTCCGGAGACGCGTACTGCCATCGTACGTGTTGTACTTCCCAATCCCGATGGCCTGTTGAAGCCTGCCATGTACGCACGTGTGGAATTTGCTTCATCCCACAGTAAAGACAAAGTACTGGCAATACCCAATTCAGCCGTACTGGATACTGGCACCCGCCGGGTGGTATTGGTGGATCTCGGCGCAGGCCGATTTGAACCGCGTACAGTAAAGCTGGGCATGCATGCCGACGGTTATGCTGAGGTGCTGGGGGGAATTAATGCTGGAGAAACCGTTGTGGTTAAAGCTAATTTCCTGATTGATGCAGAAAGTAATCTCAAGGCGGTTCTGAGTGGTTTTGGTCATGGAGGCCACCAGCTACCGGACGAGAAAAAAGAAACTGAGACTGGCTCGTTTGTTAAGGCATCGCCGTCAAAAACTCATCGTGGCGAAGGAACCATCAATGCCATGGATTTTGCGCATGCAACTGTCACACTTGCGCATGGCCCAATTGCTAGTCTTCAATGGCCTGCAATGATAATGGATTTTCGCGTTTCTGATCCAGCGCTACTTCGTTCATTAAAGCCCGGGCAAAAGGTTGCATTCGAAATCGCCGAGGAATCAGCCGGTGAATATATCATCGTGCACATTCAGCCAGCAGATCTCAGCCTTGGCACCACCACTCACGGAGGACACTAAGATGGTTGGCAATATAATCGAATGGTCGGTGCGGAATGTCTTCCTGGTACTACTTGGAACCTTCTTTGTGGTAGCTTGGGGCGTGTATGCAGTATTGAAGACGCCTATCGACGCAATACCAGATTTATCGGATGCACAGGTCATCATTTACACGGAATATCCCGGACAGGCACCGCAGGTGGTCGAAGACCAGGTGACTTATCCGCTGACCACAGCTATGTTAAGTGTACCAAAATCAAAAGTTGTCAGAGGAGTATCAAATTTCGGTGTATCGTTTGTGTACGTCATCTTTGAAGATGGAACTGACATCTACTGGGCACGTTCGCGAGTACTGGAATATCTGAGCTTCGCGGCAAGCCGGTTGCCTGAAAATGTCAGGCCCTCGCTCGGCCCGGATGCAACGGGAGTCGGTTGGGTTTACCAATACGTGCTAGTTGCCAAGAACCGCGCACTCGACGAATTACGCGCGATTCAGGACTGGTTTTTGCGTTATCAGTTGACTGCAACACATGGCGTGTCGGAAGTAGCGAGTGTAGGCGGATTTGTAAAAAACTACCAAGTTACCGTAGATCCACGACGCCTTCAAGCCTACGGGATATCACTCAAAACAATCTCCGATGTTATCGCCTCCAGCAACCGCGATGTCGGGGGACGTGTGATCGAGCTGACGGAAACTGAGTATATGGTTCGCGGTAAGGGCTATCTGCGCGGAATTAGTGATCTTGAGAATCTGGTTGTGAAGGCGCACGAGGGTATGCCGGTATTGCTGCGCCATGTTGCCCGGGTGGAATTAGTACCTGATGAGCGCCGTGGCATTACCGAACTCAACGGGGAAGGAGAAGTTGTTTCGGGTATCGCAGTAGCGCGGCATGGTGAAAACGCTCTCAATGTGACCCATAATCTCGAAAAAAAGATCGACGAAATCGCATCTGGTTTACCGGAAGGCGTTTCGATTCAGCCTGTCTACAATCGCTCAGAGTTGATTCACCGCGCTATTGCGACGCTAAACGAAGTATTTGTCGAACAGGTCATAATCGTGGCGCTGGTATGTGTGGTTTTTCTCATGCATGTGCGCAGTGCGCTGGTGGCGATCATTATGCTTCCGATTGGCGTGCTGATCGCTTTCATTGCAATGTTTCACCTTGGTATCAATTCCAACATCATGAGCCTGGCCGGTATCGCGCTGGCGATCGCAGAAATGACCGATGCTGCCATCGTCATGGTAGAAAATGCGCACAAACATCTTGCGCGCCTTGCTCCCGATGAATCGCGCACAGAGGCTGTCATTGCAGCCTGTAAGGAAGTCGGTCCACCGCTGTTCTTCAGCCTGTTGATTATCACAGTATCGTTTCTGCCGGTGTTTGTGCTTGAAGCACAAGAAGGACGCATGTTTCACCCACTCGCCTATACCAAAACGTTTGCCATGGCAGGTGCTGCGCTGCTTTCGATCACTTTGGTACCGGCTCTGATTCTGCTTCTGCTCCGTGGCCGCATTCCGCGCGAGCAAGACAATCCGCTGGGCCGGATCATGATCCAGCTCTATCGGCCTGTAATGGCTAAGGTGTTACAGTGGAAAAAAGTCATTGTCCTGGCAGCAGTCGTGATAGTTGGGGTTACTGTCTATCCAACGCTCAGGCTTGGAACAGAATTTATGCCAACATTGAATGAAGGCACGCTGCTTTACATGCCAGTGACACTTCCGGGTATTTCCGTAACCAAGGCTGGAGAAATCCTGCAAACACAGAATAAAATCATTAAAAGCTTTCCCGAGGTGGCATCGGTATTGGGCAAAGCCGGACGTGCTAATACTGCTACTGATCCAGCGCCGCTGGAAATGACTGAAACCATCATTAATTTGAAACCGGAAAGCGAATGGCGTCCAGGTATGAGTGTCGACAAGCTGATCGCCGAGCTGGATCAAGCATTGCAAATGCCAGGAGTCAGTAATGCCTGGACGATGCCGATTAAAAATAGGAACGATATGCTTGCCACCGGCATACGCACACCCGTCGGCATCAAAGTGTTCGGCAAGGATTTGGGTGAAATTGAAAAACTTGCCAAGCAGATTGAGGCAGCTGTAAAAACAGTGCCAGGAACCAGTAGCGCCTATGCGGAACGCACGACCGGTGGCTACTATCTTGATGTTGAGCCGGATCGTCTTGAACTTGCCCGATATGGATTGGCTGTCGGCGATTTATTGTCTGTGATTTCAGCAGCGCTTGGCGGCGAGATGGTGACGACCACGGTTGAAGGCCGGGAACGCTTTGGTGTTACCGTACGGTATCCACGCGAGCTACGTAGCGATCCGCAGGCAATCGCTACTCAGGTACTGGTTCCAACCATGGGAGCGACGATGATTCCGCTTGGCCAGCTTGCACGAATCAGCCTTGTCAAAGGCCCGCCAAGCATTCGTACGGAGAATGCACTACTGTCTGCGTATATTTTTGTTGACATTCGTGATCGTGACATCGGTAGCTACGTTGCAGCCGGACAGAAAGCAGTGCGCGAACAGGTGCAATTTCCTCCCGGATACTATGCTACCTGGAGCGGGCAATTCGAATACATGGAGCGGGCCACCGAAAAACTGAAAGTAGTAGTTCCAATCACTCTCCTGATGGTATTCCTGCTTGTATATCTGAATTTCAATCGTCTCACAGAGACATTGATAGTAATGCTATCGGTACCTTTTTCCTTAGTCGGAGGTATCTGGTTGATGTATTGGCTCGACTACAACATGAGCATCGCAGCAGCGATTGGTTTCATCGGCCTCGTTGGTATTGCGGCTGAATCGGGAATGGTCATGCTCGAGTTCCTCGATCAAGCGCTCAAAGATGTGACTGCAAAACGCGAAGCTGCTGGCAGCAAAGTCACCGTCGAGGATCTTTATGAGGCGGTAGTGCAAGGGGCGGTATATCGAATACGACCCGTGATGATGACCATTGCTGGGAGTGTTGTGGGACTGCTCCCGGTTATGTTTAGCAGTGGCACAGGTTCCGAAGTGATCCGGCGCATTTCCGCTCCGATGGTGGGCGGTATGGTTTCCGCTACAATACTAACATTGATCGTATTTCCCGCAGTCTATGCGCTTGTCAAGGAAATCTCAATTCGACATTCACTTAAAACGGAAAAGATGAGGGATTTATCATGAAGAAACATCCTCATTATATCCCGGCTTTTCATTTCCACTGGCTGACACGCTGGTACGATCCGATAATGCGGTGCTTATTTCCTGAGGCGGCGTTAAAGACTGCATTGATCGCGCAAGCCCGTATCCAGCCTAGTCAAGAGGTGCTGGATGTAGGTTGCGGTACGGGCACACTTACTCTGATGATCAAACAAATTCAACCGGATGCCGCAGTCTATGGATTTGATATGGATCCTCAGATATTGGACATCGCACGAAGGAAGGCCGAGCAAGCAGGAGAGATCATTATCCTGCAACAAGGTACAGCGACAAGTCTGCCCTATCCAGATGAAAGCTTTGATCACGTTTTCGCTAGCCTGATGTTGCATCATTTGACGCGGCAAGATAAACAGCAAGCGCTCAGAGAAGCATTTCGCGTGTTGAAGCCCGGTGGAGAGTTGCATATTGCGGACTTCGGCAAACCGCACGATTTGGTCATGTGGCTAATCTCTCTGGTAATGCGGTGGGCTGAAGAGGTTCACGATAACATTCTGGGTTTATTGCCGGTTTTTATAGCGGATGCCGGATTCCATCCAGTGGAGGAGACTACCCGTTATCGCACAGTGGTCGGTGGCATCGCTTTATATCGTGCCTGCAAACCAATGAGAAATGAGCTATGAATGCATGGCATAGCCAATCAATAGCCGAACTCGAACACCTCATTATAACCGATGTGGAGCGGGGACTTACCGATGAAGAAGTGGCCGCTCGTCTCGCACGGAATGGGCCTAATAAACTACGAAAGGGTAAGCGATTTTCAGCCTTAGCAATTTTTGTAAGTCAGTTTAAAAGCCTGGTTATCTGGGTATTGATTGGCGCAGCGGCTGTTTCAACAGCGCTGGGTGAAAACATTGATGGCATTGCCATTATTGCCATCGTAATATTGAATGCGCTGATTGGTTTCATTCAAGAATTTCGTGCCGAAAAGGCTGCTGCCGCTTTGGCTGATATGGTATCGCCTCATTGTCGCGTAGTGCGCAATAGTCGTAGCGTGGTGGTTGCTGCAATCGAAATCGTACCGGGCGATATTCTTTTGCTAGAAGGAGGGGATCTGGTTGCTGCGGATGCCCGCTTGATTCAAGCCTCTGTTCTACGCATCAACGAAGCACCGCTTACTGGTGAATCGCAAGCTGTAAATAAATTTACTGATAATTTGCCTCCGGAAACAGCTTTGGCCGAGCGAAAAAATATGGTTTTTCTCGGTACCAGTGTGACAGGCGGTTCCGGTCGCGCATTGGTCATTAACACCGGCATGGAAACGGAACTCGGCCATATCGCTAAACTGCTGGAGACTGCCGAAAGTGGAGAAACTCCGTTGCAAGTCCAGCTCGACCGGGTAGGACGCATGTTATTGCTGGCCTGTTTCTGCATTGTTACACTGATTTTCGGGCTAGGATTATTGCGGGGGATAGCGCCATTTGAGCTCTTCTTAAGCACGGTGAGTCTTGCCGTTGCTGCTATCCCCGAGGGATTGCCGGCAGTAGTGACTATCGCGCTTGCCTTGGGTGTACAACGCATGGTGCGGCGGAATGCATTGGTGCGACGCCTGGCCTCGATTGAAACATTAGGCCGCGCTCAAGTCATTTGCACGGACAAGACGGGCACCCTGACGATGGGTGAAATGACGGCCTGCAAACTGGTCACGGCAGATAACTTGTATCGCATTACTGGCGAAGGTTATTCAACCGAGGGAACATTCTTTGTCGGAAATTCAGAAATACCGGTAGAGGAGACCCCATCACTTCTCGCGCTGCTCCGTGCGTCGGCTGCTTGCAACGATGCCGAGTTAGCTTTAATTGATGGTCGATCCATGATAGTGGGCGATCCTACTGAAGGAGCGCTGCTGGTTGCTGCCGCCAAAGGCAATATTACCCGGAAAATGATTGAGGCTGAGCTGCCACGACTGGCCATTATTCCTTTTGATTCCGTGCGCAAACGTATGACTGTCATCCGTCGGCAGGAGAATCATTCCTGGGCATTCGCCAAAGGTGCACCGGAAATGATTCTCGACCGCTGCACAAGAATCCGTACCGACCAGGGAATAAGGGATCTGACAGAAAGTGACCGTGTCCGGCTTCTCCATGCTAATACGTTGCTGGCAAACGATGCGCTACGTGTGCTTGCCGTCGCCGAACGCGCCTTGGATGGCCTCAGTTTCGAAGAAGGCAAAGTGACAGATGATGCCGAAATCGAGAAGGAACTTACTTTTCTGGGGCTAATAGGCTTACAGGATCCGCCACGCGCCGAGGCAAAAGAGGCTGTGGCTAAATGCAAACGGGCTGGCATCAAAACTGTGATGATTACAGGTGATCATCCTGATACGGCACGTGCGATAGGGCGTGAGCTGGGTATTCTGGGTAAGAATGACGAAATTCTCGCAGGTATCGAGCTCGACCGATTGAACGATGAGGTGCTGAAGGAGCGTGTATCAAGGGTTTCCGTTTATGCGCGTGTCACCGCCGAGCACAAGCTTCGCATCGTCCGCGCGTGGAAGGCGCAAAGTGCGGTAGTGGCGATGACCGGAGATGGGGTGAACGATGCTCCCGCAATCAAGGAAGCATCCATTGGTATCGCGATGGGCCTTACTGGCACCGAGGTGACCAAGGAGGCGGCGGATATCATTATTACCGATGACAACTTTGCTTCTATTGTCGCTGCCGTGGAAGAAGGACGGGGCATTTATGACAACATTGCTAAAACTTTGGCTTATCTGCTAGGTAGCAGTACCGGCGAATTAATCGTGATGCTGGTCGCAGTTCTACTTGGCTGGCCGCTCCCTCTATTGCCCTTGCATCTTCTGTGGATCAACTTGGTAACTGATGGCTTTGCAGCCTTGGCGTTATCGACCGATCCGGTTGACTCCGATGTATTGGACCGCCCGCCTCGACATCCACAGACGGCATTAATCAACCGTGATTTAATCAAGTTAACGCTATTTACCGGCTTACTGACCGCCAGCGTCACGCTCGGTGTGTTTGCCTATGAACTCTACATAGCGGGTAGTAGTCTTGAACAAGCCCGCGATGCCGCGTTTACTACTTTAGTAATTGCCGGACTGCTGCGCGCTTTTGGGGCCCGAAGCGAGCAGCGTGCCATTTGGGAAATAAGCATGTTTTCCAATATAAGATTATTTCTGGTTGTGGCAGTATGCTTTGGCTTGCAGTTGGCGATACACCATGTCCCAATGTTTCAAACCTTATTCGGGGTAGAGCCCATTACGCTGGGTCAGTGCGTAGGGTGGTTCGCGGTAGGATTCATGCCATTGATTGTTCTGGAGCTGAGAAAATTCATCCGCTATCGTCTTATAAAGAAGATTTGAAAAATAATAATGACATTGATCTCTGTGTACTCATGAAACACACATGCTAGACGAGGATCAAATGAACAAAACAGGCAGGCACTCAGAAGCGTATTGCCAACATTGTGGAAAACTTCTTGAAAGGCAACCGTATATTTCTGTGGGTGCTACATACTGTTCTGAACATTGTTTCCTCAAAACCATAGATGTCTGCGCCAGTCAGGAAGATATGTTCAACCTCTTAGCAGAAACTTTGGTGAATGCGCTGGATCTGAGAGAGCACGAAACGGGTTTGCACTCCAAGCGCGTCGCCTGCCATACGATGGTGCTCGCACATCGCTTTACCTCTGATCCGAATGTATTGCAGCAAATATACTGGGGAACATTACTGCATGATATTGGCAAGATTGGTATCTCTGATACCATTTTACTGAAAGCTGGCTCTTTAACAGAATCTGAATGGATCGAAATGCGGACACATCCAGAAAAAGGCTACCATCTCATTTCGCAAATACCTGCCATGACAGATGCTGCAAATATCATTCTCTGTCATGAGGAACGCTATGATGGTTCAGGTTACCCAAAAGGACTTAGTGGCGATCGTATTCCATTAGGTGCACGTCTATTCATGGTAATAGATGCCTTGGATTCGATAACCTCTAATCGGCCTTATCGTAAGGGTCATTCTTTTGAGTTCGCCAAAGCAGAGATTCTACGTATGAAAGGGAGTCAGTTTGACCCGGAAGCCGTAGATGCTTTCAGCGCCGAAGAAGAAGTGCTGCGAAAAATGATTATTGCTAAATGCCATAATCATGCATCGTTAGTGTCAAGCAAATGAACTGTTATGTAGGAGTTGATCTTGGCACCAACAGCGAGTTCACTCACTAACCGCTAAGGACGGAATATTCTTTCAGTTATCACAGCATTGGGGATACTCGGTGGCTGCTTTGTGCCGAGGATTACGAATTAAATTATAGAATTTAGGTATATTTCTTTGACTCAACTACCAGGAGATACTTATGAAAGCACATATATTTTTTGCAGCCTTGGTGATTCTGGCTTCATTGATTTCCTGTGCACAAATGAATCCTCACCCAATGGAGATGACCAGCGCGGTTCGGAATGCCAAAACCAGTGTTGACCATGAAGCATTGGCCAAACATTATGAAGATGCAGCTCACGAAATGCAGTTAAAGGTGGAAGAGCACAAAAAACTGCTTGAAGAATATGAGAACCACCCTTATTACTATCCCAAGCGCGTCCAAGACCTCCAAGCGCATTGTAGGAGTCTGATAAAAAGTTATGAGGAAGCTGTAGAAATAAATATGAGCATGGCAAAAATTCACCACCAAATAGCGGATGAAGTGAAGTAATGTCCACAACTTAAGAACGACAGGCTCGTAAACTTCAGATTAGGTATGATTTATGGGAGGGTCAAAATGAATTCAGATTTAAACGATTCACATCCGTCACATACTGATGATCATCGGCAAATAAACTCCAAACCTCCAGATGCGCCGCTAGCAGCGGATGAAGATAAATGGACATGTCCAATGCACCCGGAAATCTTGCGGAATGCACCGGGAGACTGCCCGATCTGCGGTATGGCTCTGATACCTATTACAAATACGAATATGGGCGAATCGGATAATTCCGAGCTTCGCGATCTCACGCGACGGTTGTGGATTGGCATTGCTTTGTCGCTTCCACTGATTGCTCTCACAATGATGCCCATGATTGGTCTAAATGAACCATTCGGCCTTCAACCTCGTTTACGTGGTTGGATCGAATTCCTGCTGGGTACGCCAGTAGTGCTGTGGGTTGGTTGGCCTATCTTGCGTAAGTTCTGGCTCTCACTCGTACACCGTGCGCTTAATATGTATACGCTAATCGGACTCGGAGTCGGATGTGCCTATTTCTTCAGTCTGGCCGCAGTACTTATGCCTGATTGGTTTCCACAGGAGTTTCACGCGCACGACGGTGCGGTGGGCACTTATTTTGAGGCAGCAGCAGTTATCGTAACACTTGTGATACTTGGCGATTACCTTCAGTCGCGTGCGATGGGTCAAACAAGCCGGGCAATTCAACAATTGTTGAGGCTTGCACCCAACCAAGCTTGGCGCATGCGCGATGACGGCACGGAGGAACAAGTACCGCTTGATGTAATTGTTGTAGGTGACAGGCTACGCGTAAAACCTGGAGAAAAAATTCCTGTCGATGGTACAGTACTTGAGGGGATGAGCAGAGTTGACGAATCAATGATTACCGGTGAGCCTATGTCGGTAGCTAAAGCACCGGGCGATAAGATCACTGGTGCAACCCTGAATAGTAATGGCTCATTGATTATCCGCGCTGAACACGTCGGCGCAGACACGTTGCTGGCACGTATCGTCCATATGGTCGGAGAAGCCCAACGCACGCGCGCGCCTATCCAGCGGCTTGCGGATATTATCGCCGCTTACTTTGTTCAGATCGTTATCGCCATCGCAATAATCACTGCACTAGCATGGTGGTTTCTAGGCCCCGAGCCAAAATTCACTTATGCATTTCTTAATGCCATTGCTGTTCTCATCATCGCCTGTCCTTGTGCGGTCGGTCTTGCCACACCTATTTCAATCACCGTCGCGATGGGACAAGGCGCTCGGATGGGTATCCTGTTTCGCAATGCCGAGGCGATCGAACGCATGCGGGATATTGATACCTTAGTGATAGACAAAACTGGCACGCTGACACTCGGGCGTCCGGTACTAACAAATTTTATCGTCAAGGGTATTGCGGATGATGAGGCGCTCGCGCTGATCGCAAGTGTGGAACAACTTTCGGAGCACCCGATTGGTCTTGCAATTGTAGAGAATGCAAAAGCACGTGGCTTGACTCTGCGTCCAGCAAAATCTTTCGACGCAATCAATGGCCTTGGCGTACAAGCAGATATTGATGGCGAGCGCGTGCTCGTTGGCAATCACAACTTTCTCGCGCAACATGGCGTGGATACTCAATCTTGGCATCATCAAGCAGAAGCTTTACGCACTGAAGCCAAAACAGTAGTGTTCTTCGCCGTGGATGGCATTCCCGTTGGAATCGCAGCAGTTGCTGATCCCATTAAGGAAAACACGCCCGAAGCTATCGCAACGCTCAAACATTTGGGCATTAGAATTGTGATGCTGACCGGAGATTCACAGCACACAGCCAATGCAATAGCTCGGCATCTAGGGATTGATGAAGTGCTGGCCGAAGTGCTTCCCGAAGACAAGACTGGGCATGTAAAGCGTTTGCAAGCCGAAGGCCGCAAGGTTGCAATGGCGGGTGATGGCATCAATGATGCGCCTGCGCTAGCGCAAGCCGATGTCGGTATAGCGATGGGTACAGGCACTGATGTTGCAATGGAAAGCGCAAGTATTACGCTCGTAAAAGGGGATTTGCGCGGTATTGAGCGCGCTATCCTGCTGTCGCACGCCACCATGCGTAACATTCACCAAAACCTTGCTTTTGCATTCGGCTATAACGCCTTTGGAATTCCGCTTGCTGCCGGTGTGTTGTACCCGGCTTTTGGCTTTTTACTTTCACCCATGTTTGCCGGTGCTGCCATGGCAATGAGTTCGGTATCGGTTGTTACTAACGCGTTGAGGCTTAATCGTACAAGACTATGATTACTAGGAAATTTTTGGATATTAATTTTTATTTTTCATTTACTTGTGCTACTAAATTTCATGCTGTACTGTAAGGTATGATGATATATACTACTTTTGATAGGGTGTTAATTGATCCTAATTAGTAAGGATATATAACTGTGAGAATTTCAATTTTTTCGTTAGTTGTTTTTGGCTTGTTAGGATTTCTGACTTCCTGCGCAGATCTGGGGCCTTATCAGATGGATATGACTCAAATAATCGAGTCTGCCAAAACTTCTCGGGATCATAATTGGATTGCTGAACATTATGAAGATACTGCAAAAGATATGCAGTCAAAAGTAGAAGAACATAAGAAAATGCTGGCGCAATATAAAGCCCAAAGACAGTATTATGGTCAGCGCGATTTAGATATGGAATCAATGTGTCGGGCTTTGATTCATACTTATGAGCAAGCTACAATAGAAAATATGAATTTAGCTGATTCCCATCGTAAGATGGCCGAAGCAATTAAATAATTCTTTTGCTTTACCTCCATAAATTGTGTGCCGCCATTCGGCGTGAAAGCTATGCGCCCGAAAGAATTTCTTCCACACTGAAGATAATACCTGCACCACTAATAGCCAAACCCAGCGCAAAGGCTATCGTCAATTTCAGGAATGAACGTTTTCGTGAATCATGTTGTGGGTATTCGTTCTTATTGTCGCATACGTAGCACATAAAAGCTCCAGTATTCAGAATCCTTCATATCGGAGCAAAAGGTAATTTTTTAATTACAGTTAATGTTCTCCCAAGCCATAATGGCCTGATCCACTCATCTTTCTGGCTTTGTGTGATCGTCTCTATCCACAAACTTATTTAAAGAGTCAAGCTTGGTGATTCAAGAATCTGTACAGCAAGAAGAATTGCTATCGGACAGTTGAATCGGTGGACATGGGACATTGCCATAAGAACAGTAAACACAGCAATGTCCCGCTTTAGGCTTCAATAAATGGTGACAAGATTCACATTCATAAAAGAATTGACAAACATTGGTCGGCATCATCTCCAATTTTTGAGTTCCACAGTTCGAGCAAGTAATAGTCGATTGCAACTGTATCGTATTCATTTATGTATATTTGTCACGTAATTATTAAGTTTACAAAACCTGTGGAGCTCTCGAATGATTATTTGTTGTGATGATAAAACAAAAGTTACTCATTTCTACTTTAAACCACTTCTGCTGGTGCTTGCTTACAGGGATGAGATGTATTTCCACGCTCAAATTGGACAGTGGTATGCTGTATTCCAAACAGCTCACGCAATTCATTATTAATTTGAACCAATAGCAAATCATCAATGACTGCATCCGGCTTGATTAAATGCACGGTTAGCGCAATTTCCGTCGTGCTCATTGCCCAGATATGTAGGTCGTGAACTGCTTCAATTCCTGGAAGACCAGCGAGGTAAGCCTCAACTTTGGCCGGATGAATATTTGCTGGCACAGCATCAAGAGCAAGGTTTAGCGATTCACGGAGCAAACTCCAAGTGCCAATACCAATAATTACGGCGACAATAAGACTCACGACTGAGTCCAACCACAACCAGTCCGTGAATTTTATGGCAATAGCTGCCAAGAGGACGCCAAGAGAAATAGCTGCGTCAGCCATCATATGCAAATACGCACCGCGAATATTCATGTCTTGTTTTTGGCCGGACATGAACAGCCATGCCGTGAACCCATTAATGACTATGCCAACTGACGCCACCCAAATGACTGTATCACTTGCCACTGCCTCGGGATGGCCAAATCTGAGAATGGCTTCCCAGGCGATAGCGCCGACAGCAACAAGCAAAACTAGCGCATTAATCAATGCAGCCAAAATCGAGGTGCGGCGCAAACCGTAAGTGTGCCGCTGTGTTGGTAACTTGCGTACTAAGATGCTTGCGCCCCACGCGAATAATAAACTCAACACATCGCTGAGGTTATGGCCTGCATCTGCCAACAGCGCGAGAGAATTTGAAAATAAACCAAAAATAACTTCAACCACAACGAAACCTACATTTAGCGCAATTCCAATTGCGAATGCGCGATCAAAGTTTTTGGGAGCGTGGCTATGATCATGATCATGATCGTGGGAGTGGTTATGTGCCATATATAGGTTTTCTTTCCGACATGTGAATTTCTAAAAATAGCGGATTAACTAAAATTATATGGAACTGATCGGAGATTCGTAGACTGAATTACAATGGTTATGTCAACATGATCAGAATCATTGAAATAAAACGCTGTGCCAAATTATGGCACAAATTTTTCGCTGACCCATGACGGTTTGTATTTTAAGGAAATACTATGCGCAGAGAACAACTGGAAGAAAATCAGATAGGGCTATACGCTGTGGCCTTGGCCGTCGGGACGGGGCTTGGGTTATGGAATCCTAGCTTTGGCGCAAGCCTGGAGTATTTGATTTCCCCCATGCTTGCATTATTGCTTTATAGCATGTTTGCGCAAATCCCTTTTCTTCAACTGCGCGAGGCGTTCGCGAATAAGCGGTTTACAGCTGCGCTATTGATGATCAATTTCATCAT
>NZ_QJJP01000021.1 GCF_003201565.1 Nitrosomonas sp. Nm84 | reverse complement strand
TATTAACAGTATTGCTGGAGCAGTTATACCAGTCTTCACCAAGCTATAAGCTAGGTTAGTATCAATGCCGGTACACCACTGTCGAAAGACAGCCGGTGTGCCGGCTTTTTTATCAGTAAGAGAAAAAGTAAATGAGGGCACCACAGAGAATGCGGACAATAGAGTTAGCAAAATTAGAGGCGCTCACTCAAAGGAGGATTTGTCGTGGTTAGGCAAATAACACAGACAGGGATTTCTGTTTTTGTTCTTATAATGGCACTTTACACCAATACAGCCGGAGCACACGGCAAGGTAGCGATGGAAGAAGATAGCTGCATGCGTCGGATCGGCGAGAACATGATCCATCTCAGCACCTATCAACCGCAAGTGGCTGAAGACGGTCATTATTGTACGGACATACCGAAGGCAGGTAATGCCATACTCGTTATAGACTTAGTAGATCCTGCATTGCGTGATATGCCGATCGGAATAAAGGTAATCAAAGGTAGCAAAGCAGACGAAGGAGAGACCATTGCTCATATCAGGTCTGCGGTATATCAGGATGGTGTCATCAATACACAAAGTGCGTTCGATCAAGGGAAATATCTCGTGCTAGTTACAGCGGAAGGTGTTCCGCCACTTAATTATGAATACCATTTACGAGTAGAAATGATCAATTACGCACAAGTATTTAGAGCATCGATAGGACCGGTAGTCGGCCTATTGCTGACGACAATACTTGGGTATAAACTGATCAGGTCAAGGCGCTTCAGAGAATGGATGGCCTCGCGCGGCTCAAAGAAGAACTGAATGGCAAGATGACATCCAGAAAGGGCAATCATCATAAACTAACAATTTAAGACAGGAAATCCTAATAATGTCAGCAAGATTAACAGAGATAAAACAAGTAGTATTGACAGTATTATTAGCAGCAAGTGTGATATTTACATCGCAAGTACAGGCACATGGTGGCTTGGCTTTAGCGGATGACATGTGTGTATTGACAGTGGGACCATACCGGATGCACTTTACCGGCTATCAACCGCTATCGCAAGAAGAAGAATTCTGTGAAGACATACCGGAAATTGGCAAGACAGTGATAGCGCTGGATTATATTCAAGAAGAGCTGCGTCCATTGAAGACAGAAGTAAGGATTATTCGTGACACCGGATCAGAAGAGAACTTGGATGCGATCACGGTATATCATTTGCCGCCTAAGGTATATCCGTCGGCCTCGATCAGTGTAGATCACACTTTCCCGGAGAAGGGTAAGTTTGTTGGATTGGTGACGGTAACGGGGGGGGCGCAAGATTATGTATCGCGCTTTCCGTTCTCAGTAGGAGAAGGGCGTCCGACTCCTAAGGTAGCCATCATTGCTCCTGTCGTGCTGGTGATTTCGGCTGGTGCTTTCTTCTTGATGCGCCGCAAAAATAAAAATAATCCGTCCGCAGTTTAAAATAACTATTACAAGAAAAGAATTACAGTTACAGTTATTGTTTTGATTTAAGGCACAGCGAACAATCTTTCGTTGTGCCTGTTTTATTTCTTTTGATGCTTGTTGGCAATTTTGATAAAACGAATCTCATCCCATTTCTGCCAATATTAACCTAGGGTCTGTTGTTGGTATTTCGCATGGGTAGCCACAGATATCTACATGCATAGCTCTATTACCATACTCTCAATATTTCTCTTCAGTTTGTCGTGTCGTGTGTATCCCTCCAACCCCACCACCTACCCACACTCCTTCATTAGTGCTTCAATATCCTCCGGTACGAATGGCAGCAATTCATCGATTCGCCAGCACCGCCAAGGAGTGGTGCAGATCGATCACCTGGTCTGGGCGAGCATGAAAAAAATCATCAGTTGGCATTTAAGTTTCCCCTAATTCCCTCAGGTTTCGATGGAAAAGTATAAATTCCCAGGGATTTCAGCGTTTGCTAATTCGCATGTATTCGAATATTTATTCGGCTTGCAAGTGTTTTGCAAGACCGACTAGTGAGGTGGTTGACATCAAAATCTGGGAAACTCATGGAGGAGATGCAATATACTGATTCAAAATATGATTGTTCTGTTTCCTACTTTGTTTGCCTTGCTTCCTGCCATGCGAAGGTTTCTCTCAGTATTCTACCGGTAGTGGATCCAAGCTTCGCCATAGATACCAAGTGGCTACTGAACGCCAAGGCTGCCAAGACTTGGCCAATTCGATCATTATTCTTTTATCTACAGGCTGATTGTTATAATAGTGCCGACTAATTGCGCGTTGTAATCCGATATCATCCACGGGTAATATATCCGGACGCTGCATGTGAAAAATCAGAAACATTTCTGCTGTCCATCGACCAATTCCCTTGACTTGTATCAACTGAGTGATTAAAGCTTCATCATCCATTTCGGCCCAGATTGTTTTATTCAACGTTCCTCGCATGAAGTATTTAGATAGATCCTGGAGATAAGTTATTTTTCTTGCGGATAATCCACATGTTCGCAGTAAATCGTGGTCTGCCGAAAAAATAGTATGCGGTGTTATATAAGGAATTACGCTGATTATTTTTTGCCAGACGCTTTCGGCGGCTTTGACGGAAATCTGTTGTCCGACAATTGAGCGCGCCAGAGTGGTGAAAGCACAACCTCGTGATGTAAGTGTAGCGCCATCAAAAGATTGAATTAAATGGCGCATGATCTTGTCGCATGCAGCCAGCTCCTGTATCGCCTGTTGCCAGTAAGGGGGTGTCATGTTTTTGTTGAATTGAGATTGTTAAATGCAATGAGTGTGCAATTTTTGAGGCTGATAAACAAGCTTATTCAGAAAAGACATCGGAGAAATTAACAATTTACATTTGGTTTTTATTCTATCTATCTTATTTATTAGGGTATTTTATTGTCTGTTAAATCGTGATTGGCATTGCCATTAAGTCTTTGTCATATAACTATAAATCTCCATATTTTTTCTTGACTATCACGTTTTTTTTGATTAAAGTGGGAAGTAGTGGGGAAATGTGGGAGAATTTAGTGAATCTCAATTTTCCGTAATATGGAGAGACAGCATGTTTCGTGGCGTCACGCAACTCAGTCTGGATGCAAAAGGTAGGCTTGCGATGCCAGCAAGATACCGCGGTGGGCTGATGTCTTTTTGCGAAGGGCGTTTGATTGTTACCGCTGATCCTTCAAAGTGTTTGTTAATTTATCCTCAGCCAGCCTGGGAACCGATAGAACAAAAACTCAATAATCTCTCTAGTTTTGATCCGAGAACTCGTAGCTTGCAGCGATTGCTGGTGGGTAACGCCAGTGATGTTGAGATGGATGCTGCTGGTCGTATCTTGGTGTCACTGCCATTGCGTCAATTTGCCGGTTTGTCCAAAGAAGTAGTATTGGTTGGTCAGGGTGCGAAATTTGAATTGTGGGATGAGGAGCAGTGGAATCTACAGATTGAGAATGCGCTGGCTTTCAAGGATGGTGGTATGCCGCCCGAGCTGGATGGTTTTTCGCTGTGATAGCGTAATAAAAAGAGCAGATGCACATTTCGGTGTTGCTGCATGAAGCGGTTGATGCATTGGCGATAAAACCAAGTGGCATTTATGTGGATGGAACGTTTGGGCGTGGTGGGCATAGCCGTCTGATTCTGTCGCAGCTTGGTGAGGATGGTCGATTAGTCGCTTTTGATAAAGATCCTGTTGCAGTTTTGTCAGGTGAAGCGATTGAAGATGAGCGATTTCGCATTCAGCATGGTGGTTTTTCCAGAATGCAACAAATGTTGCAAGAGATGGGGGTTGCAAAAATTGATGGTGTATTGTTGGATTTGGGTGTGTCTTCACCGCAATTGGAGGAGGTTTCGCGTGGATTCAGTTTTCGTTCTGCAGGACCACTCGATATGCGCATGGATACAAGCAGTGGGCGGACTGCGGCAGAGTGGCTTGCCACGGTTACAGAAGACCAATTGGGAGAGGTGATAAAAGAATATGGCGAAGAACGGTATGCTCGGCAGATTGCAAGAGCGATTATTGTGGCAAGAACGCGGCAGCCTATTGTTACCACACTACAACTTGCCGAAATTGTCGCAACGGTTGTGCGCCAGCGGCAGCGGGAAAATATGCGGCATCCGGCGACGCGGACTTTTCAGGCGATACGGATTTATCTCAATCAGGAGCTTGAGGAGTTGTCGTTAGTTTTGCCGCAGTGTGTTGCATTGTTAAATCCGGGCGGGAGATTGGTGGTGATCAGTTTTCATTCATTGGAGGATCGAATGGTTAAGCAATTTATGCGTGCTGCAGCCAATACGGACGAATTGCCACGTGGCGTACCATTACGGGAAAAGGATTTGCAACGGTTCAGTAAGCAGAAATTAAAGTTAATTGGAAGAGCGATACAACCAGGTGAGAATGAAGTGGTTAAAAACGCAAGGGCGAGGAGTGCTGTCATGCGTGTGGCTGAAAGAATCACTTTGAATGGGTAATCTGAATGTTCAAATTGAACATTTTCTTCATGTTTGTGTTGATCGCATGTGCATTGGGTGTTGTGACCTCGCAGCATACGGCTCGTAAGCTTTTTATGGCGCTGGAGAATGAAAAAGAGATAGAACAAAAACTGGATGTGGAGTGGGGTAGGCTACAACTGGAACAAAGCACATTAATTATGCATGGACGTATTGAGCGTATTGCCAGGGAGCACTTAAATATGATGGTACCTGCTGCTTCGAGTATACAGATTGTATCGATAGGTGCGGCGGATGATCGATCAGGTGCAAGGATCTTGAGCCATGATTAGAAATGATAAGCCGCAGATTAAACTGTCGTCATGGCGTTCACACTTGTTGTTTGGTCTGCTGGTTTTGGGGTTAACGGGCTTGACTGGGCGTGCGGTCTATTTACAAGGAATGCATCATGATTTTTTGCAGGAAAAAGGGGAATCGCGTTATAGCCGAATTGTAGCGATGAATGCGGATCGGGGCATGATTGCCGATCGCAATGGACAGATACTGGCGATCAGTTCGCCGATTGCATCTGTATATGTCGATCCGAAAGTGGTCAAAATAACACCTGAGCAACTGAAGCAGCTGTCCACTTTACTTGAAGCAAATGGTAAGGATATCGATGAACGCATTAACAGGAAAAACAGCCGGTTTGTTTACTTAAAACGACAAGTAGTGCCGGATATCGCCGAGAAAATAGTGCAGCTGAAGATCCCGGGGATATATTTGACGCATGAATCCAAGCGCTACTATCCGGAAGGTGAGTTTGCGGCGCATGTATTGGGTTTTACAGATATTAACGATGAAGGTCAGGAAGGTGTCGAGCGGGGTTGGCAGCAAACACTTGCCGGTGAGTTGGGGAGCCGTCGTGTTATCAAAGATAATAAAGGGCGAATCATTGAGGATATTGAAAATATCCGTCTACCTAAACAAGGACAGGATTTGATTCTGTCGATCGATAGAAGAATACAGTATCGTGCACATGCGGAGTTAAAAGAAGCGGTAAAGCTCAATAAAGCCAAAGCAGGAAGTATCGTTGTTTTGGACGCGCAAACGGGAGAGATACTGGCATTGACTAATTTGCCGGTTTATAACCCGAATAATAGATCGACCATCAGCAACGAAAAAATTCGTAATCGCGCACTGATTGATACGTTTGAACCCGGATCCACTCTGAAGCCATTTACGGTAGCGATCGCCATGGAAGTGGGTAAGGTAAATTCCAACACGGTGATGCAAACATCGCCGGGAATGCTGCAAGTAGGGAGAAGAACCATACGTGACGTCAATAACAAAGGTGAATTGACGGTTGCTCAAGTAATTCAACAATCCAGCAACGTTGGCACGGCAAAAATAGCCTTGTCACTTCCTCCGCAGGCGATGTGGGAGATGTTTAACCGTTCTGGGTTTGGGATACTTACCAATTCCGGTTTTCCAGGGGAAGCGAGCGGAGTATTGCGATCCTACAATACATGGCGTCCAATTGAACAGGCGACCATGTCTTATGGTCATGGCATTTCGACGAGTTTGATGCAATTGGCGCGCGCCTATACGATTTTTACCAGCGGCGGTGAATTAAAGCCCATATCGCTGCTGAAGCAGAATATGCCCGTCAGGGGACAACGTGTGATTTCTCGCGACACTGCATTGGCCATGAATTATATGCTAGAAATGGCGACTAAGCCCGGTGGAACAGCGCCATTAGCACAAATCAATGGTTATCGTGTTGCCGGTAAAACTGGAACAGCGCATAAATTAATTGATGGTCAGTACGCCAAAAAACACTACATTTCAACGTTTGTCGGTTATGCACCGGCGTCAAATCCGCGCCTGATTATCGCGGTCATGATTGATGAACCGTCCGCAGGGAAATATTTCGGAGGTGCCGTAGCTGCACCTGTTTTTAGCAAAGTAATGGGCAGTGCTTTACACATCATGAATATTCCGCCGGATGCACCGGCTAATAATGTGGTCACCTTTACTGCGGCACCGGAAATGGATGACGAGGGATGAATTTGATGGCTGTGAAAAGAAAAACATTAAAATTATTTGATCACCATGTGCTGGATGATATTGGCGTGCCTATTAAAAATCTGGTGATCGATAGTCGGCAGATTAAGTCTGGTGATACCTTTCTGGCCTACGCCGGAGAAAAAGACGACGGGCGTAGGTTCATTCCGCAAGCCATAGCGGCTGGCGCCAATGCGGTCTTGTGGGATCCGCAAAACTTTTCATGGAATCCTGAATGGCATGTTCCTGCGCTGCCTATCAATGAATTGAAGGCTAACGCAGGTTCGATTGCCAATTATGTATATGGCAATCCATCGCAAAGACTGTGGCTGGTTGGCGTAACCGGAACCAACGGTAAAACATCCTGCTGTCATTGGTATGCGCAAGCTATGACAAGCTTGGATAAGAAAACCGCGATTCTGGGAACGCTGGGGAACGGTTTCAGCGGCGCGCTTGAAGCGGCGACGAATACGACACCGGATGCAACGGTATTGCAACGTTCATTGGCAAAATTTAAACAGCAAGGCGCTGACAGTGTGGTGATGGAAGTTTCGTCGCATGGCGTGGCGCAAGGGCGCATTAACGGGACGACATTTTCAGTTGCCATGCTGACGAATTTATCACGCGATCATTTGGACTATCACCAGGATATGGATGCCTACGCAGCCGCCAAGGCGCGTTTATTTTCCTGGCCGGAATTGAAGTATGCGGTGATTAACATGGATGATGTACTGGGCGTTGAGTTATCCCGGCAGCTTGCCAATAAAACCACAAAAATAATCGGCTATGGATTCAGGTATCCGGAGTTGGGTTGTTATTCAAAGCATTTTAGAATGGTATATGGTGCAAACCTTAAATCCGATATCGAAGGTATTGAATTTGATATCGAATATGAAGGTTGCCATGGCCATTTAAAAATTAATCTGCTGGGTAAATTCAATGCATCCAACCTGCTTGCGGTAGCAGCAGCCATGTTGGCAAGCGGCATTAAGCTGCCGGATGCGATCCGAGCACTGCAAAATGTGCGGCCTATCCCAGGGCGCATGGAAAAATATGTAGCAGTCGATCAACCCATAGTCATTGTAGATTATGCACATACTCCGGATGCACTGGAGAAAGCACTGTGCACATTACGCGAGGTTTTACGTGCAACTCATCAAAATAAAGCAGTAAGTTTGCAAAGCCCACGTTTGCATTGTGTTTTAGGTTGTGGTGGGGATCGCGATACTGGGAAGCGCGCGATGGTCGGTGAAGTCGCCACGCGTCTGGCAGATGCGGTGATTTTTACCAGCGACAACCCGCGCACCGAAGATCCTCTCAGTATTATCAAAGATATTGCTATGGGTGCGGGTATCAATAATTATCAGATAGAAATCGATCGAGCATTGGCGATTTATCAGGCAATCGCCAATGCTCAGCCGCGTGATATCGTGCTGATCGCAGGCAAGGGGCATGAAAAATTTCAGGAAATACAGGGACAGAAAATTCCATTTAATGATGCTGAAGTCGTGCAGCAAGTGCTGAAGGATTTGGCCGCGAAAGTACGAGTGCAAACATGATGATGGCCCAAGAAGCCGCTCAGGTACTACATGCCGAATGGAACGGAAAAGACGCGTTATTTACCGGCGTGAGTACAGATAGTCGTACTTTGAGGCAAGGTAGCTTATTTATTGCTTTGACGGGTGAAAATTTTGACGGCAGCAGATTTGTCGGCAGCGCTGTTGAAAAAGGCGCAGTTGCAATCATGATTAACCAGGTGGCTGATAACCATGATCTTCCAGTCAACATTCCGTTGCTTCGGGTCAACGATACGCGATTAGGTCTGGGACAATTAGCAGCGTACTGGCGAAGTCGGTTCATACTGCCGATCGTTGGAGTTACCGGCAGTAACGGCAAGACCACGGTCAAGGAAATGATTGCTGCGATACTGCGCCAGGTAGCCGTCCATGATGCATTCAAGGAAAACGGTGTATTCGATCAAGTGTTGGCGACCGAAGGTAATCTTAATAATGATATTGGCGTACCACAGATGTTGTTGCGGTTGCGTCAGCATCATCGCTATGCAGTGATTGAAATGGGCATGAATCATATTGGCGAGATTTCCTATCTGACCCAACTGGCAAAACCAACGGTTGCGCTCATTACCAATGCAGGCGCGGCGCACATTGAGGGACTGGGTTCGGTTGAAGCTGTGGCGCGTGCCAAGGCGGAGGTTTTTGAGGGGATGGACCAGCAAGGTGTCGCGGTTATTAATGCGGATGATGCCTATGCGCCCTTGTGGCGGGAATGCGCAGGCTCACGGCAAATCATGGATTTTGGTTTGCGTGAACGTGCTCGGATAAATGCGAAGTACCAGATGCATTCACTGATGAGCAGAATTCAATTGAAATTGCCGGATGGTATTACAGAAGTGAAGCTGCAAGTGCCCGGTGTGCATAATATCTACAACGCATTGGCCGCTGCGGCGGCCGCCGCAGCATTAGGCATTAAGAAAGAGTTAATCGCGACCGGATTGGAGAATTTTCAGGGCGTACAAGGGCGTATGCAAAAGAAATCCGGTTTACATCATGCGCGATTAATCGACGACACATATAACGCAAATCCTGAATCGGTGCGGGCTGCGCTGGCTGTTTTGGCCGCCACTGAAGGAAAAAGAATACTGGTATTGGGTGATATGGGTGAGCTGGGTACCGCAGCCATTGATTTACATCGCACGATTGGTAGAGATGCGCGCAAAGCAGGGCTCGATCAATTACTGACTTTAGGTGAACTCAGCGCTTATGCAGCGGAAGAATTTGGCAAAGGTGCACAGCATTTTAATACGCTTGATGAGTTACTCAATGTGGCAGAGCACTTACTGGCAGATGACGTCACGTTGTTGATCAAGGGGTCGCGTTTTATGCAAATGGAGCGAGTGGTCAGGCAACTAGAGGCTTGACGCTTAGATAAAGAATAAATGCTAAATAATAGGTTACAACAATTGGAGTTTTTATGCTGTTAGCATTTTTTCAATGGCTGGCTCAGGATATTCGTGCCTTCAATGTATTTAGTTATATTACATTGCGTGCCATGCTGGCTGTTCTGACGGCGCTTGTTATTTCTTTTGTTATTGGCCCTATGATGATACGAAAATTGACTGCCTACAAAATTGGGCAATCAGTGCGTGATGATGGGCCGCAGACACATCTTGTGAAAGCCGGAACACCTACCATGGGCGGCGCTTTGATATTGATGTCCATGGTATTGACGACTGTGCTGTGGGCTGACTTAAGTAACCGGTACATTTGGGTTGTGCTATTGACGACACTGGGTTTTGGGGTGATCGGGTGGATTGATGATTATCGGAAAGTGGTGCATCGCAATCCTAAAGGACTTTCTGCAAGCGTTAAATTCTTCTGGCAGTCAATGATCGCAATGATCGTCGCGATTTATCTGGCTTTGACTGCTGAATTGCCGGCACAGACAGACATGATCGTGCCCTTCTTCAAGGAGGTAGCCATCCCACTGGGGGTGATCGGTTTTGTCGTGTTGACGTATTTTGTCATTGTGGGTACCAGTAATGCGGTGAATCTCACCGATGGATTAGACGGGCTGGCGATTATGCCGACTGTCATGATCAGCAGTGCGCTGGCTGTTTTCGCCTATGTCACCGGGCACGTTGTGTTTGCAAAGTATCTGGGGATTCCTTATATCCCTAATACCGGAGAATTATCGGTGTTTTGTGGTGCTCTGGCTGGGGCTGGATTGGCATTTTTATGGTTTAACGCCTATCCCGCAGAAGTATTCATGGGTGATGTGGGTGCGCTGGCTTTGGGTGCTGCTTTGGGGATCGTGACTGTGATTGTGCGGCAGGAGATTGTACTGGTGATTATGGGCGGGGTGTTTGTGGTTGAAGCGTTATCCGTCATGTTGCAGGTGGCATCATTCAAATTGCTGGGTAAGCGTATTTTTCGCATGGCGCCATTGCATCATCATTATGAATTGAAAGGTTGGAAGGAAAATCAGGTAGTAGTCAGATTCTGGATTATTACGCTCATTCTGGTATTGCTTGGACTATCAACATTAAAACTAAGATGAATTTGCAAGGTAAAATAGTATTGGTGCTGGGTATGGGTGAAACAGGCTTGTCCATGGTGAAATGGCTATCGCGTCAAGGTGCGCAAGTACGTGTTGCGGATAGCCGTATCGAGCCGCCAGGTTGGAAAGAGATCGTGGCAGCTTTTCCTTTAGTACAAGTTTACAAAGGCAAGTTTGAGATCGGGATTTTTGACGGCATCGATATGATCGCGATGAGTCCGGGTGTTCCTTTGGCGGATCCTTGTGTGCAGCAAGCCGTTCAGCGCGGCGTGCCGGTTGTTGGCGATATGGTGCTTTTTATCTGGGCGCTTGAGCAGAGTAATCTGCCTAAGCCGAAGATTGTGGCCATCACCGGATCCAATGGGAAAACAACGGTTACTGCCATGGTGGGCGCCATGTTGAAGACAGCAGGCTGGAATGTGGAGGTGGCAGGCAACATCGGTCCAGCTGTTCTGACTGCACTGATGCAGCGTATGGACGCGGGTAATTGGCCACAAGCCTGGGTTCTTGAGACATCCAGCTTTCAATTGGAAACGACGCATAATTTGAATGCAGATGTGGCTACTGTACTGAATGTAAGTGAAGACCATCTGGATCGTTATGCCGGTATGCAAGATTACACTGTGGCGAAAGCAAGGGTCTTTTTGCATGAAAAGAATGCGGGCATCCAAGTTTTGAATCGGGATGATCCGGTTGTTGGTGCGATGGCGTTGACGGATAGAAAGCAGATTACGTTTGGGTTGGATGAGCCGCCCACGCAAGCGGATTTCGGCATCATGCAGGATGAAGATGATCTATGGCTGGTTGAGGGTGATATGCAATTGCTCAAAACCTCCGAATTGGTTGTGAATGGTTTGCATAATGCCGCCAATGCGCTGGCGGCATTGGCGATGTGTCGTGCATTGGGCGTGCCTGTTAATCCACTGGTATCAGCTTTGCGGGAATTTCGGGGTTTGCCGCACAGGATGGAGAAAGTTGCGGCGTTTAATGACGTCACTTTCTATGATGATTCCAAAAGCACCAATGTAGGTTCGACCGTGGCGGCACTCAATGGCCTAAAGCAGAACGTTATTTTAATAGCGGGTGGTGATGGTAAGGGACAGAACTTCTCCCATCTGCAACAAGCTGTGGCAAATAATGCGCGTGCCGTGGTGTTAATTGGTCGCGATGCGGGAATCATCGCGCATGAGCTGCAGGATTGTGGCGTGCCTTTGTATTTCGCAACTACGATGGAAGAGGCAATGCAGAAAAGCTTTTTATTGGCACAGGGGGGAGATGCAGTCTTGTTGTCGCCTGCTTGTGCCAGTTTCGATATGTTTAGAAATTACATACACCGCGCAGAAGTATTTGTGGCGGCCGTCAAGGATATTGAGAATAAATTCTTTAATTTTGGACAGAAAAAGCATTAATCGATGATTTATCAACCCAGCAATCAGAAGCCAAGAATTATGACTGATTTTGATCAGGCATTGGTGTGGTCGGCTTTGTTGTTGCTGAGCATGGGATTGGTCATGATTTATTCTGCTTCCATTGCGATTGCAGAAGCGCAATTTGGTGCTGATCGTGCCTATCACTATTTATTGCGGCACAGTATTTATTTGGCGGTAGGACTGATATTGGGGTTCATTGCTTTTCAGGTGCCCATGCAGGTATGGCAAAAATATGTCAGTTACTTGTTCATGGTGAGCGCTTTATTACTGGTGCTTGTCCTTGTTCCCGGTATCGGCCATGAAGTGAATGGCAGCCAACGCTGGATTTCACTGTATGTGGTGAATTTGCAGCCATCTGAATTCATGAAGTTTGTGATGGTGTTGTATGCCGCTGATTACGTGAACCGTAAGGCAGCGGATTTGAGCTATCTGTTGAAAGGATTTCTGCCAATCACCACAGTGCTAGCCGTCGTGGGATTTCTATTATTGCTGGAGCCGGATTTCGGGGCTTTCTTTGTGGTGACAGCGCTGGCCATGTCGATCTTATTTCTCGGTGGTGTTAGTCTAAAAATATTTATCGGATTAATCATTATTCTTGCTGCCGGTTTGTACGGCTTGATTTTGAGTTCTCCTTATCGATTGGACCGCGTGGTGGCATTCATGGATCCCTGGGCGGATCCTTACGGCAAGGGATACCAGTTGAGCCATGCGCTGATCGCATTCGGTCGGGGCGAATGGTTGGGCGTCGGTTTGGGAGGTAGTGTCGAGAAATTATTTTATTTACCCGAAGCGCATACAGACTTCTTACTTTCGGTGCTAGCTGAAGAACTGGGTTTTGTCGGTGTTGCGGCGGTAATCGTTTTGTTTACGTGGTTGATTAAGCGTGCTTTTGTTATTGGTCGCCTGGCCGCGAAGCTGGAATCGCCATTCTCTGCACTGGTGGCGCAAGGTATCGGGGTTTGGATTGGTTTGCAAGCACTGATCAATATGGGCGTCAATATGGGGGTTTTGCCTACCAAAGGATTAACGCTTCCCTTGTTGAGTTTTGGCGGCAGCAGCATTACGGCGAATTGTATTGCTTTAGCGGTGCTGCTACGTATTGATTGGGAAAATCGTCAACGTTTGCGAGGACTTCCAGTATGAGACCGCGTACCATTCTGATTATGGCAGGCGGCACCGGGGGACATGTGTTTCCAGGATTGGCGGTGGCTGATTATCTCCGGGTATTGGGTTGGCGTATTGTATGGTTGGGCACTCAGACGGGTATGGAAATGAAGCTGGTTCCACAATATGGCTATGAAACTGAAGTCATCAGTTTTTCCGGGTTAAGAGGTAAGCGATTGACTACCTGGTTTATGTTGCCGCTGCGGTTAATCAAAGCATTTATGCAGAGTATCAGCATTTTGCACCGTGTAAAACCTGATGTGGTGTTGGGCATGGGAGGGTACCCCGCTTTTCCGGGCGGTATGATGGCATCCTTGTTAAATAAGCCATTGATCATTCATGAACAGAACGCATTGCCAGGATTAACCAACAAGATTCTGGCGAGATTGGCAGATAAAATCATGTTGGGCTTTCCGGACGCAATTCATGCCGACAAAGCAAAAACAGTCTGTTCGGGTAATCCGGTGCGCCTGGAGATTACGCAGATGAAGACACCGCAGCAGCGTTTTCTGGGACGCGACGGGAAACTGAAGTTGTTGGTTGTCGGCGGCAGCCTTGGGGCACAAATTTTAAATACTATTGTGCCGCAAGCGTTAAAATTGATACCCAACGATCTTCGTCCATCAATCGTTCATCAAGCAGGCATAACGCATTTGGAAGCTGTGAAGAAAATGTATGCAGAGCTGCAGTTGGAAGGCGAAGTGCTGGCATTTATCGATGATATGGCAGAACGCTATGGCGCTTGTGACGTGGTGGTGTGCCGTGCCGGTGCGTTGACGATTGCTGAACTGAGTGCCGCAGGGGTTGCCAGCATATTGGTGCCCTATCCTCATGCAGTTGATGATCACCAAACCAGTAACGCCAGGTTTCTTTCCAACCATGGTGCGGCTGTGCTGGTGCCGCAGCATGAATTGACCGCGCCAAAGCTGGCGGAGCTGTTGACGAATCTGACACGGGAAAAATTGCTCACGATGGCAATGACTGCGCGCAATTTGGCAAAACCGGAAGCGACCCGGGTGGTGGCTGAAGCTTGTATTGAACTCAGTGGAGCGCGGCATGAAGCATAAAGTCAAACACATTCATTTTGTCGGTATTGGTGGTGCAGGGATGAGTGGTATTGCTGAAGTTTTTGTCAACCTGGGTTATCAGGTCAGTGGTTCCGATTTGATGGATAGTCCGGTCATTCAACGCTTGAGCAATCTGGGTGTGACAGTATATGTAGGTCACGAAAGCCAGCAGATAACGGGCGCAGACGCGGTGGTTACTTCTACCGCGGTCAAGCCTGATAATCCTGAAGTCATTGCAGCAAAGCACAAAAATATCCCCGTTGTTCCACGTGCTTTGATGTTGGCTGAGTTGCTCAGATTACGTAGCGGCATAGCGATAGCGGGCACGCATGGAAAAACCACCACGACCAGTTTGATAGCCAGTATACTTGCGGCGGCAGATATGGACCCGACGTTTGTCATCGGTGGAAAATTAGAAGCGGCAGGCTGCCACGCTAAACTCGGTAGCGGTGAATTCATTGTTGTTGAAGCCGACGAATCGGATGCCTCGTTCTTGTATTTGCAGCCGGTACTGACTGTAGTGACCAATATTGACGCTGACCATATGGAAACGTATGGCCATGATTTCAACCGACTAAAGCAGACATTTGTGGAATTTGTTCAGCACTTGCCTTTTTATGGCATGGCGGTTTTGTGCATGGATGATCCGAATGTGTGCGAAGTGATGCCACAGATTACCAAGCCGATTACTACGTATGGGTTATCCGAGGATGCACAAGTTCGTGCCATCGACATTCGGCATCATAACAATCAAATGAAATTTACCGCAGTAGTGGGCGTGAATGGTTCTGCGCGCAAACTGGATATCACGCTTAATTTACCCGGATTACACAATATACAAAATGCATTGGCGGCGATTACGGTTGCCAATGAGATCGGTGTACCGGATGCAGCGATTGTTAAGGCACTGTCGGAATTTAAAGGTGTGGAAAGGCGTTTTCAGCAATACGGTGAGATTAGAATATCCGCTCAGAAGAGTTTTACGCTGATTGATGATTATGGTCATCATCCGGTTGAAATGGAAGCGACCATAAAAGCCGCCCGTGGCGCTTTTCCTGGCAGGCGCTTGGTGCTGGCATTTCAACCGCATCGCTATACGCGCACCAGAGATGTATTTGAAGATTTCATTAAAGTGCTATCCCAAGTGGATGTACTGTTGTTAACGGAAGTGTATTCGGCAGGCGAGGATCCCATTATTGCAGCGGATAGTAAGTCATTGGCACGCTCAATTCGAGTGCAGGGAAAAGTGGAGCCAATTTATGTTGAAGCTGTGAGCGATTTATCGGTTGCCATATTGGATGTTGTGCAAGATGGTGATGTGGTTCTGGTGATGGGTGCAGGCTCTATTGCCAAGGTGGCTCCGGATATTGCGCAAATGAGAAACAAACTGATTGTAGTGAATGGCTATGAACACTGAGCATCAATGCGAGATGATCGATTTGTCACACAGCACAGGACTCAATATGGCAGTAGCCGGTCAATTGACAGGTAAAATGGCTATGCATGAAATGCGTGGAGAAATGCGTGTCAATGAGCCCATGAGCAAGCATACTTCGTGGCGTGCCGGAGGCTATGCCGAGCGCTATTACATACCGGCAGATCTGGCTGATTTTGCATGTTTCTTACAGCGTTTGCCGGCGGATGAGCCGGTGCATGTGATCGGATTGGGCAGCAATCTGCTGATTAGAGATGGTGGCTTGCGCGGCACTGTAGTGGCAATTCATGCGCAACTCAATGATTTGCGATGGCTGGAACAGAATGACTTGGGTGGATTGATTTATGCAGGTGCCGGTGTGGCTTGTGCAAAAGTTGCACGATTCGCGGCTAAGCGTGATTTGGCGGGTGCAGAATTTTTGGCAGGTATACCAGGTACGGTGGGCGGAGCGCTCGCAATGAATGCCGGATGCTTTGGATCGGAAACCTGGAAAATCGTCGAGCGTGTGCAGGTTGTTAATCACGGCGGTGATGTATTGGTACGCCAGCCTGAAGAGTACAAGATTGGTTATCGTAGTGTGAAACTGCAACCGATATCAATCAACATAGCCGAATCTGAGTGGTTTGCCGGCGGATATTTTAGATTGTTACGTGGCAATCAAGCGGAATCCCGGCAAAAAATCAAGCAATTACTGGCGCGACGTATTGATAGTCAGCCGCTCCATCAACCGAACGCAGGCTCGGTATTTCGCAATCCGCCCGGAGATTATGCAGCGCGTTTGATCGAGGCCTGCAGTTTGAAGGGGTGTTGTATTGGTGGCGCCATGGTTTCACCTAAACATGCCAACTTTATCGTCAATACAGGCGATGCCAGTGCGACTGATATTGAAGCATTGATCCTGCTGGTACAAGACCGCGTTATGAAAGAAACAGGGATTGAGTTAATCCAGGAAGTGCGGATTATCGGTGACGCCGGGAGGTGCTCATCGTGATTGCGCACAACTTCGGTAAAGTTGCAGTGTTGCTGGGCGGCCGTTCTGCGGAGCGCGAGGTGTCATTGCAGAGTGGGCAGGCAGTGTTGGGCGCACTGCGCAGCAGCGGTGTCGACGCGCATCCATTTGATCCGGCAGAACAAGCATTGGAAGAGCTGTTGTATCAAGGCTTCAATAGGGCCTTTATCGCATTGCATGGACGTTTTGGTGAAGATGGTACGATCCAGGGTGCGCTTGAATTGATGGGGTTGCCCTATACCGGTAGTGGTGTGATGGCCAGTGCGTTGGCCATGGATAAATGGCGTACCAAATTGGTATGGCAGGCGGCCGGTATTCAGTCTCCGCGTTACGCGCTACTGCAGGCTGACAGTAACTTTGAAGAAATCGTTGCAACGCTGGGTCTGCCATTGATCATTAAACCGGCACGTGAGGGTTCCACGATCGGTTTAAGTAAAGTGCGTCATCAGCAGGATTTGGTAGCAGCGTATCAATTGGCGGCGCAGCATGATGCTTTGGTGCTTGCTGAAGAATTTATTGCTGGCAAGGAACTGACAGTGGCTGTTCTGGGAGAAACGCCACTGCCAATAGTAAGAATTGAAATAGCTGGTGAGCTTTATGATTATGAAGCCAAGTATTTCTCGAGCGATACGAGTTATTTCTGTCCAAGCGGTTTGCCGCATGAACAGGAATCGGCAATCCAGGCTCAGGCATTGCAAGCCTATAAAGTGCTGGGGTGTGAGGGTTGGGGCAGGATTGATCTGATACTCGACCAGGAAGGACAGTTCTATTTTCTTGAAGCCAACACTTCTCCTGGTATGACAAGTCATAGTCTGGTGCCTATGGCGGCAAAAACGGCAGGAATTTCATTTGAAGATTTGGTAATAAAAATACTGGCGTTATCTCATGTGGAATAACTATCAGGCGCTCAATTTGCTATCCAGGATATTGTTTACTTTAGTAGCAATAATGGTCTTGTATGCAGTCGGTTTGCAGCTGATCAGGCCGCCGTTTTTCCCCATTAAAGAGATTAATATTCACATTGTGGATGGTGCAAAAAGAGATGCCAAGGAGTTGTTGAATATTACGCGCGAGCAGATTGAGCAGCTGACAAAACATGACATCAAAGGAAATTTTATTTCAGTGAATCTCACCGAAGTGCGTGAAGCTTTTGTAAAATTGCCTTGGGTGCGTGATGTAAGAGTAAAGCGGGAATGGCCTCATGGTTTGAATATAACGCTGGAAGAACACCAGGCACTGGCCTATTGGGGGAGTCATGCATTAGTCAACACGTATGGCGAAGTATTTCGTGTCACAGTGGATAGGGATTTGCCGGTGTTTACCGGGCCCAAGGAGGAAAGCGCACCGGAAGTTGCGCAGCGATATCGCCGCTTCAGCAAGATATTGGCGCCGCTACAGCAATCTATTGTGGAAATCAATCTGACGCCGCGCTATGCCTGGCGCATTCAGTTGAATATAGGGACAGTACTGGAGTTGGGGCGTGATGAGACGGAAGAAAGACTGGTTCGTTATGTTTCAGTCTATAACCACAGTATCGCGCGATTCAACCAGGAAGGGCCGTTGGCGTATGTCGATCTGCGCTATCCCAATGGCTTTGCTATCCGAGTGCCCGAAGTGATACAGCATGTACCGCGTAAATCCGGTTCGAAGAGAGAAACGTGAGACCAGGGAGAGAGATAACTCGATGAACAAAGCTAGGGAAAATAGAAACCTGATTGTTGGCCTCGATATTGGCACATCAAAAATTGTTGCTGTCGTTGCAGAAGTCATTCCGGATGGAAGTTTCGAAGTGATTGGCTTGGGCAGTCACCCTTCGCGTGGATTGAAGAAAGGCGTGGTGGCTAATATCGAAACCACAGTGAATGCCATTCAGCGAGCGTTGGAAGAAGCGGAATTAATGGCGGATTGTAAGATTCATGAGGTTTATACAGGAATCGCCGGTAGCCATATCAAAGGCTTCAATTCAGACGGTATGGTTCCCATCAAAGATAAAGAAGTCACAGAAAAAGATGTGGAACGGGTGATGGAAGCGGCAAAAGCGGTGAACATACCGGCGGATCAGCAAATCCTGCATATCCTGAATCAGGAATTCATCATCGACGGACAGGAAGATGTGCGCGAACCGGTAGGGATGAGCGGCATACGTTTGGAAGTAAAAGTACATATTGTGACCGGTGCGGTTTCTGCGGCACAGAATATTATGAAGTGCGTGCATCGCTGTGGTCTTGAAGTGCGGGATTTGATACTGCAACCGTTGGCATCCGCGATGGCCGTATTATCCGACGATGAAAAAGACCTGGGTGTTTGCCTGGTGGATATCGGCGGCGGCACGACGGATATCGCAGTGTTTACCAATGGCGCAATCCGGCACACAGCAGTCATTCCGATTGCCGGCGATCAAGTTACCAATGATATTGCAATGGCATTGCGTACCCCGACCAAGAGTGCTGAAGATATCAAATGCCGTTATGGCTGTGCTTTGAGGAGTCTGGCGGATACCCAGGAAATGGTGGAAGTTCCTGATGTGGGTAATCGCGGTTCGCGTCAACTTTCCAGGCAAACATTGGCGGAAGTGATCGAGCCGCGGGTAGAAGAGCTTTACTGTATGGTGCAAGCCGAGCTGCGTCGCAGTGGATTTGAAGAATTACTCTCATCCGGCATAGTCATTACAGGTGGCTCTGCTTCATTACGGGGTATGGTGGAATTGGGTGAAGAAATTTTTCATATGCCGGTGCGATTAGGTTTGCCTAATTACCATGGCAATTTAAAGGAAGTGATTCATACACCGCGGTATTCTACGGGTATTGGCTTGATTATTGCCGGTATCGAGCAAATGCAACATCAGCAAGGTTCAAAATTGCAAGGCGGTTCCGCCAAGCAGATTCTTTCTAGAATGAAAGGGTGGTTCCAAAGAAATTTTTAATGAGAAATTTTCAGGGTGTGTTAGCTGTCAGGTGGCTTTAATTTCAATGTACTAAAGGAGAAACATTATGTTCGAAATCATGAATAACGAAACTCAAGAAGCAGTCATCAAAGTTGTCGGTGTGGGTGGCTGTGGAAGCAATGCGGTGGATCATATGATCCAGAATGGCATGCAAGGCGTTGAGTTCATCAGTATGAATACTGATGCGCAGGCATTGAAAGGTAATAGAGCGCCGACGATATTGCAATTGGGCACAGGAATTACCAAAGGACTGGGTGCAGGGGCAAATCCTGAGATTGGCCGTGAAGCCGCGCTTGAAGATCGTGATCGTATCGCAGAGATGATTCAAGGTGCGGATATGCTGTTTATCACTGCGGGCATGGGGGGTGGAACGGGAACGGGTGCAGCACCGGTGGTCGCACAGGTTGCCAAAGAAATGGGTATTTTGACTGTGGCGGTTGTCAGTAAGCCGTTTGCATTCGAAGGCAAGCGTCTGGTTGCCGCGAAAGCAGGCATGGAAGCACTGTCACAGCATGTTGATTCATTGATTGTGATCCCTAACGATAAACTCATGATGGTGTTAGGTAATGACATTTCCATGCTGGATGCATTCAAAGCCGCTAATGATGTGCTCTATGGCGCAGTCGCCGGTATTGCCGAAGTGATTAATTGCCCGGGCTTGGTCAACGTTGACTTTGCCGACGTGAAAACCGTGATGTCGGAAATGGGTATGGCGATGATGGGTTCAGCCATCGCAGCTGGTGTCGATCGCGCTCGCGTTGCGGCAGAACGTGCAGTTTCAAGTCCGTTGTTAGAGGATATTTCCTTGTCGGGCGCACGCGGCATTCTGGTCAACATCACTGCCAGCTCATCATTAAAAATGCGCGAAGTGCATGAAGTGATGAATGCCATTAAAAATCTAACAGCCGAAGATGCAACCATCATTGTGGGTACTGTCATTGATGAGAATATGACCGAAGACTTACGTGTGACCATGGTGGCTACTGGGTTGGGTAGCGTTGCAAGTCAGAGCCAGAGCACACCTCTGACGATGATTCATAGCCGTACTGGAACAGATGATCGGGATTCAATCTATGCAGCGGAAGAGCCGGCAGTCATGCGTACAGGCAGAAGAAGCAATGCTACAGTGGCAGCAATGCGTCAATCAGGTGTTGATCCAATGGATATACCGGCTTTCTTGAGAAGACAAGCGGATTAGTCTGAATTATTGGGAAATAAATGCTTTGCTGCCCTGTTGGTGATCTGGCAGGGTGGTTTTGCAAGTAATTGAATTTGAATGGACGAAATAATGACTGGAGTTGCTTTGCCCAGGAATGTTGGGCTTGTACAATTGTCTATTTTCATGTGACAAAAACCTATAAAGGCGTCCAACCTACCTCGCATTCCCCTGATTCCGTAGCGACATAAGCGGAATTTTCTGTAATGGTGACAGATATGTCCATGGTTCTTTGCACCAGTTTTGCCAGCGCTTGAATATCTTTCCATTGGAACTGAAAAATCAATGCGGTCAGTTGATTAAATTTTTCCTGTTCTTGTATCCACCAGATGTTTGATTTGGAGTTAAAGCTGTAAACTTTGACGGTTTGTGCGAGTCGAGTTGCTTTTTTGATTCGATCGGAAGCGGGTTCTCCGACATCGATCCATAAAGCAATCCGGCCGTCTAAGGTATGTGCCCATAAGTCAGGCTCTTCCGCTGTGCTTAATCCTTTTGTAAATGACAGAGATTCCTGCGCGTTGATGCAGAATGCAAGGATACGCGCCATCATGCGCTCGAGCGTTTCTGATGGGTGCTGGGCAATGGTCAGATTGAGCGTATCGTAATAATTACGATTAAGATCTGTCAGTGCGATTTTTAATTTATAAATGGTTGGTTTTAGTGCCATAAATATCCCAGTCTGCTATTCATCAGTGTTTGGTATTTTCTAGTAAGTCGTTAAAAAACGTTTTCGAGGCGCTGATACCAGGGAAAAACAGGCGAGAAAGCGTAAGTCTGTGCGTAATAAATGAGCATCTTGAGCCTGTTTCTAACACCGTAGCGGCAATGCAGATAGTTTTTCAATGGCCTGCTAGGTCTCCGGTTCCAAGGGAATGATATCGGCTTGAGCAGTTTCTTCAGCTGGTTCAAACCATGCCAGTGTTTTGTGCAGTCTGACCACTTCGCCAACAATGATCAATGTGGGGGGAGTCAAATTAGCGGTTGCGGCGAGCCTGGGTAGCGTGTTGAGTGTTCCGATAACGATTTTTTGTTGTTGCGTCGTGCCTTGTTGAATGATCGCGGCAGGCGTGGTGTCCGGCAAGCCGTGGGCGACCAATTGCTGGCATAAAACAGGCAAACCCAGTAGTCCCATATAAATTACAATAGTTTGGTTAGGGCGTGCGAGATAGGGCCAGTCGAGATCAATCGTGTTATTTTTAAGGTGTCCGGTGACAAAAATACAGGATTGCGCATAATCCCTGTGTGTGAGTGGAATGCCTGCATAGGCTGCAACGCCGGATGCAGCGGTAATGCCGGGAACTACCTGAAAGGGAATATGGTATGAGGCCAACGTTTCAATTTCTTCGCCGCCGCGCCCAAAAATAAAAGGGTCACCGCCTTTCAGTCTGAGTACTCGCTTACCTTCCTGAGCCAACCGTACCAGCAGTTGATTGATGGATTCCTGTTTCAGCGTGTGGCGGTTACGTTCTTTACCTGCATAAATACGGGCGGCGTCGCGACGCACTAGATTAAGAATGGCGGGTGAGACCAGACGGTCATACACAACGACATCGGCGCGTTGCATCAGACGCATGGCGCGAAAAGTCAATAGATCTGGACTTCCAGGTCCCGCACCTACCAGATAAACTTCTCCTTGTGGTGGTTCATCTTTTTGGTGCTGCAGCGATTGCAGCAAATAATCCTGGGCGACTTGATCCTTTCCGGCCAATACCATTTCAGTCAGTGGACCTTGCAAGGTTTTTTCCCAGAAAATGCGTCTTTTTTCCGGGTGTGTGAAATGCTGTTTGACGCGCTGACGGAATTTTCCTGCAATCGCAGCGAGGCGTGCATAGGCAGCCGGTATCATGATTTCCAGCTGGGCACGCAGTAATCTAGCTAGCACGGGGGATTGTCCGCCGCTGGATATGGCAATCAGTAACGGCGATCGGTCTACGATGGAAGGCATGATAAAGGTGCATAAATCTGGATCATCCACTACATTAACCGGAATCTGTCGTTGCCGAGCCGCTTCGGAAACCTGTTGGTTAACGGTGCGATCATTCGTTGCCGCAATGACTAAGGCAATATTTTCCAGATGTTCAGGTTGGAAATAGCCAGCACAATGGTTGATTCTGCCATGCACCAAGTACTCATCTAATGCTGCATCCAGTTTCGGAGATACAACGTAAACCTGCGCGCCGGCCTCGAGTAGCAGCATGATTTTACGTGTAGCAACTTCGCCGCCACCCACTACCAAGCAGGTTCTGTTGCTAATGTTGAGGAAAATTGGCAGAAAATCCATTGATCCTGAGTCCCGATAATGAATAAAGGAAGTACTGATTAATTTTAAGCCAAATATCGGCTCGTGAGTTAATCAGTACTTCCTTGAGATGCGATGATTGTTTTCTACAAGATATCTGAGTGTAGAAAGGTATTCTAACTGGTTTAAGTTTATAAACTGGATTCCAATTTCAGAATTTCTTCCAGCTTTATATTGATGCCGCTGCCTTTAAATACGGTACCTATTTTTTTCTTATTCAGGTGTTCGATATTGAGATCGTATACTTCTTTAGACAGCGGAAAGTATTTCACTTCGGTCACCAGTTCTGGTGCATTTTTCATATAAAAGCTAACAAATTCGCTAACCTCTGGCTTGTCAGCTGATTTGGCATTGACATAGATGAATATCGGGCGTGATAACGGCTTGTAGCTATTGTTTTCTACGGTTGCGGCAGAGGGGAGCACGCCGCCATTACCACTATCGACCGCGACTGCATTAATTTTTTTAATGTTCTCAATGTAATAAGCAAACCCGAAGAAGCCTAATGCATAGATATCACTGGCAACCCCTTGTACCAGAACGTTGTCGTCTTCTGAGGCAGTAAAGTCACCACGACTTGATTTGGCTTTTCCAACAATCGCTTCAGTGAAGTATTCAAATGTGCCGGAATCCGCGCCGGGGCCATAGAGTTTGATTTTTTTGTCGGGCCATGCGGGGTTTATTTGGTTCCAGTTTGTCACTTTACCTTGTGCCTCGGGTTCCCAGATTTTCTTCAGTTCCTCGATTGTAATGGTTCTGCTCCAGGTATTCTTGGGATTGACAACAACTGTCAACGCATCAAAAGCAACAGGCATTTCAATATATTGCACACCTTCTTTCTTGCAGGCTTCCATTTCTGTAGGGGTAATGGGGCGGGATGCATTGACGATATCGATTTCATTTCGACAGAATTTCTTAAATCCGCCACCTGTACCTGAAATACCTACTGTCACACGGACTGCGCCGCGTTTGGAGATTTGGAAATCTTCTGCAACCGCTTCCGTAATGGGAAAGACAGTGCTGGAGCCATCAATTTTAACAATAGGGCTGGCATTAGCAATTCCTGTAGTTATGGATACGCTCAGCAGCATTGTTACAGTGAGCGCTCGGAAGTTAAATGAATTTAACATTGATACTCTCCAAGTGAAAAAATTTTAATAATTAATACACTATACTATTTCAGAATTGTTACAGAATTATGACAATCCAATTGTCTGCACCGAAACGAACTGTGTGTTATATTGCAGGTGACTGAATGGATGAGTTTCTATGAGTTGCTGGCAGTTTGTACCGTTTCAGCAATTTTTTCAGCCCAGTGATCGATCTTATGTTCTGATTCACCCTCAACCATCACACGAATGAGAGGCTCGGTGCCGGATGCGCGAATTAAAACACGTCCTTTATCCTTCAAATCAGCTTCCGCTGCGTCCTGTACGATTTTAACTGCCTTGCTGGTATTGAAGTGAAATGACTTGGGAATTTTTACATTAATGAGTCGCTGTGGGTATAGTAAGACGCCGTGCATAAATTGCGCCAGCGTTTTATTGGTGTCACGTAATGCATACAATACCTGCAAAGCGGCAATAATGCCGTCCCCCGTCGTATGTTTGTCTCTACAAATGATATGCCCGGAGTTTTCTCCGCCCAGATACCATTTCTTTTCTTGCAATAGTTTCTGCACGTAGCGATCACCTACATCAGCACGGAGAAATGGAATATTCAGTTCCTTAAAACAATTTTCTATCGCGAGATTGGTCATTAAAGTACCTACAACACCGCCTTTGAGTGCTTTTTTCTGCTGGCGATGCATGGCGATGATGTAGATCAGTTGATCACCGTCGTACAGTTTCCCCTGCTTATCCACCATCATGACACGATCGCCATCGCCATCCAATGCGATACCCAGATCCGCATGGTGCTGTTTGACGGCTTTTTGTAGCGTTGAGCAATGGGTGGCGCCACACCCAAGATTAATATTCAGGCCGTTGGGATGTACCCCGATGGTGACCACTTCAGCACCGAGTTCATGCATCACATGGCCGGCAATATGATAGGCGGCACCATGTGCACAATCGACTACGATTTTTAGTCCGCGCAGATCCAGATGATAAGGGAAAGTACTTTTGCAGAATTCGATATAGCGGCCAGCAGCGTCATCAATCCGCTGTACTTTCCCTAATTGTGCTGAAGGCTTGGTTTCTATGGGCGCATTTAAACCAGCTTCTATTTTGTGCTCCATGTCGTCGGGAAGCTTGCTGCCTGTAGCAGAGAAGAACTTAACACCATTATCTTCGAATAGATTATGCGAAGCTGAAATAACAATACCAGCCTGTAACCGCAGGGCGCGAATCAAGTAAGCAATGGCAGGAGTCGGCATGGGGCCGGATAGAATGACATCTACACCAGCCGCACATAGTCCTGCTTCCAGTGCCGATTCAAGCATATAGCCCGATACCCGGGTATCCTTGCCGATGAGAACCGTCGGCCGCTTCCCTTCTGCCAGGTGCCAGTCCGCAGCAGCAAGAACTTGGCCTGCAGAATATCCTAGATGTATGATAAATTGAGGTGTAATGGGATCTTTTCCTACTCGCCCTCGTATGCCGTCAGTTCCAAAGTATTTTTTTGTCAATTTATATGTCTGATTTATTTATAAATAAAGAGTTATGTGTAAAAAAATAATCATTAACGGTTTTTTTTATACACCGCAGCTTTGCATTGCTGTATAGATAGAGAGCGCATCTTTGCTTGCTTTGACGTCATGTACGCGCACGATTTTTGCGCCTTTAACTACTGCTAGCAAGGCTGCCGCGATACTTTCGTGGATCCGATGATCCACGCTGTTCCCAGTAATGGTTCCGAGCATGGATTTGCGCGATAGGCCGGCTAATACTGGAACGTTAAGTGTTGTAAATTCGTTGAGCTGATTCAGCAATGTGTAGTTATGCTGCAGTGTTTTGCCAAAACCAAAACCGGGGTCAATTATCAACCGGTCTGGCGAGATACCCGCAGATTTTGCCGTTTGAAGGCGCTGCTGCAGGAAATCCTTAACTTCGGACACAATGTTTTGGTATTGCGGATTCACTTGCATATTTTGCGGTGTGCCTTGCATATGCATCAAACAGACTTGCACATGATCATGTTGCGCGATAACTTTCAATGCATCAGGGTTGCGTAGTGCATTGATATCATTAATCATAAAAGCACCTGCTGCGATTGCTTGTTTCATGACCTCAGGTTTAGAAGTGTCAATTGAAATTGGAGTATTGGTATCAGCAAGTGCTTCCAGTACAGGAATGACACGGTTTAGTTCTTCATCAATACTGACCGATTGGCTACCTGGGCGCGTTGATTCTCCGCCAATATCTAAGATGTTGGCACCCTCAGCAATAAGGTCTCTGGCATGCGCGATCGCTTTCTGTGTTGACAGATAAAGCCCACCGTCGGAGAAGGAGTCTGGCGTGATGTTGACCACACCCATAATTAATGGGTGACTGGCTGAAGAGATGAAGTTTTGCGGTAATGAGGGCACAGTAAAAAAGAAGTAAGGAAGTGAAAACGGGATACGATTTTGTGATCGTATCCCGTTTTTTAAATTACCAATAACTAATCAACTTCTTTGACTATTTCACGTGGTGCCTCGGGTTCGCCTTGTTCATCAGACTTCACCGATGACTCGTCGCCGCTTGTCGTCGGAGACATTGATTGAGGTGGTTTAGGTGGACGTGGTGGGCGACCTTCCATAATATCCTTGATCTGGTCGCTATCAATCGTTTCCCATTCCAGTAAAGCCTGGGTCATGGCTTCAATTTTGTCTTTATTGGCCTCAATAAGTTTGCGTGCAATTGCATACTGCTCATCGACAATTCGGCGAACTTCCGCGTCAACTTTCTGCATAGTCGCTTCACTCATGTTTTTATGCGTGGTGACCGAACGGCCCAGAAAAACTTCGCCTTCATTTTCACCATACACCATCGGGCCAAGAATATCGGACATCCCCCACTGAGTTACCATTTGTCGCGCTAATTCTGTTGCACGCTCAAAATCATTGGATGCGCCCGTAGTCATTTGCTTCATAAAGACTTCTTCAGCAATGCGCCCGCCAAACATCACTGAGATTCTTTGCAGAATTTCTTCACGCTCCATACTGAAACGATCTTCCGTCGGCAATTGCATGGTTACACCCAGCGCACGGCCTCGTGGAATAATCGTTACTTTATGGACCGGATCAGTCTTGGGCAATAATTGCGCTACCACAGCGTGCCCTGATTCATGATAAGCCGTATTGCGACGTTCGTGTTCAGGCATTACCATTGAGCGTCGTTCTGCACCCATGAAAATTTTGTCTTTTGCACGTTCAAAATCATCCATGTCCACTAGACGCTTGTTACTGCGTGCTGCGAACAATGCTGCTTCATTGACCAGATTGGCCAGATCGGCACCTGACATACCTGGTGTGCCGCGTGCCAGAATATCGGCTTTGACATCGGGTGAAAGCGGTACTTTACGCATATGTACATGAAGAATTTGTTCGCGGCCACGTATATCAGGCAGTGGTACCGTTACTTGACGGTCAAAACGGCCGGGACGTAGCAAAGCAGGATCCAACACATCAGGACGGTTGGTCGCTGCAATCACAATTACACCCATGGCGCCTTCAAAGCCATCCATTTCCACCAGCAATTGATTGAGTGTCTGCTCACGCTCATCGTTTCCGCCGCCCAGACCAGCGCCCCGTTGACGACCTACCGCATCAATCTCGTCAATGAAAATAATGCAGGGCGCGTGTTTCTTGGCTTGCTCAAACATATCGCGTACTCGTGATGCGCCCACACCGACAAACATTTCCACAAAATCAGAACCTGAAATGCTGAAAAACGGTACTTGCGCTTCCCCTGCAATTGCACGAGCCAGCAGCGTTTTACCTGTTCCTGGGCTGCCTACCATCAAAACGCCGCGTGGAATACGCCCACCCAGTTTTTGAAATTTGGTCGGGTCACGCAGGAACTCTACCAACTCTGCAACTTCTTCTTTTGCTTCCTCGCAACCGGCTACATCATTAAAAGTCACTGTGTTGGCCGCTTTATCGAGCATACGTGCTTTGCTTTTACCGAACGAGAATGCACCGCCATTGCGTCCACCACCTTGCATTTGACGCATGAAGAATATCCACACTCCAATCAGCAATAGCATTGGGAACCATGAGATAAAAATACTCATTAGCATGGAAGGTTCTTCTTCCGGTTTAGCTTCAATAATAACGCCAGCTTTCAGTAAATCGCTCACCATCCAGGGATCCGACGGCGCATAGGTTGTGAAACGTCTGCCATCAGACTTTGTACCTTTAAGTGTCCGTCCTTCGATGACAACTTTAGCGATTCTGCCTTGATTCAATTCAGTAATGAATTGAGAGTATTCCATAGGTACTTGCGCCGGTTGACGTACGCTGAATTGATTAAATACGGTCATCAACACAAGTGCAATTACCAGCCAAATGGCCATGTTTTTAATTAAGTTATTCAAAATAGCTCCTTGGTTTGCACCTTAAAATCATTGATTAGTCATTCTAACTCTATTTTGTAAAATATAACAGAATAGTTCATGTCGTATGAGTTTGCTGCAAAATTATCATCCTACTACTGACATTGACTGTAATCACTGAACGGATTCATTCATTTCTCAGCGAATTTCAGTTATTTCTTTTTGTCGAGCCCTAATAAATATAGTTCATTACTGCGGTCACGCGAAGCCTTGGGTTTTCGTATTATCACGCTGTTGAATCCAGCGCGCATATCACGCAGAAATTGATCAAAATCCCTGCCTTGAAAAACTTTGACCAGAAAATTTCCACCATAGTTCAGTTGCTCCAGTGCGAACACCAGTGCCAGCTCAGCCAAATACATACTCCTGGCCTGATCGCTGACTACAATACCACTGATATTGGGCGACATGTCTGAAATGACAAGATCCGGATGGTAGCCATTCAGATGTTTTTTCAGTTCATCAATCGCACATTCTTCTCTAAAATCATTTTGAATAAATTCAACTCCCGGTAGTGGTTGCATATCCAGGATATCCAATGCAATAATTTTGCCTCCATTGCCTACTTTATGGCGGACAACTTGAGACCAACTGCCGGGTGCCGCGCCTAGATCAACGACAATCATGCCTGGTTTTAATATATGATCGCGTTCGATAATTTCAAGTAATTTATAGGCAGCACGTGAGCGATAGCCATCTTTTTTGGCTTGCTTGACAAAAAAGTCATTAACATGCTCTTTCATCCAGGCTTTACTGGTTTTAGCCCGCTTCATCAAGTAGAATAATGCGTTTCAAGAGAATGTATGTTAACACTAACTATTGCACATCGACGTGAACTTAAAGCGCGAGCACACGCGCTCAATCCTGTTGTCATGATCGGGAAAACCGGGCTGTCGGCCAGTGTGATTGAGGAACTGGAGCGCGGACTGGTAAGCCATGAGTTAATCAAAGTTAGAGCTCAAATTGATGATCGGATTGCCAGAAATGCGCTGTTTGAGGAGATCTGTCAACAACTGAATGCCGCACCGGTACAGCATATTGGCAAAATATTTGTGATCTATCGGCCTAATCCGGAGGAAACCGATAAGAAACCTGTTCGCACACCGGCAAGAAAGAAACGTGAACCTTTTCGTACCAAGCGCAGTTTTCAGAGTTGAAATTTCTATTTCCTAGATGTACTTTACATCACAGATTTCATACTCGCGTATGCCACTAGGTGCTTGAACTTCCGCAATATCTCCTGCATATTTACCAATCAGGGCGCGTGCAATGGGCGAGCTGATGGAAATTTTTCCATCTTTGATACTGGCTTCATCGTCACCTACGATTTGATAAATCACCGTTTCACCGCTTTGCAAATCTTCCAACTCGACGGTGGCACCAAAAACACACGCGCCATCCGCGTTAATTAGGGCCGGATTGATGATTTGTGCACTGGAGAGTTTACTTTCCAGCTCAATAATACGTCCTTCAATAAAACCTTGCTTTTCCTTGGCAGCATCATATTCGGCATTTTCAGAAAGATCGCCGTGAGAGCGCGCTTCCGCAATCGCTGCAATGACCGCCGGGCGGTGCACGGTTTTCATTTCATGTAGTTCCTTGCGCAATGCTTCTGCACCAGCTACCGTTAATGGAATAGTACTCATGGTGATTTTCTGCCTCTCATTTCATCTTGTTTCTTAAAATAATAAAAGAAGATTAATTGCTTGATTACTTATGTTTTAAGCTGCATATGTAACTTTTGTAAGTTATAAGCTTGTAGTTCACGTCTGTTGATTATACTCATACAAGCAGCGCGTGCGCCTGCTAACGTTGTGTAGTAGGTTATTTTTGCTTGCAGTGCGGCATGGCGAATCGAGTATGAGTCCCGTATGGCGCTGCGCTGATTATTAACAGTATTAACGATTAAATTGATCTCGCCATTTTTAATCATATCCACAATATGTGGGCGACCCTCTGCCACTTTGTTAATGATAATGACGTTTATGCCGGCTGCTGTAATTGCAGCGGCAGTACCACGTGTCGCATATAGGGTGAAACCGAGGTTTGAAAGGTTGCGCGCGATTTCAACGGCATGTGACTTGTCAGATTGCCGTACGCTGATGAAAATCTTGCCGGAAGTGGGTAGACGCACATCTGTCGCTAATTGGGATTTAACAAAAGCTTCAGCAAAAGTAACGCCCATTCCCATCACTTCACCGGTAGATTTCATTTCCGGACCGAGAATCGTATCAACCCCAGGGAGTTTAATAAAGGGGAATACCGCTTCTTTGACGGAATAATATTCCGGAATGATTTCTTTAGTAACACGCTGATCGATCAAAGATCTTCCTGTCATGCAGCGCGCCGAAATTTTTGCTAACTGAAGGCCGGTTGCCTTGGAGATGAAAGGTACGGTACGGGATGCCCTGGGATTAACTTCAAGTACATAGACCGTGTCGTCCTGAATCGCAAACTGTATATTCATCAATCCAATAACATGCAGTGCGCGTGCCATCTCGGCAGTCTGACGACGTAGTTCATCCAGCATTTCAGGTTGCAAATTGAAGGTCGGCAGCGAACACGCGGAATCACCGGAATGCACACCAGCCTGTTCGATATGCTCCATGATGCCACCGATAAGTACGGTTTCTCCGTCATAGATGGCATCGACATCCACCTCCGTGGCATTGGTGAGAAAATGATCCAGCAATACCGGCGAATCATTGGAAACTTTAACGGCTTCACGCATGTAACGTTCCAGGTCGGCTTTTTCGTGCACGATTTCCATCGCACGCCCACCTAGTACATAGCTGGGCCGTACCACCAGCGGGTAGCCGATTTCTTCAGCTGCAATCAAAGCGGCTTCCGGGTTGCGCGCGGTGCGGTTAGGCGGTTGCCGTAAGCCCAATTGTTGCAGCATTTGCTGAAAGCGTTCGCGATCTTCTGCGCAATCGATCATGTCCGGGCTGGTGCCGATAATCGGCACACCATTGGCTTCCAGATCGCGTGCAAGTTTGAGCGGTGTTTGTCCGCCGTACTGCACAATGACGCCATCGGGTTTTTCCACCGCGACAATTTCAAGCACATCTTCCAGTGTGAGCGGTTCAAAATACAAACGATCGGATGTGTCGTAGTCGGTCGAAACGGTTTCAGGGTTGCAGTTGACCATGATGGTTTCAAAACCGTCTTCACGTAACGCTAGCGCTGCATGCACGCAACAATAATCAAATTCAATACCTTGACCGATACGATTGGGCCCGCCGCCCAATACCATGATTTTCTTTTTGTTCGTGGGACGTGCTTCGCACTCATCTTCATAAGTGGAATACATGTATGCGGTGCTGGTGGCGAATTCAGCCGCGCAAGTATCAACACGTTTGTAAACTGGCCGCAAGTTGAGTTGGTGGCGGTAAGTGCGAACTGTGGTTTGTCCGGTATTGAGTAGCTTTGCCAGGCGCCGGTCAGAAAAACCGCTGCGCTTGAGTTTGCGTAATGCTTGTCTATCCAGTGTTTCCAGTTTTGTATCGGTAAGTGCTTGTTCTTGTCTGACCAGATCTTCAATTTGTGCTAGAAACCAAATGTCGATGTGCGTCAGTTGGTGGATTTCGTCAATTGACAGATCGCAGCGAAACGCATCGGCGATGAACCAGATTCGTTCCGGACCAGGGTTGGCCAGCTCGGTTCTGATAATTTCCAAGTTATCGGTTTTTTCATCCAGACCATCAACGCCCGTTTCCAATCCACGTAAGGCTTTTTGCAGGGATTCCTGGAAAGTGCGACCAATCGCCATGACTTCGCCGACCGATTTCATCTGCGTGGTCAGACGGTCGTTGGTTTGTGGGAATTTTTCGAACGCAAAACGCGGCACTTTGGTGACGACGTAATCAATGGTGGGCTCGAAGGATGCCGGCGTGATGCCGCCTGTGATATCGTTGTCCAGCTCATTCAGGGTATAACCGATCGCCAGTTTGGCAGCAATTTTGGCAATCGGAAAACCGGTTGCTTTTGAGGCCAGTGCGGAGGAACGTGAGACGCGCGGATTCATTTCAATCACCAGCATGCGGCCATTTTCAGGATTAATGGCAAATTGCACGTTGGAGCCGCCGGTTTCCACGCCGATTTCACGCAACACGGCAATCGATGCATTGCGCATCAGCTGATATTCCTTGTCGGTCAGCGTTTGTGCAGGCGCTACTGTAATCGAATCACCGGTATGTACACCCATCGGGTCGACATTCTCAATGGCGCAGATGATAATGCAGTTGTCGTTTTTATCTCGCACCACTTCCATTTCAAATTCTTTCCAACCAATGACGGATTCTTCGATCAGCAATTCCTTGGTGGGGGAAGTTTCCAATCCGCGTTCGCAGATACCCAGAAATTCTTCGCGGTTGTAGGCGATACCGCCACCACTGCCGCCCATCGTAAAAGAAGGGCGGATAATGACCGGATAGCCCACCATGGCTTGAACTTGTAATGCTTCTTCCATGCTGTGTGCAACTGCCGAGCGGGCAGAGTTTAGTCCGATACGCGTCATCGCTTGTTTGAATTTTTCACGGTCTTCCGCCATGTCAATGGCTTCACGTGACGCACCGATGAGTTCAACACCGTATTTTTCGAGTACGCCGTGTTTGACCAGATCCAACGCGCAGTTCAATGCGGTCTGACCGCCCATGGTAGGCAGTAGTGCTTGCGGCCGTTCGATGGCAATGATTTTTTCGATCATGCCCCAGGTAATCGGCTCGATATAGGTGGCATCGGCCATTTCCGGATCGGTCATGATGGTGGCGGGATTAGAGTTCACCAGGATGATGCGATAGCCTTCTTCGCGCAAGGCCTTGCAGGCTTGTACACCAGAATAATCAAATTCGCATGCCTGGCCAATAATGATGGGGCCGGCACCGATGATGAGGATGGATTGAATGTCGGTACGTTTAGGCATACTTTCTAGCGGGTAAAATTGCGTGGTTTATGGTCGAATTATTGAATTATTGTGGGGACTGGTTTTTATAATGCTGCATCATTTTGATAAAGCGATTGAACAGATAATCCGCTTCATGCGGCCCTGGGCTGGCTTCTGGATGACCCTGAAAACAGAAAGCGGGCTTATCCAGTAGCTCAAATCCTTGCAGACTGCCGTCAAACAGCGATACATGCGTGATGCGCGCATTATCCGGCAAGGTATCCGTATCAACCGAAAAACCGTGATTCTGGCTGGTGATGATCACTTTACCGCTATCGATATCTTGTACCGGGTGATTCGCACCATGATGACCGAATTTCATCTTGATAGTACGTGCGCCAGTGGCCAGCGCGAGTAATTGCTGACCGAGGCAAATGCCAAAGATGGGAATATTCTTTTCCAGTAACGCCTGAGTGGCGGAGATTGCGTAATCACAAGGCTCCGGATCACCCGGGCCATTGGAAAGAAATATGCCATCAGGCTGCATTGCTAAGATCTCATCAGCCGATGTCTGCGCAGGGAAAACAGTTACTTTGCAGCCGCGCTGCGCCAATTTGCGCAAAATGGTGCGTTTGATGCCAAAATCAAATGCGGCGACGTGATATTGGGGATTTTTCTGAATCCGAAAACCATCATCCAATGACCATTCGCCTTCCGTCCAGGTATACGATTGCCGACAACTGACTACTTTGGCAAGATCCATGCCTGCTAGTCCTGGGAATGCTCTGGCAGCCTGTAATGCTTGGTCTTCATCAATATTTCCCGCCATGATGCAGCCGGACTGCACGCCTTGTTCCCTTAAAATGCGCGTGAGCTTGCGCGTATCAATTTCAGCAATGGCGACGACATGCTGCGCTTTAAGAAACTCGGATAATGTCTGGGTCATGCGGAAATTGCTGGCAGCCAGCGGCAGGTCACGTATCACCAAACCAGCGGCGTACACTTTGTTGATGTTGCCTGATTCAAAATCTTCCAGATTGGTACCGGTGTTGCCAATATGCGGATAAGTCAGTGTGATGATCTGTTGACAGTACGAAGGATCAGTCAATATTTCCTGGTAACCAGTCATCGCTGTATTAAAGGCGACCTCGCCGGTATTGATACCGTCAACACCAATAGACACGCCACGAAAAATTGTTCCATCGGCTAGTGCGAGGATGGCGTGCGGGCGTTGTGACACAAAAAACTCCTTGGATACTGACAAGATATGGAAATTGGGCCAAGGCTAACAAGTTTTTAAATGCCTTGGCTTCGGCAAGGGATTATACGTGAAAAAGGTTTGTTTTTGTATGCGTACGGTTTTACTTACTACGAGATTGCTTTATTAAACGCTTATGTCAAGTGCTGCAAAAGAAGCGAGCAGTATAAGTTTTTTAAGTAATTGACTATTGTTTTGTTGGCAATCAACCTGGCTTTTAAGTATAGTGATTTGCGCTAATTTTGATTGTCAGCATTACTCTATAACTTCAAGATAAATGAAAGGTGAAAAGGAGTGATTTTACCGAGTGGATACAAATGACATTATCCAAAAGCTACTACACAGCTATGCGTACCCAATTTGCTGGCTATCTGCGTGTTCGGCCGTCGTGTTTAAGGCATGGTGCAGCCTGGGTTGAACATTCAACTTACCTGTGAGACAGCACTAAATGATGGAACAATATCTGATCCAGCAGGAAAAATTCAGTATGCCGCAAAGTGTGCGTGATGTGTCTAACTTACTGACGTTGGGCGAATGAATCAATGCTGTATTGGCTGAATTAGTATTTTTATCTTATCTTACAAAGTTTTCAATAGTGATTCTTTAAAGGAGAGTGTTTTTATATACTGATGAGAGTGTATGTGGATTTTTATAGTTGAAGTATTTTATTGATTATAACTTTGGAGTAATGATGTTGAAACGAATCAAGTGCTTAAATTGGATTGGTTTTGTGTTGTTAACCATGATGTTTCAGTCCAGTGTCAATGCAGCGGATACCAGTCAATGGGCAGATAAAGTGCTGGGGTTTAGCGCGCAATATAGTACTACGTCATGGTCAGCCGCTCAGACATTGGGTCCTCCCGATGTTACCACTTATGGTGATGTTTCCGATGCATGGACCGCGGCAACAAAAAATGGCACTCTGGAATATGTAGCAGTCGGCTACGCTGTTCCCGTTTATGCTTATGGTGCAACGATACGTGAAACTTGGGGCAATGGTTTCGTGTATCGGGTTGACGTCAAGGATGTCGGCGGTATATGGCATAAAGTTTGGGAAGGAGCTGATAGCAGTCTGCCAGGTAAACCGGTTGATTTTTTTGTTAACTGGAATATTACGAATTATCTAGTCGATGGCGTCAAGGTGTTCGTCAATACTGATCACAATCTGGGTACATGGGAAGAAATTGACGCGATCCAACTACACGGACTAACAACCAATACTATGCCTGCGGTTAGTATCAAGGCCCCCGACAATGTAGCGTCGGAAAGTTATTTGTCGACAGGAGTATTTGTGATTACTCGTGATTTTTTCCCAGATATTACCAATCCTCTGACCGTCACATATACTATCAAGGGTGATGCAATAAATGGTGTGGATTATAATTCCGCAGCCCCTTTGACGGGTGAAGTAACTATCCCTGCCGGTAAGAAAACGGTTGGTGTGCTTATTAAACCCGTTGATGACAAAATTGCGGAAAACGTTGAGAAAGTGACGCTAACACTTCAAGCAAATCCTGATTATCAGATTCTTTCAAAATTAAAATCAGCAACCATTACTATTAACAGTGACGAATAATTGTTCGTAAAATATTTAGCTTGGTTTGTGATCGTTTCGCGAACGGAAGTAGATAATAGTGAAGGTTCTGTTCGAAGTGCGGATCAGTCCAACTACTCGGGTATTTGTGATCGGATAGTTGGATTGGTACGTCTCTTTGATAAACGCCTAATAATTTCGCTTCTCATTATAAATTGCTGCGAAAGCATTTTCGCAATTACCTAAAATCTCAACTGATCAATGACTAATTGGCGAATATCGTAGTTGTTCCCGGGGTTGATAATGGTGAAATCGAGATTGTTCGAATTCAAGTAATCCAGACCGTGTTCTTTTCCTGAAGCGAGAAAGTCAGTGATCGCCAGTTTGTAGGTTTTTTGGGGATCCACTGAAGCCCCATTAATCTGCCAGGTGCCATTGATTTGCTGTGTATTGACGGATTGTAGAAAGCCGCCCGAACCTCTATTTGCCAACCCCTGATTCAGTACTTTTATCAGCAAATCACCTGTCATCGTAGCCAGTTGGACTTTGCCGCCAAAAGGCAAAATGCGAATGACATCGTAGACGGTGATTTTGCCTGCCGGCAGAATGTCATCGATGCGAATCGAACCGCTATTGTAGAGCGAGAGTTCGGCCTCAGGGTAAGGGCGCAACAGGCCTTGGGCTATCAGTTCAGTCAGATTGGTTGAATGATTGCGCACGCTGGATTCCAATCCATCCAACGCTGCCGTGGTCGTTGTCACTATCGCTTCAGGCTCAAAACCTTGTTCGCGGAAAGCGTTGAAAGCAACGGCCATCCATTGATCGACCACTGCTTTGATGCCCGGGTCTTCTGCCAGATTGTCGTTGATGGGTACAAACGTGGGTTTGATTTCGGTTTTTCCGGTTTGCGGATCAAAGTAAAGATCAACCACATAGACTGAACGCGCATTGGCATCACTTTTCAGTATCGGCGTGAAATTGCCGCGCCAGTTTTGGTGGTTTTCATGTTCATGTCCGCCCAGTAGCAATCCGATTTGTGGATAGGCTTGTAACAATTTGATATCGTCGCCAATGTTCTGATGGGCTAAAGCAATGATAAAGTCGGACTGCTGATCAAGCAGCTGCACGATTTGACCATGAGCGGTGGTCAATGGATCGGAATAGCGCACATGGCTGGGTTGATTGATGGGCAAAGTCAATCCGAACATGCCGATTCTGAATGTTTTTCCACTCTTTTTGTCGTGAATCGGAATGACAAGATTTTGCTGAACGCCTGCAAAAGGATGGCCGTCAGCAGCGAATACGTTGCTGGATATCCAAGTGAATTTTGCTTCTTGGATGCGTTGATTGAGTTGATTTTCCTTGATATCAAATTCGTGATTGCCAAAAGTGGCATAATCCAGTGCGAAGTGATTCAATACATCGATCATTTGCCTGCCGGCTAATCGATCGCCTTCATACTGGGCAGTGCCAATCGCAGAAGGACTCAATAGATCTCCGCCTAATGTGGTGAGAGTATTGGGATTACGCGACAGCAATTGATTGCGCAATGTGGCAACTCGTGCGATTCCGCCTTCTTTGCCGCCGCTGACAGGTGTGATTTCATAAATGTCACTAAAGTGCAGGATCGTTACATGAATCCTGTGATCGTCGGAACGAGTGGTTGGCAGCGTGCTGCAAGCCACTGCGGCAAAGGCGAGAAATAGTATGAAGAGTGTAAAGTAGGGTTTTTTCACGTTGCTTTTTATGATCGCTATTTCAGGGCCATATTAAAGTGTTACTCAATATCTGACAAATTGCATGTGGTTTTTCTAATAGAATGGAAATCTGTGAGAGTGTAAAGTGCATCATGGATGCGGTTGTGTCACTCAGGAATGATGATTTTTGCTGATTTTCAATGGGTTTTTCATCAAATTGCAGTATTGCTGTTATCAATGACTGATTCTGAATATAATCAAGAGCTGTCGGAAGATGTAAAAGCATTACAATCTCTGCCAAGATTGAGCTAGCAGCACAGACCTCGAGTCAGATAATCTGGGGTCATGTGAGAATGAGAAACTGTAGCAGGTAATGGGTTCTTGTCCTTGATAATACTGATTAAATCAATTCAAGTAGAAAGGGGAGTGATCGTGAAACAATATCTTGTATCGTCAGAAAAACGGTTTTTAATTTTTATTTCAGCATTGGTTTTCTTCATCGGAATATTATCTGCTTGTACGTTAATCCCGGAGACTGATCCTGTTCGTGGCGCGACCACTGTCAAACAAGATCAATTTGGCGATAGCTATACAACGATCAAATATCTTGATCAAGGTTGGGATAATGCGGACAGTTTGTGGTTTTATACCACCACGCAGGGATCCAACCTGATGCCCTACGATTTCTTCATGGTATTGGAGCAGCCTAAAAAACAGGAACTTTTCCGTGCGGATGACAATATGAATTTCTATCGTTACTTACCGCAGAAAGCCACAGCCACTAATCCCGATGCGCTACCCGTCGGATGGGTGAAAGATGGCTATAAGGGAAAAGAATTCATAGGCTTGACTTGCGCAGCCTGTCACACCGGGCAGGTAAACTATAACGGTGTGGGTATCCGTATCGATGGTGGTCCAGCCACTGCGGATATGGATAGCATCATGAAGGATCTGGCGAAAGCCCTGTATTACACACGCAGAAATGAAGACGTTAGGAATCGGTTTGTCAAGAATGTACTGGCACGTGGTAACTACAAGACAGAAAAGGAGGTACTGGATGACCTGGATGTCTATAAACAGCGCATTGCCAGCTACATTACCATCAATCACAGCGACGTTGCTTATGGATATGCACGGCTGGATGCGTTTGGACGCATCTATAACCGAGTGTTGGAACATCTCGTCAATGAGCGCGTGCTAAGAGAACTGCTACGCGATGGCAAGCTGGCGGACGGTAAAGATATCACGGAAGAGGATCTCGATAAAATTACCCAAAATGTCAGCAGAGTGATGAGTGGCGAAGAGCGCGACAACGTCGTCAATCGCCTCGTTGAGACCCTGGGTTGGGAACAGTTAGGGCATTTTCGTAAGAAATTGTTTAATCCGCCCAATGCACCGGTCAGTTACCCATTCTTATGGGACATTCCCCAGCATGATTATGTGCAGTGGAATGGATTGGTCGTTAATGCCGGGCTTGGTCCGGTTGGACGCAATACCGGTGAAGTGATTGGCGTGTTTGGCACGCTTGACTGGCAAGAAGAAAAAGGCACGACGTTATCAACACTGATTGGTAAAACGGATGTCAATTTTACGTCATCAGTCAATGTGCATAACCTACGCAAGATTGAATCCCATTTATGGAAACTGCAATCTCCTGAATGGCCGGAAGAGATTCTAGGTGCGATAGACAAGCAAAGTGCAGCACGTGGTAGACCATTATTTAATGCGTATTGCGCGGGTTGTCATACCGGGATCAATCGTGCTGACCCCGAGCGCCGCGTTGTCGCGAAAATGTCGAGAATCAGTGATGTTGGAACCGATCCGGCGATGGCGAAGAATAGCACGGAATATACAGGCTTTTCAGGCATCCTACGTAACTGGTATGTGAGCGTCGGTGTAGGCGATATTTTACTCGACCAAGAAGCACCCGTGGCGGCCTTGCTGACTAAGGCAACTTTAAACGTGGTAGCTACACCTGATCCCGATAAATTGTTTTTTCAACGCTGGGGTGATTGGATCGTGGATATTGCAACAGCGTTTTTTCACAATGAAATCAAGCCTTCAATCAAGCATGGAAATTATGATCCGGATACCACGGTCAATCCGCTGGCCTCTTTGAATTCGTATAAAGCACGGCCACTAAATGGCATTTGGGCCACCGCGCCTTATCTGCACAATGGTTCCGTGCCTACACTGTATGATTTGCTGCTACCCAAGAAACGATCAGGTGATCCGGAAGACGGCGAGTATCGTCCGGAACAATTTGAAGTGGGGTCGCGTGAATTTGATCCGGTCAAGGTAGGTTTGAAAAGCAGTGGGTATAAGGGATTTACTTTTAAAACGACGGATTCGGATGGTGAAGAAATCAGGGGCAATAGTAATGCTGGTCACGAGTATACATCCGGTAAGACAGCACAGCTCAATGGTGAAATTTTAAAGCCACTTACCAAGGAGCAACGGTTGGATTTGCTGGAATACCTCAAAACGCTGTGATCTGAATAATTTCTTTAACAATCCTGATTAATGAAAAGGGAGTAGTGCAATGAATACCAGTACAAGTTATCTTGAACAGTATGATGCAACGCCTGACGTAGATAAATTTCCATTAGTGCGTCGCTGGATGGATACAGAGCCTTTGCCATTTTTTAAAGAATTGCGTGAGAAACGTCCCATTTTGGTGACCCCGAAATGCACACTGGTTACCCGGTTTGACGATGTGAGAGAACTACTGACGATGTATAAGGTATTTACCGTCAAACCCTATGTGCCAAAAATGGATAATTACCTGATGATGCATGATGATGATGCGCTGCATACCCGTGAGAAATCACTGATGCAGTGTATGCTGAATCGTGATGATCTCCCCAGAGTGCGTAGTATGGTGGCGGATATTGCACGAGGAATTCTCAGTCAGGGCAATGGCCGGATTGAAGTTGTGAATGATTTTTGTCGTACGGTTCCAGCCATGCTGGTACAAAAATACTTCGGGTTAACCGGTGCCAAGACGGCTGATTTGATTGAATGGTCTTACTGGAATCAATACGACACCTTTCATAATCAACCCTTCGATCTGATACCTGCAGAATTGTCGCAGCAGATTATAGATCGTCATAGTGAGACTTCCAAAAAACTCGGGAGTTATATTACGATGCTCATTGCGAAGCGTCTGTTTGCGGTTAAACTCGAAAAATGGACATTCTCAACCATTATCAGGCTGCAAGACGATATTGTGACGAGAATGTTACGCACCAGTTTTGCCAAAGAGCTGGATTTTGATATCAAGCGATTGGGAGTTAACGCCGGCGGTCTTCTGATCGGCGCAATCGAAACCACTTCGCAGGCCGTAGCGCAAGTGTTGCAATACTTGTTTCAGCACCCCGAATGGTTGGCCACGGCAAAGACTGCTGCGCAGAAGGAAGATACTGCCGAGTTCGATGGCATCGTGTGGGAAGCCTTGCGTTTTGTGCCGATTACGCCTTATTTATTCCGTACCACTGCGAGCGATTATGCCGCAGCAAAAGGTACGGATTATGAAACCGTGCTGCGTACCGGTACTTATGTGTTGCCGGTAACGCTATCAGCCATGTTTGACGAACGGGCATTTGAATCGCCGGAAAAATTCATTCCGCACCGCAATTGGTATAACTATTTCCATTTTGGCTTCGGTGGCCATGAATGCTTAGGACGTTATGTGGGTATGGTAATGATTCCTGAAATGGTACGCCAGGTATTATTGAAGAAGGACGTCGAACCCAAAGGCAACATGGATTACAAATCCGGCCCCTTTCCTGAATCATATGATCTTGCGTGGGCTGTGTAGTCAGCGCAAGGCGCTACTGGTATTGCGAGATTCAGTGTTCTGTCGCCCCAATTTTCTTGTGATTTGTAGCGATAGAACACTGAGTGAGCTTAAACATTAATAGTTAGATTTTTCTTCAGTCGATCTGGCCTTTCCGCCGCCTTCCTGATCACCGGCCGGTATTTGATGGAACGGCTGGATTGTCTTACCATAAGCTTCGGGATCAGGTGTTTCCGGTGCTGTCGGCTTGCCGCCACAAGCAACTAATGTCACTACTGCAGCCACTACAAAAAAATGTGTAATTCTCATAGAAAACCTTCTGTTGGTTGATAATCAATCGTTTGTGTTGCACGATTCATAGATTATCGGTTGAGACGGTGTGGCACATTGATTTGAATCAAATTAAATTAATTTTAATTAGCAGTAGTGTGATCAATGGCACGAATCAGATTACATTTTTATCAGTCATTGAATGATTTTGTCGAACGGGCATTGCGCGACACTGAAATTATTCATCATCTTGATCGAAAAGCTTCGATCAAGGACATGATCGAGTCTTTCCATGTACCGCACACGGAAATTGAATTGATTCTGGTCAATGGGATTGCCGTCAATTTTAACTATATTGTGCAGTGCGGTGATGAGATTCAGGTTTATCCTGTATCTGAGCATTCGACAGTGGCAACGTTACTACCACTTCGTCCAACATTGATGCGGCCGCCACTATTTTTGGTGGATGTTAATCTTGGGAGACTGGCGCGCTATCTGAGGTTGCTGGGATTTGATTGCTGGTATCGCAATGACTATGATGATGCCACAGTGGCGAGAATAGCCGGTGAACAGCAGCGCACTGTACTGACACGCGATCGCACATTGTTGCAGCGCAGGGTTATCACTTATGGATATTTTGTCCGGGCAAGTTTACCTAAAATTCAAACGCAAGAAGTTTTGAAACGATTTGATTTATATCCTTTGTTAAAGCCATTAACACGTTGCACATATTGCAATGGACGATTAATTGAAACCGAAAAGCAAAAAATAGAGCATCGACTGAAACCATTGACCAAACAAAACTATGATAGATTTCTAATGTGCTCGGAATGTAGCCAGATTTACTGGCAAGGTAGTCACTTCGCGCGTGTAAAGCATCTGGTTGACGAATTTTCTGTAGCAAAATGACCATACAGCTTGAACTCAGGTTACGCGCTATTTGATCGTACGTTATCAGGCTCAATTTCATGAGCGTAATCAAGGCGCATTTTTTATTTGACATCAGAGACAACTGGTCGTATTATAAAGTTATGCCTAAATCAGTTAAAAAAGAATCCAATAGAGAAAATCTGTTAAACCAGGGTGTTAATCTATTCATGAATCAAGGCTATCATGGGACAGGGCTACAGGAGATTCTGGATGCGGTCAATGTTCCCAAAGGTTCTTTTTATAATTACTTTGGCAGTAAAGAGGATTTTGGTGCTGATGTCATTCAACACTACACTGAGCCGTTTATTATGCAATTAACAGCCCATTTGGATAACTCAGATGCTGATGCGCTCAGTGCGATCAGACGCTATTTTGATGAACTCATTGTAGAACTTGAAAAGAATGAGTTTAAAGGTGGTTGCCTGCTGGGTAATTTCATGGGGGAAATGGGTGATACCAGCGAAGTTTGCCAGAAATCGCTTCAATCTGCGGTCAAGCGCTATCGGGATCTATTGCAACTCGGGTTGGCTAAAGCGCAGCAACAAGGTACGGTAAGACTGGATAAGTCAGCGGAAGAAATGGCTGATTTGCTGGTGAATACGTGGCAAGGTGCTTTATTGCGTATGAAAATAGAAAAATCATCCGCTCCAATTAAGCAGTGTTGTCAGGATTTGCTGGGAGATTATTTCAGGTCTTAATTTTTTTTACTTAAATAAATACGACCGGTCATATTTATTTAATTTCATTCTACAGGAGATAAAATGCCAAAATATATCATCGAACGGGAAATTCCCGGCGCAGGTTCATTGACACAACAGGACTTGCAAACCATTTCGCAGAAATCATGCGGTGTACTGAACAGCATGGGGCCACGCATCCAATGGCTGGAAAGCTATGTGACGGATGATAAAGTCTATTGCATCTACATTGCGCCCGACGAGGCGACCATCAGAGCACATGCCGAGCAAGGCGAGTTTCCCGCTAATCGTGTTGCGCGAATCAAATCCGTAATCGATCCGACCACCGCTGAGTAGCACGGGAAATTACGATCGCTCGTGAAAATGAGTATTTAAAAAGGAGGTAATGTTCATGCAATCCTACGTTATTCGATCCACGATATTCATTCTAGTTCTGACTGTCGCGGGTATCTCTGAGTCTTTCGCTGAGAATGCAGCGGCAACTGCGACCAAAAAACATGAAGCTTCCGCAGGGGCGGGAGGTGGCCACAAGCATTACGTGCAATCGGATGAGGGGCACAAGCCGGGCCCGGATGGTCAGCTTGCCCCCAAGTTGCATAACTTAGGGGAACATACGTTTCCCGTCAGCACACGCAATCCGTTAGCGCAGCAATACATCAACCAGGGCCTCAATCTTGCCTACGCATTCAATCATGCCGAAGCACGTCGGGCGTTCCGCGAGGCGGCGCGGCTGGATCCCGGGCTTGCGATGGCTTATTGGGGGCAGGCGCTGGTACTGGGTCCCAACATCAACGCCATGATGGAACCGAACGAAGAGCCTCAAGCGTTGGAGATCGTGCAGCGGGCCAAGTCGTTGATGGCGGATGCGCCACCGAAGGAACAAGCGCTGATCAATGCGCTTGAGAAACGTTACTCGGGGCAGGCTGAGCAACGGGAGGCGAATAATAAGACTTATGCGGAGGCCATGCGGGAAGTGCATCAGCGTTTCCCGGATGATGCGGATATTGCGATGCTGTATGTGGAATCCATGATGGACTTGCGGCCTTGGGGTTACTGGATGTTGGATGGTCAACCCTATGAGGGGACAGCCGAAATCGTCGCGCTGACCGAAGAAGTGTTGCGACGCAATCCAAAACACCCAGGCGCTCTGCATATGTATATCCACCTGATAGAGCCGACAAGTACGCCCGAACGCGCAGAAAAGGCAGCCGATACACTACTGACGTTGATGCCTGCAGCGGGACATTTGATACACATGTCATCGCATATTTATCAGCGCGTAGGCCGGTATGCTGATTCAATGAAGAGTAATCAGCTTGCAATCGCGGCGGATGAAGACTACATCACGCAGAGTCACGCGCAAGGTTTGTATCCGATGGTGTACTATCCGCACAATATTCATTTTCTTTGGTTCGCGGCTAGCGTGGATGGTCAAAGCAAGATTGCCATCCAATCTGCACGCGAAGTTGCCAGTAAAATTGATGATGCAGTGCTGAAGGCAATCCCATTGACAGCAGTCTTCCGTATTACTCCTTATTGGGCGCTTGCGAGGTTTGGTCATTGGCAGGAAATTCTTGCAGAACCTGCACCGCCATCGACCAATCTATTTTTAACAGGAGGTTGGCATTATGTGCGCGGCCTCGCATTTGTCGCGACAGATCAATTGCAACAAGCCGAGCAGGAACTGGCAGCGCTGCGCAAGATCATGAAAGACCCGCTACTGGACGGTCCTCTGCTCTCGAAAAATACCACCAGGACCGTGCTGAGCGCGGCGCCTGAGGTACTCGCAGGTGAGATTGCTGCTGCGCGTGGACAGTTCGATCAAGCCATTGCACACCTTGAAAATGCAGTTCGTCTGGAAGATGCCCTAGTGTATACGGAACCACTAGAATTTCACTTGCCACCGCGGTTGGCATTGGGCGCCATTCTGCTAAAATCAGGGCGACCAGGCGAAGCAGAGACGGTGTATTGGGAAGATTTGCGGCGCAATCGCAATAATGGATGGGCGCTTTACGGCTTGACGCAAGCACTGCGTGCGCAAAAGAAAGATGACCAGGCGGCAGTCATCACAGCGCGTTTTGAACAGGCCTGGGCGCGTGCCGATGTGAAATTGAGTGCATCCCGTTTTGGACGCGAGTGACGGTGTGCCGACAACTCAGGATTTGATCGATGTCTTTTGATAAAACCATGAGTACATTATTCGAAAGCGATTTCGAACAATTAAAAAAAGATTTTCCTTCGATTCAGGAAATTAATGTGGCGAACAAAGATTTCCTTTACCGTCAAGGTGATCACTGTGCCAATGTTTTCTGGATAAAAGGCGGCATCGTGAAGCTTTCGCACCTGACAACGCAAGGAACCGAAATTACCATCGCACTGCTCAGGAAAGGCGATGTGATTGGTTTCTTGGGAGAACATGCTGCGCATCATGCCATGGAAGAGACCGCACAAGCATTAGGAGACGTTGATTTTTACCGCTTGGCATATCAAGATTTCAAAGCACTGTTATCGCAGCATGCAGAGCTGGCATGGTACGTTTTTGAGGAGACCTATGCCCGTAAACAGAAAATCGAGCGTAAACTCAGGACTATCCTGACGCAGCCGGTTGAGATGTGCCTTGCAGTCGCGTTACTCGAGCTGGCCGAGATGTTTGGTATACGCTGCACGCATGGTTATGCATTGGAAATTCACTTAACGCAACAGGATGTGGCGGATTTGATCGGTGCCAGCCGCCCGGTGGTGAGTACAATTCTGAACGATTTCAGAAGCCGCGGCATGCTGGACTACACGCGTGACCAGATTTGCATCAATGATGATGCGCTCACTGCGTTCTGTCATGCAAAATAACTGGCATCACCTGGAGTGATTTTGTTTTGTAGCTAACAGACAATGTGATGGTGCTGTATTAATGTTCGGCATGGTGACCCATCGGGGTGATCACAATTAATACAGGAGCATTGAACATGAAAGTAATTTCACCACGCATGCACGGTTATCTTGATTTTCTGACTGTCATTCTATTTTTACTTGCCCCAACCCTGTTCGGGCTAAATCAAATACCGGCTTTGCTGGCGTACAGTCTGGCCGCGATTCATCTGCTTGTCACATTGGCTTCTGATTTTCCTTTCGGGATCGTCAAGATCATTCCATTCCCAATACATGGCTGGATTGAGCGTGTGGTTGGTCCTGCACTGATTGCAGTGCCTTTTATCCTGGGTTTCGCTACCGATGAAATTGCGAGGAATTTTTATATCGGAGCGGGGGTGGTAATCATCATCGTCGGAATACTGACCGATTATCAAGGTAGGACAAGCGACTGAACAAGCTGCGAGAGGGTGGATATGCCGCGCGGTTGCGCAGAACGCATACAAATTGCTTTCCGTGTTTATTCGCAGCGATAGACATTTCCGATCAGTATGATTTCCTTGTCCACCCCGGGAATCTCATACTTGCCGGTATTGTTGGAACGAATGATATGCACATTATTGCCGCCCAGTTTCTGCGTTTCATGTCTTAAATTGTTTCTGGCTTTGATCAGCCGATCGACGTAGGGCGTATTGTCGTCGGCTGCATCGGTTGCGTCGTCTTTTGAAGAGCCTTTTATTTTACCAAGCAATTCGCATCCGTCGGGACCCTGCTCGCCGACCATGATAGTAACGGGTTTTACCACCTCCGGTTGTGCTGAGATTTCGGCACAGCCGATGATGATCAATACAGTCAGCGCCGTCTTGATGAATGGGTATGATTTTGTTGAAACATGCATGGGTAACTCCTGGATTCTCATTTTTTCTTATGCCGGATAGCATAATTAAACGTCACGTTACCCGTCAATAGCGATGAAGTCGATTGATACTGTGAAATAAAACTCGCATGGATTGCTTTTTAAGTGATTCCTTAGATGGTCTTTCAGGTATATTTTACTCGCGTAACTTATTAGGGAGACGACATTGGATATCATTATTTATATTGCACTGGCAGGAATTGCGATTGCTGTTGGTTACGGCATCATGCTCTATAACCGGTTGGTTGATATTAAGCATGCCGTGTCACAGGCATGGTCCAATATTGATGTTCTGCTGAAACAGCGTCACGATGAACTGCCCAAGCTGGTTGAAACCTGCAAGCAATACATGGGTTTTGAACAAGAAACGCTCAAACAGGTGATCGCGGCGCGTTCGCAGGTTGCAACCGCGCGCGAAGCGGGCAATGTCGGCGCATTGGGTTCTGCCGAAAATAGCCTACGGATTGGATTGGGTAATTTGTTTGCGGTCGTGGAAGATTATCCGGAATTGAAAGCCAGCGAGAAATTCCAGCACTTGCAAGCACGCATTACCGGGCTGGAAAACAGCATCGCCGATCGCCGTGAGTATTACAATGAAGCAGTCAGAATCAACAACGTGCGCATCGAACAATTTCCCGATGTCATTATCGCCAATTGGTTCAAATTCAAGCCGCGCGATTTGCTGGAGTTTAGCGACGCTGATAAGCAGGACGTCAATATCGGTCAATTGTTTGGCTAGCGTAGCGTTAGCATGGATATCCAGTCGCTGGAACTTGCTCCGGAAGACTATGAATTTGCTCTGATCGTATTGCTGCTGGCGGCATTGATCAGTCTCTATGGCGTTGTCCGTAACTGGAAGCGGTTACGCATCATTGAAGACACGCCCACTGCCAAATTACGTTCCGCACACCAAGGGTATATTGAACTGGAAGGGCAAGGGCTGTTTATTGATGATCAGCCTATCTATGCACCGCTATCCAATCACCCGTGTCTTTGGTACCGCAGTCAAATCGAACAGCAAGAAACGTTCATCGAGAATGGCCGCACCCAAACACGCTGGCATGTGGTTTATAAAAATATCAGTGATCACCGCTTCAAACTCACGGATGGCGTGAACAGTTGCTATGTCGACCCGGGTGATGCGGAAGTCAACGGCAACGAAAAGCTGGTGTGGTATGGCAATACCGAATGGCCTATCCGCACTCAGATCCTGGAAAGTCAGTCGATCGTCCATGCGATGACGAATAATTACCGCTATAGCGAATGGTTGATATTGCCCGGTCAGCCGCTATATATATTAGGTCAGTTCACAACCTGGTCAGCAACTGTACAGCAATCAACGCGGGATGTGATGATCAATCTGCTGAATGATTGGAAACAAGATCAGCAGGCATTAAAAGACCGCTTCGATGCCAACAAGGACGGCGCAATTGACCAGACAGAATGGGAAGTCGCCCGCCGGGAAGCACAATCAGCAGCGCAGCAAACCCACGATCAACTGGCTTTGGAACCGGACATGCATATCATGACGAAACCGGACAATTCAACGCAGCCTTTTATCATCTCGGTATACCCACAAACGGTACTGGTGCGGAAATACCGTCGTAACACTTTCATCGCACTGGCAGCGTGCATTACATCAATCTGCGCGATCGCCTGGTTGGTTCACGCGCATGGATGATTCTGCCTGCTAGCGCCAGAACAATTTTGACCGCGCCAGCCGCTGCCACAGGGTGCTGGACAAGTGCGCGTGCTGCGCGATCTCATATTCCAATGCGCCGCTGAGTCGGCCAAGATCGAAGCTGAGTGTGGCGGATTGCCGAGGCAATTTGCGCAGCAATTGCGTACCGATACGCAGATCGTTGGTATAGCCCAGTTCGTCTTGTAACGCCGCCAAGGCGGTGATGAAATGGTCAGTGTGCTTGCCATAGAGGGGTGCGAAGGCTTCTGCAGCATAACGCATTTTCTTCGTCGCAATGCGTGCCATATGGCGTTCCGCAGGACTGAGCCGAGCGAAGCCGTGACAGCGCTTGCGCAGCTTCTGCCAGCGTTGCTCGAGTATCGTTTCCGCCCATGTCTTGGCATTCGGTATTTGCACATCCATTGGTGTTGTCAGCAGGCTGCGGCCAATGTCGAGTACGAGCTGAGTGAATGCCGGTTTGAGCAACAGTGCTTGCGCCCGTTGTCGAGCGCGCGCTGCGGTATCGTGCATCAGAACAAGTGCGGCATCGTTAACGGCAGTGCTTCCCGCCGGTACTTCTAGAATCGACAGAATCTTGGGTAAAGTTTCCTGCTGAAACACATCCCAATCGCGTGCCAGATTCAATGTGTGCATCAGTTTGCGCAGCGGCTGAATCCAATTCGAAGTAGTCTGTCCCAGTGATTTGGCTAGCATTACGCCAGTCTGCATGCGGCGCAGCGCAATGCGAAGCTGGTGCAGGTATTCGATATCTTGCGCATCTTCCAGAAAACCGGGCACATTGGCGACCAATTGCATCAATGCAGCCTGTAGGATGGCATTCCACGCTTCGCCTGCGCTTTGATGTTTTTCGATTGTCGGTTGCACCGCCTTGGTTGGCGCGGCATTTATTGCACCACGTAGCACATAACCGCGTTCCGCTTTGCTGCGCGGTTCAACGTGCAGCGGTACCTGTTGCAGTAATTGTGTGGCTACTTCGAACAAGAATTCGGGTGTGCCGGATTTGAGTTCGATTTCGACTTCGCAGATATCGCGGTATGTTTCTCCGGCATGGATTTTTCCGCTATCGAGCGCTACTTCGGCGCGCGCTGTGTCGTTGCCAATTTGCCAGGTAATGCGCTGAAACTCGGTGGTGAATACCGGTGCGATATGTTTTTGTTTGATGTCGGCCAATAAATCCAATGCGGCTTGCGGCAGCACGGAAAAATCCGCATGACTGCCGTCTGTGACTGTCATTTCCCATTCCGGGCGACTCGATAATGCACCGACGGATTGCGTTGCCGCTTTCAACGTTTGGATCCACTGATTATCCACCCGGCGCACGCGCAACGCGATGCCACGTTGCATCAGATCAAACTGCGGGGTGTCGAAATAGATGCTGAGCAGCGGGCGTTTTCCCGGTTTGATTGTATGCAGTAATGGGTGCTGTCGGATACGCGCAGTATGGCGGGGATGCAAGGCCAGTTTCAGTTCAATCTCCATAACGACTTCTCTGTCTGAACGATACTTTGTGCACAGTAACTGGAACAGTGCTATTCAATCTTCAAGGTATCAAAGTCGATGCCTGCGGGAGCGGGCGGCGCTTTCAGTTTCATGCTTTCCAGCGCGCCAACGACACATTCGGCGATGATCAAATTGCGATACCATTTTCGGTTGGCGGGCACGATATACCATGGTGCCCGATCGGTACTGGTGGCGGCCATCATGGACTCAAACGCCTCGGTATAGCTGCCCCAGAATTTCCGTTCTTCAATGTCCCCTTCACTGAATTTCCAGCGTTTTTCCGGATTGTTGATGCGCTCCTCCAGCCGTTTTTTTTGCTCGTCCTTGGAAATATGCAGGAAAAATTTCATAACGACTGTACCACTTTCCGACAGCAATTCCTCGAATTCATTAATTTGATTAAAGCGTTGTTTGACCACCTTGTCCGAGATGCATCCATGCACGCGGGTGATCAGCACATCTTCATAGTGTGAGCGGTTGAAAATGCCGATCTGGCCCTTGGCGGGCGCTTTCTGATGCACGCGCCACAAAAAATCATGTCCGAGCTCTTCTGCTGACGGCGTTTTGAAAGTCACTACCTTGCAACCCTGCGGATTGACACCGGACATCACATGCTTGATCGTGCCATCTTTGCCGCTGGTGTCCATGCCCTGCAACACGATCAGTAAAGCGCGGTCGCCATTGGCGTACAAGTGCTCTTGCAATTCACTCAGCTTGCCGATCAATTTTTCTGTGGCAGCCTTGGCCTTTTCTTTGCCTTGCCCGGTTTTTTTGTAATCACCGGTGTCGTCGGGATCAACATGCGCTAGTGATAGTTTGCTGCCGGGTTTGATATGATAGTTTTTCATTTTTTCCTCTTTTTGCATCGTGCACATGCATATCGTACACCTTACCGGATGTCAGTGAACGATCATCGGATATGTACATTTGACCGATTGGCAGCAGCGAATTTCAGGGCATAGCAGCAGAGGGATCAGAGCCGGGTGTTTCAACTTCCCGAAAAATACTCACCTGTGCGATGCCATCGCTACCGATCATGCCGCGGTACATGCCTTCGGTGTTGAAACGCATGGTGTAATTGCCTTTCGCATCCAGCACGATCAAGCCGCCATCGCCGCCGATAGCGGCGATTTCCGCTAACGTGTTATCCGCCGCTTCGGCAATCGGAGTATGCAGCAATCGCACCTGTGCTGCCGTGTTGAACGCCGCCGCAGCGCGAATGAACATTTCTCCGGTGCCGGTCGCGGATACCGCCACCGAGCGATTGTCCGCATAGGTTCCGGCGCCGATGATTGGCGAATCCCCCACGCGGCCGTAGCGCTTGTTGGTGAGTCCTCCGGTCGAGGTGCCTGCGGCGAGATTACCGTAGCGATCCAACGCCACAGCGCCGACCGTGCCGCGTTTTTCATCAATGCTGGGCAGTTGTGTATCGGAATTGCTGTCGTGATCAAGCAGCACGCGGTTTTTTGCGATGGCTTTTTGCAACTGGTTCCAGCGGAATTCGGTGTGGAAATAAGACGGGTCGACGATTTCCAGTCCTTGTTCGGTAGCGAAGGTCTCGGCACCCTGACCGATTAGCATGACATGCGAGCTTTTCGTCATTACCGCATGCGCGGCGAGGATCGGATTGCGAATGGTGGTGACTGCGGCAACAGCGCCCGCCATGCGGGTTGCGCCCTCCATGATCGACGCATCCAACTCATTGCGGCCCTCGTGGCTGAACACTGCGCCCTTACCGGCATTGAACAACGGCGAGTCTTCCATCACCACGATCGCCGCAATCACGGCATCAACGCTGCTGCCACCTGCTTTAAGCACCGTATGGCCGGCTACCAGGGATTGTTCGAGCACCTGCCGATAGGCTTGTTCGTGTTCCGGTGTCAGCCTGCTGCGCGAGATAGTACCGGCACCACCGTGGATGATGAGGCGAATGGGAGGAGTATTCCCTGTAGTTATGTTTGTTTGTATTGATGTCATCAGGATCGAGATATAGAAAGATTAACTGGCTTTCTAATTTACTCGGTAGTCTTTCGTTTTATTTTTCTCGTTCGGTGAATCTAAAAGCATAGGTTCATGTACTTAAGGTATTACTTTATACTTTGGTCATTGATTGTATCCAATCGCGGGATTGTTTGATTCAAACATATTTATGAATTCAATCTCTTTTTTATTAATCTCGCTATCTGAAGCTGTTTCAGATTCATATAAAATCTCTCTTTTAATCGTAAAATCTCGGCACTGTTCTTGTGTGAAATCGCTTCTGATGAGAGAACTATTGGCACGGCCGAAATAGTTAATACTACCCGTCAGATCCTTTCCGATGTAGATCTTCCCATTAGGATAGGTAATTTTGTAAATCCACTTCACTGAGTTAGTTATGCTTAAAGTTGGTTATCCTATCGAATCTGCCTCGATTCCTTATCCGCCATTTCCAGCACATCGTTTGCCGTGAGTTGCTGACTCATGTCTCCATCCCAGTTCGCGTTGAACGGCAGTGTGTTTTGCACGCGCGTGGCGCGGCTGAGATAGGCTTGCAATGTCATATCCGCTTGCGTGATGGGAATGACGATGGCGCGCGGGTTACGGATAGCTTCGCTGAGCAGGAGTTGATTGATTTTGGCTTGAGATCGCTTGTCAAGTTTTGCTTTAGACGTTGAACGTGCGGTACTCAGCGATTTTTTGAGGAGTGCGTCGTGATTGCGTTTGTCGTCCTCCAGGATGGCGTAGGTTTGCAGATACAGCACATGTTCGCGCCAGCCGAGCAGACGCGGCTGATTGACCACGCGCACCGGTGTGCCGACCGGTACGGCATGGTAGATGGTCACGATATCCTCGGGATACATGCGCAGACAGCCGTGACTGCCGCGCAGGCCGATGCTCGGCGGTTTGTCGGTGCCATGAATGGCGTAACTCGGCCAGTCAAATTTCAATACGTGGGTACCCATGGGATTATCCGGTCCAGGCGGTACGACGGCAGGCAATGGGTCGCCGTTTTTTTCGTGTTCTCTACGGATGGAAAGCGGCGGTGTCCAGGTTGGATTTTCTTTTTTGGAGACGATCCGGGTCATACCTTCCGGTGTTTTCCATTCCACGCGTCCGATGCCGACCGGGTGAGTGATGACTTTTTGCGGTTCACCGGGCTTGGTCTTGGGATAATAAAACAAGCGCATGGCGGCGAGATTGATCACAATACCTTGGCGCGGTGCATCGGGCAGCACGAACTGGGTAGGAATCACAATCTTGGTGCCGGCGCGCGGTAACCAGGGGTCGACATGAGGGTTGGCGCTGACGATTTCCTCAAAGCCCAGATTGAAACGGCGGGCGATATCGGAAAGTGTGTCATCTTTGTTGGCAGTAATGATCTGCAAGGTACCGACGACATCGTCGCGGGTAGGGTCGAAGCTGAATTCATGACTGGCCAGCGGCATAGGTAATGGCTTAGCTGCCGGCGTGGGCAACGCCGATTGTCTGGTTAAAAACGATTGGCAACCGCTCAAGAGGAGAAGGCCACCGAGCAAACCGCAGACTAAGCCGTAACGTAACGATGATGGAAGTATTCTACTGATTTGAATCATGGCATCGCGAAACAATGGGGTAATCAATGGCACATCAATGTACAGGGTTTTTCCTCAGTGCTCAATAATTCGCAATAAATTGAACTCCCACTGATTATCTAACAGGCTGTTGAAAAACGATCCGCGTTGCCGCAATGGTGTTAAAAACAGGCTCAGAATGTGCATTTATTAAGCATAGATTGCAATTTTTCGCCTGTTTCTGCCTTATTAATTGGCTGCCTAGAATACGTTTTACAGCGGACTGTTGATGGCGCCCTATATCGCTTAAATTTCATGTAAAGTACTGCCATCGCTTAGTCCGTTGAATGGTTATCCTGTTAATCCCTTATGACATCTGCCGAATCAACCACCATCTTTACGCGCTCCTGGTCTTTGTACGATCTGATCACGGAACACAATTATATGTTTCATCAGGAAATCTATGCGGGAGTAGGGCGGCTGTTAGGCTTGCGCGAGGATGTCGGGCGCTATCGTTTACTGGATTTGGGTTGCGGCAACGCGCGTTTTTTGGCACCTTGTTTACAGCAATCTCCTCCGGCGATATATGAAGGCGTGGATTTGTCCGAAGCGGCGTTGACTGAGGCGCGTGGTTATTTGGCTGACTTGCCTGGCTCGGGAGTTACCCTGACGCAGGGTGATCTTCTGGAGGCTGTTGAAGTTACCAGTAAAACTTGGGATGCGATTTTCACGGGATTTGCCGTGCATCATTTATCGTCTGCTGATAAAGCGCGTTTTTTTCAGGCCGTTGGGCGTTGTCTGGCGGAAAGTGGCTGGTTGATTCTGGTGGATGTGGTGCGTGAGGAAAACCAGAGCCGCGAGGAGTATTTGGACGGTTATCTAAAATGCATGCGCGACACCTGGAGAAAAATACCGCCGGATCAATTGGAGGAAGCCTGCATGCATGTGTATGATCACGATTATCCGGAGTATTTTTCAACATTACAGGAAATGGCGGCAGCGTCCGGTCTGCAAGCCAGCCGTATCGTAAATCAGTACGAGCAGCACCAAACCTTGTTATTTACGCGCTCTTCCTTGCCATAAATCTAAACGAATCCGACAAATCTTTATGCTACAAAGACTGACCCTGTTGTTTCCGCTTTGGATGATACTGGCCGGCGCCATGGCTTTGATCTGGCCGGAGTGGTTGCTGCCGTTGAATCAGGGGCCGGTGGTGGTGTTGATTCTGGCTTTCGTCATGCTATGCATGGGATTGACCTTGACCTTCGATGATTTTCGCCGAATCGCGCGCATGCCGAGATTAGTGGTGATTGGTTTTGCGGCGCAATATTCCATCATGCCTTTGCTGGCTTGGGGGATTGCGACCGGACTGGATTTGCCAACGCATTTTGCGGTCGGACTGATTCTGGTGGGTTGCTGTCCTGGCGGCACGGCTTCGAATTTGGTGTCGTATATCGCAAAAGCCGATGTGGCGCTTTCGGTCGTCATGACGGTTTGCTCCACATTGGCGGCAGTGATTCTGACACCGTTACTGACGCAATTATTTGCGGACAAGCTGGTTCCGGTGGATACCTGGATGTTGTTCAAACAAACTCTGCAAGTCGTGATTTTTCCCGTTGTGCTGGGCGTTATGCTCAATCGCTGGGTGCCGCAGTTGGTGCAACGCGTGATGCCCGTCGCGCCGCTGCTATCCGTGCTGGGGGTGTGCGTGATCTGCGCGGTGGTGTTTGCAGCCAATGCCGCAACTATTCTCACGCATGGCGCCGCGTTGATTCTCGCGGTTGCACTGCTGCATGGTGGTGGTTTTTTGATTGGCTATCAATTTGCGCGGATCTTCGGTTGTCATACCCAGAGCGCCCGCACCATTTCGATTGAAGTCGGCATGCAGAATTCCGGTCTGGCGATTGTACTGGCCAAGCAGGCTTTTCCGTTGCTACCGCTGGCACCGGTTGTGGGCGCGGTTTCAGTGCTGATGCATTCTTTGGTGGGCAGCTCGCTGGCGGCGCTATGGCGGGCTCGATCATCCCAGCGTCAGCGCTAGTTTTTTCTTTCGTTATTCCTGTTCTCGACATATCATTCGACTATACATCTTCAAGGTAGGCGGTTATGGCAAGTATCGGTTTTATCGGGCTGGGCATCATGGGTAAGCCCATGGCGGGGCACCTGATCAAAGGTGGGCACAGTTTGTTTTTGCATTCGCGTAGCGGCGTGCCTGCCGATTTGGTTGCGCTGGGTGGCAGCGCTTTGGCTTCACCCAGGGAAGTGGCGCAGTATGCTGATATTATTATCACCATGTTGCCGGATACGCCGGATGTGGAAAAAGTGCTGTTTGGAGATGATGGTGTAGTTGAAAGCCTGGCAGCGCATTCGGATCAATCCAAGATCATCGTGGATATGAGTTCGATCTCGCCGCTGGAAACACGTAAGTTTGCAACGCGAATCAATGTACTCGGGCATGATTATGTCGATGCGCCGGTTTCCGGCGGCGATGTGGGGGCGCAGAATGCCGCGCTGACGATTATGGTCGGTTCGAGTGCGGCGGTGTTCGATAAGATTAAGCCGGTTCTCGGCTTGATGGGTAAGACGGTAACCCACGTGGGCGAAAATGGCGCCGGACAGATTTGTAAGGTTGCCAATCAGATTATTGTGTCAGCAACCATCGAAGCCGTGGCGGAGGCATTGTTGTTTGCTTCCAAAGCAGGTGCGGATCCGGAAAAGGTGCGACAGGCTTTGATGGGCGGTTTTGCCGCATCGAGGGTGCTGGAGGTGCATGGCGAGCGCATGATTGATCGGCGCTTTGAACCGGGTTTTCGTATCGAGTTGCATCAAAAAGATTTGAATATTGCGTTGGCAAGTGCTGCCGCTTTGGGTGTAAGCTTGCCCAATACTGCTAGCGTGCGTGAACTATTTTCTGCCTGTCTCGCGCATGGTGGCGCGAAATGGGATAATTCAGCGATTGTAAAAATGCTGGAAAAATTAGCCAATCACGAGATTCACAAACATCCGGAATAATTGCATGTCTCCTCAAGAACTTGTTAAAAGTCTGCGGTCCTTTTTATCCCCCGAAGCGGTGTTGTATGAAACCGAAGATATGAAGCCGTATGAATGCGATGGTTTGTCGGCCTATCGGCAATTGCCCATGGTGGTTGTGTTGCCGCAAACCGAGGCGCAAGTCATTCAAATTCTACAGCTTTGTCACGCAACCCAAACGCCTGTTGTGGCGCGGGGTGCGGGTACGGGTTTGTCGGGCGGTGCACTGCCGCATGCGCAAGGTGTTTTGTTGTCATTGGCCAAACTGAATCAAATTATCGCCATTGATCCGCTGGCTCGGATGGCGCGCGTGCAGCCGGGCGTCAGGAATCTGGCAATTAGTGAAGCGGCTGCCCCGTACGGTTTGTATTATGCGCCGGATCCATCGTCACAAATTGCCTGTTCAATTGGCGGCAATGTAGCGGAAAATTCGGGCGGCGTGCATTGCCTGAAATATGGTTTGACGGTACATAATATTCTCAGATTGCGCGTTTTGACCATTTCGGGAGAATGCTTGGAAATCGGCGGTGAAAGTCTCGATAGTGCGGGGTATGATTTGCTTGCACTGATGACGGGCAGTGAGGGGATGTTGGGTATTGTTACGGAAATTACCGTGAAACTGATCCCGAAACCCGAAAAGGCGCAACTGGTGATGGCAGCGTTTGACGATGTGCTCAAAGCGGGCAATGCGGTGGCGAATGTCATTGGTGCGGGTATCATTCCCGCCGGCATGGAAATGATGGATAAAATTACCATTCATGCGGTGGAAGACTTTCTGCATGCGGGTTATGACTTGGATGCAGCAGCTATTTTGTTTTGTGAATCTGATGGTGGCGCTGAGGAGGTAGCAGATGAGATCAAACGCATTTATGCCATCATGCAGCAAAGCGGCGCGACTAAAATCAGTACCCCGCAGGATGAAGCCGGGCGATTGAAGTGTTGGGCGGGGCGTAAAGCGGCATTCCCCGCGGCGGGTAGGATTTCGCCGGATTATTATTGCATGGATGGCACCATTCCGCGCAAGCGCCTGGCCGACGTGTTGCGGGGTATCGAGGCGCTGTCGCAGGAATACGGATTGCGTTGCATGAATGTGTTTCATGCCGGAGATGGCAATTTGCATCCATTGATTTTGTACGATGCCAATCAACCGGGCGAACTGGAGAAAACGGAAGAGTTCGGTGGCAAGATATTGGAGATGTGCATTCGTGTCGGCGGTGCGATCACCGGAGAACATGGTGTGGGGATGGAGAAAATCAATCAGATGTGTGCACAATTCAGAACCGGTGAATTGGCGATGTTTCATGCAGTGAAAGCGGCATTTGATCCCAGTGGATTGCTGAACCCTGGCAAAGCCGTGCCTACTTTGCATCGTTGCGCGGAACTGGGTGCGATGCATGTGCATCGGGGTGAGGAAAAATTTCCTGAATTGCCACGTTTTTAAAGTCCATGCAAACCATGATTGATCAATATCAAGCAGCCATTCGTATCGCGGCTGAACATAAAACCCCGCTGCAGATATGCGGCGGTGGTACTAAATATTTTTATGGCAATCCCATCACCGGGCGAAGTAATTTGCTGGATGCAACGGCGTATCGCGGCATTGTTGATTACGAACCGACGGAATTGGTGATGACAGCACGTGCAGGTACGCGCTTAGTTGATCTGGAAGCTGCGCTTGATCGATATGGACAGATGCTGGCGTTTGAACCGCCTTATTTTGGCGCAGCCGCCACGCTGGGTGGTTGTGTGGCCGCCGGTTTGTCCGGACCACGCCGCGCCGCTGCAGGTGCTGTGCGCGATTTTGTGCTGGGGGTCAGAATGCTGAATGGTCAGGGCGAGGATTTAAACTTTGGCGGACAGGTGATGAAGAATGTTGCTGGTTATGATGTTTCGCGACTGATGGCGGGTGCTATGGGTACGCTGGGAATGTTGCTCGAGGTTTCCCTGAAAGTTCTGCCGAAACCGGCGACTGAAATTACGTTGCGCATGCAGTTGGATGAGACTGCAGCGATTGAAAAAATGAATCGGTGGGCCGGTAAACCGTTGCCGATTTCCGCGACTTGCCATGTAAATGGTGAATTGTTTGTTAGACTTTCTGGCGCTGAATCAGCAGTACGGGCAGCTCAGGTAAAACTGGGTGGTGAGGAATTGAGTGAAAGTAGTGTCTTCTGGCAGTCGATACGCGAACAAACGCATGATTTTTTTCAATCGGCAAAGCCTCTGTGGCGCTTATCCATTAAATCAACGGCTTCGCCTTTGTTGTTGCCTGGAAAGCAATTGATGGAATGGAATGGTGGTTTGCGTTGGTTATTGGGTGATGAAAGTATGAGTGCAGAAACCATACGAAAAATAGCCAAAGATGCGGGTGGATATGCTACTTTGTTTCGTAATAATGAATCTTGTATCCCCGTATTTCATCCGCTTGATTCCGGTATGATGAACGTTCATCGTGCACTGAAAGAAAAATTTGACCCGTCGGGAATCTTCAATCCTGGTCGACTGTATCCTGAAATCTAAATGCAAACTAGACTCGCTGATTTTATAAAAAACTCCCCGCAAGGACAGGAAGCGGATGCCATTCTACGTAGTTGCGTGCATTGCGGTTTTTGTCTGGCCACTTGTCCGACTTACCAGATTCTGGGCGACGAATTGGATAGTCCGCGCGGGCGTATTTATCTGATGAAACAAATGCTCGAGGGCCAGCCGGTTACCCAGAAAACGCAATTGCATCTGGATCGTTGCTTGACTTGCCGAGCGTGTGAGACGACTTGTCCATCAGGGGTGCGCTACGGTGCATTGGTGGATATCAGCCGCGGCATGATCGAGCAACAGATAAAACGCGATGCTAGATCGGATGTTTTACGTTATACACTGCGCAAGATATTGCCGAATGCGCCGGTATTCAGCCTATTGCTTAAAGCAGGGCAGACAGTACGTCCGTTTCTGCCTGCAAGCTTAAAAAGAAAGATTCCGAGTAAACTTGGGTACGCTAAAACACCATGGCCTGCGGCACGGCATGCACGCAAAATGCTGGTGCTTGATGGGTGTGTACAACCGGCATTGGCGCCCAATATCAATGCTGCCACTGCACGTGTGTTGGATCGTCTGGGAATATCACTGATTAAAAGTGTCGATGCAGGATGTTGCGGAGCAGTTGCTTTTCACTTGAACGCGCAGCAGGAAGGATTGGATTATATGCGTCGAAATATTGATGCATGGTGGCCGTTCGTGGAACGAAAGGAAGTTGAAGCGATTGTGGTAACTGCTAGCGGGTGTGGTGTGACCGTCAAAGAGTATGGACATTTTCTGCAACATGATCCGGTATATGCAGAAAAGGCAGCTCAAATATCAGCGCTTGCGAAAGACATCAGCGAGATACTTCTTGCCGAGATGGAAAATCTTGAGCGACTGCTGGATGGAGAGCATATCAATGCGAGCAGGACAAGATTATCTTTTCATTCTCCGTGTACTTTGCAACATGGTATGAAGATTCGCGGTGTGGTGGAGAAAATTCTGAACGCTGCCGGTTTTGATTTGGGCATTGTTCCCGATGCGCATCTTTGCTGTGGTTCAGCAGGTACTTACTCGATTCTGCAACCTGAGTTGTCACAGCAGTTACTGAAAAACAAGATAGCGGCTTTGGAATCGTGCAAAACTGAGCAAATCGCTACTGCCAATATCGGCTGTTTAATGCATTTGCAGGGCGGGACAGAGACATCTGTCAGGCATTGGATCGAATTATTGGATGAGCGCTTATCTTGTCAAGAGAAAGCGCGCGATCTAAAAGCTGGATAGTTAAATATTTCCATTTCGATTAATATTCTAAATTTTTTGATATACAATCCTGAGCTTGATTGTTCGGGGTGACGTGACTGAGCATGTATCAATGGTTATGATTTGGTTTACAAATGATAAATTTTGGAGAGAATATGAAGGTAGTTTCTACACGTAGTTGGGCAACAAAATTAAGTGGCGCGGTTTTGGCATCTTTTCTGGCATTGCCGGCGTATGCGCAGTTAATGCTTGCGCACGAAGGGCATCATGATGCCGGTGGTTGTACAATTAAAACAGGTGAATTTCCAGTAACATTCAGTGCTTATGAAGTTCCGGAAGGCGGAATTCCGCCAATGCATTCATTTTGCGAAAATTTGCCTAATACCGGTAAAGTAAATTTAACGATTGAGTTGCCGCAAGAAGCACGCCAAATACCTCTGGCTGTACGTCTCGTCAAAGAAGGGCATGAAGGCCATGGCGCTAAACCTGCAGCTACTGAACAGAAACCGGCCGATGCTGAGGATCATGCAGGTATGAATCATGACGAACATGCAGGGCATGGTGCTGCTGAGCATGGCATTGTTTATATGCCTGCTGAAGAACATAGTTCCGGAATTATCGTGGTGGCAGCAAATATCCAAGAGAAAGGCCAGTATGCAATTCAACTGGAAAAGAAAGATGATGCCGGCAGTACTAAAACGGTCGTGCGTATTCCATTAAGTGTTGGAAAAGGTGGCGGTCATGGCAGTCATGGTGGCGGTTTCGGTATGATGGAAATTGCATTGGTCGTTATTGTCGGCGGCGGTGCTGCAGCATATTATTTTATGCGTCGCAAGAAAGCAGAAACCCCGGCTTAGTTGATTGTGTAGTGTAATTATCTCGTCTAGTACTGTTAGTTGCATTAATTGCTGAATTAGTATTTTTATTTGCCTGGAATCTTATCTTGTTAATCAATACAGTTCTGAATTTATTAATGGAATAGTTGCGAGTGATTCCTGGGTGTTTTTTTGGTAGGTAAAATGCCTTGACAGTGAGGGATTGACTAAGTAGTCTAGGTGAGAGCAAGGGGATAGGATAAGGACTTGCGGGCAAGAATAAGAAGAAGAGGGAAGTAGGAA
>NZ_QJJP01000020.1 GCF_003201565.1 Nitrosomonas sp. Nm84 | reverse complement strand
GCACCATTGCACTGGGGCTTTGTGATTCTGGGCTGGGCAGGGTTATTCTCAGGTGGTATTGCAGCACAGATCATCACCCGTTACTCGAACCTGACTGACGTTATCTGGAATAATCAAAGCAAAGAAATTCTCAATAACCGAATTGTTCCTTAATTCAGTCTCCGATGTCCTCAGACGTCACCCCGCTGCCTGTTTTAACAGGCAGCGGGGTATTTTTCCGATCTACTTGCTAAATTGCTGCCAAAAGATCTTTATCCGGTCAGTTTTTTGAACAAGCTTGTTTTACATAACTGGATGTTTGTATCATGGATGATGCTGTCATAACCATTCAGCAGTGGATATCCACCGATATGCTTGTAGGTCTGACGATAGCCTCGATTGTCGGCTTCGTGGGTACTTTAATCGCGATTCCCTGGATTCTGATTCGCTTGCCGAGTGATTATTTTGATACGCGCGTTCCTCGTCACTGGATGAAAGATCGGCACCCGGTGATGCGCATCATCGGTTTGATGATTAAAAATATGATCGGTGTTGTATTCCTGTTAGCGGGATTTCTAATGCTTTTTCTGCCAGGGCAGGGCTTACTGACGATGCTGATTGGAATTTCACTGATGGATTTCCCCAATAAGCGTAAGCTGGAAGCCCGGATTGTCGGGCAGCATACGGTATTTAACGCTGTCAATAAGATGCGTCAAAAATTTAATCAATTGCCATTTACATTAAAACCACATGCCGAAGAATAATCGCCTGATATGATTCCCAGAGTATTGCCTGTAGCAATAGTTGATGCATGCACGATTTCAACCTTGGCCAAGACAATTTGGCAGTATCATTATGCGGATATTATTTCATCCGGGCAGATTGATTATATGTTGACGCAACGTTATCAGCCGGAGCTGATCAAGGAACAATTATCAGATCCGGGAATCTGGTGGAGAAAATTGGTTTTGGATGAAGCGATCATCGGCTTTTCTTGTTGCATGCGCACAAATAAGCCGAACGAACTAAAAATTGACAAACTGTACATTCATTGTGATCATCATCGCAAAGGCTATGGCGCGATGATGATGGCAGATGCTGTTGAAATAATGCGGGGAAATAATCTACAGTCACTGATCTTGACGGTCAATAAGCATAACCGAACTGCCATTCTGGCGTATCAGCAGTATGGATTTGAAGTCACGGGTGATAGTATTGTGGATATTGGAGGCGGCTATACCATGAATGATTATTTGATGACCCTAACAAAATTGAGCCGCTAGAATATTTAATCCATGAAATTGAAATTTACCAAAATGCAGGGTTTGGGTAATGATTTTGTTGTTCTGGACGGAATCAATCAATCGATCAATCTAGATCCACAACAGATTCGTTTGCTCGCAGATCGCCATTTCGGTGTCGGCTGTGATCAAATATTGTTGGTTGAAAAGGCCGTGGGGCAGGCTGATTTCCGTTATCGCATTTTTAATGCGGATGGCGGTGAAGTTGAACAATGCGGCAATGGTGCACGCTGTTTTGTCCGCTATGTGCATGATCACGGATTGACCGAGAAGAGTGAAATTCGCATAGAAACACTCAGTGGTGTGATATCCCCGAAACTGGAGGTCAATGGAAGTATTACTGTTAATATGGGGAAACCCTTATTTGAACCGCAAGCAATTCCATTTATTGCAGAGAAGTGCGCATTGACTTATCAGCTTGAAATGCCGGATCAGCCGGTTACAATAAGTGCGTTGTCTATGGGTAACCCGCATGCTGTTCGTGTCGTGCAGGATATTGCATGCGCACCGGTAGATACCGAAGGCGCGTTGATCGAGATGCATGCGCGTTTCCCTAAACGCGTGAATGTCGGTTACATGCAGGTGGCTGATCGTAGTCACATCAAATTGCGCGTTTTTGAGCGTGGTGCCGGTGAGACACTGGCGTGCGGAACAGGCGCCTGCGCCGCGGTAGTGGCCGGCATCAATCTCGGTTTGCTGGATCATCAGGTGACAGTCAGTACGCGAGGCGGTGAATTAACGATCAGCTGGCAGGAGAACGATGAGCCAGTTTGGATGACAGGCCCGGCGGTTACGGTATTTGAAGGTGAAATTAATTTGTAATTAACAAGGAAGCATCATGAAACCGGAAGACGTTGCGCAGTATCTACAGGATCACCCACAATTTTTCAATGAATACGCCGATTTGTTGGCGGATATCCATATTCCTGGCTTGCATGATGATAAGGTGATTTCAATCAATGAGCGGCAAGTTGCCTCGTTAAGAGAAAGAAATCGCGTATTACAGGATAAGTTGCTTGAATTAATCAGTTTTGGTGAAGAAAATGATGCGATTGGTGAGAAAATCCATCGCCTGACCATCGCATTACTTTCTGTTTCCAGTATGAGCGAATTCTTCAACGCACTCTATTTCAGTTTACGTGAGGATTTTGCTGTACCGCTTGTGGCAATGCGCTTGTGGAATATTGCCTGCAGTGACCGGGAACACGTTGAATTTACTCCTGCTAGCCAGGATGTGCACATTATTGCTGAAAGCCTGTCGCAACCTTATTGTGGCAATCATGTCGCGGACGAAATCCAGTGTTGGTTTGGTGAAGGCGCGGAGCACCTCAATTCATTCTCCATGATTTCTCTGAACACCACACGAACCATTGGTTTACTTGTTCTGGGTAGTCCTGATGCCGAAAGATTTTATCCGGAAATGGGAACATTGTATTTAAAACGGTTGGGGGAATTAGTGTGTACCACGATTGCCCGCTATGACTTGGCGGAAACCGCCAGCAGCGAAGCGCAAGACCATGTAACCAATGATCAGTAAACCTGAGTCACTGGCCGCTGCATATATTCATCATCTGACTTATGAGCGGCGTTTGTCGCCACTGACCAGCGAAAACTACGCCCGTGATATTCGTATTTTGCTTAAGTATGCCAATACAGACGATTTAAAACAGATCCAATCGCCGAATATTCGCCAGGTGATTGCGCAACTCCATGGCAAAGGGCTTTCCAGTCGAAGTTTGTCTAGAATGTTATCGGCTTGGCGCAGTTTTTATCGTTATTTGATACGTGATCATCAGTACCGGCATAATCCTTGTATTGGTTTACATGTCCCCAAATCAGCGCAGAAACTACCCAATGTACTTTCTCCTGATGAAGCCACGCAGTTACTGGCATTCTCACCCGACCATATGTTGACAATACGGGATAGTGCCATGTTTGAATTGTTTTATTCTTCAGGCTTAAGATTGGCTGAATTGACACAACTCAAGCCCGTGGATATCAGTTTTTCGGAAGGAACGGTCAGAGTGCTTGGTAAAGGGGGGAAAACACGTATTGTTCCGGTCGGCGATTATGCAATTCAGGCTTTGAAGGCATGGATTGAACAGCGTGTACAGATTGTTAAACTGGAGGTATCCGCCCTTTTTTTATCGCAGCATGGCGATGCGATCAGTGCCCGTACCATTAGTTATCGTTTGAAAAACAGGGCCAGGCAGCAAGGCATTCATCAAAATGTACATCCGCATATTTTAAGACATTCTTTTGCATCACATCTGTTGCAATCCAGCGGTGACTTGCGTGCTGTTCAGGAAATGTTGGGGCATGCTCATATCACTTCTACACAGGTATATACGCATCTGGATTTCCAACATCTGACAAAGGTTTATGATACCGCGCACCCGCGGGCCAAAAAAAGAAGCTGATCATTTGCTTATTCTTTCTATCTGAGTCAGCCATGTTTTATAGGCTATAATGATATTTTGTAACGAGTTAAGCAAATTTCATGACAACAATTGTTTCAGTAAGACGCGGCCGTCAGGTTGCATTAGGTGGCGATGGTCAAGTAACGCTGGGTGCTGTTGTGGCTAAGTCCAGTGCGCGTAAAGTCCGCAGGCTCTATCATGACAAAATTCTGGCTGGGTTTGCGGGTGGTACTGCAGATGCCTTTACACTATTCGAACGTTTCGAGGGTAAACTGGAAGCGCATCATGGGCATATCATGCGTGCCGCGGTTGAATTGGCTAAAGACTGGCGCACGGATCGAATTCTGCGTAGATTGGAAGCTATGCTAGTGGTTGCCAACGAGGATGCGACGTTGATTATTACTGGCGCTGGCGATGTGATCGAACCTGAGTTGGGTATTGCCGCTATCGGTAGTGGCGGCTCGTATGCTTTGGCAGCCGCTCGCGCATTATTGGAAAATACTGATTTACCTCCTCAGGAAATTGTGAAAAAAGCACTGACGATAGCGGGTGACATCTGTATTTACACCAACCAAGATCATGTTATCGAGACCATTGACTAGGTTATTCCTGTCAAGCAGTAAGAATATTTTTTATAGTTGCAGAGAGCGTGCAGTTGATTGACCTGCGTTTCCCCTTTGGAATTTTGTTCATTTTACCTCTAACACTGAATTTAAAATCATGTCTCAAATGACCCCACAAGAAATTGTCCATGAACTGGACAAACACATCATCGGCCAGAATTCAGCCAAGCGGGCTGTGGCGATCGCACTTAGGAATCGCTGGCGTAGACAGCAAATTGCCGATCCATTACGCCAGGAAATCACGCCTAAGAATATTTTGATGATTGGTCCGACGGGCGTCGGTAAAACCGAAATTGCGCGTCGTTTGGCAAAGCTGGCGAACGCGCCCTTTATAAAGATTGAAGCGACTAAATTTACCGAAGTGGGTTATGTTGGACGCGATGTCGATTCGATTATTCGTGATTTGGTTGAGACAGCGATTAAGGAATTGCGCGAGAGAGAAACCCGCAAGAAGCAACCACTTGCGGAAGATCGTGCAGAAGATCGCATTCTTGATGCGTTGCTGCCGGTTGCTAGAGATCTTGGTTCACTCAATGTGGATGAGCAAGATAATTCGACACGTCAGAAATTCCGCAAAAAATTGCGCGAAGGTGAGTTGGATGATAAAGAAATTGAAATAGAAGTGGCAGCGCCGCGGGCCAATATGGAAATCTTTGCACCACCCGGTATGGAGGATCTGACATCCCAGATTCAGGGAATGTTTCAGAATATGACAGGGGAAAAAAAGAAAGCTCGTAAGATGACAATACGGGAAGCCAGAAAAATGCTGCTCGAAGAAGAAGCCGCAAAAATGGTCAATGATGAGGAACTAAAGTTGATGGCTATTCAGAATGTAGAGCAGAACGGTATTGTATTTCTGGACGAAATAGACAAAATTGCTAGCCGTACAAGTAATACCGGAGGAGATGTTTCACGCCAGGGTGTGCAGCGGGACTTGTTGCCTCTGGTTGAGGGCACAACCGTATCAACCAAATATGGCATGATCAAAACCGATCACATTCTGTTTGTTGCCAGTGGTGCATTTCACATGTCTAAACCCTCTGATTTGATTCCCGAACTGCAAGGACGCTTTCCCATTCGCGTTGAATTGGCTAGTCTGAGTGTCAGCGACTTTGAGCAGATTCTGACGAATACGGATGCCTGCCTGACTCGTCAATATGAAGCATTGCTGGCTACAGAGGGCATACAGCTACAATTTGCCACCGATGCCATTAAACGTTTGGCTGAGATTGCATACTCTGTGAACAGTAGAACTGAGAATATTGGTGCAAGACGTCTACATACCGTCATGGAGAAATTACTGGAAGAAGTCTCATATAATGCACCGAGGCGCAGTGGAGAAACTGTTGTTATTGATGCGTCATATGTCGACGAACGCCTCAAGGATCTTTCGCAAAGCGAAGACCTGGCGCGGTATGTTTTATAAGTCTTCAGTTTATAAGATTATCCTTCGGATGTTAACCTTCATATTTCTCATGCTGATAAGAGAGAGGTGATGGTTTTCTGGAGTTGAGTTGAGGAATTTGTTGGTGTTGAGCAGATTTTGTTAACGCAGACAAAATGCTTGGCCAAACCGATAGTTGTGTGTGTTTTACTTCTCTTGGTAGACTAATTGAACTGAATTCATTTAGTTTGTTGGATTTAATAAGAAATAATCCTAATACGCTATCTGGTTTGGCCTAAATACAGGTTACTACTATATGACAGTTAGTTATTTGTCAGATTTTTTATTCAAAAGAAGGCAAGTGATATCTGCGCCTTCAATATTAATAAGTTGATCCTGCTGCAGGTCCACCTTGTCTAGGATTTTTTATTTTTGCAGGACAGGTAACCTTTTCGCCATCAGTACGATCCTTGATTGTTTCACCAGCTTTTTTACCTTCACATGCCATTTTGTTTAGAATATCTTGAGCAGATACTGGTGGCAGTCCAGACTCTAGGTTTCCACTTGCAAAAGTAACAGAAGAACCGAATAAAAATACTGAAGCGAATACTGCAATAAGAAATTTGTTCATTTTTAACTCCTATATTATATATTATCAAGGAAGCCAATTTTAATGCGCCTGACTTTCCAAACATGAATTTATCACAATCATAAATATCATGGCCATTTCTTTTGAGAATCTTATGATTTGAGCCAGTGAACTATAGCATAATTTTCTGTTCCTGCAGCTGCCGTTAAATAATCTATTTTCATATTTTTATGAAATTGTTGAGTCTCATCAAGGTTCAATAAGTATGGCTGCAGCAACACGACGTCCTTCCTCAGCTAATATGTTATAGGTGCGGCAACAGGCTTTTGTATCCATAACTTCAATACCGATACCTAGTTTGACTAATTGGCTTAGTAGAGATTGATCTGGAAATTGATGTTTGGCGCCTGTACCCAAGATTACGATTTCAGGTTTATGCGGCAGTAGGTTTTGAAAATGTTGAGCTTCGAGTTGTGAGACCGATAGTATTGGCCAGTTCTCAATTAGATAATCCGGTAATACAATCAAGCTTTTTTCATAACGATTTTGGTTAATCAGTACATATCCATCGCCATAACCGGTAAAAATATATTGATGAGCAAAATTTGCCAGATGTAATTTCAATAGTGTACTCCACAGGATAAGGATAATTTTAATAGCAGTAATTATGTGCATTAATGTAATCAAAGACAATCAATACATCTTTATTACCTGAGTTTTACATGTGCTGTGGAATAGCACATTTTTATATATTGAATAATTTTAGCGCAATTGTCTGTTCTCAAGAGTTACTTTCTTTTCAACAAAATTAACTAAAGTGCCGAGTGTTTGAAATGTTTGCGCACTAATCTCATCATCATTAATTGAGATCGAAAATTCTTTTTCTAGGGCTAAAATAATTGTTACCACGGCAACTGAATCAAGCTCGGGAATATTGCCTAGTAAAGAAGTATCTGCTGTAATGGAATCGCATCGCTCACCTAACCCCAAGATGTCAGATAAGATTGTTTTTATTTCAGTGGTATAGTCCATTCGGATTAACTGTTGGAAAGCTTTGTGTTTTTATAGGTAAATTAAGTAACCTGTAATTATAAGTCTGATTTAGGATTTTGATTACTTTGTTTGCATGGCGAGTAATTAATTGACAGCATACGGTCAGTGCAACTGTGAAAATTCTTGACTACTGGCGCTAAGGTTGTATTTCAACGATTGAATTAGTGCGAGCAATTCCGCTAGTGATTCTCCCCGACTTATTGCGAACCTGAACGACTTGGCCTTCGGCGGCATCAGCCAAAGCCTGGCCTTCCGAACTGATATTAAATCCTCGCCCCTGAACAACCAGATTGATTTTTTGTCCGCGCAAGATAACGTAGGGTGCGCGTAGCATTTGTGGGCGCAATGGTTGTCCGGCTGTAAGGTTTGTGGTGGCAACTTTACCGATTACTTGTGCTGCATTTGTGAATATGCCGTCAGGCATTTGCGTTAGATTAACATTCTGTAGCGTTACATCTTCATGTACGAGTGTTTGTCCGGTTGAAATGGAGCGTGCTGTATGCAGTACATTGGCCATCACATTTACTTCAGCCTGAACGTAGATAGTCCAAGTTGCGGATTGACTGTTGCAGCGAACGCCAACAGAAGTTTTTCCCCATAAACGGCTACCGGTAGGCATAAAAGGCTCCAGTTCCGGGCACTTGGGTAAACTCAGATGCTGATCAATTTTGTCGACATTAGCAATAACCTGTCCGGATAGTGTTGCAGTATTGCTGTAAATAAAATTTTCTACCGCGTTTTTAATGATCGAAATTTCTTGCTGTTGGGGAGTAGGTTTGTGCTGTGATGCCAACAAAGGAAACGGAAAGATTGAAACTGCTGGTAGACAAAGCATTAACACTAAGTAACGTATCATAATTTATTCGACCATTAATTGTTGCCGTTTTCGGCAATCATTGCCGCCATATCGTTATCTTAAACAGGCACACAGAAATTTATGTTTAAAGATAGCATCTATTTCATGTCTTTTTCGCTGGTTGGTCGACTAATTAAAGCATTTATTATACTTGGCATGCTAAATGCTGATAGAAAGATTGAAAGATATATTTAATCAGGATTAATAGAATGATAAACAAACTTGATAAAGAGTTAAATTTTTACCATCAAGCCTTAAGCTTAAGAGCTGCACGGCAAGAATTGCTGTCAAGTAATGTAGCCAATGCAGACACTCCAAATTTTAAAGCGAAGGATATTGATTTTGCTGGCGTACTACGTGAAAAGCTTTCACCAACCACTAATCTAAATGCCGTAAATTTAAATACGACATCTTCAATGCATATTAATTCCGCTATTCCAGGGACGCTTGGAAACGACGTATTGTATCGCGTTCCTTTGCAACCGAGTGCAGATGGTAACACAGTGGATATGGACATGGAACGTACTCGATTCGCGGATAACTCAATTAAATATGATGCGAGTATCACGTTCATTACGAATGAATTTAGGAACTTAACATTAGCTATGCAGGAGAGATAATAATGTCTTTATTTAATGTATTTGATATTGCAAGTTCAGCAATGTCGGCACAATCTCAGCGTTTGAATGTAGTAGCCAGTAATCTTTCAAATGCTGATAGTGCTACCAGTTCGACGGGTGAACCCTATCGTGGACGCCAAGTGGTTTTTAGCACATTGCAGGCAGCAGCCAATGGTGCAAGCGGCGTTAAGGTTGCTGGTATTGTGCATGATCCCTCGCCGATGCGACAAGTGTTTGAGCCCAAACATCCGCTCGCGGATAAGAATGGATATGTGACGATGCCGAATGTTAACGTGGTGGACGAAATGGTTAACATGATGTCTGCATCGCGCTCATATCAGAATAGTGTGGATATGATGAATACCACCAAATCTCTACTACAAAAAACGCTGACTATCGGTCAATAAAGGAGTACATGATGAGTGCAATCCAACAAGCCAGTTCACAGACTGCTGCATCGGCAGCAACGACAGGTATCACCGCTAAAAAGAATGCTGAAAATCCACAGGATCGTTTTTTGAAACTGTTAGTTACTCAGATGAAAAATCAAGATCCGCTTAAACCGCTTGATAATGCAGAAGTCACCAGTCAATTGGCACAAATCAGTACTGTAACAGGTATTGATAAATTGAATACAACACTGCAACTGCTAACCTCGGATGTTGAAGATAGCCTATCAATGGAAGCGACGGGAATGATAGGACACAGTGCTTTTGTTCCTGGCACGGCTATTAAACTTGAAAAAGACTCAGCGGTGGCTGGAATTGAATTAGCACAACCGGTTGATCAGCTTAAAATAACAATATTGGATAGTGCGGGTATACCTGTTCGGCATTTGGATCTTGGCGCACATCCAACAGGCGTCAGCACAATTCCGTGGGATGGTCAAACAGATAGCGGTGCAAAAGCGGCTGATGGAAACTACACTTTTTCTGTGAGCGCGAAGCAGGGTGGAAATGAAATAAAAGCAAGTACACTTTCACTAGGTTTGGTCAATAGTGTTTCATTGGGTGAGAATGGTGCGCTGCTTGATATGGGCGAACTAGGGTTTGCCAATTTATCTGATATTAAACGAGTATTTTAATTAGGAGGCTGTTATGGGTTTTCAACATGGTTTGAGTGGACTGAGTGCAGCTTCGACAAACTTGGATGTGATTGGAAGTAACATTGCCAATGTGAATACTGTCGGGTTTAAACAATCTCAAGCTCAATTTACCGATATTTTTGCAAATTCCCTAGGTGGTTTGGGTTCATCTCAAGTAGGTATCGGTACAAGAGTAGCAACCGTTGCACAGTCATTTGGTCAAGGAAATATCGCGCCAACCAGCAATCCATTGGATATTGCCATCAATGGTCAAGGTTTTTTTCGTATGAATGAAGGCGGTGTGGTTAGCTATAGTAGAAACGGCCAGTTTCGCTTAGATGGTAACGGATTTCTTACCAATGCGACTGGCGCGAACTTAACCGGATATATGGCCGACGTAAGTGGAAATATCGACGCCAGCAAACCGACCAATTTGAAATTAATTACCTCTGATCTTGCTCCGAAAGCCACATCAATATTCGAAATGGGTTTTAATTTGAATTCGGGTGATGCTATACCCACGATAACAACATTTAGTGCAACTGATCCCAAAACCTATAACTGGCAAACATCAGGGACGATTGTCGACAGCTTAGGTAATGAACATGTTCTTGCGACTTATTTCCAGAAATCGGCAGCTAATACTTGGAATATTTACGCATCTGTTGATGGAAAGGTTGATACCGCCGGTGTACCTACAGGGGTGACTTTGGGGGGGAGCACTATAACATTTGACGGAACTGGAGCATTACTCTCACCTACAGCACCCATGACTGTAGGTGTTGACTGGGCAATTATAAATCCAACATTAGGCGCTGTTTCTCCGTTGAATTTCTCATTGGATCTAGCCAAAGCGACCCAGTTTGGGGCAGCTTCCGGTAAGAATTCTATCTCACAGGATGGCTTTACCTCTGGCCGATTAGCCGGTTTTGCCACGGCTGCCGATGGCGTGATTCAAGGTACTTATACAAATGGTCAGACTAAAACAGTTGGGCAAATTGTTTTGGCAAATTTTGTTAATCCACAAGGATTGGACCCCATCGGAGATGGTCTTTGGTTAGAGACAACAGATTCTGGCCAACCAGTAGTCGGACCGCCAAAAACAGGAACACTGGGTACACTTCAAGCTTCTGCCATTGAAGATTCCAATGTTGACCTGACAACTGAATTGGTAGAAATGATTACAGCACAACGCATGTATCAAGCCAATGCCAAAACAATTGAAACGCAGGATGCAATTTTGCAAACATTGGTTAATCTCTGATTATTTGTCACTGACTTACAAATTGTTGGAAGTTGCTTATCATTTTATTTCATGAAATTGAGTAAAAAATGGATAGATTAATCTACACATCAATGACCGGAGCAAACCATACAATCAGTCAACAAGCTACGGTTGCTCATAATCTTGCCAATGCTGCTACAACCGGTTATCGGGCAGAGAATAATGCGTTTCGTGCTATCCCGGTATTTGGTGATGGACTGCCTACACGTGCGTTTGTTGTTGACTCAACAATAGGTGCGGATTTTACGCCAGGCACATTACAAACTACTGGTCGCGACCTGGATGTTGCAATTAAAGGTCCCGGTTGGATTACTGTGCAGTTGGATAATGGTGAAGAAGCCTATACCCGCAATGGCAGTTTGCAAGTGGGTTCCAATGGTATTTTATTAACGCAAAATGGACTTAAAGTGAAAGGCGACAGAGGGATTATAGCGATCCCTCCGGAAACCCGCATCACGATCGGTGTCGACGGGACTGTGTCGTCTGTTCCGATTAATCCCCAGCCGAACACAGTTGCATCAGTGGGGCGTATTAAACTGGTCAATCCACCTGAAGATAGTCTTGTTAAGGGTGCTGATGGCTTGTTTCGTCTCAAAGCTGGCGGCGAAGCACCGGTTGATGCCAGAGTTAGATTGGTAGATGGAACACTGGAGGGTAGCAATGTGAATGTTGTGCATGAAATGGTCAGCATGATTGATCTGGCCCGTCAATTCGATATGCAGATGAAAATGCTCGAAAATGCAAAACGCAACGCAGAGCAGGCCAGTGAAATAATGGTTCTAAGAGTTTAATTGGGATAAAATTCAAAAGGTTAATTACTATGATACGTTCATTATGGATTGCCAAAACAGGTCTTGATGCACAACAAACGAAGATGGATGTTATTTCCAATAACTTGGCGAATGTCAGTACCAACGGATTTAAACGTGCGCGTGCGGTTTTTGAAGACTTGCTGTACCAAACAATGCGTCAACCGGGTGCGCAATCTTCACAGCAAACTCAGCTGCCTTCGGGGTTACAAATAGGTACTGGTGTCAAACCGGTTGCAACAGAAAGCATATTTACCCAGGGTGGATTGCAACAAACGGATAATCAACGCGATGTTGCCATACGTGGAGTGGGTTTTTTTCAAGTTTTGTTACCTGATGGTACCGCGGCTTACACCCGTGATGGTGCGTTTCAGTCCGATCTGAATGGTCAGCTTGTAACATCCAGTGGATATGCAGTACAGCCAGCGATTGTTGTTCCTCCGAACGCACTGGGCATTACAATCGCACGAGATGGGACAGTATCGGCGACAGTACCTGGCTCTACCGCATCCATCCAAGTTGGCAATGTCCAATTGGCCAGCTTTGTCAATCCGGCAGGATTGCAGAAAATGGGTGAAAACCTGTATATGGAAACCGCATCCAGTGGAACGCCTAATCAGAATGCTCCCGGTACGAATGGGTTAGGGCTATTAGAACAAAGTTTTGTTGAAACATCTAATGTGAATGTTGTGGAAGAATTAGTGAGTATGATTCAGACCCAGCGTGCATATGAGATGAATTCCAAGTCGATTGAAACTTCAGATCAGATGCTGCAAAGGTTAGCTCAACTGTAATTTGGATGGTTATCCGGAGTAATGTGATGGTGAATAGCAGCTTACTGAAAAGAAATCAGAACCTGTGTATATGCTTATTGATACTCGTTTTGCTTATATCAGGTTGTGTGACACCATCAACAACTACCCATCAGCCTTATTCGTTACGACCACCTTATCAGGGTGGGATAGCAGTTCAACCGAATGGGGCAATCTTTCAGACCGTAAATAGCACAGCAGGAGGAGTTCGTTATACCCCACTGTTTGAAGATCGGCGAGCACGAAATATCGGCGATACTATCATTGTTACTTTAAACGAAAAAACAAATGCTAGTAAAAGCTCGGGAAGTAATGTCGATCGTTCTGGAAGTGTTGATTTCTCGATTCCGAATCTGCTAGGGATTCCTGTAAGCCTCTTACAGAAAAATGCAACGATTGAGGCTAAATCCAACAATAAATTTGATGGCGGTGGTGAAAGTTCAAGTAAGAATGATTTTAAAGGAACGATTACCGTGACAGTGATAGAAGCATTACCGAATGGGAATTTGGTTGTCAGCGGGGAAAAACAAATAGGTATCAACCAAGGGCAAGAGTTTATAAGGCTCTCGGGTGTTGTGAATCCAATTCATATTATGGGGAATACAATTTCTTCAACGCAAGTTGCTGATGCGCGTATTGAATATAGAGCCAATGGATATATTGATGAGGCCCAGACAATGGGTTGGTTTTCACGGTTTTTCCTTACCGTTTCTCCTTTCTAAAAAATTAAATGTACGAAAAACCATTAGCTTAGAGGTGCGCAACACTATGAGAGTACAAAACATAATTATTTGTTTTTTTCTTGCTACTGGTTTGCTTCTACCGGGTCTAGGTGTTGCCGATCGCATTAAGGATTTAGCATCCATCCAAGGGGTACGTAATAATCAATTAATCGGATATGGATTGGTTGTGGGCTTGGATGGTAGTGGCGATATGACAACTCAAACACCCTTTACAGTACAAAGTATCATCAGTATGTTGGGGCAGCTTGGTATTAACTTACCACCTGGTACTAACTTGCAATTACGCAATGTCGCAGCTGTGATGGTGACAGCTACATTACCCGCATTTACCAAACCTGGTCAGCAAATTGATATCACAGTATCTTCCATGGGCAATGCGAAAAGTTTGCGTGGCGGAACACTGTTGATGACTCCTCTCAAAGGTGTTGATAATCAGGTGTATGCAATGGCTCAGGGAAATATTCTAGTAGGGGGGATTGGTGCGGCGGCTGGGGGCAGCAGTGTGCAAGTTAACCATCTCAATGTTGGACGTATCGCAGGTGGTGGTATTGTGGAGCGTGAGATTCCTACTGCAGTTGGGCAAGGCGATTATATTAACCTTGAACTTAATTCGGTTGATTTTACAACGGTTCAGCGTATTGTTGGTGCAATTAATGGAATTTATCCGTCAGCTGCAACTGCTGTAGACGGCCGAATGATCCAGGTAAGAGCGCCTGCTGATAATAGTCAGCGTATTATGTTTATTTCTCAAATTGAGAGTTTAGATGTAACGCCCGCAAAGGCGCCTGCCAAGGTTATTGTTAATTCACGCACCGGTTCAGTCGTTATGAATCAAGCGGTAACACTTGAGAGCAGTGCTATTGCACATGGTAATTTATCAATAATTATCAATACTGAACCTGTAATCAGTCAACCCGGTCCATTTGCGCAACGGGGTGAAACAGTGGTTACGCAACGATCTCAAGTTGAAATACGTACTGAAGAGGGAAATCTAATGCTTTTACCTAATGGCGCGGATCTTGGTGAGGTTGTTAAGGCATTGACGGCGATTGGCGCAACGACGCAAGATTTGCTGTCCATATTGCAGGCATTAAAAGCAGCGGGTTCATTGCGTGCCGATCTAGAGATTATTTAATAATATAGTGTGATATGAAGATATGATTATCTCGCCAGATACTTCGAGTAAGCTTGCAATTGATGCCAAGAGTATTGATGATCTGCATTTAATGGCCAAGCAGCATCCAGATGAAGCTTTGCAAAAGGTAGCGCAACAGTTTGAGTCATTGTTTATGAATATGTTGCTGAAGAGTATGCGCGAAGCGACTCCTAAAGACGGGTTGTTCGATAGTCAACAAACCCAATTTTTTACGCAAATGCATGATCAACAGTTGGCTCAACATATATCAACCAGAGGCATCGGGATTGCTGACATGATGGTGAAACAGTTAACTCGAGCTAATAATTCAATAAATCCAGAAACTTCTATTAGCCGAACAGATGCCATTTTATCCACGATTAATTCCATCAATCATTCCTCTTTAGTTGAGAATGGGCATCCAAATGACAAATCAAGACAGTTATGGCCAAATTCTCAGACTTCATCCAATGCAGGAGCTCCACTAGGAATAACAAGTTCCCCTGCTGGAGGGTCTGCTGCTACTATCCAAGCAGAAACACAATTTAGAAAACCACCCAATCATTCAATGAATTTCGTCGATAAACTTTTACCACATGCAAAGGCTGTATCGCAATCAACCGGTATTCCTCCTCATTTCATGCTGGCACAAGCTGCTTTGGAGAGTGGATGGGGAAAACATGAGATTCGCCATGCAGATAATAGCCCAAGTTATAATTTATTTGGTATCAAAGCAGGTGCAAGCTGGAAAGGAGATGTCGTTGAAACAGTAACTACCGAATACATTAATGGTGTACCACAGAAAATGGTCGAGAAGTTTCGTGCTTATAATTCGTACGCTGAAGGGTTTAATGACTATGCCAGATTACTACTGGATAATCCGCGCTATGCAAAAGTTTTGAAATCCGCCGATGCCGCAACGTTTGCAAATGGTTTGCAACGTGCTGGATATGCAACTGATCCATTGTATGCTGAAAAGTTAATTCGGATACTCAATAGTGAGATGTTACAGCGCCAAGAGTTGATTTAATGTTTAAAGGCCTCATTAATTCTTTTATTAATTGGCCGATATTATCAATATAAACTTTTTATATAATTAAGAATTGAGTTGAAATTATGGGAAATAGTATTCTTGATATTGGAATTAGTGGCTTATTAACTGCACAGAGCCAGTTGCAAACAACAAGTCATAATATCAGTAATGCCGACACACCCGGCTATAAGCGTCAGCAGGTCATTCTTAACACAAATATTCCGCAATCATCAGGCGCTGGGTTTGTTGGACGGGGTGTTCATTCAACTACGGTACAGCGTATTTACAGTCAATTTCTTGTGAGTCAATCATTACAAGTCCAAACACAAAGCCAATCATTGGATAGTAATTTTGCGCAAATAAAACAACTGGATAATATGTTTGCTGAAGCTACTTCGGGTCTTTCTCCAACACTGCAGAAATTTTTTACTGCTATACAAGATGTTGCAACTAATCCTTCTGTGATTCCGTCACGCCAAGCTATGTTGAGTAATGCAGAAGCGCTGGTATCACGTTTTCATAGCATGGATCAGCGGGTATCTCAAATTAGAGGCGGTGTAAATTCTCAGATTACCAGTAGTGTTACTGAGATAAATTCCTTGGCCGATCAGGTAGCTGAAATGAATCATCAGATTTTGTTAGCTGAGGGTGCTGCTGGTGGGCAACCTGCTAATGATATGTTGGACCAAAGGGATGAGCTTGTTAATCAATTAAGTAAATTGATTAACACCGATACAGTAAGGCAAAATGATGGTTCTATAAATGTTTATATTGGTAATGGTCAGGCACTGGTTGTAGGTTCTCAAACACTATCACTGCAAGCGATTCCATCTCCCGATAATCCAGAGAATTTAACAATCGGCTTAATGAGTGGCGGCAATACTGTTCAACTACCCGAAAGCCAGATCACAGGTGGAGCTTTAGGTGGTCTTTTATCTTTCCGGAGCGTCACGCTTGATAATACACAAAATGCGCTGGGAAGAATTGCGATAACGTTAGCACAAACATTTAACGAGCAACATCAACTAGGATTGGATCTTAATGGAGACATGGGAAAAGATTTCTTCACTGTGTCTCAGCCGAAAGTGGTCTCTGCCTCGACTAATGACGCGTCTTCGAATATCACTGTTGGAATTAGCGATTTTAGCGCTCTTACAACAAGCGATTATCAGTTTTCCTATGATGGCGCAAACTATACACTGACAAGACTATCAGATAATAGCTCAGTGAGTACATTGGTGGCGCCATCAGGTGCGACACCTCTGCTACTTGACGGTGTATCTGTTACGGGAACGACAATTCTTCCAAATGAGAGATTTCTAATTCAACCAACTATTGATGGCGCAAAGAATATAGCGGTAAATATTACTGATACAACTGAAATTGCTGCAGCGGGACCTAATCGGACCAGTGCAGCCTTGTCGAATACCGGTACTGGAACGATCAGTGCTGGAGCTGTAAATTCATCACTACCACTTGATCCTAATCTACAGCAACCACTGACTATTACGTTTCATACACCCTATGATGGGCAGTATGATGTGACGGGCACGGGTACCGGATTGCCGGCTACCAATCAAGTTTATGCCGCAGGAACTGATATTAGTTTTAATGGCTATACCTTCCAAATTGATGGTAAGCCTGCTGCCGGTGATATTTTTACAGTGACGCCTAATAATAGTGGGTCCGCTGATAATCGTAATATGTTATCGCTGGGTATTTTGCAGACAACCAATATCTTGGAGAATGGTTCCGCAACATTTCAATCCGCTTATGGGCAGCTTGTGAGTCAAATTGGTAATAAGACGCGTGAACTGGAGGTAACCAGTAAAGCTCAAGCAAATTTACTTGCACAAACTGAAAAATCAATGCAATCAATATCGGGTGTCAATCTGGATGAAGAAGCTGCTAATTTAATGCGTTATCAACAGGCTTTTCAGGCCTCAAGTAAAGTCATTGAAATTAGTAATTCACTGTTTGACTCAATTCTTCGAATCGGCTGAGAAATTTAGACTAGGGGAAGTATTATGCGTATTAGTACAAATACAATTTATGAGACTGGGACCAACTTAATGCTTCAGCAACAAGATGCATTAATTAAAACGCAGCAACAGCTTTCTACCGGTCGGCGCATCCTAACGCCTTCAGATGATCCAATTTCTGCTGCACAAGCGCTAAATATTTCACAATCAGCATCACTTAATGAGCAATATTCAGTTAATCGTGCCAGCGCAAGCTCTTCTCTGGGATTGGAAGAAAATATACTAAAGCAAGTGACATCACTACTTCAAGATGTACATGAATCAACAGTCCGTGCTGGGACTGCTTCGTTTACAGACGCTGATCGAAAGATGCTCGCGACAGAGTTACGCGGCCGATTAGAGTCGCTTGTCGGCCTTGCCAATACCACAGATGAAAAAGGACAATTTCTATTTTCAGGGTATCAGGCGAGTACAAAGCCTTTTGTTCAGACTGGGTTAAATGTGCAATATATGGGAGATCAAGGGCAGAGATTAAATCAAGTGGGGCCTGCGCGTCAGCTCGCTGTTAGTGATTCTGGAATAGATATGTTTGAGCGTATCAAGAACGGAAATGGTGTTTTCGCAACAGCAGCTGATTCAGTTAATACAGGTACGGGTGTTATTGACGTAGGCTCGGTTACTACACCGGCTAGTCTTACCGGTAATAATTATGAGATAAGCTTTGCTGTTGCTGCTGATGTGACAACTTACGACATTGTTAATACGACAACAGGATTGCCGGTTTCATCAGGTAATCTCTATGTACAAAACAATACAATCAGCTTCGATGGGATGCAGCTGAATATTAAAGGTGCCCCTGCAAATGGAGACAAATTTACTGTTTCTCCCAGTAGTAATCAAAGTGTTTTTGAGACAGTGTCTAATCTGATCACAGCGCTTGAGACGCCTTCTAGTGGTCAACCCGGGGGCACCCGACTTGCGAATACTTTAAGCACGACGTTACAGAATATTGATAACAGTCTGGAGCATGTGCTGGAGAAGCGATCTTCTATTGGCGCTCGACTTCAAGAGATAGATACCTTGGAGAGCGTGGGCAGCGATCAGAATATCCAGTTTGCGCAATCGCTATCACAGCTACAGGATGTTGATTTCGCGAAAGCAATTTCTGACTTGCAACGACAACAATTATATCTGCAAGCTGCACAACAATCGTATATTAAAATTTCTGGCTTGAGTTTGTTTAATTTTATTTAATCTCTATGGGACACTACTACTTTCGATAAAAATTAATTCCCTGATATCCTATATCACGGCGAACTTGATAATTATTGAAAGAAATGCTATCAATTAATTTGTAAGCATTTTGTTGCGCAATTTTAATACTCTCCCCCAGCGCTGTTATACATAAAACACGCCCTCCAGTAGTTGTAAATTCCTTTCCGCCATCACCCCCCATAGCGGTTCCGGAATGGAAAACATGGAAACTGTCTGTATTATTCTGCTCGATAATCAGGTTGGACAAACCATGGATGACATCATTTTTCCTCGGATTCTCAGGATACCCGCGAGCTGCCATTACAACGCCCAGCGCAGCACGTCGATCCCACTCAACATCCACTTTATCCAGCGTTCCATTCACGGCATGTTCGACTAATGTTAAAAGATCGCTTTTTAAGCGCAGCATAATCGGTTGAGTTTCCGGATCTCCTAATCGGCAGTTAAATTCCAATACTTTTGCATGATTTTCTGCAGTAATCATTAACCCTGCATAGAGAAAACCACTATAACTGATTCCCTCTTGTTTCATTCCTGTGATGACTGGATGAATAATATCTCGTATGATTTTTGCATGCAGGCTTGGGGAAATAAATGGCGCGGGTGAATATGCGCCCATTCCCCCCGTATTGGGGCCTGATTCACCATCATACAGACGTTTATGATCTTGACTAGTCGCTAGAGGCAAAATGTGTTGACCATCAGTCATCACGATAAAGCTAACTTCTATTCCTTGTAGAAATTCTTCAATAACAATTTCACTGCCAGCGCTACCCAGATTTTTTTCCACGAGTATGGCATTGACTGCAGAATGTGCTTGCTCATTGGTTTGAGCAACCACCACGCCCTTTCCCGCTGCGAGGCCATCTGCTTTGACCACCAGAGGTGCAGATTTCTGATCAATGTATTGATGCGCGAGCACAGGGTCTGTAAAACTTGCATAAGTTGCGGTAGGAATATGATGCCGCTGCATAAATTCCTTGGCAAATATTTTTGAAGTTTCAAGCTGCGCTGCTTGCTGCGTCGGGCCAAAAATTTTAAGATCAGCGGCTTGAAAGGCATCGACGATACCCGCTGCAAGTGGAATTTCTGGGCCGACTATCGTAATTGCGATGTGTTCTTTTTTTGCAAATTCGACTAATTCTGGGATCAACGTAATCGGAACATTCTCAAGCTTGCGCTCTAATGCGGTACCCGCATTGCCTGGTGCCACAAATACCTTATGTACTCGGGGCGATAGGCTTAATTTCCATGCCAGTGCATGCTCTCTGCCGCCGCCACCAATGACCAGTAGTTTCATAATATCCTGAGATTATCTAGTGTCTGAAATGGCGGATGCCGGTGAACACCATTGCAACACCTTGTTCATCGGCAGCAGCAACGACTTCGTTGTCACGAATGCTGCCACCGGGTTGAATGATCGCAGTTGCACCCGCTTGCACCACGACATCCAATCCGTCTCGGAAGGGGAAAAATGCATCCGATGCGACTACCGATCCTGTCAGCGTAAGACCTGCTTGCTGCGCTTTTATCGATGCAATACGCGCGCTATCGACGCGACTCATTTGGCCGGCACCTATGCCGACGGTTTGGCCATTGTTGCAAAATACAATCGCATTCGATTTAACAAATTTTGCAACCCGCCATGCAAACAATAAATCCTCCAGTTGTTGCGGTGTGGGTTTTACTTTTGTAACGATTTGAAGGTCCGAAACCGTGATATTCCGAGTATCGGGTGTTTGTACAAGAATGCCACCACCGATACGTTTCAAATCATAGCGATGAAATCCATGCTGTAAAGGTAAAATCAATACGCGGATATTGTTCTTTTGTGCCAAGAGATACTGCGCTTCTTGGGTAATTTCCGGTGCGATGATCACTTCAACAAATTGTTTCAAGACGGCTTCCGCAGTATCTTTATCTACAGTCCGATTAAATGCAATAATGCCGCCGAAAGCAGACGTCGGATCCGTTGCAAGCGCCAGTTGATAAGCGCGTAGTGTGGTTTCGGCAATGGCTATCCCGCAAGGATTGGCGTGCTTAACAATCACACAGGCCGGATGATCAAAAGTTTTGACACACTCCCAGGCAGCATCGGTATCGGCGATGTTATTGTAGGACAGTTCCTTGCCCTGTAATTGTTGATAGTTCGCTAAACTGCCCGGAGTAACGGTTTCATCCCGATAGAAAGCAGCCTTCTGGTGCGGGTTTTCGCCATAGCGTAAATGCTGGGCAATATTGAAATTCAGGTTGAGCGAGTCGGAGAAATCTTTGCACTGATAATTCGCATCAAGGGAAGTTAAATAGTTGCTGATGGCGCTATCATAAGAGGCTGTGTGTGTAAACGCTTTTTGCGCCAATTTAAAGCGCGTAGTCAGACTGATAGATCCTTGATTCATCGCAAATTCTTCACTGAGCAACGAATAATCTTGAGGATCCGTGACGATGGTTACTTTGTGGTAATTTTTGGCTGCCGCACGCACCATGGTTGGGCCGCCAACATCTATATTTTCGATAGCTTCATCCAGACTACAGTGTTGTTTTGCAATTGCTTCTCGAAATGGATACAGATTGACAATGACTAGCTCGATATTCGGGATGGCTGCATGATTCAGTGCTTCCTGGTGATCCGGATCATTACGAGCAAGTATGCCTGCATGAATTTTTGGATGTAGCGTTTTTACCCGGCCATCCAACATCTCCGGGAAACCAGTGTAGTCGCTGACTTCGGTAACAGTTATTCCGGCATCATGCAATAGTTTGGCAGTACCGCCTGTTGATAGGATGGTTATGCCGTACTGGATTAATGTTTGCGCTAAATCAATTATTCCGGTTTTGTCTGAGACGCTGATGAGTGCATATTTAATGGTCATTTAATTTGGTATTGTTTCATTTTTTGACGTAGTGTGTTGCGGTTAATTCCAAGTAACTCAGCCGCTTGGGTTTGATTACCTTTGGTGTGCTGTATTGCAATTTCAATCAGAGGTTTTTCAACACTATTGATTACCATGCTATATAAATGCCCTGGTTTTTCCCCATCCAAGTCATTGAGATAGCTACCAATAGCCTTGCGGATACAGGATACAATCTCATTTTCCTTCATTGCATTCATAAACTGACGTCTCCCCATTATTGATATAACTCAATCTTTGATTTGCTTCAGCTGATTTCGAGAAAAAGATATTTGTCTCTAATAGTTGCTGTTCACTGGTCTGTAATTGATTCATTGCGTGACGAAAGCCGGCAGAGCCAACCAAGCCTTTGGTATACCAGGAAATATGTTTACGTGCGATGCGAACACCGGAGTATTCACCATAAAAATCATATAGATCATGTAAATGATTAATGAGTACCTGGTGTATTTCGGTGACTTCAGGTGGCTGTAGATGTTGGCCTGTTGTCAGATAATGGTTTATCTCGCGAAAAATCCACGGACGTCCTTGCGCAGCCCGGCCTATCATGATGGCATCGGCTTTGGTATAAGCGAGGATATGTTTTGCTTTCTCAGGGGTGGTGATGTCACCGTTTGCAATGACAGGAATCTTAACTGCCGCTTTGACTGCAGCGATTGTGTCATATTCTGCCTCACCCATATAGGCACAGGCACGTGTGCGACCATGAATAGCCAGTGCTTGGATACCGGCGTTTTCTGCAATATGTGCAACGGATAACGCATTTTTATGCTGCTTATCCCAGCCTGTGCGGATCTTGAGTGTTACTGGAATATCGACAGCCTTCACCACAGCATCGAGAATTTTTCCAACCAAACTTTCATTTTGTAGCAAGGCGGAGCCTGCCATGACATTGCATATCTTTTTTGCCGGACAACCCATATTGATATCGATGATTTGAGCCCCATTCTCAACATTATAGCGTGCTGCAGCGGCAAGCATGTCAGGATCGGCACCTGCGATCTGAACGGAAATTGGAGAAACTTCACCTTCGTGATTAGCTCTGCGTTCAGTTTTTTTTGAGCCCCACAATAAAGAATTACTCGATACCATTTCAGAAACTGCCATGCCGGCGCCCATGAGCTTGCATAATTGTCGGAATGGCCGATCGGTAACACCAGCCATTGGAGCAACAATGAGCTTGTTTTTTAAAATATGTGAGCCGATTTGCATGTGGGAATGCTTGTGAGTCAATGAATGAAGTATTTTTATTTAATAAAATAATTTATCTTCATATATTTAAGAAGATAAATAATAACTTGATTAGCGCTAAAGCAATATGAGTAAGCTTTTTACAATTGCTTTATAGCCAATTATAACTTTTGTCCGATCGGATTGGGCAACTATGATTTGAAATTATCCTCTAGCGCCAAATATCATGCGACGTGCAACAAATCGTTTAAACGGCGGCATGCAATCCAGTGTACTTAATCCTAATCCACAGGCTTGTCTTAGCATTTTGCTTTCATTAGAAAAAAGCTTGACCAGCGAGTCTGTGAAAATTCTGCCGGCGCTACTATCCATTTGCCTGCTTTGACGGTATTTTGACAGCATGGTCGATGTGCCGACTTCATTGCGTGTGTTTTTTGTAGTGATAATTTCATTGGCTAATTCGTAAGCATCTCTCAATCCTAGATTAAACCCTTGTCCGGCAACCGGATGCAGTGTTTGCGCAGCATTTCCGATTAACGCAATTCTTTGTGTTGTAATCGGTGTTGCATACTTAAGGGTGAGTGGAAATGCAGATCTCTTGCCTGCCGCAATGAATTTTCCGAGCCTATCACCAAAATGCTGGTGCAATCGAGTTAGAAATGCCTCATCATTCAGTGCGGTGATTTCTTTGGCTGTCTCGGGAGAGACAGTCCAAACCAAGGAAAAATCTTCCTGATGTGGAAGCAAGGCAACGGGGCCGTCAATGGTAAAACGTTCATATGCAATACCTGTTTGTTTTTTCTCAGCTTTAACATTCGCGACCACTGCCCACTGTTGATAATCATGGGTTTGATAAGTGATATCAGGGAGTTGCTTGGCAAGATGGCCACCGTCAGCGAGAACGAGTAGTTTGGCGGCGACACTTTCTTCCTTGCCTTGGTAATCGAAATATACCGTACCAGAGCTTTCATGAGTTTCCAATCGGGTAACTGCTGCGCCAGCAATATAATTTGCTTTGCTCGCAGTTAATTTTTTATGCATTGATCGGAAAAGATCATGGTAATTCACTACAAATCCCAACGTGGGCACACCGGCGTCATGCGACGTTAAGATAGTTTGGCCGAAATTGCCGCGGTTAGAGATATGAATCGTAGTAATTGGCGTGTTTTGTGTCAGATTGTTCCATACGCCTAAGCGGTGCAAAATTAAATGACTTCCATGTGACAAGGCCAATGGGCGCGGATCCTCAATCTTTTCGGGTAGACCGCGAGCCTCGAGTAAGAAGCTGGAAATACCAGTATCGTGTAGCGCAAGCGCCAATGCCATGCCTACAGGACCACCTCCGATGATAATAATGTCATATTGCTCAGCAGCCATATGATTTTCTTTGGAATTTTTTCACAGGAGCACGGGATTAAATATTGGTTAGGTTTATCAGCAAAGCTACTCGGGTTTTGTGATTCATTTTACTCATGACTATACCAAAACCGCGATTCAACCAAGCTGATTTTGCATGATTAAGCATAGCACAGCGCTTACAGTCATGGAATAAGTCGACTGACAATCGATAATGATATGCGGTTAGGAAAATGGCATAATTGCATTATCTTGCGATAAGCGCTGAGAAAGCGAACTTATTTTAAGTGGCGTGCAAGTGTTGATCTGATTTGTTCTTAAAACTATAGTATTTTGTATTATATAGGAATTTTTGCATGATAAGCGTATTGGGCAATAAATGGGCAAGATGTTTATTATTCTTATTGGCTTTTGCTGCTACCAGTGTTTGGTCCATGAAAATTGAAACAGAGCTTGTGAATGCGGCGGACAAAGGTAATTTTCCCTTGGTAAAAAAAATACTGGATACTCAGCAAATTGAACAACAAGAATTAAATGTCGCTTTTTGGGCGGCTATCAAAAAAGGAAATGCTGCGATTGTCGAACGATTTTTGCAAGCAGGTGTGAATGTGAATCTGAGAGGAGAGGATCGCTATACCCCGCTGATGCAGGTCGCTCGCGACGGTCGTGATCAAGTTGTGGAAATGTTACTGGCTGCCGGTGCAGATGTTAATGCTGTCTCTGAAGACAATGATACGGCTTTAATTCTGGCATCTGAGAAGGATAGGAAAAAAGTCATTCCTTTATTACTAGCTGCCAATGCAGACATCAATGCAAAAAGAAGTAATGGCATGACAGCGCTCTTGATTGCTGCTCAAGAGGGATACCAACAGACAATCCAAATCTTGATCAAAGCACATGCTGATGTCAATTATCAACTGGAAAATGGCGCAACAGCGTTGATGCTGGCTGCGCAACATGGCCATTTGGGTGCGGTTTATTCGCTTATTGCAGCAAATGCGGACCTCAATCTGAAAGCAAGTAATGGTATGACAGCCATGCAATTTGCTAATCTTTATCGTTATAAAGAAGTGATTGAATTATTGAAGAAAGCTGGTGCAAGATAGCAAAATAACGAACAGTTTTCATCACGTTACAGTATCCTACGGAGCTGTGTCGTTAAACTAACAAAGGAAATAAGGAAATTACACATGAATGCTTTCACTGTTTTATTGCTTTCTATAGCATTGTTGTTACTAATCAGTTGCGGTGAGCAACCACAAAGTGATAAATCAGAGGCTGGTACTTCGTCAGGAGTTATGGCTGAAGTGACCAAGCTGGGTGAGATTCCATCAACGATCAGCGAAGGCCTGACACCAGAAGAAAAAGCTGAATTAAAAGAGCAGATTCTGCCTTCAGGGGTAGGGGATGTTGAAGCGGCGGAGAAAAAATTCAAAGCGCTGCTGGAGGATGCAAAGGCAGGGGATCCTGCTGCTCAGAACGGCTTGGGCGTTATGTATTATACCGGTGAAGCCATTTCAAAGACTGTCTCGGGGCAAGTACTCAATAATGACCCTGAATTAGCGGCAGGCTGGTTCTTTCGTGCAGCCGAGCAAGGATTTGCGGATGCCCAGTTTAACCTGGGGTTAATGTATGCCAATGGTGAAGGCGTCGAAAAAGATATGATGCAGGCTGTTGAGTTATTTAAGAAAGCTGCGGAACAGGGCCACGTGGATGCGCAAAACAATCTGGGCGCACTGTACTTTACCGGTGAAGGGGTAGAAAGAGACGAGAAAAAAGCGATTGGATGGTTTGAGAAAGCTGCAGCGCAAGGAAATGAAGATGCACAAGCTAACCTCGATGCGATCAGAGCAGCTGGAAAGTGAAACCGGCGCGCCACAGTGTAATCAGATTTCTTACCCTATACTTTCTTCGCTACATTCGACTGAAAATCGATAACCCGTTCCCCGCACTGTTTGTACCAGATTCTCCTTACCAACAGACTCAAGAATCTTGCGCAGTCTGCGGATGTGGACATCAACGGTGCGGTCCTCGATAAATACATGATCACCCCACACGCGGTCCAGTAATTGCGCGCGCGTATGTACGCGTTCCTTATACGCCATCAGAAAGTGTAACAGGCGGAATTCAGTAGGCCCCAAGCTGACTTCCGTTGGTCTTGATGGTTCATCATTGCTACATACATGCACCCTGTGCGTGGTTGGATCAAGCCTTAACCCACCTAGCTCAATAATGTCATCTGCCATTTCCGGCAAGCGCCGGCGCAGTACCGCTTTAATCCGGGCAATGAGTTCACGTGGTGAGAAAGGCTTGGTAATATAATCATCTGCCCCAGCTTCCAGTCCCGCGATTTTGTCATTTTCCTGAATCCGAGCAGTCAGCATGATAATCGGAATGGCCTTAGTACGTTCTTCCCGCCGTAATCGTCGCGCAAATTCTAGGCCCGTGACATCCGGTAACATCCAATCCAGTAATACGAGATCAGGTAGCACGTTGTTGATTAATAATTTTGCTTGTTCCGCGCTATCAGCACATAACACCATATGGCCTGTTCGCTTCAAATTGACAGTAATCAATTCTTGGATTGCAGGCTCATCTTCAACAACGAGTATTGTTACAGCCATAATTATATAAGATGAAGTTAAAAAGTATTCAGATCATATAAATAAAGCATTACATTTTTATGACAGTATGGTGAAAATAAGAATTTAATTTAAATGACAGCTATCAAATAGTCTGATTTATCGGCTAATTCCTTACCAAAGATCGGTCAATTTTTCAGTCATAACCTTCCATGCGTCACATCCAGAATAAAAATCATCTTGACGCACCCCATTGCACAATAAGACTTTAGGATAAGAATCAGTTCGAGCGCTATCACGTTCAATGACATCGAACTGTCATGAAAATGCAATATTCAACTTGTAGTATGCACAAGCATTGTTGATGAGGTATTTATGCATAACCATTTTTCGAAAAAAATAATTTCATGTGCTGGATTGGCGCTGCTGTTTTCCGCTTCTGTGGCGATGGGAAGCAGTCTGGAGAATTTGGCAAAATCGCTGGCTAAGATTCGCGGTGAAGTCGAGACACTGCAGACACAGCTCGACACCGAGAAGGATAGACATGGTAGCCGGATGTCCGCATTGAATTCGCAATTGGCGGATTTGAGCGTGGAAGAGCGCAGGCAAAAGCTGAGTATCGAGAAGTTGCAGCATTCCATCGACAAGATGACCGAAAGTGCAAAAAAAGTTGAGCAGTCAGGTGAGACACTGAAGCCTGTTTTGTTAGCGGTGCTGGCTGAGTATAAGCGCCATATTCAGACGGGTTTTCCATTCAAAATGGAAGACCGCATCAAGGCGATCAATAATCTAGAAACTAATATTACCAATCAACTGATCGATCCTAATAAAGCGGTTAATCAAGCATGGTCATTAATTGAAGATGAAATTCGGTTAGGCAAGGAAAATGGCATTTACCAGCAAACCATATTGCTGAATGGAGAAAGCATACTGGTGGATATTGCCAAGCTCGGCACGGTGTTGCTTTTTTTCCAAACTCGGGATAACCGAGGGGGAATGGCCAGGCGATCAGCAGAAAGTAGTTGGAAATTTGAAACTGTTGATAACGCAGGTGATCTGGAGCGCATCAGAAATTTATTTGATTCGTTGAAGAAGCAGATACGCCAAGGTTATTTTGAATTACCCAATCCGTTGAGAAAATGAAAAAAATAATATTGATTGCGTTACTGCTGCTGACGATGGTCAGTTCAGCTTATGCCAAAGAAAATAAGTCAGCGGTTAGTGCCGAGGACGTATCTGCGTCAGCGTCGGAAGGTAAATCCGAAGCTGCGCCATCGAAGAAGCAAAGCGCGCCTAAGCAGGAAACCGTTAGTCTGGAAACTGCCTATAAACGTGAGCATGCATTCCTGGAAGCACAGAAGCGGGAACTGACTGAACGGTTGAAAGGTTATCAATCCAGTGCAAACCGTGAAGAACAGGCGCTCAACAGCAAGATTAATGCGCTTGAACGCAGCTCCGTTGAGCGTTCGACAAAAATTGATCAACTGACCGCGCAGCTAACCGAAGTTGAACGCAAAGAAGCCGCTGTCAGCGAGCGCAGTGATGCGTTGGAAACAACTTATTTGCAGGCCGAAGCGACTCTGAAAAATCATGGTATTGAAATGCCTGCTGCAATGAAAGAAGCAAAAGGTAATGATCAAGTTAAAATTGATTTCGTGTTTAAGCAAGCGCTGTCTTTACTTCAGAATCTCGGTGCAATCCAGACAAAATCAGGGAATTTCTTCCTCGAGAATGGTAAGCAAACGCAAGGAACACTGATTCATTTAGGCAATATTGCAGCGTATGGTGTCAGTAGCGAAGGTGGCGGCAGTTTGGTGCCCGCGGGCGGCGGTGATTTCAAGGTATGGAAAGATTCCGGTGCGGAAAGTGCCGCTGCGTTGAGCAAGAACCAGCAACCTGACATGCTGCAGTTGTATTTGTTTGAATCACGGACAAATGCGATCGAAGAAGTGCCTGAAAAAACCATCATCGGTATTATTGATTCAGGTGGTCCGATTGGTTGGGTTATCGTGATACTGGGAGGCGTTGCAGTCCTGCTTATCCTGATCCGGTCTTATTTGTTACGCTCCAATAGCGCCAATACCAAACAGCTTTCTGATCAGATCATGCAGCAATTGGCTTGCGGCGATCTGGAAGTCGCTAAAAAAAGCTGCGCAGACAATTCATCCGCTATCGGGCGTGTTTTGCACTATACCTTGCGTCATTTGAAAGATGATCGAGATCATATGGAAGGCATTGTGTACGAGGCGATTCTGCAAGAATCCGGGCCCTTGGACCGGTTTGGCCCGGCCATTCTGGTCATTGCTTCGATAGCGCCTCTCCTAGGCTTGCTGGGAACGGTAACCGGGATGATCGAAACGTTTGACATGATCACCGAGTTTGGTACCGGCGATCCGAAATTACTGTCCGAAGGTATTGCCATTGCACTGGTAACTACCGAACTGGGCTTGATTGTTGCCATCCCGGCGTTGCTGCTGGGTTCTTTGCTGTCTTCCTGGGCGCGAAACATCAAACGTGACATGGAACATGCGGCACTCAGAATCATTAATGTTTTTCTGGGTGGTGGGCTTGATCTGGAAGAAGCTGCTGGCCCTGCTGTGAATGAAAATCCCCTTGTTATCGCATAACCCTTGAAATGAATCTGTCTGAATTGATTATTTTGATTAAGGAGTTGTTTGTTGCCGGTGGCATTGTTATGCCGCCGCTGGTGCTTTGTGTCTTGTTACTGTGGTACGGATTGGGGTATCGGTTCTGGGTCATGAAAACGCCCAAATTGATGGGGGTGCGCGACATGTTGCAATATTATCAGCAGCACGATGACCATCCGGCTAAGAATATTGTGGCACAAGCAATCAAGCAAGGCATCGCGCTAAAGAAGAAAGGTGTCAGAAATCTTCGGCGCCACCTGGATGCGGCTTTTTATGCGTATGAAAGGGAAATCGGTAAATTTTCTGTTCTGGTGCGCGTGGTGATTCTGATTTCTCCATTGTTGGGCTTATTGGGCACGGTGATTGGCATGATCGAAACGTTCGATTCCTTGGCAACCATGACATTGCACTCCCAATCCGGCGGTATTGCCGGCGGCATTTCGCAAGCCTTGTTTACCACGCAAATGGGGCTAACCGTTGCGATCCCGGGTTTGTTAGCGCATAGCATCCTAAACCGGAAGCAACATCAGATCGAACAGGATCTTGCCCAAGTCAAAGACCTGCTGTGCCATCAAACGCATAGCCATCACGCAACCCAAACAAAGAGTCACTCACAATGAGAAATCACGAACCGGCTGAAGCAGAAGCCACCATCGATATGGCGCCATTGATTGATATTGTTTTCATCTTGTTGATTTTCTTCATGGTGACAACGACTTTTGTCAAGGATATGAAGTTGGAATTGGAGCGGCCTAAAGCGAACAGCTCTGTCGCGGCATCGAGTAAGGCGATTCGCCTGTTTATCGATCGCAACGGCGATACTTATGTGGATGGCGAGCCGGTGCGGCTATGGCTGATACAAAGCAAGTTACGTGATTTGTTGAGTACTGCTTCCAGCAAAGTGATTCTGGTGGTAACGGACGAAGGTGTGCCAGCGGGCAAGCTGGTTGAAGTAGTCGATCAGGCACGTCTGGCGGGAGCCGAGAGCGTGGGTGTGGCAACTAAAAAAGAAGCGGGGTAAGGGAAAATGACAACGATGAAATTGCAGCAACACTTGGCAGGCGCGGTATCCATGCTATTTGGACTGATATTGGTTTTCGGTCTGATCGTGGTAATGAATCATTATATGGGGAAGATTGAAAAGACGCCTCCCCAGGAAGTCACAGAAATCAGCATGACCAGGGAGATCAAACAAGAACCCAAAAAAGAGATTAAGAAAGTGGAGCCGAAAAAACAAGTGACCCGGCCGCAAGCTCCCGCGCCTTTTAAAGGACTGGATACTGCGCTGTCCGGTATTGATCTGGGGCTACTGGGTTTGGATAACGGGCAGGGCGGGGGGCTGGATGACAGTTTATTGGGTAAAACCGGCAACACCGTCATGACGGCAGATCTGGTCGATATTCCGCCTAAACCGATCACACGCGGCGCTTTTAAATATCCACCGGCAGCCAAAAAAAATGGCGTCAAGGGCTATGTCGTTTTGTCGGTACTGGTTGAAGCGGATGGTTCGGTGAATCAGGTGCAAGTGCTCGAATCCAGCCCATCAGGGATTTTTGATTCGGCTGCTTTACAAGGCATTCGCGCATGGCATTTCGAGCCGGCAAAATATAAAGGCGATACCGTTCGGGTATGGGCCAAACAAAAGATTCGATTTGATCTTTCCTGATGTTTCCGCTGAATACTAATTTCGATGAATAAAATGAAATTCCCGATAACCAGGCAGATTCATTACTTCGTTGTTGCCATTATCCTGGGATATTACAGCAACTCAATATGGGCAGCTGAGAACAAAACTCAGCCGACAGATTTTCTCGAGCTGGCTGCCGTCATGTTGAAAGACGGTCATAACGATCGTGCTTTATTGGCATTACAAAGCGTTGATCTGGAAAACAAGAAAACAGATTTGGCCAGATTTTATACGTTGCAGGGCTTGGCTTATCTGGGTTTGAACGACCTTGAGGCAGCCAGGGACAGTTTGCAGCAAGCGATCAAGAATGGGCAAAAAGACCAGGCAATTTATATTTATTTAGCACAAATCTATTTCGGACTTAAAGACTATCAGCGGACTGTTGATGCGATTGGTAAGGCTGGTGAACAGGCCAGTAAAGACGCCACTTTGATAAGTTTAAAAGCGGAATCTTACTGGCATCTGAAACAAACCGAGGCCGCTATCAATGCACTGAATGATGGGCAGCGGATTTTTCCGGCAGACTTCCGTTTTCTCAAGCGTAAGGTTTTTTATTTTGTCGAGCTTGGGCTCTACCAGGAAGCGGTTCGGCTTGGCAGACAATATTTGCATCGTTCCAAAGCTGCGGCAGCCGATTATATTGCGTTGGGAAATGCATTGCGGCTCAGTAAAGAATATCAGGAAGCATTGAATATCCTGGAAATTGCGCGCCTGCAATTTCCTCATGATGAGATGGTTGCCAAGCTGCTGGCACATACCTATCTGGATCAAGGAAAACTCAATTCTGCGGCATTTATTCTTGAACAAGCGGCACTGCAGAATCCAAGTTTGCAAGCCGAAGCGGCAGAGATTTACCGGCGCGCGGGACGATTTCATATGGCATTGACGTTGAATGAAAGCATCAGCGATCAGAAAGTAAAATTGAAGCAGCGCTTATCCATTTTTTTGGCACTCAAGCGGTATGAGCATGCGGCCAATATGGAATCCGGCTTGTATCGCAACGGATTACTGGAAGATCAGGATGTCCGTTACGCATTGGCGTATGCATTGTTTTCAAGCCGCCGTTTTTCCGAAGCCAACAAGCACTTGGATCATTTAAAGAATGCCGAGCTTTTTCGCAAAGGCACCGAACTGCGTCGCCTGATGGAGGTTTGTAAAAACGAGCCATGGCAATGTACTTAATACGAATACTGCAGCCGCTTATGAATTCTGGCCCGCAAGCACCATCCGTTGCATTTCTCTCTATGCCGCCTTAATCGCCTTAATCAAGAAAGACACTTTCCTTAACTGATAACTAAAAATTTATCTTCACGAGCAATTGGATTGCGGGTGGAGAGGGGGCCTGATACGCCGAATGTGCACTGAATCTAACAAATCTCTCTGGTTTTGCGGTTTGCCTGGCATTGAAACATATGTCTTTGCTGTATTGGTTATTGTAGTTACTGTTCTGGTAAGCCCGTCTGCTTGGGGAGAAACTGAAAAGGCTGAGTTTTCCCTGCACTTGTTTCAAAATGGCCTGCCGATAGCCGATGCCGAATTGCTCATCAGTAGCGAGTCTTTTGATAAATCCAGCGCGAAGCTGATTTTCGAGGCGATGCCTGCTACGTATGCTTGGAAGGTCGGCGATGCACCGCTTAAAACCAACGAAAATGGCAGTCTGGCTGGTAAATTACCTCCCGGGCTTTACCAGTTTACGATCAAAACAGGAGCCCGGGAATTTACCTTTGATTTGCCGCTGCGTTCTGCAGAGAACGCGCAGATTCTGGTTACTTTTTATGCCAGTAAAAAAAGGCCGCTGCTCAATATTGAGAGCTCTGTCGCAGGTACGATGGCAGGCACGGATAAGGCTCCAGTGGCTACGCAAGATCAGGGCGATGGAATTCTCACGGTGCAGGTTTTATCTGCGGAAACTGCAAAACCCGTTAAGGATGTACAGGTTTTTTTAAGTGGTTCAAAGCAGAAATTAAGAACGGATGAACAAGGGAAAGTAACGGCAACGGTACCTGCCGGCAGTTACAGTGTGTCGTTGTTGCACAGCGCTTATAGCAGCCAAACGCAAGATGAAGTGAGCATTAAGGACGCACAGACGACCGATCTCAATTTTAAATTGACGCCAGCCGGTGTTGAGTTGGCAGAGTATGTGGTATTGGAACCTCATCTTGCGGGGACTGTTGCATCGATCATCGAAGAACAGCGCACCGCGACATCCGTTGCAACGGTTATCGGTGCCGAGCAATTCAGCCGGGCAGGGGATAGCGATGCTGCCAGTGCGTTACGCAGAGCTTCCGGATTAACGCTAGTGGGCGGTCAGTTCATTTTTATCCGGGGTTTGGGTGAGCGGTTTTCAACCACCCTGGTGAATGGTGCAGCAGTTCCCAGTCCGGATCCAACGCGGCGCGTTGTGCCGATGGATCTTTTTCCAACCAATATTCTGGAAAGCGTGATGGTGCAAAAAACTTATTCGCCAGATCGTCCTGCGGAGTTTGCAGGAGGTACGGTGGAATTGCGCACGCGCGGCATTCCCGATGCATTTTTCTTCAATTTAAATTTGCAAACGGGTATCAATGATAATACTACCTTCCAGGATGGCTTGAATTACAAAGGAGGTGGTACAGACTTTACCAGCTATGACGATGGCGCACGCGCATTACCGGATTCACTCGCTGATGCAACCAAAAATGGAAATCTGCAGCCAGCCTCCGCTTTTAATCCGAATGGCGTGACACCCGGGCAACTCGAAAAGCTGGGCGAGAACTTATCCGGTGTATGGGATGTGAACAGAAATAAACGCGGGCCGGATACCGGCTTTCAGACTTCGATGGGAGATAGCTTTAATTTTGGTGACTTCAGGGTGGGCTATATTGCCGCGGCGGGTTGGAAGCAGGAATTCAGAAAGCAAAATGAGCTCAATCGTGAGTTTGCTTCTTCGAGATTGGTAGAGACTCAGGATTTGGATGTACAGCGATCGTTGCGAGAAGTTGCGGTAACCGGCTATGCAGCGACGGAACTGGAATATAAAGACACTCACCGGTTATTTGCCAAGACCATGTTTTTGCGTCAGTCGGTCGATGAAGCGCGGATTTCTCAAGGGTTTGTTGATTCCGAAACAACTGATATTCGCAGGACGCGATTGCGGTTTTTCTCTAATCAATTATTGATGAATCAATTTGGCGGTGAACATCGATTTGACTGGTTGAAAGATTTTTCTGTCAATTGGTTATATACCGATGCCACTGCCAACCGGGATGAGCCTAAAACGAGGGATTATCGCTACGACGTGAGTCCAACAACTGGTAATTATATTTTTTCTCAAAGAGCGGATAGTAATGTGACCACGTTTGCCGACTTGGTCGACAAAGACCAGAGCTGGCGGGTGGATGGAAAATTGCCGCTGCAACTGACACCCCATCATAAATTGACGTTGAGTAGTGGATTGATTACTCAGAGTAAAAGCCGGGATGCGAGTGCGCGACGCTTTAGTTACTTTCGATTTGGCCCCGATGCATCGAATACTGCCATTACTTCACAATCATCGCTTGAAAGTATTTTGCAGCCGCAGTATATCGGTGCCAATGGATTCCAGCTTCGCGATGTGACGCGCTTGAGCGATCAATATACCGCTTCGCAGAATTTGTTGGCTTACTATGGCAAGCTGGATCTAATGTCCTATGAAAGAGTGAATATTACGGGTGGTTTACGCTGGGAAGACAATGATCAGAAAGTGCATACATTTTTAAGAGGCTTGCCTACAACAGCGCGATTAGATCGAATTGATATGCTACCGTCGGTAGTGGCTACTGTTTTTCTTACGGATAAACAGCAATTGCGGGCAGGTTTCAGTCAAACACTATCACGACCTGATTTCAGGGAATTATCGTCAGCTCCCTTCTTTGATATGAATACTAATCAGGAAACCGTTGGTAATCCCCAACTGAAACAAACAGCGATTACCAATTGGGATTTTCGCTGGGAATATTACTTATCACCCACTGAAAATGTTTTCGCCGGTTTTTTCTGGAAAGATTTAACTAGCCCTATTGAATTGGTTGCTCAACCAGGTACTGGCGCTTTAAATACCTATCAGAATGCGGAAAAAGCAAATGTGTATGGATTTGAATGGGAAGTATTAAAGAAACTGGATTTTGCACATCCGCTGTTGCAGAATTTCTATGTGGGCGGTAACTACACATGGTCTTTATCGAATGCTCAGTTGAGTGCGCAGAATCTGATTGCTCAGACAACGAACAATCGATCATTGCAAGGACACTCTGAACATATCATCAATTTTCAGATCGGGTATGACAATCCCAAATGGAAAACGCAAGCAACACTGCTATACAATGTTTCCAGCAAGCGCATCATGGCGGCCGGTGTATTGACCGCGCCGGACAAATATGAACAACCTGTACATCAACTGGATTTCGTGTTCAGCCAGAATCTATATCGAGGGCTATCCATGCAGGCTTCCATGCAAAATTTATTGGATGATGACATACGCATTACACAGGGCGATGAAATTACACGCCAGTTCCGCCGCGGGCGCTTTTTTAATCTGAGTGTGCGTCTGGCATATTAGTCATGGGAGTCACGTGATACAAATTTGCTCCGTCCAGCGGTCGTCTGAGAAATACTTTAATGCCGCGCTCTTGATTATTCTATTTTTAGGTTTACAATCAAAACATTGATGTGGTTTGAGAGAGGTTTGGTCACGCTATGCTACGTCAATACGTTGTCTAAGCAGTCCTCTGCAAGTTGTTGAAAAACATTTTCGAGATCGGTAACAAGCAGAAACAGGCGAAGAAGCGCGGTTTATGCGTCATCAATGCGCATTTGAACCTGTTTTTGACATCGTGACGGCAACATAGATAGTTTTCAACGGCCTGCTAACATCAATTCAGGGAGCAATCGTTATGAATCTAAGATTAAAGAAAAAACATCTTGTGCAAGTCGTGACAATAGCGCTGGGCAGTATGTTCGCGCTCACTGCGCACACCGCACCCAGCGTGATTACCAATGGTGTTGATACGCTGGCTACGATTGATGATGCCGGTTATTTTTCTGAAACGGGTTCGTTCGGACTCAGTTTTATGGACAGAGAATTTGTTAATCACGGTACTTTCTGGTCTTTTTACTCGCTCAATGCAAATGGTTCGTCCATCGGAATTGCCAATGAAAACGGTGGATCTAATCCATTCAATTCTACAGCGATCACTGATATCGACGGCTCAGTGCTGGTTACGAGCGGCCTCGGCAGTGATTGGTCAATTGTCGAGAGAGTCACTATTCCTTCGAGCGGGCACGTCGCGGTTCAGATTCAACTGACGAACAATACCGGCGCTACCGCGACCAATGTTGAATGGGGTGTCGGTATTGACCCGGACCAAGGCGTGCCGGCGGGCCTTGGTTATGAAACGCGCAATGTAATTAATGCACTGGGGGATGGTGCTTCGGTAACTGCCACAAGTTCGGATGGTTGGGCGATCACTTTGGCAGACTTGATTGGCGGATCGGCAAATGCGGTGGTTGCCTATGTCGATCCCTCTTGCTGCGATCTAGATCCTCATAATATGTTAATGTCTGGGCAAGCACCTGGCAATTATGGCTTTTCCGATGTGTTAATCGATCTGGCTTATGATCTGGGTACCATCGCCAATAACCAATCGATCAGCTTCGGTTACGAATACGTGATGGCTATCACCGATCCTTTTACACCTCCTCCTCCTGTTCCTGAACCGACGACCTACGCCATGCTATTGGCCGGATTGGGATTGCTGGGTTTTGCTGTGCGCCGCAGGAAGGAAACGGCATAAACTGATTTCAGCTGGCAGTATTTCACTGAATCCCGCTGCTACAGCGGGGTTTGTTTTTTTAGAATTGAATTCCAATCCTCTGGTGCCGTTTTTATCCGCACGTTCAACTTGACTGCTTTTCCAGATATCCACTTCAGACCTATTCGCACGTCCAGCATGCATTAATTTTCTCCAGGCTATAGTAAAGCCATCAATTGATACTATGGTTAGAGCCAATCAGAAGGGGATTCCATCATGAAAAAATTACTACGCATTCTTGTTGCAGCGAGTGACATGTACGACTGCTTCCCTCATCAGGCTTTGAGCCTTCCAACTACCAGCCGGATAACTCAGCGCATTCATCCGAGCAGTATTGGTTAAATTCCAAAGAACCAGCTGATTGCGATAAGTAAAGCAAAGCTGATCACGCTTAACCATTTGTTCCTGTAAAACTGCCACTGCATCCGCATTTAACGGCACACCTCCCGCGGTGCGCCATTTTTAGTACGATTCAGCCATGCTGCTATGGTCATTTCATGCCTGAATTGCGATAATGGATAAAAGCCCCAATTAAGGAATTAGAATGACTACTAGACCGAAGATTATCATTTCGTCACTTGACGCTATCAGACTGGAAAAGCTACTGGAATCACTGCCCGATTCTATGTTCCCAGGCAAAGATAATTTGGAGGCTGAGCTTGCTCGCGCAGAAGTGGTCGATCCTAAAGAGATTCCATCGACTGTGGTGACAATGAACTCGACCGTAAAATTCGAGATCGTATCTACATCAAAAGATTTTTATTTGACATTGGTATATCCCAAAGATGTTGATGCCAATGGCGGCACCATTTCCATACTTGCGCCTGTGGGAAGTGCGCTGCTGGGTCTTTCCCAAGGAGATGAAATTGAGTGGCCGAAACCTGGTGGCGGGGTGTTGCAAGTGCGCATCAAAGAAGTTACTTATCAACCAGAACGTTCTGGTGAGTACCTTCGTTAAATATGCCTGTTCGGAGCCCGAGCTTGACTGAGTGTGCTGTCAAGAATGGAGTCTATTGATTTAAGCAGCGAGTAAATCGCACATAGTATTGCTGGGAAAATTGTACTGACGACAGGATATTTCCGATCGGCTCCAGTGCTTGTTAAACCAATCTATTTATTCCAAGGTCGCGAACTCCGCATTGTCGATATTGTGCCAAGAGGTAGGTAACAACAGTCATTTTGATGCCTCTACCAGCGTCAATCCACCTTCTTTTAAAAAACTCAACTGATTGATCTCGAAATTCCTGATTATATCTGGTACGCAGTAATCTCATCTCCATCCCCCATTTCATGAAACTTCGGACCCCGCAAAAATCAGCATAACTTACGTTCAGCGTGCATTAATCTTCTCCAAGCTATAGTAAAGCCATCAATGAGCACTATGGTTAAAGTCAAACAGGGGAGGCATCATGAAAAAATTACTACTCATTCTTGTCGCAGTGATGTTGCTCAGCGGTTTTCGTGCGCCCAATGGCAATATCATCTCCAAAGGGGATTTGTCGGATAAGTTGCTGATCAATTTAGGTGAGCCGACTATACGGACTGATCTGGGGCTTATCCAAACTCGTGCCTTTGGCGGCATTGTCTACATTAAACGGGAAGTGTGGACCTATCGAATAGATGAGTATAACTATCGCTTCACTATTGAAAACGGACAGATTGTCGCAGATCATTGGTCACGGTTTTAACTGATAAGAAACTGTTTAAAGCAAAACCTTTTGTGGAGCAATATTTTTTGATCGTCGTTGGTTTCTTTTTCACATGTATTGACATGTGTATGTAATACGCCTGTCATGTTGGCCTGTTAGATTGGCTCACCCTAAATAAAAATCGGAGGTGGGCTTATTATGTATCAATTAAAAAATATAAAAGAGCAATTACTAACAACATCAGCAATCCTATTAAGCAGCATTGCATTTAATGCGCATGCGACAGCAACGTATGATCCTGCAACTAATACAGTAAGTCTTCCCGTTGTTGAAGTGCTGAGCGGCGGATCTTCAGCATTTTATAACGCACAATTACAGCTTGTTGGAAGCGAATTACAACTGGTTTCTGCTAATCCGGTTGCTGCGGTAACAGGGCAGCGTAATGTGTTTGATTCGGATACGAATTCAGTGCATGTAGCTTCAGTAACGGTGGGCGCCGACAGCTATTATGCCAAATTGAAATTGGTGCCTGGTTCCGATCCAATGCGTTTTACCATCGATCAGTTGGTCAATAACGTATTTATCGGTTGCCCAAGCTTTGCACAACCGGGATCCTCAGCGAATTCTTGTGTCTTAAGTGGCACGATTACTTCGGATGTCACTTTGACAAAGAACATTGAATGGGTATTGCAGGGCAATGTTTTTGTGGGTGCTGATAATGCCCAAAATGCTACGCTTACCATTAATCCTGGAACTAAAATCGTTGGTGTGGGTGGTCAGGGGGACCAAGCAGCTTTCCTGTGGATCAGACGTGGCTCAAAGATCATGGCTGAAGGAACACCGGACAATCCAATTGTCATGACTGGCCCCACTGAGGCATCGGCTGGCGAATGGGGCGGTTTGCTTATCTCCGGCAATGCGCCGGTGAACGGATGTAATGAAGGCGTGCCAGTCTGTGAAGTTCCTTTTGAGGCTTTTGTCAGTGAAATCTACGGTGGCAACAATCCGGCTGATAACAGTGGCGTACTTAAATATACACAGATACGTTTTGCCGGAAGTGCTGTACGTCAGGATGAAGAACTCAATGGTCTGACACTCAATGGTGTGGGTTCAGGAACGATTATTGACTATGTACAAGTCCACGAAGGTTTGGATGACGGTGTCGAAATTTTTGGCGGTACGGTAAAGATGAAGCATCTGGTGCTCACGAACATTCAGGATGACTCTTTGGACTGGACCAATGGCTGGCAAGGTCGTGCGCAGTTTGTCTTGATTAAACAATCGGATACCATTGGTGATCGCGGCATTGAAGCTGACAACAATGAGAGAAATCATGACAGCATTCCTCGTGCTCAACCGATTCTGTCCAATTTGACCATTATTGGTCGTACTGGTGATTCAGCAACACAAGGTGTGTTATTGCGTCGTGGAACGGGTGCGAATATTTGGAATTCCGTCATTACCGGCGCTCCAACTTGCTTGATGATCGATGGTGAAAGAACCTTTGCGAATGCGGGTGCACCAGGTAGTCTGACAGGTGGATTAACCATGCAAAATTCGTTTGTCAATTGTGCTGCCAATTTTGCCGATGGCGAGGGTGCTGCGTTTACCACATCCGATTGGTTCTTGTCGCAATCCGAAAACCAAGCGATTGATCCTCTTCTGAGTGGCTACTTGCCGGCAACCGGATCGCCGTTGATTCTGGGTGGTGCCGCTGTCAATGACTCATTCTTTGATGTGGTGGATTATGCCGGTGCATTCAAAGATGCGAACGATGACTGGACGCAAGAATGGACTTTCAACTTTAACTAATCCTTGTTGATCTGAAAGATTTCTCTGCTTCTATACTGAACAGGGAGCTTTCACCCACTCAGTGGGTTCCTCTCTCCGCTGAGTTCATGACGAAATCACTGATTGTCTTTATGCAATCAGTGATTTTTTCTTTTAAAGGCCCGCATGAATTCTGAGAGAAAGAGAACTGCAATAAAGCATTCATGAAAAATTCATTTTGCTGACATCAGCGTTTCATGTCAGGTCGATAGAGTAGCAGCGACGAATGCAGTTTATTTGGTTTATCGTCCCGAAGTTTATCGAATGTAATCCTCAGTTTCTATGGAGAACCACATGAAGAAATCGATGCTAATGCTGCCTATTTGTGCTGCTTTAACCACCATTGTCTATGCTGATGCGGTATATATTAATGGCCCTATGAAGTTCAAGCCGATCGCTGCTTCCGCCTATGAGCAAACGACGGCCGATCCGCTCATTTTGAATAGTAAACCTTGGGTGATTCCAGCAGGCTTTACTCAGTACATTATTTCTGATGAGAGTAACTTGGATATTTTTCCAAATTCTAACGATTGGAATGACATGAATACCGCCAATGAAACCGGGAAGCATGCCGGTAGGTATCTTTACCGCACGCATGAAGTACGCCCGAGTGCCAGTCCTTATTTGGGTGGTGCAGTGTCGATCGTAGACTTAAAAACTGGTGTGACCGAAATTTTGGCGCAGCGTGCTGACTGGGAAGCCTTGGACGGTCTGGTATGGACACCTTGGCAAACGCTGCTGTTTGCGGAAGAAACCATCACAGCGCAATTGCCCGATCCTGATGCGCCTAATGCACAAAGCGGCATGTTATATGAATTGAAATTTGCGCAAGACGATCCGACGATTGTCGAGGAAATCAAAGTGCGACCTATGCTGGGATCGTTAGCGCACGAAGGTATTGAGGTGGATGAAGAAGGTAATGTGTATGTGATCGATGAGGATAGAAAAGGCGCTATCTATAAATTCGCTCCCAATAACTTTGGTGACCTGAGCAGCGGTCAGTTGTATGCGCTGCGGGTGAGAAATGGTCAGAAAACCGGGGAAGCCGAATGGGTGGCTTTGGATATGAATCAGGTGCAAATCAATGCCAGAATCGCTGCACAGGCAGTGAATGCCACTCCTTTCTGCCGTCCGGAAGATTTGGAGCGTATTGGCCGTACACTCTACGCTGCGCTTACCTGCGAAGATGCCACCGATCCTGCTAACACCAGCGGTCCAGGAGCGATACTTGCCGTGCACCTTGCCGCCGTACCGAAGGTGAATTATTTTGTACAGCCCGGCGTGAATGTGCCATTTGAAGTTAAACCAACCGGCACTGCGCCTGGAGTAACCGGTTTCAAGAGCCCGGATAATCTGGCAAAAGGCCCGGATGATAAGTTATGGATTGTTGAAGATAACGAGAATAGCGATATCTGGGTGGCTTTGCCTGATGAAGATGATGATGGCTACAGCGATGGTGTGCACCTGTTTGCTTCTCTAAAAGATAAAGGTGCGGAAGGAACAGGCATTTATTTCGGCAAGGATCCGTACACTTTGTTCGTCAACGTACAGCATTCCGAAACGGGCAATGACAAAACCATGGCGATTACCCGTAGAGCCGTTGAGTCTAAAGAATAATTCCTGGGAGTAAAAATCATGAAAAACGACAATACTTTCATCGTTGTGGCCACGAGCATTTGCTTGATTCTGTTAGGCGTAGTGTATGGCGTTTCATTGTATGAGCTTGATGTAGATTGGGACAGCATTTCGGGCATTATCTTGGGAGTTTATCTCTATGTGGCTTACCTTTTGCTCAATATTGTCTGTGTCAAGCCCAAAAATCGGCTGCAATCTTCTCAAAGAGCGGCGTTGCATGGAATGCATGGAAAAAATCCACAGGTATATCGCAATGACGTATATGAATATTAAAAGCCAAGCGATTGTTTATTAATATAATATTTTGTTGTCAATTAAGGTGTTCCTATATTCAAGGAATCTTTCAGGATTCCAACGGTCTCTACAGATATCTATACTCCCCTTTGTTTGTGTAGATAAACCGCTTAACCCAAGCACTTCTGTGAGTGGAAGTGTCACAACGATCCAGGGGATCGGGGGCGTGTTGAATTGGGTTTTATATTTCGTTTCTACCTCCACTAACGCACCTCCCAGCCAGCGAATTGTTGGCAGCCGTTGGGGGGGCTTCCATCCTTTCAAGCAATATCCTTGTCATCGCCTTGAATACTATCTGATTAAGATTTCATCTGATTTAGGCGCCATTGCCCATTGCTTTTTAGGCAGGAGAATTTTAGATGAAACTACTTTGGTCGCCTCTGCAAAATTCACATAGCCATGGTTATGGTTTTGTATACACACAAGCTTTGCAGATATATGATTGTTTTTTCTAGACAGAAGTTAGTCAGTCGAGGCATAACAAAACGCAACAAAATACCCTTTAACCCCAAGCAGAGTACTGTTCTTATCAGCCAGCAGCGATCCATGCGATGATCTCTGATTTCAAATGCCCGATGGCAGGCTCCACGGCCTGCCGATGCTTGAGCCAACGGTGTTGCAGCTTTGTCAGCGACTTGAACTTTGCTCTCTTGCAGCACGATGCCAAGGATTGTGCGCTGGCGTTTAACGGTTTTACGCATGCGACGAAATTGCTTGGCAGGCTATAACCATCAGCTTTGCGGTGTAGTTCCTTGCCTTCCTTGTGTAGCTTTGCTTCAAGATGATGCCGCTGCGTTTGGCCGCCTGTACGATTTTGCTACGGGCAATTTCCAGCAAGCGGCTATCCACTGGATGCGCGATCGCTTTTTCTTGTACTGTCGTAGCGACGATGACGCGTTCAAGTTCAGCCGATTTCGCTACATTCACCTGCACGGTAACGTCAATCGTTGCCTTCAGCAGCGCTCTAACACCGGATTCACTAATGGCAGTGCGCAAGCGTCCTATCTGAGTAGTGTCACAGGGTAACTTCGGTGTGTACGTCTGGCTACTGAAATACTGCCAGATCACATTCTCGGACCAGCGAATCATCAGTTCTTCGTCACTGAGATTGAATGCACATGCTCCAGATACAGCATGGAAATCATCAACCAAATCGGCAAACGCTGCCGCCCAGCAGCACTTACGCCCCTATCGGCAATACCAGCGTTGTGCCGAAAAGGCCGCTGATCTCCACTACTTCTCCTTGACGATCCTTACGTTCAAAAGCTGATGTAAGCGCTTGCTTCGATCTGCGATCACGCAATCGATTTGCCAGCACCGCCAAGGGGTGGTGCAGATCAATCATCTGGTCTAGGCGAGCATGTGCAGAGTTCTCATCTCATTTGTCTTTTCATTACGCTATCTTCTCAAGGAATAGAGCCTCCTGTAAAACCAGGACGATTCATATTTAAAAATACCTACCTAAAGTAGTTTTTTTATAAGAAAGAATTACAAATAAATTTGTTATATTTTCCAGAGAAATTTCATAGCTTTTGTCACAGCTGCATTTTTGATTCATTTATAAACTTATTTAGCTGATCAATTCTATTAGAGGGGTTGTGTGATGAACTGGAGTCTTAAGCAGATTTTTATGGCAATGGGAAGTTTGATTGCTTTGTTAGCGATAATTGCTATTGGTAGCATTATCATGAGTAGGCACTATTCAGGTGTATTAAGTGAAGCGGCAACGAATCGCTACCAAATGTATCAATTAGCCGATGAGATGCGCCAAAGCTCCGATGATTTGACGCGCTTAGCTCGCACTTATGTTGTCAGTGGTGGCGAAGCCAAATGGGAAAAGCAATATTTTGAGATTCTCGATATCCGTAACGGCAAAATACCTCGCCCGCAAGGCTATGAGCAGATCTATTGGGATTTTCGCGCAGCCGATATTGATCCTTCGAAAGGTCAAGGTGAAACAATTGCTTTAATCGATTTGATGAAAAAATATGGTATTTCAGAAATCGAACTTGCTAAACTTTCCGAAGCGCAAGCCAATTCAAACGAATTGGTGCAAACCGAAACGATTGCGATGAACATGGTGAAAGGCTTATATGCGGATAGCGCTGGTGGTTTTACCGTGAAAGGTGAACCCGATTTTGCAAAAGCTCGAGATATGATGCATAACTTGGCTTACCATCAATATAAAGCCAAAATTATGAAGCCAGTCAATGAATTCTTTCTGTTGCTCGATCAACGTACGCAAAATGAATTCACTAATGCTCAAATCCTAAGTAGATATTGGGAATATGCGGCTATAACGTCAACCATTATTATGTCAGTTATGGTTTTGATAGCGTTATTTGTTGTTAGAAAACGTACTTCGGCTTTGTTGACACAAGTAAACAACATTGCAGAAGGTATTGCTGAGGGTAATTTAAGCCAAAAGATTAATGTCTCAGATCATAGTGAAGAAGGTAAGTTGCTATCTATCATGGATATGATGCAAGACAAGCTTGCCAGCGTTGTTGGCACCATTCGCATAAATGCTGAAGGTGTTGCTTCAGCTAGTTCTGAAATTGCACAAGGTAACTTTGATCTAAGCAATCGTACGGAAGAGCAAGCATCCAGTTTGGAAGAAACCGCTTCGTCAATGGAAGAATTGACTTCGACAGTCAAACAAAATGCCGACAATGCTCGTCAAGCCAATCAATTAGCCGAAGGCGCATCGACTGTTGCAATTAAAGGTGGCGAGGTAGTCAATGAAGTTGTCAATACGATGAAATCGATCAACCAAAGTTCGCATAAAATTGTTGACATCATTAGTGTCATTGATAGTATCGCATTCCAAACCAACATTTTGGCGCTGAATGCAGCCGTAGAAGCAGCTCGCGCAGGTGAGCAAGGCCGAGGATTTGCGGTGGTTGCGACCGAAGTTCGCACGTTAGCACAACGCTCTGCGGTCGCAGCTAGAGAAATCAAAGAGCTGATCAATGATTCAGTCAGTGAAATTGATAAAGGTACACATTTAGTGGATGAAGCCGGTATGACTATGGATGAGATTGTCAATTCTGTAAAACGTGTCACCGATATCATGAACGAAATTTCCGCAGCTTCAAATGAACAAAGTGCTGGTATCGAACAAATCAATCAAGCTGTTACACAAATGGATGAAACAACCCAACAAAATGCTGCATTGGTTGAACAAACTGCAGCGGCTGCAGAAAGCTTGAGATATCAAGCGCAACAATTGGTACATGCGATTGCGATGTTTCAAATTGATCAAGGTAAGAAAACAGCAGTTTTAAACGCTAACGGGAAATCAGAAGCTTCTGCATCTTCATCCGAGCGTAATGTAGAGCGCCGTGCTCCTAACCGTGCTCAGAACGTTTCGCGTTTAACTGAATTTGGCTCTAAATCTGTAGCAACAGGTACTGAAGATTGAGGTGGTCTTCTACAATTGTACTGAGACCTTTGCTAAACCACGAGAATTATTTATTTCGCTGTAATTCCCCATAATACTGGCTAGATAATGTAGTTACGAGATAGAAGATATGTGACCTGGTTTAATGGGACTGGACTGTCCAGTTCCATTAAACCAGGTCAGCCTTGGTGGGACAGGGCTATTTTGAGGCGGCGCGTGCCATATGTATTCCGGCTTTTTTCAAATGCATTTTTTACAATACTGCTGAATTGCCCATCATCTCGTTCCCTGAATGAAGGAACTCGATGCAACCAGCGTAGTAGGCGCTCTGTGAGACCTGTAAAAACCGGCACATCGATAACACAGCGCATTCATCCCGATGCTGTTTGATCCAGGCGTACTTCACCGTTGCCCCTTGGCAAAGTACGCCGCCTTTTTTAATAGGTCACGCTCCTCGGTCAGTTGGGCAACCTCTTTCTTTAGCCGCTTTAACTCTTCATAGAGATGTGCGTCAGTGCGCACTGCCTTTATGTTATCTACCGGTCGACTGTATTTATTCATCCATGTATGCAAGGTGTTTTCATTGACACCAATATCCCGGGCGGTTTGAGCCACCGATTTATCCGATTCAATGGCTAGCTTTACTGATGATTCCCTAAATTCAGCTGTATAAACTTTGGGTTTCTCTTGGTTCATTTAGATACACTCCTTCTTTCAGTTATTTTAAGGAATGTGTCCAGTTTAGTGTAGCCACATCTTTTTTTCGGTGTTTCTCCTACACAATGTCAGATAAAGTGGGTATTCAACCCACGCTATTTAATGGTACAGTCAAGGATGGTAAAAATCGATAAGTTGTGATTTTACCTGTTGTTGTAATTCCAGCTTGTCACAAATCTACGCGGAATGTGGCAGGAAGCGGTCCGAGATTAAGCGCAAAACTGCATGAAGTCCATGAGTTGCTGCAAGCTAATGTCATATCGTAAGAAAGAAGCGAAGTAAGTTCTCATTTGGTTTCTTGAGAAGCTCAGGACGTACGACAACGTTTGAATGATGTTCGAGATGAACACGCTGAATCAGACGTGTAGTTATCTTGTGCAAAATTTCCTAAAGAACAAACTGAGTCGAACTAGCGCTAATTTCTCTAATACTAGCAGCAGTGGTGTTTGCATTTTTCGCACTATTGCACGGTGAGACCTGGAGCATAGTATGCAGTATCGCTGACAATCTTGATTAATTAACCTACTGATTACTTTTGAATGAGAATCAAAAGGATGAAGCCTAACTGAAAAGAAAGGAATTTTTATATGCGAATTGAAATCAGTCTCAGCAGTGCAGCTAAACAAATGCGTACCGCATCGATTGCATTATTATTTGCCATCGGAATGGTTTTGCCGTGGGGAATGGCGCATGCCGGTGCTGTATTCATTCCACCTGTGGATAATCCGATCAAATGGCATCCCGGTCACTACGTGACACTCGTCAGTCCAGGCCCGAATAACCCCTGGTATATGAAACAAGTATATAGCGAGCTCAAAGAAACTCCAACACTACGAGGCATAACCATCCGCTACCGATGGTCAGAGCTGGAGTCTGCAAAAGGTGTCTATGATTTCTCCGCTATTGACGAGCATCTGAAAGAACTGACTATCCATAAAAAAAGACTTATCATCTTGCTGGAGTTAAAGTCATCAGTGGATTATCCGCAAGCAGAACTTGTGCCGGATTACGTAAAAGCGGGCACATTGTATGAAGGGGGGTTATTTCCTTACAGCGGTTGGCGTAGCACAGGCATTAAAGGATACGGCATCAAGTTGTGGAATCCGCTAGTGCGTGATCGCTTGGTTGCACTGATGCGTGAATTGGGGAGTCGCTTTAATTCTCATCCTTATTTTGAAGGCGTGGGTCTGACAGAGACTTCCATGGGTAAGCCATTAATCACGTTATCCAATGCTCAAATAGATGGCTATTACAATAATATTATCAGCATCAATCAGCAGATGCGTCAGCACTTTCCAAACACCATGGTATTTCAGTTCGTCAATTACCCGCGTCAACTTATTGCGTCATTCGTGAATAATATGAAAAAAACAGGAATAGCATTGGGTTGTCCGGATGTTTTTCTGGATGAGCCAGGATTGTTTTACGATGCAACTAGGAATCCGCCGGAAGGTATCTATAGTTACTATCCTGAACTTTCCGGGAAAATACCCCTGACGGTTCAAATAGAGAAAGCAAATTATGAAAATACTCGGTTTGATAGGAAAGGTTATCAGCCGACTATTTCCGAACTCCTGGCTTTTGCGCGGCACGAGTTGGATGTCAATTACATTTTCTGGACACGAAGTCCGGATTATTTTCCTAGCGTGTTAAAAGCGATGAGCTGGAAAAATCAAACGCGTGATGCTGCAGGTGGATTGAATGCAACTTGCCCCAGCACTTATTTTGCTTGTGTAGACTAGCCTGGATTATGGAATAGGTTTCTCGCTGCCTTGTTAGTCTGATATATTTTTCAGCTATTATTTTTGTTTTTCACCGTTCACCGTTACCTAAATTGAAGCGTTTATACCAGTCAGCAAAATCAGATGAAAAAAGAGACCGGATTCTGCAAGTTTTGGCAGGAATGCTGGAGCATCCTCAGCAAATAAAGATTACCACGGGTGCGTTAGCCGCTCAGTTGGGAATTTCAGAGTCCTCGATTTATCGCTGTTTTTCCAATAAGTCACAGATGTTTGAGGCGTTGATTGAGTTTATTGAGCAGACATTGTTTGTGCTGATTAACAATATCTTACAGGAAGAACAGTGTGGCATTAAGCGGATTGAAAATTTGCTGTTGTTGCTGTTGGGTTTTTCACAAAAAAATCCAGGTATGACGCGTATTCTGATTGGCGATGCGCTGGTCAATGAGACTGCGCACTTGCAATTGCGTATCAATCGGCTGCATGATCGTTTGGAAGCTACTTTAAAACAGGCATTACGGTTTGCAGTCGGTGAACGTCAAATAAATGCCAATTTGGATGTTGCGGTGCAGGCCAACTTATTCATGTGCTTTGTTATTGGCCGTTGGTATCAGTTTGTCAAAAGCGGATTCAGGCGTGACCCTCTGGTAAATTGGGAAGTACAGCGATTGATTTTATTGCCGCCACAGCTTCTTTAAAATTCGGAAACTGATTGCTCATTGAGTCGTAGTGTCTGTAGATGCCGCCGAATGACATACTGGACAGGCTGGATCTTTGTGTAACTTGATCGAGCGCCAGTTCATCGCGAGACTATCCAGTAATTGTAGACGACCACTCAGGCTTTCTCCGATATTTAACAAAATTTTTAATGTTTCCGCAGCTTGCATGCAGCCGATAATGCCAACCAATGGCGAAAATACACCCATGATTGCGCAAGGCATGTCTTCTTGTTCTCCATCGATTGCGGGATATAAACAGTGGTAACAGGGACTGTCGGCATGGCGTAAATCGAATACGCTGACTTGGCCGTTAAAACGCACGACGGCACCGGAAATCAGCGGTTTCTTATAGGCGACACAGGCTTGATTGATATGGTGGCGTGTGCTGAAGTTATCGCTGGCATCGACTACAGCATCGACTTCTGCAGCGAGCTGTAGCAGTTTCTCTGCGTCAACCTGTTCTTCGATTGTGATGACGTTGATTTCAGGGTTTATTCTGGCGAGTGATTGCTTTGCCGAGAGAACTTTTGCGAGACCGACTGAATCGCTGTTATGGATAATTTGCCGCTGCAGATTGGTCAGATCGACCTGATCACCGTCGCAGATGATCAAATTGCCAACTCCGCTGGCAGCAAGATACAGTGCTATGGGAGAACCTAAACCGCCGGCACCGACAATGAGTACGCGTGACTGATTGAGTTTTTCCTGCCCCGCAATATCGATTTGCGGTAGCAGGATATGACGACTATATCGGAGCAACTGGTTATCATTCACGATCCTTGAGATCAGCTATCGGTTTTTTCATCACTTTTTTTCTCGGGTGATGACGTAATGCCCTTAAAGTAATTCATGGCTTGAGTTAATAAGAGGTCTTCTGCAGAGCCAAATTCAATAGGAGTTCTATCTTTGTCCTTGTCTTTTTCTTTGTCTTTTTTATCTTTATTCTTTTTCTCTTTTTTGTCGCCGGCAGGTTTCAGTGCTGCTTTCTCAGCTTCAGAGGCGGTTTTTTTCTTTTCTGCTTTCTTGCCATTGGATAGGTGACGATTCAGATCTGCTTCACGCAAGCGCTGATCATCACCGTTATCTGTTTCATCCAGAATATCCGGTGTAATGCCTTGTGCCTGGATAGATTGACCATTGGGTGTGTAATAGCGCGCCGTAGTGAGTTTAATGGCGGTATTATTTCCTAACGGCAATATGGTTTGTACCGATCCTTTGCCAAAGGTCTGCGATCCCATTACGATAGAACGTTTATGATCTTGCAGGGCACCTGCTACGATTTCAGATGCTGAAGCGGAGCCTCCATTAACTAACGTAATCATCGGTACTGTCTTGACCTCAGAAGGGAGTCCTTTTAGGTAATCATCATCCGGTCCGCGCAGATAATACTCAGGGTTCGCGTGCAGCTTCATTTTGGCATCGGCGCTACGTCCTTCGGTGTAAACAACCAATGCATTTTCTGGCAGAAAAGCAGCAGATACGGCAACAGCACCATTGAGTAATCCGCCCGGGTCATTACGCAAGTCCAATATCAATCCTTTCATGGATCCGGTGTTTTCAGCAAACAGTGTTCTAATGGCTTGTGCCAGATTTTCACCGGTTTGTTCTTGAAATTGTGTGATGCGGATATAAGCGTAGCCAGGTTCAATCATTTTTGATTTGACACTCTGGATTTTGATGATGTCGCGTACTAAATTGAAAATTAGTGGCTCTGTTTCACCTTCACGCATAATGGTGATTTTTATCGAAGTCTTGGGTTTGCCACGCATGAGCTTGATCGCATCATTCAGTGTCATACCTTTGACCACCGTGTCATCCAGTTTAACAATCAGGTCGCCGGTTTTGATACCTGCACGAAATGCGGGTGTATCTTCAATCGGCGAGATGACTTTTACCACACCGTCTTCCATGGTGACCTGAATGCCTAGCCCGCCGAACTCACCTTGTGTGCCGATTTGCAATTCTTTGTAATCGTCTTTGTCGAGATAGGATGAATGAGGGTCCAGTCCAACTAGCATGCCATTGATAGCTTCAGTAATGAGCTTCTTGTCTTCTACAGATTCGACGTAATCGCTTTTGATGCGACCGAATACTTGGGCGAATGTGCGCAATTCTTCGATTGGCAGCGGATGAATTGCTTCTATGCTGTCTTTTTTGGCAATCGCAGAGAAATTCAGACTGAGCATCATTCCAGTGATTATGCCAATTAGAATTAGGCCTGTTTTTTTAATTCCGTTACTCATGATGCTATCTCCGCATTAATCGAATTTATGAAGATGTATTTTACGATTACTCTATTTTTATCCACGTCAAAGGGTCAAATGGCTTGCCTTTATGACGAAGTTCAAAGTATAAACCTGAATCTGCATTACCACCGCTATTTCCAACGATTGCAATTGTATCGCCTCCGCGAATAATATTGCCCACTTGTTTTTGAAGTGTTGCATTATTACCATAAAGGCTCATATATCCGCCGCCATGATCTAAGATAATCAGATTACCGAAGCCTCTCAACCAATCCGCAAATACCACCCTTCCCTCAGAGATAGCTTTTACATCATTACCGATAGATGATTGAATAAACAATCCTTTCCATGTCACATGCTTACCTGAGCGTTGACCACCAAAGCTATTCATAAGTTTCCCGCGCACTGGTAAATTTAATTTGCCTTTGAGTGATAAGAAAGGAATGCCTGCTGTAGAAGTATCGGGGAGCTTGTTGTTAATCGACGCGCCCCTGGGTTTTTCTTGAACTAGCAATTTATTGATTTCATTGACCAAGTTGGTTATGCGTTTTTCATCATTCTCCAGCTTGTTAATTTCTTGTTGTTGTTGGGTAATTTGCCCGGATATCTGTGAAAGCATGGTCTGATGCTTATTTTTCTCTTGTTCAAGTTTTTTTCGTTGCGCGAAATATTCGGTTTGAATAGTAGTGATTTCTTCTTTCTTTTGGCGACTAGCCTGAGTCAATGCTGCTATTTTGTATTGATTATTTTGAAGGTTTTCAATACTCCCCGAGTAAGCAAGTGAAAGCTGTTTGTAATAATGAATATCTCTGGCGATTTGATTAGGATCTTGCTGCTTCAGCATTAATTGCAGATAGTCTTGCCGTCCTCCTAAGTATTGTCGATAGAGTAGCTGCTCTAATTGATTGCGTTCTATCTGAATTTCGTTGTCAGTTTGCTGATACTGTGTTTGTAATTGTTTGAAATCCTCATTGGCCTGCCGGTCATGCTCAATGAGTTTGGTCAATCTGTGATTTATCGTGTTGATCGCACGCTCAGTTTCCTGCACTGCATCTGATGTTTTTTGCTTTAGAGTTTCTTTATTTGCCAGTTCTTTTTGCAATAATTGGATACGTTCACGTAATGTTTTGAGACTTTCCTGATTATCCGAGAAAGCTGAGAGTGGATAGAGAGAAGCCAAAGCGAAAATCAGCATTAATTTGAGGTATTGAAAGTAAATAAAATTAAACGTACTGATTTCCAAGCATGATTTTTTCAAGATAATACGTTTGTTCGTGAATAAGTGAGCTGATAAATACTTTAAATTTTTGCCTTGCCCTGATTAGCCACAATCTGCATCGCTTCCTGAATTTCTGCTTGGTTTCCCAAATAATAGTTTTTAATTGGCTGCATATTGTCATCAAGTTCATAAACCAGTGGAATGCCGGTAGGTATATTGCAGTTTAGAATTTCTTCTTCAGACATGTTATCCAAATACTTTACAAGTGCTCGTAATGAATTACCATGCGCTGCAATGATGACATTTTTACCTGCTTGAACTTGTGGTGCGATGGTTGTATTCCAATAAGGTAAAAATCTTGCAACAGTATCTTTGAGACATTCAGTCAAAGGTATATCGTCGAGAGCTAGATTTTTATAACGAGGATCAGCGCCTGGGTAACGATCATCATCGGTGGTTAATGCAGGCGGTCTAGTATCATAGCTACGGCGCCAAATTAAGACCTGCTCATCGCCGTATTTGGCAGCGATTTCAGCTTTGTTCAATCCTTGCAGTGAACCATAATGTCGTTCATTCAGTCGCCAAGTGTGTTGAATCGGAATCCACATCTGGTCCATTTCGTCAAGCGCTATCCATAGCGTGCGGATGGCGCGCTTGAGAACTGATGTGTAGGCAATATCAAATCTATATCCCTGTTCTTGTAGAAGTCGCCCAGCATTTTTGGCTTCCTGTAAGCCTTTGGGTGTTAAGTCGACGTCTGTCCAACCAGTAAAACGATTTTCTTTATTCCAAGTACTTTCTCCATGTCGTAGGAGAACAATTTTCTTCATAGTTATCTTTTCGTGAAAAAGGAGATGATTATCAGGTAAGTGAGAGCCACTGATAGGGTGATATTTTATTATATTTTATTGGGGAATGCAGCATCTGACTGATTTTCTGTGCGAATATTTATGGGTAATATACATTTTTGTGGAAAATGATATAGCGGAAATGTCGAATGATTATGCATTTGTATGCATAATGTTAATATGCGCAGGTTTGGTTGGTGAGATTCATTGGATCTTTATGTGTCTGCGATTTTTCAATTTCGTTTCTGATAAAATTAACATTTAAATAATAGAATAAAACTATATGGACTTATCATTGTTTCAAGACCATTTTCTTCTTAAGCTGGAGAACTTGTTGTTTGTGATTACAGCTGTGATCAGCGGCTTATTATTATTATGGCCATTGATATCACAGCGTGGTATCAAGGAGATAGATACACGCGTTGCTATCCAATTAATCAATCATCAAGACGCATTGGTGCTCGATGTGCGTGATGACAGTGAATATGCCGCGGGCCATTTGCCTAACTCAAGACACATTCCATCTGAAAAGATAGAGGAGCGTTGGATTGAGATACAAAAATTTAAGGAGAAACCTATTGTAATCATATATCGTAGCGGTATTCGATCAAATCGCGCAAGCGTGGTTCTTAAAAAGAATGGATTTGCTCAGGTATTTAATCTAATGGGAGGAATTGATACCTGGAAACGCGCAAACTTGCCTATCGTCAAGCGCTAAAGGAAGCTATGGCAAAGGTTATTATGTACACAACCGGTTTTTGCCCTTATTGCAAGATGGCGGAAAATTTGCTGCGTGCTAAAGGAGTTCAGGATATTGAGAAAATCCGTATTGATCTGGAGCCAGCGCAACGTGCTGAGATGATGGATAAAACAGGCCGTCGTACGGTGCCACAGATTTACATCGGAGAAAGACATGTTGGTGGCTATGATGATTTAACGCAGCTCGATCGTAAGGGTGAGTTGTTGGCGTTGCTTGCAACTTGATCGCATGATTGAAGTGAGTGTAGGTTACTTCTTAATTAAATATACTTGGTAGATAAATATGAATGAACAACTGCAACCGGTTTTTGCCATAGAGAAGATTTATGTAAAAGATTTATCTGTGGAAATTCCTAATGCCCCCAATATTTTCTTGGAGAGAGACACCCCCGAGATTAATATGCAGCTCGGAGGTAAGAATCAGAGTATCGATGAAGGATTGTATGAAGTGCTGTTAACTGTGACGGTAACCGCAAAGATTAAAGACAAAATTATGTTTTTGGTTGAAGTGCAGCAAGCAGGTATTTTTCGTATTCGTAATTTGTCCGATGAAGAGATTGATCCTGTATTAGGGATCGGATGTCCCAATATTCTTTTTCCTTATTTGCGCGAGGTTGTATCGGATATTGTGACACGAGCCGGTTTCCCTCCCGTAATTCTCAGTCCAGTAAATTTTGAAGCTGTCTATCATCAGAAAAAGGCAGAGACCAATCAAAACTAGAAAAGAACCGAAAATCGTAGAAGGTAAAGATGTCGATGCGAAAAAGCTTGTTGTATAAGTTATTGAGATTAATAAGCCGGGGGCGCGTGCTAGCGACAGGCGTTTTGCTATGTGTGTCTAGCTATGTAATGGCAGAGATCGAATATTCCTCGATCGCTGAGAATGCGGTCATTATGTATGACGCACCGTCTCTTAGAGCTGATAAGTTGTATGTGGCGAGCCTGTATCTTCCGGTTGAGATTGTGGTAAACGTTGAAGGCTGGGCAAAAGTGCGCGATAGTAGCGGCAGTCTTGCTTGGGTTGAGAAGAAGGCATTAAGTCCGCAACGCTATGTGGTTGTGACAGTGCCGTTGGCTGATATACATCAGTCAGCTGATATGAGTTCAACGCTGGTTTTTCAAGCGGAAGAGAATATCGTTATGGAGTGGCTGGATTCTGATGCGCAGGGCTGGGTGAAAGTGCGTCATTCTGATGGGCAAACTGGTTATGTCAAAGTCAGTCAGGTTTGGGGTTCATGAGAATTGCTGTATTGGGTGCAGGTGCATGGGGTTCGGCATTAGCGATCAGTTTATCGGCACGTCATCAAATCAGGCTGTGGACGAAGGATCCGGATCATGCAATTGAAATAGATAAGCATCGAATTAATCAAAGTTTCTTGCCGGGCCATGTATTACCAGAATCTTTGCAAATTACAGCAGTACTCAATGAAGCGTTAGACGGGGTAGATCTTGCTTTAATCGTTGTGCCTATTGTAGGTTTACGTGAGACTCTGCGTGCGATTGTTGCAAGCAAAATTAAAGTGCCTGTCATATGGGGATGCAAGGGATTTGAATCAGAATCTTCCAAATTGCCTCACCAAGTAGTTGAAGAAGAATATTCCGACATATTGCCATACTGTGGTGTGTTATCCGGTCCCAGCTTCGCGGAAGAAGTAGCGCAAGGTCTGCCCACTGCATTAACATTAGCGTCTAAGGATGCTGATTTTTCCAGCAAAGTAGCTTCTGAATTACATAGCCCAAGATTACGTATTTATACCAGCCAGGATGTCATTGGTGTGGAAACAGGTGGTGCGATAAAGAATGTTATTACTATCGCAGCAGGCATCTCTGATGGTATTGGATTTGGACATAATGCACGTGCAGCATTGATAACGCGCGGATTGATGGAAATTACCCGCTTAGGGCTCGGTTTGGGTGGAAGTATGAAAACCTTTATGGGATTGGCTGGGGTTGGTGATTTAATTCTTACGAGTACTGGGGACCTGTCGCGAAATCGGCAAGTAGGATTGATGCTGGCAGATGGAAAGTCATTGCATGATATTTTGAATGAATTAGGGCATGTTGCTGAAGGGGTGCATACGGCAAGATCGGTGTTGCAATTAGGTAATCGATTGCATATTGAAATGCCGATAACACAAGCAGTTTGCAGTATCCTTCATGAAGGCGTGCCGGCTAGGAATGCTGTTGAAGTGTTGTTAAATCGTGAACAGAAAACAGAAATTTATTAATACGAAATTAATTGACAGAACTTCAAGTAGTTTGTGGATTTGATAACTAGTTATTTGTTTTTATGAAGTTATATAATTTATATTAATGAGTGGTGCTTACTAAAATTAACGCGATGGCGAAATCAATAAGGTAACGGAAACCCTTAATTTGCTTGACCAGGCGTTGACGGCTTGATATAAGAACGCTTGCAGTACTTGCTTGTGATTTAATTACCATTAACTTAGAAGGGGAATTATATGAACAAATCCGAACTTATTGAAGCTATCGCAAAATCAGCTAAAATTTCCAAAGCCTCTGCGGGTAGTGCATTGGATGGAGCATTATCTGCAATAAAAGGAGCGCTTAAAAAGAATGAAAGTGTAACTCTGGTCGGATTTGGGACTTTTAAAGTAGGTACTAGAGCTGCTCGCACAGGTCGTAATCCACGCACAGGTGCTGCCATTAAAATCAAGGCAGCAAAGGTTCCTAAATTCAGTGCTGGTAAAGCACTCAAAGATGCAGTAAACTAGCGGACTTTATGACTGGGTGCTTAGCTCAGCTGGTAGAGCGTCGCCCTTACAAGGCGAATGTCGGCGGTTCGATCCCGTCAGCACCCACCAGTCAAATAATTAGTTCTAGGAGTGGTAGTTCAGTTGGTTAGAATACCGGCCTGTCACGCCGGGGGTCGCGGGTTCGAGTCCCGTCCACTCCGCCAAAAATGTCAGTTTTGATACAATAGAAATTCTTCAATTTTATTTTTTAGTATTCTCAGGCTTTAATTGTGTTTGATTTCGTCAATCGTAAGAAACGTGTCGTTCAGGTCATCATGGGCTTGGCAGTATTGCCTTTTTTATTTTGGGGCGTTGAGTCGTACCGTGATCAGGGTGGCGAAGGCTATGTCGCAATAGTTGACGGCGAAGAGATACCGCGCCGCGAGTATGAGCAAGCATTGCGTGATCATCATGAGAGAATGCGTGGCATGTTGGGTGCAAATTTTGACAGTGCAATGCTGGATACTTTCGAAGTAAGAAACTCGGTTTTGGAAAGATTGATTCAACAACGATTGTTGAATAGAGAAGCTGTTAGTAATGGATTTATTGTTCTGGATTCACAGCTAGTAAAGACAATTCGTGATATACCCGCATTTCAGAAGGATAGTAAGTTTTCTAAGCAGCAATATGAGGAGTTGTTGCGTGCTCAGGGACTTACTCCTGCAGTATTTGAATCGCGTGTGCGCCAGGAACTCTTATTACAGCAATTACTGGATGGTTATAGCGAGAATGGATTTGCACCAAAGGCTGTTGCTGAAAGAGTGAGGTATTTAAGTGAGGTGCAGCGTGAAATTAGTCAATTGCAAATTGAACCGGAGCAGTTTTTATCACAAGTAATACCAGCAGAAGCAGCTATTGACGCTTATTATGAGAAACATAAGGCGGATTTTCATCTGCCTGAACGTGCTCGAGTTGAGTATCTGGTTCTATCATTGGATGCGGTAGCTAAGAATGAAGCGGTAAGCGATGAAGCAATCAATGCATATTTTACGGAACATGGCGACGAATTCAGTCAACCTGAAGAGCGGAAAGCTAGTCATATTTTGATTAGTTTGCCGGTTGGTGCATCGGAAGATGAAAAACAAATAGCGCGAAAAAAGGCAGAAAATTTATTAGAACAAGTTAAACAGAATCCAGAGCAATTTGCGGAGATTGCAAAGGAGCATTCGGATGATTCTGGTTCGGCGACTTTGGGTGGAGATCTTGGTTTCTTTGGTCGTGGCGTCATGGTGAAATCATTTGAGGATGAAATTTTCTCGATGCAACTGGATGAAATCAGTGATATTGTGGAAACGGATTTTGGTTTGCATGTAATAAAATTAACTGACATTAAGGAAGAAAAACGTTCGACTCTGGAAGACGTGCGAGAGCAGATTGCGGATAAGCTCAAAATACAGATGGCAGGCAGTGTTTTTGGAGAAATTGCTGAAGATTTTGGTAATGCGGTTTATGAGCAAAGCGATAGCCTTCAATCGGCGGCGGAAAAATTTGAGTTAACGATACAACAAAGTGACTGGATCACAAGAAGTTCTACAGAACCGTCGATTCTTGCTAATGAAAAGCTGTTGTCAGCCATTTTTTTAGAAGATACAGTTTCCAAGCAGCGTAATACTGAAGCTATAGAAATAAAGCCAGATACATTTGTGTCGGCTCGTATTATTGAGCATAAACCAGCCACTGCCCAATCACTCATGGTGGTTAAGGATCAAATTGTTGAGAAGCTTAAGATGCAAATGGCTAAAGCCGAAGCAATCGAGGAAGGAGAGGCGAAGCTTGCACGCCTGCAAGCTGGTGGGGATAGTAGTATTGATGTTGAATGGACTGAAGCAAAGCAGATTTCTTATATGCAATCACAAGGGGTGGATCATGAAACCTTGCGCGCAATCTTTAGAGCACAAGTGAATAATCTACCTGCTTATGTAGGTGCAGTTAGCCCGAGCGGTGGATTTAGTCTGATACGAATTAGTAAAGTCACAGAGCCGAAATTTACAGAAGAAATGAATCTTAATAATTTTAATAAGCAACTGCAGCAAATGATTACTCAAGAAGAAATTTCTTCTTATTTTTCAGTGCTTAGAAAGCAGTATGAGGTAAAGGTTAAACAAGATAATTTCTAAGTCTAATTGATGAGATCAAATGCGACGGTATTAAAGCCGGCGTCTACATAAGTAATTTCTCCGGTAATACCACTGGCCAAGTCGCTGCATAAGAAAGCAGCAACATTACCTACTTCGTCTGTTGTAACGTTACGCCGTAATGGTGAAACTTTCTCAGTATAACCTAGTAATTTTCCGAAATTTCCAATACCGGCAGCAGCGAGGGTTTTGATAGGTCCAGCAGATATAGCGTTTACACGTATTCCTTTGGGGCCTAAACTGGAAGCCATGAAGCGAACATTGGCTTCCAAGCTGGCTTTAGCCAGCCCCATGACATTGTAGTTTGGCATGACCCGTACTGCACCCAGATAGCTTAACGTCAGAAGTGAAGCGTTTCTGTTTTGCATCAATGGTAGGGCTGCTTTAGCAAGCGCGGAGAAACTGTATGCGCTAATATCGTGTGCAATGCGAAAAGCCTCTCTATTGACGCTTTCCAAGTAATCGCCCGTTAATGCCTCACGTGGTGCAAAAGCAATCGAGTGGATAATGCAATCCAGTCCATCCCAATGTTTCTGTAAGTTCTCAAAGCATCGGGCGATTTCGTTATCGTTCGCTACATCACAAGGAAATAACAAGTTGCTGTCAAATTCAGCGGCTAACTTCTCAACTCGCTCACGTATATCTTCTCCTTGATAGGTAAATGCCAGCGCCGCTCCTTCGCGCTTCATGGCTTTGGCGATACCGTAAGCGATTGAGCGATTGCTGAGAAGACCGGTGATGAGTACACGTTTGTCCGCGAGAAACCCCATAAAATTTCCTTGTAAAATTTAGAGAATTAACGAATTATAGCTGAAGGACAAGAAAAGTGGCGTTGTGTGAGAGAAGATATGTGCGATGCACATTTCTTAAGATAAGTTAATTTAGATGGACTTTATTTATTACAATGAGAAAAGTAGTTAATACATCTTGGTTGTTAATGTTATTGATAGCCTTACTATCCGCTTGCGGTGAACATAGCTGGAATAATCCATACGCTACAACCGATGCTGGAAAGAATGTCCTTTATAATGTATTTAGTGAGCGTCCCAAGCATCTTGATCCGGTGCAGTCCTATAGTTCCAATGAGATTCAATTTACTGCACAGATTTATGAGCCTCCATTGCAATATCATTACTTAAAACGCCCTTTCGCATTAATTCCGGCAACCGCAAAGGAAATTCCTGTCGCAAAGTATTTCGACGCTGAAGATAATCAGTTGCCGGATAATACGCGAGCCGCCGATATTGCTTATAGCATTTATGAAATTTCAGTCAAACCGGGAATTTTCTTTCAGCCTCATCCAGCATTTGCAAAAAATGAGCAGGGTGATTGGTTTTATCATAATCTGAGTGATCAAGAGTTGGCAGCGATATTTAAGTTATCTGATTTTTCTCAAACGGATACACGTGAGCTAACAGCAGAGGACTATGTATACCAAATTAAGCGTCTGGCGCATCCGAGATTGCATTCGCCGATCTATGGACTCATGGCGGACTATATAGTGGGGCTTGCGGATTATGCGCATGCATTAAAGCAAGCCGATCAAGAGCGATCTCAAGGAAAAACATATCTCGATCTAAGAGATTATCCATTAGAGGGGGCACAAGTGGTCGATACCTATACCTACCATATAAAAATAAAAGGTAAGTATCCACAATTTCTTTATTGGCTGGCCATGCCTTTTTTCGCACCCATTCCTTGGGAGGCTGATCAGTTTTATTCTCAGAAGGGGTTGATACAAAGAAATATTACATTGGATTGGTATCCGATTGGTACGGGTCCTTATATGCTCACTGAAAATAATCCCAATCTGAGGATGGTATTAGAAAAAAATCCAAATTTTCATGGCGAATACTATCCAATGGAGGGTATGCCGGGTGATCAAGAAAATGGTTTGTTGGTCGATGCGGGTAAAGAATTGCCATTTATCGACAAAATTATTTTTACCCGGGAAAAAGAAAGTATTCCGCGGTGGAATAAGTTCTTGCAAGGCTATTATGATGCTACCGGAATTGGTTCAGATAGTTTTGATCAAGCCGTGCAGTTGGTCGGCCAAGGGGAGGCGACAGTAACGGAAGAAATGGCGGTACAGGGAATCAGGTTGGAGACAACTGTGGCGGTATCAACATATTATATGGGTTTTAATATGTTGGATCCGATTGTCGGCGGAAGTAATGAGCGTCAACGCGAGTCGGCTAGAAAGTTGCGACAGGCAATTTCGATCGCTGTGGATTATGAAGAGTTTATTTCAATTTTTGCAAATGGTCGCGGTTTACCGGCACAAAGCCCTATTGCACCAGGTATTGCGGGTTATCGCGATGGAGCGGAAGGTATTAACTCAGTAGTATATGATTGGATCAATGGCCAGCCGCAGCGCAAATCAATTCGAGCGGCAAAGGCTTTATTGGCGAAAGCGGGCTATCCAAATGGAATAGATCAGAGGACAGGTGCGCCATTGATCCTGCATTTTGACGTAACCGCACGTAGTTCAGAAGATAGGTCTAAGCTCGACTGGATGCGTAAGCAATTCCAGAAATTAAATATACAGCTGATTGTTAGAAGTACGGATTACAATCGCTTCCAAGATAAAATCCGCAAAGGCAATGCGCAGATTTTTGAATGGGGTTGGAACGCAGATTATCCTGATCCGGAAAATTTTCTGTTTTTACTGTATGGGCCACAACGGAAAGTAGGTAATAATGGTGAGAATGCTGCCAACTATGATAATACAGAATATAATCAATTGTTTGAGCGGATGAAGAATATGGAAGATGGATCGGAGCGGCAACAAATAATTGATCGTATGTTGGAGATACTGCGATACGATGCTCCTTGGTTGTGGGGTTATCATCCAAAAGATTATGGGTTGTATCATTCCTGGTATCAAAATGTGAAGCCGAACAGAATATCCAATAACAACGTAAAGTATTTCAAGATTGATGCAAACCTGAGGGAACAAAAACGCCGCGACTGGAATGGACCGGTGTTGTGGCCAATTGCATTGACGGTAGTTATGCTGATAATCAGTTTTATTCCGGCAGTAATGATTTTTCGTCGTCGTGAAAGCAGTACCGCGGTTAGCGGTGCGATATCATCTTAAAGTGATGAACAATTACGATGCTTAACTATATTCTTCGGCGTATTCTGTATGCAATACCGATTCTTATCGGTGTCAATCTCCTTACATTCACTTTGTTTTTTGTGGTGAATACGCCTGACGATATGGCGCGAATGCAACTGGGCATTAAATATGTTACACCTGAAGCTATAGAAAAATGGAAAACCGAGCGAGGTTATGATAAGCCACTACTTTTGAATCATAAAGAAGAGAAATGGAGAAAGTTAACTGAGACAATTTTCTTTGAAAAATCAGTGACGATGTTTATATTCAATTTTGGACAAGCAGATGACGGACGTGATATTACGCAAGAGATCAAGTCACGTATGATGCCCAGTTTGGCTATTGCACTACCCGTATTTGTCTTGGGATTAATTGTATACATCACTTGTGCATTATTGATGGTTTTTTTTCGTGCTACTTACATCGATTTCTGGGGAGTGGTACTATGCGTTGCGCTAATGTCGATTTCCAGCTTATTTTATATTATTTCCGGGCAATTTTTAGTGAGTAAGCTTTGGCATCTGGTACCTATCTCAGGTTATGGCAGTGGATTGAGTGCCGGGAAATTTTTATTATTACCCATTATTATAGGTATAGTGAGCAGTGCTGGATCCAGTACCCGCTGGTACCGCACAATTTTTCTGGAAGAAATGAATAAAGAATATGTGCGTACGGCCAGAGCAAAAGGATTGTCTGAACACATTGTTTTGTTTAGGCACGTACTAAAGAATGCAATGATTCCAATTTTAACAGGCGCGGTTGTGGTGGTGCCATTATTATTTTTGGGCAGTTTGCTAGTTGAGTCTTTTTTTGGTATACCGGGGCTAGGAAGTTATACTATTGATGCAATCAATTCACAGGATTTTGCGATTGTAAGAGCGATGGTTTTTTTGGGTTCAATGCTTTATATCGTTGGTTTAATCCTGACGGATATATCTTATACATTTGTCGACCCAAGAATACGATTGTCATAAATGATGATATGATCCTCGAGTACTGATGTAAAGTATGCGACAAATCAATTCGAGCTATGAAATGTGAAGAGAATAGCTTGGTCATAAGTTTTACATTGTTTTCAATCTAAAACTAGATTGACTTATAAGTGCAATGTATTCATAATTGCCAGTTTCGTTCGGAGGGGTTCCCGAGCGGTCAAAGGGATCAGACTGTAAATCTGACGGCTCTGCCTTCGAAGGTTCGAATCCTTCCCCCTCCACCAAGTTTTTGATTAGCACAATATTATTAGATTGTTGTGGAAGCGAGGGAAGCCTGTCTTAATTGATGGTTTTGTCTCTTTGTATTTGGTAGACGCGGGTGTAGCTCAATGGTAGAGCAGAAGCCTTCCAAGCTTACGACGAGGGTTCGATTCCCTTCACCCGCTCCAGTTTGATGGGTTAAAGGTTGTTTATGCTTGCCCATGTAGCTCAGTGGTAGAGCACTCCCTTGGTAAGGGAGAGGTCGCCAGTTCAATTCTGGCCATGGGCTCCATAGGTGGTTGTATAGTAGATTGGTATGGTTAAAGCACGTAAAAGGGGAACAGGTCATGGCAAAAAGTAAATTTGAGCGATCGAAGCCACACGTAAATGTTGGGACGATAGGTCACGTGGATCATGGAAAGACGACGCTGACAGCG
>NZ_QJJP01000019.1 GCF_003201565.1 Nitrosomonas sp. Nm84 | reverse complement strand
TATTAACAGTATTGCTGGAGCAGTTATACCAGTCTTCACCAAGCTATAAGCTAGGTTAGTATCAATGCCGGTACACCACTGTCGAAAGACAGCCGATGTACCGGCTTTTTTATGGCTCTAAGTTAGATATTTTTCAGCTAAAATGCTTTTCTCAAGCTTGCTTTTTTCTTTAAAGTGTAGATTTGATAAATTCTGTTTTTATTGATCATTGACGCCAGCATTAAGTATTTTGCCGATTATATGATTATTGAGCCTATTGATTTGCAATCCATTGAAGTTGAAACAGGTGAGAATCCTACTTACGCAATTGTGTGGTTACATGGGCTAGGTGCTGATGGGAATGATTTTGTACCGATAATCAATGAGCTGAAGCTGTTTCCTGATAAGCCTGTTCGGTTTATTTTTCCGCATGCACCAGAACGGCCTGTTAGTATAAATAATGGTTATATAATGCGTGCATGGTATGATATTTTTCATCCTGATTTTAATCATCATCAAGATGAGCCAGGTATTTGTGGTTCGCAAAAAGCAATTGATGCTTTGATTGTACGAGAGATACAGCGGGGTATAGCGTCAACACATATCTTATTAGCGGGATTCTCGCAAGGTGGTGCGATGGCACTGCAAGTTGGATTGCATCAGATCAATCCGCTAGCTGGAATTATAGCGCTGTCATGCTACTTGCCTCTTGCAGAAACGCTTTCATTCGAAACTTGCGCCGTTAATGCCGCAATACCAATATTTATGGCGCACGGTACTTATGATGCTGTGATACCTATATCGCATGCTACTGCTTCAAAAGAAAGATTACTGGCTGCAAATTATGCACCTGAATGGCATGAATATCCTATGGCGCATACCGTATGTCAGCAAGAAGTAGTAGATATTAGTCACTGGTTGCAGCGCATCATGAAATAAGTCCGAGTGAATTGTTAGAAAAATATAAGCCAATAGAAAGCATGATTTTTCCGCCTAGCTGTCATGCAGCGGAATTTTAGTCAAAAAAACCATCATTACGTAATCAATCACATGAGACTAGCAACTTGGAATGTAAATTCACTAAAAGTGCGATTGCCGCAAGTAATTGATTGGCTGGGAGCCAATCAGCCTGATATGTTGTGCTTACAAGAAACGAAATTATCCGACGATAATTTTCCAGAGAGTGAAATTGCTGCGATGGGTTATCAGTCTGTTTTTGTTGGACAGAAAACCTACAATGGTGTCGCGATACTGAGCAAACAAAAAGGCAGTGAGATAGTAACCGCGATACCTGATTTTGCTGATGAACAAAAAAGAATCATCGCCGCGACCTATGAGGATTTGCGCGTTATTTCTATTTATGTACCCAATGGGGATACCGTTGAATCTGAGAAATATAATTATAAATTAAAGTGGTTGCCAGCCTTAAACAAATGGCTGCAACAGGAATTGAGAGAGCATGCAAAACTGGCATTGCTGGGTGATTTTAATATTGCACCAGAAGATCGTGATGTCCATGACCCGGAAATCTGGGAGGGTAAAGTATTGTGTAGTCAACTGGAACGTGATGCTTTCAGTAATCTGCTTAATTTAGGGTTTGTGGACAGCTTCCGTTTATTTGAGCAGCCCGAAAAATCTTATACGTGGTGGGACTATCGTATGATGGCTTTTCGTCTGAATCGGGGACTGCGGATTGATCATATTTTGTTAAGCCATGAACTTGCCAGAACCTGCCAAGCATGCAAAATAGATAAGACGATGCGTAAACAGGAACGTCCTTCGGATCATGCGCCAGTGATGGTGGAATTATCCATGTGAGTCTGGATTTCCTGATTATTTGCTTTTGCCAGGTATATTCTGGAGCTCATTTCTTAGCACATTTAGATTCTTTTCGCGAACATTGATTTCTTCTTTTAGTCGTTCCACTCGATTGAGGTATCTCTGGTAGTTGCGCTCACTACCCAAACGGTCTGGAACGCCTTCTTTATATTCGTCTTTTACTTCATTAAGACGCTTTTCTTCTTCAGATATTTTACTTTGTAATTGTTCGCGTTGTTCCTCGATTTTGGTGGATTCTCGTCTTTTTGTAATTCTATCTTCTATTCCCTCAGAGTTGACAGAGGGAACGACAACAATGGGTGGTAAATCAATGCGCTTTGCATTATTGGAGGGTATGTTTGAATATGTTACGTTGCCATGTCCATCAATGTGCTTATACACACCGGCTTGTGTCAGACATGAAAAAGAAACCAACATAATAAAAAAAAGATCATTTCTTTTCATGGTTCACCATCTTAACTGTTTGTGGTTCTCAATGTTTCTACAACTTAGCAAGCTCTTTCTTCAGCGCCGCTATATTTCTTTGATGTAAGAATAGTTTATTTTTGAGTTGTACGGATTTTTCTTGATAGTTACTTGATTCCATATTGCTATTGATTTGTAGGAGGGAGCTTTGTGTTTCTGAGAAAAGTTTTTCTTCACTCGCTAGCTCTTTTTCCAAAATCTGGCGACGCATGGTATCGCGTTCTTTTTGCGTCGTATTTTTTACACGGAATTTCGAATGCGATCCTGATTGTTCAGTATTTCTGGAGAAAGAAGCGATTGAAATTTTTTGCGCATTACTGATACGACGATTAGTAAAAGTGATATTGCCATCTTTATCAACATGTTTGTATATACTCGTCCCAGCGATAACATTCGATAAAGGATTTAATAGAATTAAAATCAATAGAATAAATAGTGCTTTGGTCTTCATATCTTTGATAGAAAAAATCTAATAATAACTGCAACTATTTGATCAGTATATCAATTATTTATCAAGTATAGGATAAAAAAAGAACCAGTAATTCTTGCTTATTCTTATGTTTATAGATTTGGAGTATCCTAGATTATCCTATATGGCCTTTATAGGCTGTAGTACATATCAAATTCAACAGGGTGTGTGGTAGTGCGTAATAATATTACCTCGTCCATTTTAAGGCGAATATACGCGTCAATCATATCATTAGAAAATACGCCGCCGCGGATTAGAAAATCGCGATCCTTATCCAGACAATCCAAAGCTTCATCGAGTGAAGCGCAGGCATTGGGTACTTTAGCGGCTTCTTCCGGTGGTAAGTCATAAAGGTTTTTGTCCATCGGGTCACCAGGATGTATTTTGTTTTGAATCCCATCGAGGCCCGCCATCATGAGTGCAGTAAATGCCAAGTATGGATTGGCAGTTGGATCGGGGAAGCGAACTTCAATACGCCGTCCTTTGGGGCTGCTGGTGTGTGGAATGCGAATCGCTGCTGATCGGTTGCTTGCCGAATAGGCGAGATTGACGGGCGCTTCAAATCCGGCAACCAAGCGTTTGTAGGAGTTGGTGCTGGGATTGCAGATCGCATTAAGTGCGTGGGCATGTTTGAGGATGCCACCGATATAGTAGAGTGCTATTTCTGATAGCCCTGCATAACCGTTGCCGGAAAATAGATTCTTGCCGTCTTTCCAGATGGATTGGTGTACATGCATGCCTGAGCCGTTATCGCCAACAATGGGTTTGGGCATAAAAGTTGCTGTTTTGCCATATGAATGCGCGACGTTGTGTATGACATATTTGAGTATCTGATTCCAGTCTGCACGTTTAACCAAGCTATTGAAACGTGTGCCTATTTCGCATTGACCGGCGGTAGCGACTTCATGGTGATGTACTTCGACGCCGATCCCCATCTCTTCCAGCGTAATACACATAGCGGAGCGGATGTCTTGCAGTGCATCAACCGGTGGAACTGGAAAGTAGCCGCCTTTAATAGCAGGGCGGTGACCGATGTTGCCACTTTCATATTTGATGGCTGAACTCCAAGCCGCTTCTTCCGACTCGATTTTAACCGAACAGCCAGACATGTCGGTATGCCAACGAACGGAATCAAAAATGAAAAATTCCGGTTCTGGGCCGAAATAAGCAACATCACCGATGCCAGTTGATTTTAAGTAGATTTCTGCCCGTTTGGCCAGTGAGCGTGGGTCTCGGCTATAACCTTTTCCATCCGCCGGTTCGACCACATCGCATGTCATCAGTAGTGTGGGTTCATCCATGAATGGATCCATGTTGGCAGTATCGGGATCCGGTATCAATAACATGTCGGAGGCCTGAATACTTTTCCACCCGCCTATCGATGAACCGTCAAAGGGATGGCCATCTTCAAATTTATCGGCATCAAAAGTATGCGCAGGTACGGTTACATGATGTTCTTTTCCATTTGTATCGGTAAAACGTAAGTCGACAAATTTGACTTCATTGTCTTGAATCAATTTCAAAACATCAGCTACCACCATTTTTCTTTCTCCAAACTAGCGTTACAAGTTTTATAAAGCAAAATAAAAATACATTTCGATAGAATTATACCAGCACAATATAATGAATAACTTGAAACGATGCGAATGATTGGTATAACAAGGCGGTTAAATATCAACGTGCAGATATCGGGATCAGTATTCTGTTGTACTATCATAAAGTAAGTCTTTATGATTCGTGAGGATTACGAAATGGTGGTTGCAGTGCTGATTGATTGCCGATTGCAACGCGTTTTTTTATTCAGAACGGAAAGCTAAATTTGCTGATGAAGTTAGGAATTTGGTTATTGGTGATCATTGTCAACATGTGTGCCGAAATGTGGTTTCTGAGGCTGTAGAAAATTGAAAATAAGCAGTAGTTGTATCTTGCATGCCTAGCGCACTTAACATACTCAAAGAAATTTTCGGCTACCCTGTCTTTCGCGGCCAGCAAGCAGAAGTGATCATGCATCTCGCCAGTGGTGGCGATTGTCTGGTATTAATGCCGACAGGCGGCGGCAAGTCGCTGTGTTATCAAATTCCTGCTTTGTTACGTGATGGTACTGCTATCGTTGTGTCTCCGCTGATTGCATTAATGCAAAATCAAGTAGCTGCGCTACACGAAATTGGTGTGCGCGCAGCAGTTTTAAATTCATCACTGTCGCAGCAAGAAGCTGTTGTTGTTGAACAGAAACTGCAATGTGGCGAGTATGACTTGCTGTATGTCGCACCGGAACGGTTACTGACAGCGCGGTTTCTGAACTTGATAGCTCGTATTCCGGTTGCGTTATTTGCAATTGATGAAGCGCATTGCGTTTCGCAATGGGGACATGACTTTCGTCCGGAATATATTCAATTGTCTGTGCTTCATGAACGCTTTCCCAAAGTACCTCGCATTGCTTTGACGGCGACAGCTGACATGGATACGCGTAAAGAAATTATTGAACGACTGGGACTTAATACGGCGAGAGTATTTGTTTCCAGCTTTGACCGTCCGAACATTCGCTATCAAATTATCGATAAGACCAATAGCCGGACACAATTACTGTCCTTTATACAGGCCGAGCACCAAGGTGATGCCGGGATCGTTTATTGTTTGTCACGTAAGAAAGTCGATGAAACAGCGACCTGGCTCGTAAACCAAGGAGTACGCGCAGTGGCCTATCATGCCGGTATGAGCATGCAGCAACGTAGCATCAATCAGGAAAAATTTCTGCGGGAAGAGAGTATCGTCATGGTCGCCACGATTGCTTTCGGTATGGGAATCGATAAGCCCGATGTGCGTTTTGTCGCGCACCTGGATTTGCCCAAAAGTATTGAAGGTTATTATCAGGAGACCGGTCGCGCCGGCCGTGATGGACAGGCAGCCAATGCCTGGATGGTGTATGGTCTCGGCGATGTCATTCAGCAGCGCCGGATGATTGAGGAGTCTGAAGCGCAGCTCAAATTTAAACAGGTTGCTACCCGGAAACTTGAAGCGATGTTATCGCTGTGCGAAACAACTACTTGCCGTCGCTCACGCCTGTTGAGTTATTTTGGTGAAGCGGATACTACACCATGTGGAAATTGTGACACTTGTATAAACCCGCCACAAGTCTGGGATGCCACCATAGAGGTGCAGAAAGCGTTATCCTGTGTTTATCGTACCGGGCAGAATTTTGGGGCAGGGCATCTAATTGATGTGTTGCGAGGCAACCTGACTGAACGTGTGCAGCAATGGCATCACGACAGAATCAGTACTTTTGGTATTGGTAAAGATTTGCCGGAGAAAGCCTGGCGCGCGGTATTCCGCCAAATTGTAGCACTTGGGCTATTGACGACGGATAGTGAAGGTCATGGTGCCTTATACTTAACTGAGGCAAGTCGAGCAGTACTCAAGGGGCAACAAACTGTACATTTGCGACTACAGACAAAATTAAGAAAATCATCCGAGAAGCGGCTTGATGATGTTGCGCTATTGGATTCAGCCGAGCGTTATTTGTGGGAACAATTACGCATGTGGCGAGCAAAAACAGCTAAGGAGCATGGTGTTCCGGCATATGTGATTTTTCACGACACTACCTTGCACGAATTGGTGCGTCTGTGCCCTAAAACGGAGGATGAATTGCGTCAGGTGACGGGTATCGGTGTGCGTAAATTCGATAAGTATGGCGATCATTTGATGGAGATTCTTCGCAGTTCTTGAGGTTCGCCAGCATAAATTGAAATGACTACCAAATTTGCGGTACTTGGAATTTTTATTAGTTTTGTTATATACTCAAAACCCACAATAGTATGGTGAATTTAATTTAAATGAGGAATTAAAGGATGAAATTATCAATTTTTGCTGCAACTTTAGTAGTATTCTTAGCTGCTTGTTCAAATGCTAATATGGGCGATCCAAACGCTAGTGTAGATGACTGTAAGTTTGGAATAGGTGGTAATGGTGAATGCCTCAAGGAAGGACAGGATCCACGTCCATTTGGTGGTAACAGCAAACCAGGACATTAATGGTCACAGATAGAGTCAGAAAAGAAATAATCTATCTCATGAATTCATTAATAAAAAACCGCCTTCAATAGGCGGTTTTTTATTAATGAAGTTTTCTTAATTTTGTTTATTCACGTACCTGCAGTGTTTTGATATTTCCACGAGTTGTCATGTCTCGCGACCTAATGTAATCGTAGTTGTCGATTAACCTGGAATTCTTCTGCGGCGCACTGTATATCCCATCAAACCAAGTCCAACTATTAACATGGCATGAGTTTCCGGTTCTGGGACTGGACTGACCGCAGTATTTGAGTTAATGGTAAAAACCAGATCTCCTCCACCAAAATTAAGACCTTGCCAGTTTACGTATAAATGGTCTGCATCAAAGCTCAGAGTAGGCGTTCCTAAAACGCCAGCGTTTGAAATGAGGTTAAACGAAATAAATGAATCTATTGTTGAGAATATATCGCTAACAACAAATCCATTAAACGGTGTCGATGAGAAGCTGGACCCATGGGTAAATGAAATGACAAAGCTATCACTACTAAAATCCAGTGTGCCATAACCATCGACGACATTAGATACTTCTACACTAGAGTCTACCAAGTAATTACCATTGGCAGCGGCAGGATAAGAGGTGGTCAAGTCTGGAAAATAATATTGATAATTCACTGTTTGTCCATCAAATAGTCCAGCGTTTGCAGCTCCTGCGCTCAAACCAAAGCACACAGCGACAGAAACAGTTATTAGTCGTAAAGAACTTTTCATTATTTAACTCCTAAAAATTTAATGCAGCGATAAGCTAAGAATCAAGAACTTATACGACGTATCATGCATTAAATTTTTTTGCCTTAATAGAGAAAATTGTCATAAAATTAATAAGATAGATGTACTAAGAATGGATTGTCGTGAATAGTTATAATGTCCTAAGTGTGAATAGGCTGGATGTCTCATTTTGCAAGGCTGATGAACACGGCGATTCATGCCTCAGCTAAAATATTTGGGTTTTTATGTGTACAGCAAGTTGATGCATGGTTTGTCCGAGACATCGCAGCAGCAAGTGGAAATAGTCTTTTTATACAAAGATTGATTGAATCAATGTGATACGGCAGATAGGATTCTTGTATATAAACCGGTAAACGGTCTAAAAAAATCAAGTTCTCCAATGCCGGTTTTCTGGATTCGGTAAGCAAGGTGGGCGTGGAAGTGCACTTCACCCTATTAGATATTAGAACTACCTAGTTTTACCTCCTATACGATAGTACAGGAGGTAATCGGAAAAATAATGCTGAGATCTCTATTCCTTATGCGATTCTGCTACGGCGTACTGTAAGAATTATGAGTCCCAATCCCGCCAACAACATGGCATAGGTTTCCGGTTCCGGAACGGCGCTGATATTGGTGAATACAAACGTTTCGTCGTTATAATCAAAATCTCCACCGCCATATATATCTTCAAATCCTACATAGGTTCCGGTTGGAATGCCATGGGCGGTATCGCCGGAAAATGACGTAGAGTAAACATGATTTACGCCATCAGCGTTTAGCGTACTGTCCGAATATAAGGTGTTTCCTGTGGTGATGACATTCAACTGAAATGTGAGTACATCGCCTGCGTGTACGAAGCCAAGACTCACAAAATCACCGATACTTGAGGTGTGATTGTTTAATACCCCAGCAGATGATTCTGGAGTGATTACACCATTTACCAGTAATGACAGGGTATTGGTATAGCTTGCTGATTGATTGTAAAAATAAGCACCAATCTCGCCTGTTGTTGTTGCTGTGAAAGTGTATTGGGTCGAATCCTCTGCTCCAGAGGCTGGATATGGGATTGCATCTGCTCTGGTATTCGATAACAAACCAAACCACAGGGCAACAAAGACTGCTGTCAATCGCAAAGAATTTTTCATCATTTACTCCTCAATTTTAACTTGTTACATAAGCCATAAGCACATCCGTTACGTGGCATATAATGTATTAATATGATTGATCTTAATAGAGAAAGATGTCATTAAATTAATGAGATAAGTGCCATGGAATAAATAGTCGAAATGTCCTGTTTCGTGAGATGGGCGAGTGTGGTGGTCAACGCTGATCTATTGGCTGGAATCGAATAAAACTGAGTTTCTATATGGGTGGTCTCAAAAGTCGCTTCCTCTCATTGACAGGAAATACAGTTTCGTAAATCCTTTATGAATCAGAATGGAATGACATGATTAGCCCATTGATGTATTCGCAAGGTGTTATCCACCTCGGCTCACGTCTGAAAATGGGGCACGTCAAACCAGTCTTATTTGTCTTTTCTTTAGATCTTCTAACTTACCGAACTCTGCGGCAATTTGCGCCAAGAATCTTGTTGCGATTCAGGTCGATTTGAGATTTATCAATATTTAGCAACAATCTCTATTTGGTAAAATTTTTTCTGCTATTCTAAATGGGCAAAAAGAGCTTTTTGCGTGCCAATTAAAATAGAAATGGAGAAGAATATGTTTAAGAAATCAGTAAGTGTACTAGCACTTGTCATTGCAATGGTTTTCGCCTCAAGCCATGTTTTCGCAGCCTGTAGTTTGGAAACCGAGAAAGATGGGAAAAGCGCCTGTGGTGCTAATCAAGTCTGTTATTTGGTAGAAGGAGCCTGTATTGATAAAAAGAGCCTTCCAGCTGGAAAAGCATGTAAAAAATCAGGTGTTTGTCAGAATTCATGTGTGACAGCGGACGGTAAAGAAACCAAGGAAGATGGTTCCCAAACAGGAATGTGTAATTAGTCTTTGAAATACACTATTCTTGTTAACCTAAGCCGGAAATCGGCTTAGGTGGTTTAGGCGGTTCGTAACATTATCAGGCAATAGTCCAGTTAGCCTGAAATCCTGTCTGAATGATCTGATTAATCTGCTGTCGTTGTCTTTTAATCTCTGCGGGTTCAATTCCCCGCCCCTTGGGGCGGAAGCTGGTTGAAAACCAGCAGATTGAAGAGCGCGGTTAATACCCCGCTGCTTGCGGCGGGGTGCTTTATTTATTGTACGGGTCTTCGTGTTTCCCGAAACCAAATCCGGTATCGCTCCATTTTTGCACGTTGTTCCGCGGGTGCTTGGCGACGGCAAGTAGAATGTTCTTCGGTGTCCGGTTTTGCGCCCCAGCGAATTTCGATGCAGTCGTTAGGATTGTAGGCCATTTCATAGGCTGACTTCCGTGCCAATACCTCGGCGACAGAAAGCGCCCATGGACTGCCGTCCGTGCGGATATAGCGGATGCTGTGCTCCTGGATGCGCTGTGCGTGATATTGTTCAATTTCAGCTTTGGCTGCTTCAGGGGGCTTGTCGTTCATTATGAATAATTCGGGATGGCGCACAATTTTTTCGGGCAAGTCGCTCAGTACATTAATGGCGATGAGGAGACGCATATCGCGAGAAGGCGTGGAATAATCCTCCCATGGGCCGACGGTCTGAAAAATCGCTGCACCGCTAGGCATCGGGATGACGCTGCGCGGATTCTTGCGGAAATATACTTCACCATTGTTTACTGAGTTGACGCGGGTTTCGATTTGCTCCACCAGTGCAGCTAAGGTGGCTTCGTAAACTTGTCTGGTATCAAGCCCGTCAGGATTGATAAGTTGGGCGAGTCTCGCGTAAAAGTCATCAGGAGAGAGTTGATCTTGCTCCAAAGAAAACAATGTGAAGTCGGATTGGTCGATCAGCTCATCGTTGGAGAACATGCGCCATTTGCCCGAAGGCATGCGCGCCAAAGGCCGAAAAGCTTTGAAGCCCGGCCCGGCGCTTGCGGTATTGGCAAACAGCAGGGTGCCTTCCCACACCTGCTTACGGGCGACCGAGTTGTCCGGTTGCGCATCGACGGCCAACAACACGCCAGGATAATCAATTGTCTGTGGCACCCATTCAACCAACACTAACACATGACCATAGGGATCGGCATAGACCGTTCCCGGCCACAGCGTCTCGCGGCTGAGCGGAACGGGATACAAATCGGTGGATTCATCTTCAAGCCCGGTGCGTAGCGAACCGGAATGGACGGTATCTGCCAATTGTCTGCTGAATTTTCTGAAATTGGCCTGTGAGCTGATGCCTTGGGTAAATTCAATCATGATGGTGGCTGCGCTACAACGCGGCGGTGCCTTGGTCGAGCCGCGCCCGCAAGCGCGAAAAGCGACTGGCAATCCGATTTTCCAAGCAAAATAAGCGCGCAACGTGTAGGGCAGGTCGGCGCAATCGGGGGTTAGCGGCAGGTTTTTGTCTTCGTCGAGGCCGAGATGGTTGTGTAGGAAGTTGCGCTCGGTGTTACGCAGCACCGGCTCCAAGGAGGGAAAGCTAAGATTTTCTCCAGGTGGTGCGCCAAACAGCGCTTCGATCCAGGCAGAGTAGAAAGCTTCGGTGGCAAGATTCCACTCTATAGGGTTTTCTCGTTTGTTGGATTCACCTACGATCAGCGGATAACAGGCGATGAGATTGCCATCCCGGTGCGTCACCACTCGATACTGCCCCGCAGAGAGTCTTTCCAATTTGGTGCTAAGGCTCCAAGGCGGGCCGCCGCGATGGCGGGACTGCAGTGGTATACGGCGTCCTTGGCTGTCGAACACGGTCAATTCTGCAATAGGGCCATCGGTGGCAACCGCCATGATCTTAACCGGCGCATCGGCTGTGGGATTGATCGGCGAGATCCAGATGTGCGTCTCGCCGCTTTGTTTGCATGCATAGTCATCGGCCAGTGCTACTGAAATATCGCACCATGCCAGCAAACATACAAGGAAACAGATTGCGGGCTGGATTGGGAAACCCGGAAAATAGCCTCGATTCGGCTTGACTGTTGTCATTCGTGCACTCCTTCAAGGTCTTTTTCCCACAAGACATGAACATATCTTTCAGCGGAATTTTCATTACTTACGAAATGAATTACCTAAGAGTCTAGGAAAATTCTGGGACTGAGTAAAGCTAAACATTTAATCTGCGGGAGCATTATCTCCAAGGCATAAGTCTAGAAAATGCATCGTGTGTAGATTTGAGTTGCCCGTGTTTTCATCGCTTCGCTACTGAGGCTTTCGTGCCAGATGTCAAACGATAATAACCTTTTGAAAGAAAAAGTATAGTGGTCAAGAATAGGAAAAGTATCCAGTAGCACCTCTTATACTGATTTCTATAGGGATCAATGATATCGATTTGTATGAAAGAATTTTCTTTAAATTGATGAAAGAATTTTCTTTAAATTTTAAATGACACGAAAATTCTTATACTTAATTAACATACGCTGATAATTCGGCTTTGTTTTTTTATAGATAATGTTGTAGCATTCCCTTGTAATGTTTTAAAACACGTTGATTAATGAGGGAGGATTTATGGATAATCGGATATGGCATTTAACAAATCCTACAGGTAATTACGTTGCTCAGGTCTGTCAGAATGAAGCTTCTCAGGCAAAAGCAGTTACCGATTATATTAAAGCGGGTTTGCTTAATGATGAGTCGATTGTTGTTCTTGCCAGACCTGCTTTAAGGAAAGCTATAATATCCGGACTAGATGCACTAGGTTTTGATATGCAATCTATCCGAAATCAAGGTCAAATAAAATTCTTTGATGCTCAGTTTTTGCTATCAAGTTTACTGATTGATGGCGTATTTGAGGAGCAGGTTTTTCAGGAATACGTGGGGATTCCACTTCAAACTTTGCAATTAAAATATGGCAAAGTTCGAGTTTTTGGCGGCATGGTGGATATACTCTGGGAGGAAGGTCAACACAACACAGTTTTGCAAATGGAAGATTTGTGGAGTGATCTACTCCAGAAACAAAAATTCTCACTTCTTTGTTCTTACTCTCTGGGATATCTTGATCCGAATGCTTATGATGAATCTTTTGAAAGTATTTGTAAATGCCATAAACGATTGATTCCAGTTAAAAACCATGGTTTGTCTGAAGCTGGAGTGGGTGAGGTAGTGCTAGATGTTTTTGGTGCAGCTTGGAATCGCGTGGTAGAGAAGCTGCTAGTAGAATCCCAAAAGATTTCAGCTCAAATGCCTAGAAAAACACTGTTAAATTAAATGTAGCGAAGCTTTTTGTGTTTCTTTATTTGCGTAGGCTGTAACGAATTGCAAAACGATGCTGGTTTTAGCATGAGGCGAGCTTGTTGCGCTGATTATGCGACTTGTAAGTCTGCGATCAGCTTGACTTGTAAATCTGTGGCCAGCCGAACTAATTCTTCCTTCATTATTCCGTAACACTCACAGGCTGCTGTTTCTAGTTTTATTCTACTCTTAAGCTTTATGTGGCCACGGTAATACTCGATAATTCCAGCTTCTTGCAATCTTTTTGCTACTTCAGTGATGCTTTCACGACGAACGCCAAGTATATAAGCAATTGATTCTTGGGTCATTGATAAACTATCTGAACGTCCGCGGTCAAAATTTGAAAGCAGCCAATAGCATAGTTGCTGTTCCAGTGCATGACGTCGATTACACGCGGTTGCTTGTGCCATTTGTATGAAAAGCGTTTGGGCATAGCGTAGTATCAATTTCTGCAGTGAACCAGCGCGACGGCCTCCGCTACGGGATAAGATACCATGTAACGATTTTATGGAAGCTCGATAGCAGTAACCTGGTATGTTGATAATTGCTTGCGTCAATGCCACATCGCTACCCATTAGAGCTGAAACTCCCAGTACGCCTTCACTGCCAACCATTGCCACTTCTACGGTCGTACCATCCTCCAGAGAGCATAACAAAGATGCAGTAGCTGTAATGGGGAAATAGATGTACTGCAATTTGTCGTGGGCTTCGAATAATACTTCAGCGCGAGACATCGTTGTCAATTCAAGGTGAGGCTCTAACAGTTCAAACTCGACCTGCCTAAGTGCATACAAAATACGATTATCTCGAGGATCGCAAGTTAATGTCATTTTCATTTATTTATTAGTCGCTTAAGCCGCATCAACTATAGAAAATCTAGTTGCAAAAATTGTAATAATGTAATAATGAATAGTAGAAGATACTATTCAGAAAATTAAAAAAGCGAAATTTAAAGCAGGCAATTAATTTAGTTGCCTATTTAAATTGAGATACTCATTTGAAAGAAATCACCTAATAGTCCATGTCAACAGTTAATAACATTAGAGATTGTAGCAGGCCTGATATTTTTATGGTTAAAAACATTATTTTTATTAATTCGCCTTTTCAATCAGATGTGCAGTCAAATAAAAATAGCACGTCATGCGATAACTAGTCTTGAAATAGCTACACAACATTAAGTTAAAAGTACTGGTGTGATGCTTGCATCAAGAGAATATGCATTGAGGGTAGCCCAAGTGTTAAACGTAATAACTCTGTTAAGCAAAGCGGCAATGCACAAAATAACTGGCGAATCTTGATTCATATTATGTTAAAACTTCGGTTTAATCAATTAGGTTTTGTAGAGAAACTGAAGATACATAACAACAAAGGCAACGAATGGTTTTGATTAAAAATTCGAAAAGAAGAGAACTTAACTACAAAAATTACAAAAGTATTATGTGCGAGAGCGAACAGATCTCCTTCAGTCCTCCCGCTAGACTTCAAATGCACGCGGATTTCTAGGGTGGGTGCATCGTGTTTGATTGCATAGGGCAGCGCTTGCCCGGGGGCACTTTTTTAATGGATAGGTTGCGTGCTGCGCTACTGATTTAAATAACAATTTGAGGAGAAGCTATGAAAATGACAAATGCATATAAACAAGATATTTTGGCAAAAAGAGTCATTGTAATTGCTGGCTTATCTGCTGTTTTAGGATTAATTGGTTGCCAACAAGAAGGACCGGCTGAAAAGGCAGGGCAAAAACTGGATCGTTCGATTGAGAATGCTGAACAAAAGATTGAGGGAACGACAGAGAAAGCGGAAGTAAAACTGGATGATGCGAAAAAGATACTCAACGAGAAAATTGAAGCGACTGGTCAGTATATTGATGATTCATCAATTACTGTGAATGTTAAAAGAGCTATTCTTGATGATCCCTTGCTCAAAGTATTTCAAATTAAAGTAACTACGGTGGATGGCATCGTGCAATTGAGCGGTGAGCTCGATTCTCAAGAACACATTGATAAAGCGATAGAAGTGGTTGGAAGACAAAAAGATGTGAAGTCTGTGCAAAATGACCTGGTTGTAAAAGGACCGACTGAAATGGTAGGGCAAAAACTGGATCGTTCGATTGAGAATGCTGAACAAAAGATTGAGGAAGTAACAGAGAAAGCGGAAGTAAAACTGGATGATGCAAAAAAGTCATTCAACGAGAAAATTGAAGCGACTGATCAGTATGTTGATGATTCAGTAATTACTATGAATGTTAAAAAAGCTATTCTTGATGATCCTTTGCTTAAAGTATTTCAAATTAAAGTAACTACGGTGAATGGCATCGTGCAACTGAGCGGTGCGCTCGATTCTCAAGAAAACATTGATAAAGCGATAGAAGTGGCTGGAAGGCAAAAAGATGTGAAATCTGTACAAAATGACCTAGTTGTAAAAACAGAAACACAAAGTGAAGAAGAATGATCCATCTGAGTTATTTATTGTGGTCGATTTTGGGATTTCAGTGAATGCGACGGAATCTTTTTAAGGTACTATCTGATTTCATTCAATCAAGAAATGTGCCGCCTAATGCCAATAGAAGTCAGAGAAAAACCCAAGGTTGCCGTCGTGGCGTCCGTTCAATTGCCGAGTGTGAATGATGTAGAGTTCGAGGCGTCGCTGAGTGAGTTGCGAGAACTTGCAAAAACTCTGGGATATGAGGTCGTCAAGACGTTTGTGCAGAAACGCTCTAGCTTCGACACGACGGCATATCTTGGCGTCGGCAAGCGGCAGGAAATAAGCTGCTTTGTGAACAACAAAGCCGGATCCGCCGAGCTTGAAGAAATAATCACCAATCCTGATAACCGTAACATCGACACCATCTTGGTCGACCACGAGATCTCACCATCGCAGGCACGCAATCTTGAAAATGAGGTTGGTTGCGAAGTGATGGATCGCACCATGGTCATTTTAGAGATCTTTCATCGGAATGCCCGCTCTCGCGCTGCGCGTGCTCAAGTGGAGATTGCGCGTCTTGGATACATGGCGCCACGTCTGCGCGAGGCGGCGAAGCTTGCCGGACCGCAAGGGCGGCAGCGCAGCGGCGTCGGTGGTCGGGGAGGCGGCGAATCGCACACTGAGTTGGATCGACGCAAGATCCGCGATCGCATCGCCGAACTGCAACAGGAAATCGTTGCAATGGATGCGGAACGCAAGACGCAGCGCGCGCGGCGGCAAGAGCGCCAAGGGCTGGCCAGTGTGGCACTGGTCGGCTATACGAATGCAGGTAAATCCACCTTGATGCGGGCGCTCACGGGAAGTGAGGTGCTGGTTGCAAATAAACTCTTTGCTACGCTGGATACCACAGTGCGAACTCTCCATCCGGAGAGCGTGCCACGTATACTCGTCAGCGACACGGTTGGTTTCATCAAGAACCTGCCGCACGGACTGGTCGCCTCGTTTAAGTCAACGCTCGACGAGGCGCTGGATGCATCTTTGCTGCTTCACGTCATTGATGCCAGCGATCCCGGGTTTGAGCGCCAGCTTGAGGTTACCGATCAAGTGCTGGCGGAGATCGGCGCGAATGTTGTGCCACGCATTCGCATTTTCAACAAGATTGATCACGTCGGCGATGCAGCGGCGCAAGCGGGGCGCGATGCGGCCTTGCGGATGCAATATCCGGATTGCGTCGTGATGAGCGCACGTCGACCGGATGAGGTTGCGAAGTTGCGTCAGAAGATCGTGGCGTTTTTTCAGCAAAATCTGGTCGAAGCAGAACTTTTTCTGCCTTGGTCGGCACAACAACTGCGCGGGGGAATCTACGCGAGCTGTCAGGTACTGGAAGAACGCTCAGACAATGAGGGGGCCTTCTTTCGGGTTCGCGGCGAGCCCGGGGCTGTCGAGAATCTACGCGAACAGTTCGATCGGGTGCGATGAGCTCAGCACCTGTGGTTTCTTTACGCTGATGATTGCATTGTTCACCGCTTTACTTATTGCGGTCAATTCTTTAGGATTCCAGTCAAGCTACAAAGCCAGCGCATTGGCATTTCCGCATATCTGCTGATTGGCATCTAACATTAGATCATGGCGATGTTGATGGGCGATCAATACGGTTATTCAAGCAATGACTCATTTATTCAATGATCCGACAAAGTTTACAGACGAACTGATTGAGGGGTTCGCTGCAGCACACCGTAATCAAATATATCCGGTTGATGGTGGCGTGATCCGTCGGCATAAGGCTAAGCCTGGTCAGGTGGTGCTTGTTATCGGCGGCGGTTCCGGGCATTACCCGGCCTTTGGTGGTTTTGTCGGCGCGGGATTGGCGCATGGTGCTGCCATGGGAAATGTCTTTGCGTCGCCATCTGCGCAGCAAATCTGCAACGTGGCGCAGGCTGTGGATGCAGGGGGTGGTATTCTGTTCAGCTACGGCAATTATGCCGGCGACGTGCTCAATTTCAACCAGGCGCAAGAGCGCCTTTGTGCAATGGGCATTGACGTGCGCACGGTCGTTGTGACCGATGACACTGCATCCGCGTCTGCTGCTGAGAAACATAAACGCCGCGGCATTGCCGGCACTTTGCCGGTTTTCAAGGCCGCCGCAGTTGCCGCCGATGCAGGAAAATCTCTTGATGAGGTATTTCGCATAGCGACAGAAGCAAATGAGCGCGTACGGACACTGGGCGTTGCATTCTCCGGCTGCACGCTGCCAGGTGCCGGAAAACCGCTCTTTGAAGTGGCTGACGGAAAGATGGAAGTCGGCATGGGCATTCATGGCGAATCCGGCCTCTATCGCATGGATGCGCCAACTGCCGACGGTTTGGCAGAAATTTTGGTGAACAAACTGTTGTCGGAGATTCCTGCGGTTGTCGGCAACTCGGATGGTGCACGCATCGGCGTGATACTGAACAGTCTTGGTACCGTAAAACACGAAGAGTTGTTTGTTGTCTACCGCAAGGTTGATCAACTGCTGTCCGCGCATAGATTGGCCATTGTCGAACCGGTGGTCGGTGAATTAATCACCAGTTTCGACATGGCAGGTATTTCGCTGACGCTATTCTGGTTGAACGATCAACTTGAACATACCTGGATTGCGGCGGCGGACACCCCCGCATTTCATCGGGGTCATATCGCCCAGTCCGATGGTGATAACGCCGATGTAACCAAATTCTCAGGTAAACGTCGATTAACAATCGGTTCTGCAAATTCGCAAGTAGCTGCAACGGTAGCATTTGCGGCACTCAAGGCTGCCAGTGAAGTGATTGATGAGAAACGGGAAGAACTGGGTTGCTTGGATGCAATTGCGGGAGATGGTGATCACGGTTTAGGTATGCAGCGTGGACTGACAGCGGCGGTCGTCGCGGCAAAGGAGGCATTGGACGCCAAGGCCGGTGTGGGCACATTGCTGACAGTTGCCGGCGATGCTTGGTCCGATCGGGCTGGTGGCACATCGGGTGCCTTATGGGGGATTATCCTGCGGAATCTGGGTGGCGCGCTGGGTGACGAAGCAATACCGACCGCCTCTGTCATTGCTGCCGGTATTGCCGCCGCGCTTCGCGATGTCATGGATCTTGGTAAAGCGCAGCCGGGTGACAAAACCTTTGTCGATGTGCTTCACCCATTCTCAACGGCACTTGCTCAGGGTGCATCATGTAATCGTTCGATTTCCGCCAGTTGGACGGCTGCAGCCGCTATTGCTGATGAAGCAGCCCAAGCCACCAAGGATTTGTTGCCAAGGATTGGTCGCGCGCGCCCTCATGCGGAGCGGAGTATCGGCACGCCCGACCCGGGTGCTGTTTCGATGGCGCTGATCATTCGCTCGGTTGATAAAATCATCGGAGCGTATTGTTCCTGATCGACAGGTTGCGAAAGTTTGCAATACTGATTGACATGGTCTGAAAATTTTCCCAAAATTGCGGCCCATTTTATGGTTTGTTGCCTGGTGACGCGAGAGTAACGGGAGCATTCACGTTGTCATTGTGTCATGTAGCGCAATTGAGAAAACCGATGCGGATGCAACGGTGCTGTGATTTTATTTTTAAATTGATTTTTTAAGGTTAATACATATGAAAAGATTGCTTTTTGTTGTTTTGGTTTCATTGGTGTTTTCAAATAATCTGTATGCAAAACCAGGTAAGAGCAGCGGATCAAAAGGTTCTTTTGGTTCCAAGCCTGCGGCGACACAGCAGAAGAAAGCGGATGCACCAAGTCAACCTGCGTCATCACCATCACCGGCAGCAGCCGGTTCAAATGCAGCGCCTGCGCCAACTGCTAATGCGCCAGCTCAGAATCCATCAGTCATGCAATCGGTTATGCCAGCTTTAGTCGGTGGTGCGGTTGGAAGCTATGTCGGCAGCAAGCTGGCCGATGACGGCAGCAGTGAAAAACCCGCAGAAGTCAATGAAGAAAAGAAGGAAGGGCAGTTAAAACCATAAGCATCATGCTAGCAGGCTGTTGAAAAATTATCTGCGTTGCCGCAAAACAGGCGCAATATGCGCATTTGTCATGTATAAATTGTGCTTTCTCGCTTGTTTTCGCCTAGGATCGGCTGCCCAAGACGTTTTTTTTAACGACCTGCTAAATTGCCTGAATCTGATTGAGGCTTGTACAAATTACTCGGGCTTTGTAATTGCTGCTTTGAGACTGCTGTATAATTCTCAAAATGACCTTGCCTGATTTCAGTATAAGATTTCTCATCATGCAACAACCCCATTTGCTTGCGCTGCCACGATGAACAAAGCCCATCCGTTGGCATGGCATGCTGCGCTGACCTCTGTTTCTTATCATCAACGCAACTGGCTACAGGATCGTGGATCACTGACGCGCCGTATCCAGGATCGTTGTGCGCATTTTTGCGTAAAGCGCGTATTTCAGTCGCTCAGTAAAGTGTATGGAGATGAGCTGGATGTGATGGGGTTGCGTGCCAATGAATTGGCGATGGTGCGGGAAGTTTATCTGTATTGCGGCAATACGCCGGTGGTATTTGCGCATTCTGTGGTAGCCCACAAAAATTTGCGGGGTGCGTGGCGGGGTTTGAGCGGACTGGGTAATAAATCACTGGGAACGGTTTTGTTTACCAATCCTAGAATCGAGCGCACACCGCTGGAATTTAAAAAAGTCAGTCAAGGTCATTTTCTGTATGACCGTGCATGCGCTAAGTTGTCAACAAAACCGGCCCATCTGTGGGCGCGGCGCTCACTATTTACGTTGCACGGACAGTCGATTTTAGTGACCGAAGTGTTTTTGCCGGCTATTCTGGATTTACCCTTATGAGCATTGCCAATCGAATTCAAATCTACGCGCAACTGATGCGGCTCGATAAGCCGATCGGCATTCTTTTACTACTGTGGCCGATGTTGTGGGGGCTCTGGTTTGCGGCGCGTGGGTTGCCGGATTGGCATATTCTAGTCATTTTTATCCTAGGTACGATCCTGATGCGCTCGGCAGGTTGCGTCATCAATGATTTTGCTGATCGTAACATCGATCCGCATGTCGAACGTACCAAGAACCGCCCGATGGCAGCCGGCCGAGTCAGCGCCAAAGAGGCTTTGTTATTGGCGGCCGGATTAAGCCTGTGCGCATTTCTGCTCATTTTGCCTTTGAATCAGTTGACGATTCTACTGTCTGTGCCGGCACTTTTCCTGGCGGGAACGTATCCATTCACCAAGCGTTTTTTTGCCATGCCGCAGGCTTATCTGGGTATCGCATTCAGTTTTGGTATTCCGATGGCGTTTGCCGCACAAACGGATAGCTTACCGTCCATCATCTGGTTGTTGATGTTGGCCAATTTGTTCTGGGTAATTGCGTATGACACGGTGTATGCCATAGTCGATAAGCCGGACGACTTGAAAATCGGTATCAGGACTTCTGCGATTACTTTCGGGCGTTTTGACGTGCTGGGCGTGATGATATGTCATGCCTGCTTTATTATGATCATGATTTACATCGGACAATTGCAGCAGATGAATCTGGCTTACTATGCCGGGTTGATGGTCGCAACGGGGTTGGTGTTGTACCAATATACGTTGATCCGTAACCGTGACCGGGCGCTGTGTTTCAAGGCATTTTTGCACAATAACTGGGTAGGGATGGTGGTGTTTGCCGGAATCGCATTCGATTTCCTCATCTTTCAGAGCTAAGGATTCATTCATGCAATATAAAGACCTGCGCGACTTCATCGCACAATTGGAAGCCATGGGCGAACTCAAGCGCATTCAAACGGAGATCGATCCCGCGCTGGAAATGACGGAAATCTGTGATCGTATCCTGAAAGCGCAAGGCCCGGCGGTAATATTTGAACATCCCAAAGGGCATAGCATGCCGGTGCTGGGTAATTTGTTCGGTACGCCGAAGCGGGTGGCACTGGGGATGGGGCAAGAATCGGTTGAAGCATTGCGAGAAGTCGGCAAGTTATTGGCTTATCTAAAAGAGCCCGACCCGCCGAAAGGACTGAAGGATGCCTGGGATAAACTGCCGGTGTTGAAACAGGTGTTGAATATGGCACCGAAAGCGTTGAGCAGCGCGCCATGCCAGGAGATTGTGTGGGAAGGCAACGATGTCGATTTAAGCCGAATACCGATTCAAACCTGCTGGCCGGGGGATGTAGCACCGCTGATCACCTGGGGATTGACGGTCACGCGCGGGCCGAATAAAACCCGGCAGAACCTGGGTATTTACCGCCAGCAAGTCATTGCGTCCAATAAGGTGATCATGCGCTGGCTCGCGCATCGGGGCGGGGCGCTGGATTTTCGTGAATTCAGTCTCGCCAATCCGGGTAAACCGTATCCGCTCGCCGTTGCTTTAGGTGCCGATCCTGCGACCATTCTAGGTGCGGTGACGCCGGTGCCGGATAGTTTGAGCGAATACCAGTTTGCCGGTTTGTTGCGCGGTGCCAAAACGGAAGTGGTGAAATGTATCGGCAATGATCTGCAAGTACCGGCCAGTGCCGAAATCGTGCTGGAAGGCGCTATCCATCCCAATGAGACTGCGCTGGAAGGCCCTTATGGCGACCATACCGGTTATTACAATGAACAGGAAACTTTCCCGGTATTTACCATCGAGCGCATCACTATGCGCCGCAATCCGATTTATCATTCTACCTACACCGGAAAACCGCCTGATGAACCGGCGATTCTTGGCGTGGCACTGAATGAAGTGTTCGTGCCGCTGCTGCAAAAACAATTCCCGGAAATCACCGATTTTTACCTGCCGCCGGAAGGATGCTCGTACCGCATGGCGGTGGTCAGCATGAAGAAGCAATACGCCGGGCATAGCAAGCGCGTGATGTTTGGTATCTGGAGCTTTTTGCGTCAGTTCATGTACACCAAATTCATTATTGTCACTGACGATGACATCAATGTACGTGACTGGAAAGAAGTCATCTGGGCAATCACTACCCGGGTTGATCCGGTACGGGATACGCTGCTTGTTGAGAATACGCCAATTGATTATCTGGATTTTGCCAGCCCGATTTCAGGGTTGGGAGGCAAGATGGGATTGGATGCGACGAACAAATGGCCGGGTGAGACGAACCGGGAGTGGGGGACGCCGATTGTGATGGATGAGGCAGTCAAAAAGCGGGTGGATGCGATGTGGCAGGAATTGGGAATTTGATACATGCGCGAGATTTGGCACACCATTCTGCTGTTGACCATGAGCAATGTGTTCATGACCTTTGCCTGGTATGCACATTTGAAAGAGCTGAATCACAAGCCGTGGATTATTGCAGCGTTGGTCAGTTGGGGGATTGCGTTCTTCGAGTATATGCTGCAAGTTCCCGCCAACCGCATTGGCTTTACCGTACTATCTGTCGCACAGCTCAAAATACTGCAGGAGATCATCACCCTGACTGTTTTCGTACCGTTTGCGCTGCTGTATTTAAAGGAGCCGTTGAAATTGGATTATTTGTGGGCAGCGTTGTGTATGGTGGGCGCGGCTTATTTTATGTTTCGTACGCGATGATTATTTTGGTGCCAAGCCTGACTCCAAGCAGACAGCCTCCGGAAAAACCGGGGCGATTGATCGGTATGCGAAAATCCGCTCTGGCTGGTTATTTCTTATTTGGAATGGATGGTTTTCTACCCACACAAAGCTTCCGTCAACGATTTCACTTCATTCTCAGAATCCTTGAGGATAGCGCTAAGTGTTTCCTGATCCGCTAATACGTCAATATTTCCGATGATGTCGTCATCAGTCTGGCTCGAAAGAAAAGTAAAGGGAGATTTGACGGGCGCCAGTTGATCTGCAAACAATAATGTGTCTCCAAGTGTATTGGGCGGAAAAGCCAAATAACCTTCCCACAGACAAATAATGCCTTCTTTCACGGGCTCCGGTACTGAAAGCGCGTTAAGAATTGCAGTACCAATTTTAATTTCACACTCAATCTCGCTGTTATCTTCAGAATCCTCATCATCTATCCACGAATTGGCCATAGTTCCATCCACCAGCCCAGGATAATATTTCTCACGCGCTAACAAATAAAACCAGCTAATTTCATGAATCATGCCAGCGAACATTGCCGTATCCGGATCCTGGTGCGTGATTCGACGTGCGATAACCTGAGCCAATGCGGCCACATAGGCTGAATGTTTCCATAACTGAGACACTAGCGCACTGTTCGATTGAGATCCTGAAAATTGCCACACCACAATAGCTGTGGCTAAATTTCGGACTGTCCGCATGCCGAGCAGTGTAATTGCCAGTCGCACATCGGTGATTCTTCTGCCTGAGTGATTGAAAACAGCGGAATTTGCCACGGCCACAACCTTGGTCGACAACAGCGGCTCGGCTTGAATGAGTCGAGTCACTGAATCGATACTGCAATCAGGATCTTCCAACTTCCTTTTAATATTCATTGCTGTATTGGCTGAGGTAGGAAAAACTAATTTTCCTTGTTCTACTTCAGCAGCCAACACGCTTAATAGCGCGCCTTTTTCCATCATTGATCCCTTTACTCATTATTAACCAAAGTTTGGTCCATCATTCATTTTCATCAGGTTACGCTAAGGTCATCGGTAGTCATTTGAAAATAAAAGCGAGTAATAGGGGCTATTTCCTATTTTTCTATCAAGGGTATCAGTGGGTAATACGATAGATTAGGAATACAGTGACGTGTAGTAGTTCAGACTTGATCGGATAGTCACTTCGCCAAAGCGGGTTGCGACTACTACAGTTTATTACACGGCTATTCCAAGCAACTCGGAATTTGCCAGCAAGCGTTTTGCGATTATTCTTTGTTCACTCATCGTTTCACCAAGTCCTAGAAATTGTTGCTGGTGATTATATAAACGTACTGTATTTCCTTCCGCCATACTGTTGATACCGGATAGTGGACTGGAAATGAGCCGTCCCTGCACGATATGTAACGCTGCCACCGCATCCAAAGTGATTATTGGAAATTCTTGCAACAAACTATCAATGGGCAGTAAACAATGAGCTTGTTCAGTTGCATCCATTTCTTGCAATGCCAGTAAAGTTTGCGTTTGAGATAAATCAAAGCGATCAATAACCGTACGTTTTAATTGAAGCAAGTATGCGCCACCACACCCCAATGCTTTACCAATATCCTCAGCCAATGTGCGAATATAAGTGCCGGTTCCACATTGAATAGCTAACGCCAACTCGTCGTTTATCAGCGATTTGATTTGTATTGCATGGATCATAACTTCGCGTGCCGGGCGTTCAATGACTTCGCCTTTTCTTGCGTAAGCGTATAGTGGTTTGCCTTGATGCTTCAGCGCACTGTACATCGGTGGTACTTGCATGATGGTACCGGTGAATTGCTTAATTATTTGCTCACATAACGATAAAGTGGGATTCCCAGAGTCTGTTCTGAGTTGACTGATTTCGCCTTCCGCATCGCCCGTGGTACTTAGAAAACCAAGTTTTAATGTTGCTTCATACGTCTTATCGGCGCCTAATAATACCGATGAAAATTTAGTCGCTTCTCCAAAACAAAGTGGCAATAATCCGGTTGCCATCGGATCCAGTGTGCCGGTATGGCCGCATTTGGCAGCGGAAAAGGTGCGTTTGGCGATTTGTACGGCTTTGTTGGAAGAGATACCGTGTGGTTTATCCAATAATAGAACACCACTGATGTTGCGCTTAACGGGTTTGATCGGATTGTCTGATGGAATTTTTGCGTGCGGCATGCATGCAGGTGTTTTAACTGTCGGAGTCTGTGGAGCTGGAAATTTTATCCTGAGCAATTGCTTCGTCAATCAATTTTGATAAACGAACACCGCGTTCGACGGATTCATCATAGATAAACTGCAATTGCGGCGTCACTCTCAACTTCATCCGATGCGACAAACTTGAACGTAAAAAACCCTTGGCATGATCAAGTCCATTTTCCACCAAGAAAAGATCTTCTTTGCTGGCTAGTGTCGTGTAAAAAACTTTGGCATGACTGTAGTCGCGAGTCACTTCAACAGCGGTAATGGTAATTTGCCCTACACGGGGATCTTTGATCTCGTGCTGCATGAGATCTGCCAATTCACGTTGTATCTGATCAGCAACACGGAGTGTGCGGGAGTAGTCTTTGGGCATCGGATTGGTGCTGGTTAACGCACTTGTTATAGAAACCGCGCTGTTTCGACGATTTCATAAACTTCCAGCTGATCCCCTACTTGAACATCATTATAGTTTTTTAGGGACAAGCCACACTCAAAACCTTCTCTGACTTCCCTTGCATCATCTTTAAAGCGTTTCAGTGAATCCAATTCGCAACTGTGTATGACCAAACCGTCTCGCAATACTCTGACCAATGAGTTTCTTTTAACGATACCATCCACGACATAGCACCCAGCAACAACACCTATCTTTGGAATACGATAAATTTCACGAATATCCACTAATCCCACAATATGCTCTTTACGATCCGGCGACATCATGCCGGAAAGCGCGGCTTTAACTTCGTCAACCGCTTCATAAATGATGTTGTAGTAACGTACATCAACGCCGCTTGATGCGATCAGTTTGCGTGCACTGGCATCCGCACGCACATTAAAACCAATCACAACAGCTTTTGATGCCAACGATAAATTGATATCCGATTCAATAATGGCGCCAACGCCGCTATGAATAATATTTACCTTCACTTCATCGGTTGAGAGTTTTTCCAGCGCATAAGCCAATGCTTCACAGGAGCCTTGCACATCCGCCTTGATAATCAAAGTCAGTATTTTGACGTCTTGTTGTTGATCGAAAACATTTTCAAGTTTTGCTGCTTGCTGCTTGGCAAATTTGACATCACGATATTTTCCTTGACGGAATAGGGCGATTTCCCGTGCTTTGCGTTCGTCGTCCAATACAAAAACGACTTCACCGGCCTCAGGTACTTCCGATAAGCCTTGAATTTCGACCGGAATGGATGTGCCGGCCTGCTTGATAGCCTTACCATTCTCATCGTTCATGGCACGTACTTTGCCATACACCGCACCGGCCAGTAAAACGTCACCGCGATTTAAAGTTCCGGATTGCACTAGAATAGTTGCTACCGGGCCGCGTCCTTTATCCAAACGTGATTCAATCACTACACCTTTCGCCGGTGTTTGTGTCGGTGCTTTCAGTTCCAGCACTTCAGCCTGCAGTAATATGCTTTCCAATAAATTATCGACACCTTGACCGGTTTTGGCAGATACTTCGACAAACATGGTGTCGCCGCCCCAATCTTCCGGAACTACGCTATGCGCGACTAATTCGTGCCTAATTCTTTCGACATTTGCTTCCGGTTTATCTATTTTGTTCACTGCGACGATAATAGGAATTTTTGCTGCTTTCGCATGATGAACCGCTTCAATCGTTTGCGGCATTACGCCATCGTCTGCGGCGACCACCAGAATGACAATATCGGTGATTTTTGTACCGCGCGCACGCATGGCAGTGAATGCCTCATGCCCCGGTGTATCCAAAAAGGTAATCATGCCATGGTCAGTTTCTACATGATAAGCGCCAATATGCTGCGTGATGCCGCCGGCTTCACCGCCAGCAACCCGGGTACGGCGAATATAATCCAATAATGAAGTTTTACCATGATCCACATGTCCCATCACGGTCACCACAGGTGCGCGCGGAACCAATTCCGCTTCAGTAACAGGTGCGTCGTTGTCCGCGAGGAAATTTTCCGGATTGTCCATTTCAGCATATTTTGCAATATGCCCCATTTCTTCTACGACAATCATGGCAGTATCCTGGTCCAGCATTTGATTGATGGTCACCATGCTGCCCATTTTCATGAGTACTTTAATGACATCAGCTGCTTTAACTGACATTTTCTGCGCCAATGCACTTACAGAAATTGTTTCTGGTACCATGATTTCGCGCACGATAGGTTCTGTTGGCGCGGAAAAACCGTGAATATTTGGCTCTTCTACTTGATGAACTGGTTTGCTATGTTTATCCCTACGGGTACGCCAACCCTGGCCCGTAGAAAGATCGCCACGCGTTTTAACACTACGTTTTTTAGTGCTTTCATCTTTCCATACCACTTGCTGTTTGGCTTGCTTCTTTTTCTTATCGGCTTTTTCTTCAGGTTTTCCTGCAGGTTTGTGTAGCGTCCCTTCAGTAGAATTTGATTGAGTTTCACTGGATTGCTCAGGTTCATTTTTTTTGCCAGATTCTGTTTGCGCATCAATTCCTGGTTCCGCAGCGATAGCGGGTATCGATGTGGTTGCCTCCGTTGGCTGACCTGAAGCAGTGATTGCCTCTTCGTCCTTCTTGATATCTTCAGTGAATTCGGGTTTTCTGCGCGCTTTCTTTTGCTTAATTTCTTCAGCTTGGCGTGCCATCAGCTCCGCTTGTTTTCTTGCTTCTTCACTACGTAACGCTAATTGTTCTGCATCAATGACAGATTCTCTAGCAGGTTGACTGGTTATATCGGCTGACTTAGCTGCAGGTGGAGCGGATTCCAGATCCTCGGAAACTGGTTTTGTCAGTATACGTCTTTTTCTAACTTCCACTTGAATGGTGCGTGCTCTGCCAGTACCATCCGATTTTCGGATCTCTGAGGTTTGACGGCGAGTTAGTGTAACTTTATTTTTAGTTCCGACAGAGCCATGAGTTTTTCTCAGATAATCAAGAAGTTGAGATTTGTCTTGCTCTGTCAAACTGTCTTCTGCTAATGTTTTCTTTACACCAGCGGCTTTAAGTTGTTCCAACAAGACTGTTGGCAGCAAGCCTAGTTCATTAGCAAATTGTTCTACACTCATTTGAGCCATTTATAACCTTTCAGCAATCAAAACTACAACCAGGTTTCTATCAAAAGAAATAATTTCTGATACTTTACATTATTAATCGATAATTTAAATCAAGTAAACCACGGTTCACGTGCTTTCATAATCAGACGGTTTGCATGCTCGATATCGATACCTGTCATCTCAACCAGATCATCGGCAGCTAAATCAGCCAAGTCAGCTTGCGTATTAATACCTTTTGATGCCAATTCTCGGACAATATTAATATCCATACCTTCTAATGCAAGTAGATCTTCAGCAACATGCTCCACTTTTTCTTCATTGGCAATGGCATCCGTCAGCAGTACATTGCGGGCTCGATTACGTATTTCATTGACAGTCTCTTCATCCAAAGACTCGATTTCCAACATTTCGTTGAGTGGAACGTAAGCCACTTCTTCCAGCGTAACAAAGCCTTCTTGTGTCAGTATTTCTGCAATTTCTTCATCAACATCCAATTTTTGCATAAAAAGCTGACATATTTGTGACGATTCTTTTTCATGCTTGGCTTTAGATTCGTCTACCGTCATGATGTTAAGTTCCCAGCCGGTCAGCTCGGAAGCGAGTCGTACATTTTGTCCACCACGACCGATTGCTTGAGCCAGATTATCATCATCAACCACAATATCCATACTATGCTTTTCTTCATCAACCATGATGCTACTAATTTCTGCAGGTGCCAATGCATTAATGATGAACGTTGCAGGATCGTCCGACCATAATACAATGTCAACGCGTTCTCCGGCCAATTCGCTGATCACCGCCTGTACTCTGGATCCACGCATGCCTACACAGGTGCCGATCGGATCAACGCGTTGATCATTTGACTTGACTGCAATTTTAGCGCGTGATCCGGGATCTCGTGCGGCTACTTTGATTTCCAACAAACCTTCTTCTATCTCCGGTACCTCCAATTCAAATAGTTTCATCAGAAATTCAGGAGAAATACGTGAAAGTTTTAACTGTGGTCCTCTGGAGGTGCGATCGACTTTGTGCAAATAAGCACGAACTCGATCACCCACTCGCAGGTTTTCTTTCGGTATTATTTGATCACGTGGCAATTCGGCTTCAATTTTTCCGGATTCAATAATGGCATTGCCGCGTTCCATGCGCTTTATGGTTCCGGTAACCAGATAATCTTCTCTTTCAAGAAAATCATTCAGTGTTTGTTCACGCTCTGCATCACGTATTTTCTGGAATATGACCTGTTTCGCTGCTTGTGCACCAATACGTCCGAATTCGATGGGCTCTAGCGGTTCTTCACTATAATCACCCAGGTGAATGTCATCACTGATTCTTTTTGCGTCATTTAAAGAGATCTGACGGGCAGGATCTTCTACAGTATCGTCCTCTACCACCAGCCAGCGGCGAAAAGATTGGTAGTCTCCCGTTACTCTGTCAATAGAAACGCGTGTTTCAATATCTTCATGAAAGCGTTTCTTTGTAGCGGACGCCAATGCAAGTTCCAGAGCTGTGAAGACAATTTCTTTTTCAACAGCCTTCTCACGTGCCAATGCATCAACCAACAGTAAAATTTCGCGGCTCATAGTCCTCCAGCCAAACTTTTATATACCTACAATTTTGGAACCAAACGCGCTTTCCCAAGGTTGCTCAATTCAAAGTCCAACAGTTTTCCTTCGATTTCAAGTTTTATTATGCCATTATTTGCTTCCCGTAAAACCCCCACAAAATTTCTTTGCCCTTGTATAGGAATGCGCAGCTTCAATTTAACGGTTTCCCCTTTGAATCGGAGAAAGTCAGCTTCTTTCCGCAGCGGTCTGTCAAGTCCCGGAGAGGAAACCTCTAGTCGGCCATAATCAATATTTTCAACAGCCAATAGCCGACTCAAATGATTACTGATTGCTACGCAATCATCAATCCCGATGCCACCTTCTTGGTCTACAAAGATTCTTAATAACTTGTTGTGTGCTAATCGTTCCACTTCGACCAACTCATAACCCATTCCTTCCAGAGTCGATTCCAGCAATTCTTCCAATACCATAGCCCCGCCACAAATAAAAAATGGGCTGAAAAAGCCCATCGCATCTATTGTTGTATTCTATCAAAAATTTATAAAATATGAAACATAAACTTCGCCATATGTAATGCCTTAGCGAGGATTGGCACACATTCTTCCGTCTATCATTGTGCTTGTTTTTGATGATTACCCATCACGAAGTGTGTACTTGGAAGTAAGAAGTTCAAATGACACATAATGCCAGTGATACAATTCTTGCAATCGTAATGAACAAAAGAAATACGGAGGAATAACATGTCAACCATTGAGTCAGTTTTAAATGAAACCCGTGTTTTTCCGCCTAAGGAGGAATTTGCCAGGAAAGCCAATATATCCAGTATTCAAGCCTATCTAACTTTGTGTGCAGAAGCCGAACTGGATTATCAGGGTTTTTGGGCAAAACAGGCGAGAGAACAGATTCTTTGGCATAAGCCTTTCACGCAAGTACTGGATGACCGGACGCCACCGTTCTATCAATGGTTCGCCGATGGTGTACTCAATGTTTCCTATAACTGCCTTGATCGGCACTTGGCAACACAAGCGGATAAAGTCGCTATCATTTTTGAATCGGATGATGGTGAAGTCATACAATCCACTTATCGTGATCTCCACCAACGAGTTTGTCAGCTGGCCAATGCGCTGAAATCAAGGAATGTTAAAAAAGGCGATCGCGTCATTATTTATATGCCGATGCGCATTGAAGCGGTTGTCGCAATGCAAGCTTGTGCGCGTATTGGTGCCATTCATTCGGTGGTGTTTGGAGGGTTTTCTGCTAAAAGCTTGCATGAACGCATCGTGGATGCCGGTGCAATCGCTGTTATTACAGCCGATGAGCAAGTGCGTGGTGGCAAGCATAATCCGCTCAAGGCAACCGTTGATGAAGTCATGAACATGAATGACGTAGCGTCAGTGAAATGTGTGGTGGTTTACCGGCACACTGGCGCAGACATACCATTTAATCCGACGCGCGATGTTTGGTGGCATGAGATTACCCAGAATGCCAGTACACATTGTGAACCGGAATGGGTTAACGCGGAACATCCTTTGTTTACGCTCTATACTTCCGGATCAACGGGTAAGCCTAAGGGAGTGCAACATTCCAGCGCAGGCTATTTGCTGGGGACCAAAGTAAGCATGCAATGGATTTTTGATTACAAGCCTGCGGATGTGTTTTGGTGTACCGCCGATATTGGTTGGATTACCGGCCACAGTTACGTTACCTACGGCCCTCTCGCGATGGGAGCGACCCAAGTGATTTTTGAGGGCATTCCGACTTACCCGAATGCCGGGCGCTTTTGGGAAATTATTCAAAAACATAAGGTCACTACATTCTACACTGCACCCACGGCAATTCGTTCGCTGATCAAACTGGGAGCGGATTTGCCGGCGCAATATGATCTCTCGTCATTACGCTTGTTGGGTTCAGTGGGTGAACCGATTAATCCTGAAGCCTGGATGTGGTTTTATGAAAAAGTAGGACAGTCGCGTTGTCCCATAGTCGATACCTGGTGGCAAACGGAAACGGGATGCCATATGATAGCGCCAACGCCGGGCGCGGTTGCGCTTAAACCCGGTTCGTGTACTTTTCCACTGCCGGGAATTTTCGCAGCGATTGTCGACGAAGCCGGTTGTGATGTAGAAAACGGTAAAGGTGGTTTTTTGGTGATCAAAAAACCTTTTCCTTCACAAATCCGCACACTTTGGGGGGATCCGGTGCGTTTCAAGAAGACGTATTTTCCGGAAAATACTGGTAGTGGAAAGTATTATCTGGCGGGTGATTCTGCATACCGTGATAAGGATGGTTACTTTTGGATCATGGGGCGCGTCGATGATGTTTTGAATGTATCCGGGCATCGGTTAGGAACCATGGAAATTGAATCCGCCTTGGTAGCGCACACGTTGGTCGCAGAAGCAGCTGTGGTCGGAAAGCCACATGAAATCAAAGGGGAGGTTGTAATTGCCTTTGTGGTATTAAAAGGCCAATTTCCGCATGGAGAAGAGGTTACTGAAATCATTCATACGTTGCGTGAATGGGTGGCGAAAGAAATCGGCCCAATTGCCAAACCTGAGGAAATTCGCTTTGGAGAAAATCTGCCGAAGACCCGATCAGGTAAAATTATGCGCCGGTTATTACGCACGCTCGCTAAGGGTGAAGAGATAACCCAGGATATTTCCACACTGGAGAACCCGGCCATTCTTGAACAATTAAAGCATCCATCTAAATAATACCAAGTATTTTCGTCTTGCCAAGCGCCTGCGAATAAATCCGGAGAAATATGCCACTACCACTTGTTACCGATTATGAACACGGCATCAGCGCCATTGATGCACAGTTTCATCGCCCCAAACGGGCGGCGATTCACTTGCTCGTTGAAAAAGGTGCCGCTGCACTTATTGATACCGGCACATCTTTTTCCATACCGGGTGTCATTGAATCACTTAAACAAAAAAATATTGCGGTTGAGGATGTTGCCTATATCATACTGACACATATCCATCTTGATCACGCCGGCGGTGCAAGCGAATGCATGCATCTTTTTCCAAACGCCCGATTGGTTGTCCATCCGCGCGGTGCGAGCCATATGGCGAATCCTGCAAGACTTGTCGCTGGTGCAATGAGTGTTTATGGAGAAACGGAATTTAAACGTGTGTATGGCGAGATTCATCCGATAGACGTCGAACGAATTATTGAAGCGCCTGATGAAAGTCGCATTGATCTGAATGGTCGCTCATTACTATTTCTCGACACACCAGGCCATGCACGTCATCATAACTGCATCTATGATGAACGCAGTCAGTCTTTTTTTACCGGCGACACCTTTGGTGTTTCGTATCGGGAGTTTGATGTCAATGGCTTGGAATTTGTTTTCCCCACGACTTCACCGGTACAGTTTGATCCTGAGGCAGCGCACGCTTCAATAGATCGCATCATGCGCTATGCGCCGCGTTACGCGTATCTTACGCACTATAGTCAGATTGGTAATTTGGCGCATCATGCAGAATCCATGCACACTTTGATTGACGCGCATGTCACAATTGCTCAGAGTGCAAAAGATAGTGGATCTGATAGGCAATCGATTATTTCGGACGCGCTGAGGAAGTTGCTGTTAGAACGATTATCAGAACACGGTTGTCGTTTACCGCAAGCTGAAAGTGATGAACTTCTGCGCTCAGACATTCGATTGAATACGCAAGGACTGATTCATTGGCTCGATCAACCCGCTGATCGTTTCAAACGATTATGAGTTCGTGTTTTGTATCATCGTATTTATCCACGAAAATACTGGAATTTCTGGATGAGAGAATGAAGCTAATGCGAACTGTCAATCTAAGTGCTGAATTGCATAGTCCGTTCGCCACAGCGACAACTGGAACGCCTGATTGGATGCGCTTTAACTTAACACAGCGATTCTAAGAAAAGAAGAAAACGTGCTGATCGACCAAACCTTTTTGGATAACCTTGATCTGAAACTGGCAGAAGGCGGACAAGGTTTTCATCTGGCTCCGCGCCTGACTGGCGCCACCAATCGCTTCCAAACCAAGAGTTCATTTAGTCGTCTGCGCAAATTGTTGAACGAGCGCCTGAATCAGGATATCGGCTGGGATGAGGTCAGGGCTGAAATTCGAGAAATTCCTATCGCCAAACAACAAAAATATTCGGCAGCGGTCAAGTTTATTGAAAAGTCTTTCTTGGAACAAGGCAGCAAAATGTTCGAAACCTTGAGACGTTACGGTACAAAGCTCTCAAAATCGCAACAGCGTTACACGATTCCCATGGTTGAAGGCGATGCGGGTCATGGTTTGTGCGGAGAAATGGCGATCCTGTGGCTGAAAGAACAATTGAGTTCCGTCACGTTTCGCAGTGACTTCCAGCGCATCGCTGACGGCAATGTCGTTGCCAGCAATTCCGCGCTACGCGCGACCCGTGCCGCAATGGCATTGCAAACCACCAGTTCAACCAACGCGGCAGTTCAGCCAACGCCGTCTATATTCAAATGGGCGCATCCTTCGGTTTGACATTCGACGATGCCAGCCAAGCGAATTTGAGCTTTGACAGAGTCACGGGGTATATGTCGCGCAACGACAACCTGCATGTGAAAGCCTTGTTGATCGGATTTTGGAAAAGGCAGCATATGGTTGCGCTGGTTCGTGAAAATGCCGGGACTTTTCAGTTTTATGACGCCAACGTAGGCTCGTATCGTATTCAGACCAATGGTCTGAGGAATTTCCTTTCGAACTACAACGATGTCTGCTTGCCGAACAAGTGGCCAGACTACAACCAAGCGTCGACGGTTGCATTTAGTTCGCTGTTTGTCGTCAGCAGACGGCTGTAGTTCGCAAAGCACGAGTGAAACAAAAAAGCACTCACTTCAGGGCGCTTTTTCTTTTGGTTTTGAAACATGCAACGCAATCTGGCAGCAAGCGCGTCCATCGTTGTGGCTTGAATTTCTTGATCATAGGTTTGGCAGATTTCGTAGTGTTTAGTGCCAAGTGAAGGCTGCTCCCCGTGCCTGGAATCTGAAACTATGACTGTTTTTCCATGGAGATGGCGGCAAAACTTCCTAATCTTTCTATGAAAATCTAACCAATGTAAGAAAATATCAGATTCAATTTCTCCCAAAATGTCGCACACATTTTGATAGATGTGCATAAACAAAGGGATTAACTACCTTGTTGCAGCTAACTTGTAGCCACCGGACACGTTTCTGATCCTTGGGGTCGAAATTTGAGGTGGTCCTATCGGTTAGGTTTTTAATAAAGAATGGTTTTTTAACGCTTATCCAGCCTGCGATACTGAATCGCTTCTGCAATATGCTGATTGTTGATTTTCTCAATGCCGGATAAATCCGCAATCGTTCGGGCGACTTTAAGAATGCGATGATACGCCCGGGCGGACAGGTTCAAACGGCTGATGGCTTGTTTCAGCAGGTTTTCGCTGACGGTATCCAAAGCGCAATGTTGGTCAATTTCTTTAACGCTCAATCGGCTATTGGTTTTTCCCTGTCGGTCGAGTTGCAGTCGGTGTGATTTTTCAACGCGTTGGCGAATGATGCTGCTTTTCTCACCCGGTAACTGTTGCTTCATCAATTCTTGCTGCGGAACCGCTGGAACTTCGATTTGTATATCGATGCGATCCAATAAAGGGCCTGAAATCCTGCCACGATAGCGAGCGACTTGATCAGGTGTGCAGTGACATTTGCCGCTCGGATGGCCCAGATAGCCGCAGGGGCAGGGATTCATGGCGGCTACCAATTGGAATTGTGCCGGGAATTCAGCTTGGCGAGCGGCGCGCGAGATGGTGATTTTTCCGGACTCTAGGGGTTCGCGCAGCACTTCCAGTACCTTACGGTCAAACTCCGCCAATTCGTCCAAAAATAACACGCCATGCATCGCCAGCGAGATTTCACCGGGGCGGGGTTGGCTGCCACCGCCCACCAGCGCAATGCCGGATGCCGTGTGATGCGGGGAGCGGAAGGGGCGGCGCTTCCAGTTGTCGATATTGAAACTGCCGTAACTGAGTGACTGTATGGCGGCGGACTCCAGTGCTTCCGTTTCGGTCATCGGTGGCAGAATGCCGGGGAAGCGTACAGCCAGCATGGATTTTCCGGTGCCGGGCGGGCCGATCATCAGAAGACTGTGACCTCCGGCAGCGGCAATTTCCAATGCGCGTTTCGCGTGCGCTTGACCTTTGACTTCATCGAGATCGGGATAAGTCGCATCATCCGCTTCAATGCTGTTTTCGAGTGTGTTTTGATAGATTTGTAGCGGTTCATGTCCGCTCAAATGGGCGCATATTTGTAGCAATGACTTGGCGGCATAGATCGTGGCTTTTTTTACCAATGCGGCTTCGGCGGCATTTTGTTGCGGCAATACAAAGCTGCGGCCCGATTGGGATGCGCTGTAGGTCATCGCCAATGCGCCATGTATCGGGCGCAATTCACCGGTTAAAGCGAGTTCACCTGCCCATTCATACTGGTCTAATTTGTCCTTGGGAATTTGGCCGGTTGCCGCCAGAATACCGAGTGCGATGGGTAAATCAAAACGCCCGCTTTCCTTAGGCAGATCGGCAGGTGCCAGATTGATGGTAATGCGCTGTGGCGGGATTTTGAATTGCGCATTTTGCAGTGCCGCCCTGACGCGATCTTTGCTTTCCTTGACTTCAGTGTCAGGCAGCCCGACGATGGTAAAACTGGGCAAGCCGTTGGCGATATGTGTTTCCACTGTCACCAGCGGTGCTTGTATTCCTGAGAGTGCTCGGCTATACAGAACGGCGAGTGACATGTGCGAAATGGCGATGCGCGAGCGCGTTGATGCGGGCGACGATTAATATAGTAATAAGGGTTTGTAAATAAAAACCTTATTTATTTGTCGTGCATGTCTTCATGATCTTGCTTTTCTTTTGCCGGATGCGATGTCGCATGCGCATGAGTTGATTGGTGCGCGGATTTGCCCAGTTGCGTTTCCAATTCGGAGACTTTACCTTCAAGAATCATGAGCTTCTCGCGAGTGCGTTGCAAGACTTGCTGCTGTACATCAAATTCATCACGCGTAACTAAATCAAGCCGGGTAAAGGCGCCCGATAACAAGATCTTAATATTTTTCTCGATATCTTTTGCCGGACTATTTTGTAGAATTTCGCTGACTTTGGCATTGATTTCGTCGACTATGTTTTTGTTAAGCATTGTTGTTCTCCTGATTGATTGACGCACTACTTGGTCAGCTGATTGTGACGGCTACGTGATAAAATTCCATACTGTGAAATATATCGTTACAACATCGAATTATCCACTGTTATTGCCAAGGGTTCCAGTTTTAAGGATGGATAAGCATTCTGCCATGCTATTTTCAATGGATGAATAACTGAGTACCTCGATGATTTATCTAAATAACAGTTAATTTCCGGGTGCATGAATGGAACGTAAACAACTACTTGAAAATTGGGTGAGAGCGCAATTCCCGAAACGGCCATTTACGCTGCAACCGGCGTCTGCGGATGCCAGTTTTCGGCGATATTTTCGTGTCTCCTTGGATGATCGGACTGTTATTGTCATGGATGCGCCGCCCCAGCATGAAGACTGTACACCATTTCTGCACGTGGCGGAGATTCTTGCTGTAACCGGTGTGCATGTGCCAAAAATACTGGCGCAAAATTTGGATCAGGGTTTTTTATTGTTGTCGGATCTGGGTCATACCACTTTCCTGCAGGCGCTCAATGATCAAGCGGATAGCGCTGATCAGCTTTATGGCGATGCGATTGATGCACTCGTTAAGTTGCAATTGTCGCCGCAGGTAGAAGGTTTGCCTGGTTACGATGAGGCATTATTGCGGAGAGAACTCAATTTGTTTCCGGATTGGTATATTGCGCAACATTTGCAGAAAGATTTATCGGAGAAGCAGCAAGCCGTGCTGCAGTCAATTTTTACGCGGATTATACAAAACAATCTTGCGCAATCCAGAGTCTTGGTGCATCGCGATTATCATTCCCGTAATCTAATGGTGACATCCCCGAATCCCGGTATTATCGATTTCCAGGATGCTGTGGTTGGCCCGATTACGTATGATTTGGTGTCGTTGCTCAAGGATGCGTATATCCGATGGGATGAGGAGCAGATTCTGGATTGGACGATTCGTTATTGGGAAAAAGCCCGCAAGGCCGGGTTACCGGTATCTGCTGATTTCGCGGAATTTTACCGGGATTTTGAATGGATGGGCGTGCAGCGGCATATTAAGATCTTGGGGATTTTTGCCCGTCTGAATTACCGCGATGGCAAGGCGAATTATCTGAACGATATGCCGCTGGTGATGGAATATTTACGTAAAGCGTGTGAGCGCTACTCGGAGCTTCATCTATTGCATAACCTACTGGATGAACTGCATGCAATTCCGGAACAAAAAATTGGCTACACCTTCTAGTAGTGTTCCCTATAAAGCGATGATTCTCGCAGCCGGGCGCGGAGAACGTATGCGCCCGCTGACGGATGCTTTGCCCAAGCCTTTGTTGAAGGTGGGTGGCTATGCATTGATTGAATATCAGTTGAAAAACCTGGCACGTGCGGGGTTTGTCGATATTGTCATAAACCATGCGTATCTTGGTGAAATGATTGAAAATGCATTGGGTCATGGTGAGCGGTATGGTGTTAACATTCAATACTCGCCTGAAAAAAATGTTCTGGAAACAGCCGGGGGAATAGCCAATGCTTTGCCACTGCTGACGGATGAATCCAATACCTTGCCATTTCTGGTTGTCAACGCGGATATTTACTGTGACATGGATTATGCGGCGCTGCTGCCGACTATGCATAGGATGCAATCGAATACGAATCAGCGGCTTGCGCACCTAGTTTTGGTAGACAATCCACCACATCATGCCGCAGGTGATTTTGCGTTGCAGGAGGATCGGGTGATGTTGACAGGAAATAGCAAGCTGACTTTTAGTGGCATCGGCATTTACCGGCCCCCGCTTTTTAATACTATAAAACCAGGCTTGCCCGCGAAACTGGCACCCTTACTGCGGCAGGCGATGCAAGAGGGAAAAGTGAGTGGTGAGTACTTTTCCGAGCAATGGGTCGATGTGGGAACGCCGGAACGGCTTGAATTACTGGATAAGCAACTTAGATCCTTACATGGGGACTAATTTGCAAGTAGCGGGTCGTTGCAAAACATTTTTGAAGCAATGCAGAGATTTTTCCAACAGCCTATTAATTTAGAAATACTTTAGATATGTACTTATGACGCAATTCCAACACTTTATTGCACGCCGGCGGCTGCTGGCAGCTAATATGCGATCCGGTATCGCAATTATTCCGACGGCTCCGGAACAGGTACGCAATCGTGATGCGCACTATCCTTACCGGTTTGACAGCTATTTTTATTATTTGACGGGTTTTCGTGAACCCGGTGCCGTGTTGGTGATAGTTGCTGCCAGCGATCAAGCGCCAGCAAAAGATATTTTATTTTGCCGAGAAAAAGACCAGGAACGCGAGATATGGGATGGTTTTCGTTATGGCCCGGCAGCCGCTAAAGATATCTTTGGTTTTGATGAGGCGTATCCGATTTCCAAACTGGATGAATTACTGCCTCAATTATTGGCTGATCAACCTATCGTTCATGCCGCATTCGGACACGATCCTGCGTGGGATCAACGCATTGTTGGTTGGTTAAACCGGGTACGTGAACAAACGCGCACTGGCATTGCCGCACCGGGAGAAATTCATGATTGCCGCAGGTTGCTCGATGAAATGCGGCTGATCAAAGATACGGATGAATTGCAAATCATGCAGCGAGCGGCAGATATCTCAACACAAGCGCATCAACGTGCGATGCAAACAACTTGCCCAGGCATGCGTGAGTATGAAATCGAAGCTGAATTGCTCTATACCTTCTGCCGGCACGGCGCACAGGCGCCAGCCTATACTTCCATTGTGGCAGGAGGGGCCAACGCCTGTGTGTTACATTATGTGCAGAATAATGCCGAACTGAAGTCGGGCGATTTATTGCTGATCGACGCAGGCTGCGAACTTGACGGTTATGCTTCGGATATTACGCGGACATTCCCGGTGAACGGCAAATTTACCGCTGCGCAGAAAGATGTTTATCAACTGGTTCTGGCTGCGCAGCTTGCGGCCATTGCTCAGGTGCAACCGGGAAATAACTGGAACGACCCGCACCAGGCGGCGCTACACGTATTGGCGCAAGGTTTTATTGACCTGGGATTATGTCAGGGCAGTGTAGATGCGGTGCTGGAATCGGGAGATTACAAACGTTTTTATATGCACCGAACCGGGCATTGGTTGGGAATGGATGTGCATGATGTCGGTGAATACAAGCAAAAAGGCGAATGGCGCTTATTGCAAGTAGGCATGGTATTGACCGTTGAGCCGGGTTGCTATATTCGCCCGGCGGATAATATTCCGGAACATTTCTGGAATATTGGGGTACGAATTGAAGACGATGTTATTGTCACTCCAGCTGGCCATGAAATTTTAACCATGGCAGCACCTAAAAAGATAGACGAAATAGAGGAGCTGATGCAATGAACGATGAACAGAGAAAAATTATTATCAGCAAGGTTTCCGAATACCGCCAGAATGAATCAGGAGAATATCAGCAGGTACCGATTTCGCCTGTCAACCGCTGGATTACCTATGCAATGCTCATTCCGGCTGTTGTTGTCCTGATACTGATCGGCATTTTCTTTTTTGCGGCCTTTCTGGCGTTACTCGCGGTTGCAGTTGCGGTAGTCGGAACACGATTCTGGTGGCTGCGCAGGAAATATGAACGTGCAACTCAGCAACACGATGATTCAAAAACACAAACTGATGATGGTCAAACGACTGTCATTGAAGATGCGCAAATTATTGAAGAAACAGAAGTTCATCGTGCTAAGTCGAGGAAATAATAAGAAAACAAGTAAAAGCTATTTTGTGCTTGTTTCTAATGCCGCAGCTACAGTCAAATACCGCCAGCTTTGCCGGTAGTATTTGACTTATCCAGAATTTCCCTACCCATGCTTTTCATGGAAAGTATGTACCACCTTTGGATCAAGGTGATTAATGGTGGCCATGATCTGCTGCGGTTCAGACAAGGCGGGGGCCATGCTCCAGCGTTTGAGCGCATCGTTACCAATGCGTACCATCCCGGTATGATTTTCTTTCACTTGATCAAGATCGATTTCACGTTCAAAGAAACCGAGCTGGAAGCGAACCAATTCGATATCTTCCGGTGCGCCGGTAAGAAACTTCCAACCAGCTTTTATGCCATACTGATCGGTGTATTGCTTAAGTTTTTTGGGAGAATCCTGTTCCGGTTGTAAGGTGATGGAGTACATAAAGACATCGCGTCCCACACGCTCGCCCAGCATGTTCTGCACTTGCAGCAGATTGGCTGTTGCTTTTGGACAGATGCCGGCGCACTGGGCATACATCATATTAATGGCGACAACTTTATCGCGAATCAGGTCATCGTAGAATCTGACGGCTTCTCCTTCATGCGTATACAGCGTTACGTTTGGAAACGGCGTGGCGCTCAGGGTATCCCTTCCGTCCCAGTTAGCCGTAGTACTTGGCATCTTGCTGTTCAGTCTTTGCCACGCTGCATTCAAGCCAATCAAACCCAATGCGGCCACACCCATGCCGGCCAGTATTTCTCTGCGCGTATTCATGATGGTTTTTTCTTTGTTCATGATATAGCCTCCTGTTATTCCACAATGTCCCAACGCACCATCATGGCGTGGTCTTCATGGATCATGTTGTGGCAGTGCATCACATACTTGCCATGGAAATCACGGAAACGCAGAAACACTCTCAGACGTGTGTTCGGCCCTAAAACGTAGACATCTTTGCGTCCTCTCTCGTGTGCGGGTATGGGTACTTCGATTCCATCCACAAATTTGTTGAGGATGATGCCTTCTTCAAAATGGATATGAACAGGATGACTCCAACCGCCGGACGGATTATGCAGTTCCCATATTTCCGAATTGCCTATCGCTATTTGAGCGCCCGGGGAGTTGACGTTGACAAACTTATCATTGATCGACCACATGCCGTTTTTGCGCGCAAATACCCATTTTCTTATGGGTGCCGCAGCGATTTCGGTCAGAGTTGGTCTGCGTATCTTGCGTAAGGTGCTTGGTACCTGACTGACATCGGGTTCGGGAGGCTCACGATCGACAATGATCTTGAGTACGCGCATGCCTGGTGCTTTGACGCCGCTTGGCCCGCGGGTTTTATCCTGCACCAGTCGGTTGACGAGATAAAGTTCCGTTCCCACTGGATATTGGGAGAAATCCACGACGATGTCGCCGCGCTCGGCCACGCCTAATCGGACATTGGCTCGATTAAAGAGTGGTTTGGGCAGAAGATTGCCGTCGTTGGCAATGTAGGTGAATTGTTGTATCACATTGGTGGCACTGACCAGATAAAACTGATAGAACCGGCTCGGCCCTGCATTCAGCAAACGGAAGCGATACTTGCGATTGGCTACTTTCAGCACGGGTTCGATCATGCCATTGACCGTGATTTTGTCGCCCAGGGTGCCCTCCGGATCAAAATCATCGAATACATGGATACCCTCAGTGACAGTGCCCACTCCGCCGAAACGTTTGTCCTGGAATATCAGCGGATAATCGTAGGGATGGCTCGGCAGCCGCAAGGCGGCTGGATTGGGGTCATGTTCGTCGCCCGAATCGAGATCGTCGAACAGCAGGTAAAAGGCTGCGATGCCGCGGTTCGCATTGCCTGCGGTAAAGTCCAGCGTGTGATCGTGGTACCACAACGTTCCCAGCGCCTCACGCTTGTCTCCACCGACGGGATTATTGGCGTCTTTGGGAAATTCGTCGTACCCGGCATAAACATTGGGGTAGAAATGATCTTTGAATAGCCCCGGCGCGCCGAGAGTTGGTCCGGATTTTATCGGACTGAAATAGTCACCCGGGAAACCGTCGCTTTCAGAAGGCGCGTGCAGATTGTGTAGATGTATGCTGATCTCAGGTGTGCCGAAACCGACATGATTCTGTGGCAACTCGTTACGCAAGCGGAGAAGAATTGGGCGTCCATAGCGCGCAAAGATTGTAGGATTGAGGTGATCGCTATCGCTAGCGGTATGGCCCACATAGCCCCATGCAAGCTGTTTGGGATAATCCGGATGAAATTCATGATCAGTAATCGCTTCGACCTTCAATTCATAAACATCTGCCTGATCTGGCTGCAGCACCGGGTTGCCAAAAAATTCATCCCACCGTTGGTGTTTGGTGCGACCGCATTCGCCGAATACAGTATTCGGATCTCCTTGTGGTATCCGATCCGTATCTGCAAACAGATCTGTCTGTTGCAAGGGGTCAGTCGTTTCAGGTAGTTCTTTCAGCCAAGGCGTGGTTGGCGGACTGGGTGGCAACACTGAGATTACTTGCGCTACGCTTTTAGGTGAGGTCAAGATTGCCGGTGCTGCCAGGATGGTGGCACCCGTCGCCTTAAAGAAAGCGCGCCTTGATTCATTGGGTGGAGGACCGGAAGTATTATCTTGTAAACTATCAGGAGTGTTATCTTGTGTAAAATCGTCCTCTGCATTTTTCATGATATCCCCTTATGTTTCTGTATAAATTAATGAAACTGTCAGCCCAAACTACACATAACATCCTTACTTGCTTGTTGTTTTGTTTTTTCCTCCAATACATTGGTTTAGGTGAATTTACTAATTAATGATGCAATCATGCTAGGAGTGTGAGTCTGATAAATAAATAAGTAATGGCTAATTTTTATCTAAGCATTTACTTAGTCATGTACTGATTGTGATTCGCAGCAATTAATATGATTACGTTGATGTTATAGAGAGAGTGGCAATCTTCTTATTACAAAATATCAATTTTCTGTGTAATTAGAAGCGGGTGTTTCTCTGAAGAAATCACTGCTATCAATGAAATGCTTAGAATTTTCCCAATTAAGTGATTCGCACCGACATTGCTTTGGCAATTGAGATGTCGCTTAAATATTTTTGACTCAATCATCCCAGAATATCAAGTAACTGCATGAGTAATAGTGTTTTTGTAAATACCATTATCGATCGAACTGAAATAGTCGAATGAATCCTTAGAATTTATAAGTAATTGCTTAGATAAAAACTAGCATTTTGCTTATTTATACGCTCATTGATTGTGTATTAAATGTGAAGTGTATGTGTAATTTGTGTGAATTATATGTGTGTAAAATATAAATTATATGTGCATTAAATATAAATTATATGTGTATGCGTTCAATTGGAAGTGGAATTCTAAGATTCTAAATAATAAAAGTAGCAGATTAGGGAACTCGTCAAAAGCGTTGTTGAATGATTAGCTAATGTGATTGATTAATGGGCCCGGTCCGGTAAAAAATTTAACACTCATACTCTTAAAATAATTAAATTGCGAGGCAAACAAAATGGCTAATTTCAGCAGAACGGATTTGGATTTTTTACTGGATCAAATTGTTATTTCTGAAGGTGATTCTCTAGCGCAACAAGGAGGCACTTTCAATGCACTGCCGTCGCTTGTCGATAGTCCAGTGCTGCCGCATGGTTTGCGTAACGTTAACGGAACGTATAACAACCTGCAGCCAGGTCAATTTTTGTTCGGTGCGGCTGATCAAGTTTTTCCACGCTTGATGCCGGATCCGATCTTTCGTGCCGGCGATGATGTTCCTTTTGGATTTGGTACGCCAGACCAACCGGTGGGCAGTGCAACGAACTACGAGCAAACCAAAGGTTTTGTGTTCGACTCGAGACCGCGTACCGTTAGTAACCTGATTGTTGATCAAACAGCTGGTAATCCCGCTGCCGCAGCAGCTGCGGATCAAACAGGAGGCTCGGAGTTGGTTGCTGGGGTACGCATGGATGGCACGCCGTTTGAGACTTATTTTATCCCTAATGCTACACCGGATGTGGGGCTGTCGGCACCGTTCAATTCGTGGTTTACTTTATTTGGTCAATTTTTCGACCATGGACTGGATCTTGTCAACAAGGGGCAAAGTGGCACGGTATTTGTTCCATTACAGCCTGACGATCCGTTGTATGATCCGACTCCCGGTGCTCCAAACTTCATGGCGCTGACACGCGCGACCAATTTGCCGGGAGCAGATGGCATTGTGGGGGACAACCCCTCAACACCATTAGTCGATGAGAGCGCGGACGATGAACACGAACACATTAACCAGACAACGCCTTTTGTCGATCAAAATCAAACCTACACATCGCATCCATCGCATCAGGTTTTCTTACGCGAGTATCAGTTCAATTTGGCGAATAATCCTGTGTCAACGGGCCGATTGCTTGAAGATAGTGCGACCGGTGATGGGCTTGCCAGATGGAGTGACATCAAATTGCAAGCGCAAAACATGCTGGGTATTAATCTTACTGATGCTGATCTGAATAACTTGCCATTGCTTGCGACAGATACTTATGGCAAGTTTATTCCCGGAGATAATGGTTTTGCACAGCTCGTTCTGGCAAATAATACCTTGCTTGAAGGTAATCCCACAGCTAATGGTGGACTGGGTGTCAATGTTCCAGCGAATGTCGTTCGTACCGGCCATGCCTTCCTGGATGATATTGCACATACCGCAGCACCACGCGGTTCCAGTGGTGCAATGAAAACAGCTGATAGTGATAACGTAATTACCGATCCGCAATCAGTAGCACCGGGCGAATATGACGATGAATTGCTGGATGCGCATTTTATTACTGGTGATGGCCGGGGTAACGAAAATATCGGCTTAACCACGGTGCACACCGTTTTTCATGCCGAGCATAATCGCACCATTGATTTTATTAAAGAATTGGTCGATAACAGCAACGATCCTGCATTTCAAGCACAATGGGTTCTGCCGGATGGATCGTGGAACGGTGAACGTCTGTTCCAGGCAGCCCGCTTTGCTACCGAGATGCAGTATCAGCATTTAGTGTTCGAAGAGTTTGCGCGCAAGGTGCAGCCGAATGTGGATATTTTTGTCGGCTACAACAGCACAATTGACCCAGCCATTATGGCCGAATTCGCACATGTAGTTTATCGCTTTGGACATTCGATGTTGACTGAGACAGTGGCGAGAACCAATGCGAATGGCACGCCGAATGACATCGGTTTGATTCAGGCATTTTTAAACCCGGTCGAATTTGGCGCTGGTTACGCCAACAATATCGAAGCCGCCGGCGCTGTTGTAAAAGGAATGACCAAACAAGTCGGCAACGAAATCGATGAATTTGTTACCGAAGCCCTGCGCAACAATCTTGTCGGCCTGCCGCTCGATTTGGCCACGATTAACATGACGCGTGCTCACGATACCGGTATTCCATCATTGAATGAAGCGCGCCGTATGTTCTATGAAGATACTGGGAACAACGCTACTTTGCAGCCTTACGAGAGTTGGGCCGATTTCGGATTGAGTATCAGGCATCCTGAATCGCTGATCAACTTTATCGCGGCCTATGGCACACATACCAGTATCACCGGTGCAACAACACTGGAGGACAAGCGCTTAGCAGCTCAGGCTCTGGTGGACGGTGCAGAAAGTGGTTCAGATGCCGATGCGGTTGATTTTATAAACGGCTTCGATGCGTATGCAAGCTTGCCGTCTGGAGTGACCACTACCGGCGTAGATGCTATTGACTTCTGGATCGGTGGCTTAGCCGAAAAACAAGCGCCATTTGGCGGATTGCTGGGTACTACCTTCAACTTCGTTTTCGAAACGCAAATGGAAAACCTGCAAGACGGCGATCGCTTCTATTATCTGGCCCGTACTGCCGGTCTCGATTTTCTTACGCAGCTGGAGGAGAACTCATTTGCTGAACTGGTGATGCGTAATTTGCCGGATACCAAACATTTGCCATTCGATATTTTCTCGACACCGGCTTATACCTTTGAAGTGGGTAATCTGGGTACCAGCGGTCCGATCGAGGATGATCTAGATACGTTGGATGTCAATGAAGCGACACTGAAAAATCACTTGAATAGACCCGCTTTGGTTCGCGATACTACGTTGGGTACAAATACCATTCGCTACACTGGCGACCAACACGTGGTGATGGGCGGTACCGAGAATGCCGACAGAATACGCGCTAGCGAGGGAGACGATACGATCTGGGGTGACGGCGGCAACGACCGTCTGGAAGGTGGCGCCGGTAACGATTCGATCAACGGTGGTGACGGCAACGACCGCATTAGCGATTCGTTCGGCGATGATAATATTAAAGGCGGTGATGGTCACGATGTCATCAATGGCGGTCCCGGTATCAATCTCATTTTGGGGGGCGCTGGCAGCGACTTTGTTATTACTGGTAACGATATTTCAGAGGTTTTTGCCGGTCCGGGTAATGATTTTATCTTTGGCAATACACCCAATGAAGTCATGATGGGTAACGAAGGTGACGATTGGATTCAAACCGGAACAGCAGCTGGCGCTCCGGGCGATAACGCTGACCCCTTCGGACGCGATCCAATCCGCGGCAACGATGTCTTTATCGGCAATGGCGGACTCGACGAATTTATGGGCGAGGGAGGTGACGACTTGATGAACGGTCTGGCTGGCGTGGACAGAAATGACGGTGACAGCGGTTTTGATTGGGCCTTTAGCAAGGGTAGCACCGTCGTTGCCGATATTGATTTGACAAGAAATATTCTGCCAGGTCCCTTCTTGGAAATTGTTGATCGCTATGATTTTGTTGAAGCTGCATCAGGATGGAATCTTAACGATATAGTACGCGGTGATAACCGTACCAACGTCGAATTGGAATTGGTCGACCCACTTACGGGACAAAACAATGCGCTGGATAATGTCAATAATCCAGTCGGCGGCGGACATAGTGCTGCTGACAGGATTGCGCTAATTGATGGATTGAGTGCCTTACTGGGCGGCGCAACTTCGTTCAGTGCCGGTAACATTTTGCTGGGCGGTGCAGGCAATGACTTGATCGAAGGTCGTGGTGGCGATGATATCATCGATGGCGATGCTTGGCTTAACGCTCGGATTAGCGTTCGGAATGTTGCTGACACTGCAGAGCTTGCAAGTTTCGACAACATGACTAGCGCGTTGCGGACAGCGATGCAAGCGGGAACCTACAGCCCCGATCAACTCAGAATTATTCGTAAGATTGAGATTGCACCGGCTGGTACCAATATCGATACAGCCGTATTCCGAGATGTTTTTGCCAGTTATATATTGACTGTTAGTGCCGATGGCACGATATTTGTTGATCATACCAATCCTACTGTGGCAGCGATCAACGATGGTAACGATACGGTTCGTAACGTCGAGCGGCTGCAGTTTACTGATAGAATTGCAGTTATCGGTACAGCCGGGGATGATAACTTGGTGGGCACAGCCAATAATGACACATTGATCGGTTTGGGTGGTAATGATCGATTGGATGGCTTGGATGGCGTGGATGCATTAATTGGTGGTCCAGGGAACGACACTTTTGTGGTTAATACCACTACCGATACGATTACCGAAGCCGCTGGCGTTGCAAATGGTAATGACACGGTGGAAAGTTCGGTGACATTCACAATAGCGGCTGCTCCTAACCTTGAAAATATTACGCTGACGGGCGCCAATGCAATCAATGCGACAGGCAATGCTGCGATCAATATTCTTATTGGTAATAATAATAATAATGTACTGACAGGCGCTGCCGGCAACGATACGCTTACGGGTAACGACGGCAATGATACATTGGCTGGCGGTATCGGTAATGACACCATGAACGGCGGTGCAGATAATGATATCTATATCGTTGATAGTCTTCTCGATTCGATTACTGAATTGGCTGGCGGGGGTATCGATACAGTTCGTAGTTCGATAACCTTGACGTTAGTAACTAACCCCTCTCTTGAGAATCTCGAGTTCACCGGCGCGGCTGCAATCAGTGGAACGGGTAATGATGCAAATAATATTCTCACAGGTAATGGTGCCAATAATGTACTCTCAGGTGGCAATGGTAATGACGATCTGTTTGGTGGAATCGGCGCCGATTCGCTGACAGGTGATGCCGGTGCGGATGATTTCAACTATAGCGCGATCAACCAATCCACTCCCGGTGCAGCAGGTAGAGATAGTATCGCCGACTTTACGCACTTAACTGACAGGATCGACCTGAGTGCAATCGATGCTGTCGTGGGTACCGTAGTTAATGATTCTTTCGACTTTATTGGTGCTGCTGCCTTTTTTGCGGCTGGACAAGTACGTTACGCAGGTGGTGTTCTGCAAGCGAACGTAGGCGGCGCTAATGGCAATACTGCTGACTTTCAGATTCAATTGACAGGCGCGCCAGTATTTACTGCAGCGGACTTGGTTGCTTAATTGAGGCAGGGGAAGCTATGGAGAACGCAGACCTTTGAGTCTGCGCTCTCTAAAAATCTTTAGTAGTTGTGTAATGATAAAGAAGTTTGTCGCTGAGTTTTTTAAAAAACAAACTCTGTGCGGTAAGACAGGGTTTGTTTAAGTGTTTCCAGTATGCTGATTTATGACTACGCGGCGTTATTTGATCTGACTATCCGTCAATGATATTGTGATTGATGGCTAAGCGAATCAGTTGTGTGGTATTTTGTAAATCCAATTTACGCATCAAATTGAGATAATGGACGCTGACAGTTTTAGGACTGATAGAGATTTTATCTGCAATTTCTATATTGGAACTTCCCTCTACGATTAGTTTGACTATTTGGAATTCACGTTTGGTCAATAAATCAAAAGGATTTTCATGATTCTCTTTACGTGTAGCATGCATTGCGAGTGCTGTAGCCAGTTCCGATTCAATATAGGTTTTTCCCATACTGACTTGGCGCACCGCATGAATCATTTCTCCAATTCCGCTTTGTTTGCTGATAAATCCAATGGCGCCTGCTTTTAATGCGCGGTGAACCATCGTGACATTGTTTAGCATGCTGAAGACTAGAATTCGCGCGGTAGGATCGTTGCCCATGATGCGATGAATGGTTTCAAATCCACAAACACCGGGCATGTTAAGATCAAGAATAATGACATCAGGCTTATGCTCTTGCCATAGTTGGTAACCTTCTGCGCCACCTTCTGCTTCTGCCACTAGACTCATATCCGATGTGCTTTCAAGCAAACGGCGATAGCCGGTACGTACGACAGGATGATCGTCAATCAATAAAATGGTAATGGGTTTTGTCATTTTGCCTAGATTTTTATAGGTAATCTGATGCTAATTTCTGTGCCTTCATTGAGCGTGCTACGTACCGTCATCCGACCATCCAGCGCAATTACCCGCTCACGCATGCCTACTAACCCCAACCCGGTGAATTGCTGATTGGTATCGTAACCTTTGCCATTATCCTCTATTTTAAGCAACAAGAAATCATCCGCAGAATTTTCAATCGTTTCACGACTTAAGCTGATTTGAGTCCAGGTGGCTTCCGAGTGCTTGTAAATATTATTGAGACCCTCCTGAATAAGGCGAAATATCGTAATGTTATATTGTTCATCAAGTGTCGCAAGCTTGCCTGCCAATTTTAATTCGAGTGTTACTTGCGAATGGCGAGAACACCATTGTTTTTTAAGTTCGGATAACGCATCGGGTAATCCTAGCGTATCAAGAAGTGGAGGGCGCAATCGATGCAGCATGGTACGGATTACTTGGTGCATTTTTTCGGTACACCCTTTAATAGTCTGAGCGCTGGTGTAAATCGCTGAATCTTGTTCGGCGTAATTGAAAATGACTTCACTTTCTGCACGAATGGCGGTTAACCATTGTCCTAGTTCGTCATGCAATTCGCGAGCGAGTATGCGCCGCTCCTTTTCTTGAACACGAAATAGTCCTTTCATGAGTTGCCGATTTTCATTCAGTAAGTCACGATTAAGATTAATCATTTTTCGGAGTTGACTGATGTCCGACATCATCATGCGGCACATGTTTTTATCATGAGTCGCTGTGCTTTCCAGACGAATAAAGCTCAATGGATCCTGGGTATCTCCAATTTTTAAATCAATCGTAGCATTTCCGGGAGAATTGAAAACTTCTTGCAAGTAGTGGTGGAAGGTCTGATGATCAATATCTAGGAAACAGCTTGTGAATGACTTGCCAATGAGGAATGGGCGCGCTTTTCTTAGTAATGCGGCTCCAGTCAGATTAATCGATAGGATGTTCCCGGTTTGATCTACGGTCAGATAACCGACTGGCGCATGATCGTAGAGGTCTGCATAGCGATTGCGTGATTCTTCCAGCTCTAATTGCTGGATTTGAAGCTGATCGGAGAGTAATTCCATTCTATTACGGACTTCATGATCATCTAACCTTCTATATCTGTTGCTGCGTTGATCATTACGCTGATTCATGTCATCTCCTATGCGGTAGTGGCAGTAACGACAGGATTATTCATATATTTAACGTGTATTCACTGACGTTGAATCTGATGAAAGAACAAAATTACATTTCTCTGCACTGAAGTAGTGTATCGGAACGGATGCCATGTCAGTGAATATAAAGATTTCTTGTAGGAATTATATATGTGGCATCAATTAATTATAAATTGAAACGCTATGATTTGATAATCGGGATGATTGGGAACTAGGAGTTTGTCGGACCTAAGGCCAGTCTGCTGTGCCAATGGAATAACGATTCATATTCCTTAATTTTTCGTTGCATAGATCAACTATGCACCTCAAAATCGAGAAAATCCGTATTTGTTTTTCTACTTGGTTGTTGCGATTGCTTAAGTCCGACAGGCTTTTTCGGAGTATCACAATATCTTATTGGATAGAGGAATTCTAAGAATATGCTGTCACGACTAAATATTCTTGCTTTTGTATCAGGTACCGGTTTGCTGCAACAACAAGATAAATTACCTGAGCTAACGTGGATCTTGGGTTTATTGCTGCTCGTAATCGTGATTGGATGGTTGCGACGATATCAATCGGCAGGGCTGATAATAGTCAATAACATTTTGTTATGGATTGTCTTTTTTGGGCTTGGGTTTCTCTGGGCGGCTGCTTTTGCGCATTGGCGTTTGGCTGATTCATTACCTTCACAATGGGAGCGGCAGGATATTCAAATCATCGGTGTAATAGCCAGCTTGCCGCAGAAAAATGATCGCAGTGCGCGTTTCCAGTTTGACGTTGAACAGGTTGCCACAGAGGGTGCGATTGTACCCCAACGTATCGCATTATCTTGGTATAAAAACCGTCAATTTGAACTTGATAGCGATGAAATGTCGCAGCCTGTAATGAAAGTAGGACAGCGCTGGCAATTGATGGTGCGTCTTAAGCAACCTCATGGCAATGCAAATCCGCATGGCTTTGATTATGAGGTGTGGGCATTGGAACGTAATATTCGAGCAACCGGATATATTCGTAATTCAGTTGATAATCATCTATTGGATCATATGGTTGATCATCCAAGTTATTGGATTGAGCATGTTCGTGAAGAGATCCAACAGCGATTTACTGATGTTTTAATGGATCACACTTATGCCGGTGTTTTAAAAACCTTGGCGACGGGAGATCAGTACGTCATTCCACGTGATCAGTGGCAGGTGTTTATTCGGACAGGAACGATTCATCTAATGGCAATCTCCGGTTTGCATATCACTTTGGTTTCAAGTTTGGTATTTGCACTGGTATTTCGCTTGTGGCGCTGTAATTCTTATTTGGTATTGCGTTTACCAGCGCGTCGGGCTGCTGTCATTGCCGGATTAATAGTGGCTTTTGGTTATGCAATGTTGTCGGGTTTTGCAATTCCGGCGCAGCGCTCATTGTATATGTTAGCTGTAGTCGCGATTGCGCTATGGCGAGGACAGTTTACTTCGCCAATGACGGTGCTGATGTGGGCTTTATTATGGGTGGTGCTACTGGATCCGTGGGCGACCATTGCGCCAGGGTTTTGGTTGTCATTTGGTGCGATCGCCATCATCATGCTGGTAACGGTAGGACGAATTGGAAAAATACATTGGTTCAGAGGGTGGCTAAGGATTCAGTGGGCCATCACATTAGGATTGATTCCACTATTACTTGGCTTATTTCAGCAGGTATCATTGGTGTCGCCCGTTGCTAATGCAATTGCCATTCCTCTGGTAAGTTTTGTAGTAGTGCCTTTAGTATTGTTAGCTACGATCCCATGGTTTGACTTTCTGCTGCCTCTGGCTCATGAAGCGCTTAGTGTTGGCATGACATTATTGCAGTGGTTGAGTCATTTATCGGATGCTGTTTGGGAACAGCATGTACCTCCAATGTGGACGATATTGGTGGCTATCTTAGGGATGGTTTGGATGTTGTTGCCAGGAAGTCTGGGGTTAGGATTCTTCGCAGGTTTTCCCGCACGTTGGTTGGGTGTGCTTGCACTATTGCCAATGTTCCTGCTGCAGCCACTCAAACCAGAAGCCGGCGAACTATGGTTGACAGTGCTGGATGTTGGGCAAGGTTTGGCAGTAGTGGCGCGTACTGAACATCATACTTTGTTATTTGATACCGGCCCAAGTTTCGGGGAATCCGATAGCGGCGCTCGTATTATTGTACCTTTTCTGCGTGGAGAGGGTGTTCGGCAACTTGATGCGCTGATTGTGTCGCATGCCGATATGGATCATAGTGGTGGTGCATTATCCATATTGACGGCGATGCCTGTCGGGACATTATCATCTTCATTGGATCATCAGCATCCGATACAGCAAGCTGCAATGCATAAGGTTCAATGCCGTGCCGGCCAATCCTGGCAATGGGATGATGTAGATTTCGAATTACTACATCCTGTGGCATATGGCGATAAGAATTCTCAAAATAAAACCAATGCAAACAGCTGTGTGTTAAAAATTACGTCCATTTACGGCAGTGTGTTATTACCATCTGATATTGGTAATAAGGATGAATCTGCATTATTGGCTCGCGCTGGCGATAAGCTTTCAGCGACAGTGCTGATCGCGCCGCATCATGGCAGTAACACTTCGTCAACTCACGCTTTTATACAACAAGTGAATCCTGCATTAACAATCTTCACGGTAGGCTACCATAATCGTTATGACCATCCACGCGAAGCAGTAGTAGCGCGCTATCGTAAGTTAGGAAGCCAATTGCTGCGTAGCGATGCTGATGGCGCTATCTTGCTGCGTTTTACAAAAAATGGGTGGTTTGCTGATAGTTGGAGAGAATTACGCCGCCGCTATTGGCAGCAAAGTATGGATCAATATTATACTGATTGATATTCATTGAGATAGGCTGCCTTGTCCTTATGCTGCAGCAAATGGTTTTTAGATTTGGTTGTTGTTGGGGCGTTAAAAAACTACCTACTACGTTGTTGCTACGGTGTTAAAAACAGGCTCAGAATGCTCATTTATTATGCATAAACTGTGTTTTTTTACCTTTTTCTTTGCATTGGCTGCTTCGACCTACTACTAAGACAAATTTATTTTAGCTGTGGATACTGATTGAGTTTCTTGCTGTTCAATAGGAAAAGGTGAAGGTGGTTGGGTATCGTTAAAAATCACGGTAAACGAGGTACCTGCACCTGGTTCGCTGACAACTTTGATTCTCAATTTATTATTTTCTGCTGCGATTCTAACAATAGACAAACCGATGCCGCTGGTTGCTTTGTTATGTATTGCCGCCCTAGGTGAATAAAAATACTCATTGAATATATTAGGCAGGTCCTTGTTCTCTATACCAATACCGTGATCAGTGATAGTGATGCTGGCGCTTTGATCAAGCCGATTGATCGTGGATGTGATTTCAACTGACGTGTCGTTATGCGAATAGATAATTGCATTAGTAATAATATTTTCCAGCAGTATTCCCAATTGATCAGGGATTACCTTGCAGATAAAGTTCTCAATCGATAAATTAAGCGCGACATTTTTTGAATTGGCAACAGGAGTTAGTTTTTCAATACACTTATACAAAGCGGCTTGAATATCAACAGACTCGAAAACTGCGGTATCAAGACAAGTATCTTTCAATCGTTCTAACCGAAGTAAATCAAGTATTAAACCAGACATATTTTTTGCACGGGTATCCATCTGCTCTAGCGCGGCACTTATTTCAGGTGTTGTTTCTCCCAAATAGCCTTCTTTTATTAAATTTATTTTGCTGCGGATAGCATCAAGCGGAGACTTAAGTTGATGTGTGATTAATAATGCGTATTGATCTTTTTCTACCTGTGCTTGATTGATCTGTTTATATGCATCCACTAGGTGACGTTCATGAGCGCGAACGATTAGAGAAAGTCTCGAGACAACATACCAGACGATAAAAAATAAGGCGTCAAGAAAAAACATCCATAATATTGCGCCATCCGTACGCGAGCCTTCAGACAAAAAATGACCACTTAACAGGGTTGAGAGTGGTGTTTGAGTGATCAAAAAATTATCAGCAACGATTACAATCATGTCCATGAAACAGACTAATATCGTCACATACAGACTTTCACGGGTAGAAAAAAAGATGCATGCTAATGCGATATGCAGCACATAGAAAAAAGAAATCGGCGTAGTAGTGCTGCCAACGAAATGTACGACAACGGATAAACAGATCAGATCAACGATGATCTGTACCCATAAATTAATAGAGGGTGAGTTATATTTACTTGATTTAAAATGAGTTAATGAAAAGATGTAAGCAATATTTGCAAAAACCAATACAATGATGATGGCAACTGGCCATTTCTGTTGTTCGCTAATGCCTAATTGCATGAGCGTATCTGAAGCTGACAGCATTAAGATTTCAAAGAAAACCAATGTGGCTATCAGCGCCCACCGAAAGGTAATAAACCATCGGATATTGCTGATCAGAACATCGTCGCTCAGTTTGAGCCTATCTCCCTTTATCTCAAGCAATATGCTTTGATTACTCAGAGGCTTATCCCAGGAAAATTCAGTAATGGCCATAATTTAATCCGATTATGCTCCTTCTCCTGACTTTTTTAGACGGTCGTTAATTGTTGCTAGCAAACTCAATGGTTCAACGGGTTTTTCCATAATGCAAACCCACTCATGGGAACCATCTTCAAAATAGGGTCTGATCATATCACCCAAAGACGTTAGAAAAATAGCTTGTATTTGTGGATAGCGTTTGTGAATTTGCGCATAAGTTGTTAAACCGGCATCCATTGACTCAACCATAACATCGAGAATGGCTAAATCAGGCCGTTTGGTTTCATCCTCTAATGAATTGATAAAATCCTGCATTGACAAATAACTGTCGACTTCATACCCATGCTTCTTCAGGATGCGTCCAACCGCTTCCCGAATATCCGAATCATCATCAACATGTGCGATTCGTGCTGCCATACTCATTCTCCTTCCTTCATAGTTCGAGCCACGCAGGATAAGCACTCACAAGAAACCGCTTATCTATCGTGGTCATGAATCGTAAAGCATATGTGAAAAATATCTGAAATACAACTAATTGCTATAAGAGAATTCCTGATTTTTCTTGTGGGGTAACTCACAGTTGATTGTTTGCACTCATGTTACCGTGAGAAAAGCATGTGATTTTCTATTTGCGTTAGGGAAGTTACTGCACATTTCGTTGGTTTCATTCTCAATTTAATCTTTGGAGTTTTCTATGATTTACAGGAATTATCTTTTGCTTGGTTTTGCCTTGATTGCTTTTATGGCAACCAGCGTCACAGTAGCGGATAACAAAGGAAAGTCTGAACGTCTTCCAAACATGTTTAAATCAATAAACCATCATGGTATTGATGCCACCTATAGTACGGCGGGTTATATTGATTTAAATAATCCATTTTTTCAAAATCTCGGTACGAATGAACGAAGCTGTGTTACTTGTCATGCGCCTTCAGAAGGTTGGGTTATTACACCCAAAGGTGTTCAGGAGCGGTTTAGTAAAACACAGGGCTTGGATCCCTTATTTCGTTTGAACGATGGTGCCAATTCACCGAATGCCGATATTACTACCGAAGATAAACGTCGCACCGCTTACAGCATGCTGCTGAATAAAGCGAATATTCGGGTAGGAATCGGTATTCCGGCCAATGCGGAATTTAGATTAATCGAGGTAGATGATCCTTACGGCTATGCCAGCGAAACAGAGTTGTCGCTATTTCGTCGACCATCGCCTACCACCAATCTCAAATTTTTAAGCACAGTCATGTGGGATGGGCGTGAAACGACCAGTTTACCTAATTCCAGTGAATGTATTTTTGGAACCTCCAATTGCTTTGCGCCTGTACTCGCGGATCTATCCAATCAAGCCAATCACGCAACACTGGGGCACGCAGAAGCGTTACAGGATTTGACGATGGAACAGCGTAATGCCATTGTAAAATTTGAATCAGGTTTGTTTACCGCACAGATACACGATAAAAATGCGGGCGATCTGACAGCCAGGAAAGCAAACGGTGGTCCCAAGAAGCTTAAGAAGCAAGAATTCTACTTTGGGATTAACGATACGGTTGCTGGAGACTATCAAACACGTGCAAGTTTTAATCCTGAAGTGATGTCACTGTATGATACCTGGGATCGATATAATCAAAATGCCGACCGAAATAATGAAGAATCTGTTGTCGGTGCACGTGCAGCAATCGCACGAGGGCAGACGCTGTTTAATTCTATGCCGATTCACATTAGCGGTGTTAAAGGCCTCAATGATGATTTAGGGGTGGATGTGATTCAAGGTACCTGTACCACATGCCACAATACGCCTAATTCCGGCAATCACTCGGTTCCAATGCCATTGGATATTGGCATCGCAGATGAATCGCGTCGTACGCCGGATATGCCTTTGTATACACTTGAACACAATGTGACAGGTGAAGTTATAAAGACAACCGACCCAGGACGTGCATTGCTTACCGGCAAATGGAAAGATATCGGACGCTTCAAGGGACCCATTCTGCGTGCAGTAGCTTCACGTCCTCCTTACTTTCACGATGGTTCTGCTGCAGATTTGTCGGCAGTAGTGGATTTTTATAATACGCGCTTCAGTATTGGATTGACTGATCAGGAAAAAACTGATTTGGTTGCTTTCTTGGCAGCGCTCTAATCATTGATGCGAAACATGTACCTCATCATCTACTGATAAGGTACATGTATATGAATGTCATGCAGCGATAAGCAATCATTTCTATACACGGATTACTCAGTGAATCGTCGGCCCAGCCTCTCGGAATACAGCATCAACTGCCAGTGCATCCAAACGATATTCGCGATTACAGATATCATCATTGATAATGACTTCACCAAATTCTTTCAGAATAGAATCGACTTCCTCACGACCGAGTGAGCGTAGCATGGAATAAATTTTTGCCAGATTTTCCTGGCAACCATAATGAACGGTTTGTGCGTCAAAGATGCGTATGGTTTCTTCATAAAACAGGCGAGTCAGTATTTCTTTCGCAGATAAATCCAATAAAGTCTGATCAAGGACTGTAGCAGCCAATGCCTCTGCACGTGCCCAGCCATCAGGGTCTTGCTGATCGGCATTGGGTAATTTCTGCAACAGTAAGCCGAAGGTGGTTTGGTTGGTGGTGATCAGGAAAAGACGTGAAGGTAATTGTTCCGATTGCTTGAAATAGTGTTCAAAAATCTCGGCAATGTTATTGCCATCCAGCGGTACGATACTTTGATAAGACTCGCGCATCGATGGCATATCCAATGTCAATAGCAGTTGACCATGGCCGAGTAAATTCGACACCGACTGTGGTTCAATGTGTTGTACACATTTTGCCATGCCGCGTATGTACAAGCTTTCAGTGCAGTCAATAACCAACATGGAAACCGGGCCACTACCATTCAATTGAATGGTCAAGCGTCCAGCTTGTTTTAGATTATCGCCCAAGAGTAATGTGGTTGCACTCATTTCCCCCAATAATTGAGTCACGGGGTGCGGGTAATCGCGACCCGCTAACATCTGTTGCCATACGGAATCGAGATGTACCACGGCGCCGCGTATATCCAGGTTTTCCAGTAAGAAGCGTTGTACGTAATTATGCATTTTAAAACCTTCATTGAATTCATCGACTGATATGGTCATATTATAAATGATTGTACTGCAGTGCTATCGATGCTTGCACTATCAGGGAGTAGGGGACTAATGTTCGCTGCATGACTGCTATAATTACCACCTTGCTGAAAATTCAAAAGGCAGTAATCGAGGCATGTGTTGAAAACAGGGTGCGCCTTGGTTAGTATGCAATCCTTCGTGTCAGGCAATAGGATCAATTCCATGTTTCTAGTCGGATGAACTTTATGCAGCAGTTATTGATTACACTGGGAATTGTATTGCTTTTGCTGGGCATGATCTGGCCTTGGCTTTCGCAATTACCGTTGGGGCGGTTACCCGGAGATATTCATATTGAGCGCGAGAATTTCAGTTTTCATTTTCCATTAATGACTGGCTTGCTTATCTCTATCGTGTTGTCATTAATTCTATGGTGGACACGCAAATAACCAGTCAATCATCAAGCACCAGCGGAATCACTCAACCTAGCCGAAGTACGGCGCGGTATCGATCAGTAATTTTGTTCCTAGAGAGTAACGACGATTTGAACCGTGGTAGTAGATTCCGTATATATGCATTTCACCATCTTATGAATTCTTCTGGCTACTTGAATAAAGTATAGCTTCATGAAATAACTTTACTATTTCATCGATTGAGTTGAAATAGATTTAATTGATATGTGATTTTCCTAAGTAATTACTTAGATAAAAACAAGTATTTTACCAATTTATTTGTTGGGTTAATTTCCTTAGTATAGCCAGCGACAATGAGTGGCATTCCGGGTGGATTGCCGGTTAAGTAGATTCAAGTAACAACCTGAAGGCTCATAATTATTTAATCAATTAAAATTAAATCACGAGGCACATTAAATGGCAGATTTCAGTAGAACCGACCTTGATTTTTTACTTCAGCAAATTTCTATTTCTGAAAGTGATTCCGTGGAGCAGTTAGGCGGTACTTTTGATGCGCTGCCTACGTTGGTTGGTAGTGCATTACTGCCAAATGGTTTGCGCTATGTGAATGGTTCATACAACAATCTGCTACCGGGTCAGAGCTTGTTTGGCGCAGCCGATCAAGTATTTCCACGCTTGCTGACGCCGTCCTTTCATGCTGGGGAAGCGATTCCGGCCGGTTTTGGCTCGCCGAATCAACCAGAGGGTAGTGCAACTTCTTATTCACAAACCAGCGGCTTTGTGTTTGATACACAACCACGCATGGTGAGTAATCTGATCGTTGATCAAACAGCCACTAACCCTGCTGTCATCGCCGCAGCAGCGCAGACACCAGGTTCAAATTTAGTGGATGGGACACGCATGGACGGGACATCCTTTCAGACCTACTTTATCCCGAATGTCACCCCCAACGCGGGTGTAGATGCGCCTTATAATTCCTGGTTTACGTTATTTGGTCAGTTTTTCGATCATGGACTGGATCTTGTTAACAAAGGTCAAAGCGGTACCGTGTTTGTGCCACTGCAACCTGATGATCCACTGTACAATTCAGCTCCTGGCGCACCGAATTTTATGACACTGACGCGAGCTAGCAATTTGCCAGGTCCGGATGGCATCGTTGGTGATGATCCCACGACGCCATTAGTGGATGAAAGTGCGGATGATATTCACGAGCATCGCAACCAAACAACACCTTTTGTTGATCAGAATCAAACCTACACGTCGCATCCTTCACATCAAGTATTTTTGCGTGAATACGAATTCAATTCGGATGGCAAGCCAGTAGCAACGGGTAAATTGCTCGATGGTGGCGGTGCTCATGGTGGTCTTGCGGCCTGGGCCGATATCAAGCTGCAGGCGCAGCAAAAACTGGGCATCAATCTGACCGATGCCGATTTAGACAACCTGCCGTTGCTCAGAACAGATAGCTATGGCAAGTTTATTCCCGGTCCGAACGGTTTTGTACAAATCATTACCGGGGTGGGCATCGATAATATTGCCAATACGCCTGACGATACCGTCATTGCAGGTAATCCTGCTGCCAATGGCGGATTGGGTGTCAATATTCCGGTCAATGCGATTCGTACCGGGCATGCTTTTTTGGATGATATTGCTCATACGGCCGCACCGCGTAGCTCCAGTGGCGCGATGAAATCTGCCGACAGCGATGGCGTCATTGGACTCTCAGAGCCGGGTAGTTATGACAATGAACTCCTGGATGCGCATTTTATTACCGGTGATGGTCGTGGCAACGAAAATATCGGTTTAACCACTGTACACACTATTTTTCATGCGGAACACAATCGCACTGTTCAGTTCATCAAAGATTATGTCGGCAGCAGCAATGATCCTGCATTCCAAGCACAGTGGCACTTGCCGGACGGTTCGTGGAACGGTGAGCGCCTGTTTCAGGCGGCCCGTTTTGCTACTGAAATGCAGTATCAGCACTTGGTGTTCGAAGAATTTGCGCGTAAAGTGCAGCCCAATGTGGATGCTTTTGCCGGCTATAACAGCACGATTGATCCAGCAATCATGGCCGAATTTGCGCACGTTGTTTATCGCTTCGGCCATTCAATGTTAACCGAAACGGTAGCCAGAACCGATGCAGACGGATCGCTCAATGACATCGGTTTGATTCAGGCGTTTCTGAATCCGGTGGAGTTTGGCAGTGGTTACGCTAACAATATCGAAGCTGCCGGTGCTATTGTGAGAGGTATGACTCATCAGGTTGGTAACGAAATTGATGAATTTGTCACTGAAGCCTTACGCAACAATCTGGTTGGCTTGCCACTTGATTTGGCCGCGATCAATATCACGCGCGGTCGTGATGCCGGCATCCCATCGCTCAATGAGGCGCGCCGCATGTTTTACGAAGATACCGGACACAATAGCGCTTTATTGCCTTACGAAAGTTGGGCCGATTTCACGCAAGGTATCAAACATCCTGAGTCGGTAGTCAACTTCATTGCAGCCTATGGGACTCACCCCAGTATTACGAGTGTAGCTTCGCTGACGGATAAGCGCGCCGCAGCAGATTTACTGGTAAATGGCGGTGCTGGTGCACCTGCCGATCGCACAGATTTCATGAACAGTACTGATGCTTATACGAATTTGCCATCTGGAAAGACAATCACTGGCTTGGATGATGTTGATTTCTGGATCGGTGGATTGGCCGAAGAACAAGCGCCATTTGGCGGATTATTAGGATCGACTTTTAATTTCGTTTTTGAAACGCAGATGGAGAAATTGCAAGATGCTGATCGTTTCTATTATCTGGAACGCACAGCCGGGCTTAATTTTCTCACCGAATTAGAGCAAAGTTCGTTTGCCGAACTGATCATGCGAAATTTGCCCGATGTCAAACATCTGCCTGCGAACGTTTTTTCGACACCGACATATACCTTTGAAGTGGGCAAAGTCGGCGTGAGTGGCCCGATTTTGAATGATCCAACGACGCCATACAACGAAGCGGCACTGCTGGTGCGTGATACGACACTGGGTCCCAATACGATTCGCTACAATGGTCAAGGCCATGTCGTGATGGGAGGTACGAGTGGTAACGATCGGATGCGTTCCGACTCTGGCAGCGATACGTTGTGGGGGGATGATGGCAATGATCGCTTGGAAGGTGGTGTTGACAACGATTTTCTTATGGGCGGTGCGGGTAACGACATTATTACCGATGCTGCGGGTGATGACATCATCAAAGGGGGGGATGGTCACGATGTGATCAATGGTGGTCCCGGGCTTAACACGCTATTCGGCGGTTCGGGTAACGATTTCATCGTCACGGGTAACGATGTTTCAGAAGTTTTTGCGGGTACGGGGAATGACTTTCTCTTCGGTAATACACCGAATGCAACCATGATGGGGAATGAAGGCGACGATTGGCTAGAAAATGGAGCAGCCGCGGCCATGCCCGGCGACAATGCCGATCCGTTTGGGCGCGATCCGATCCGCGGCAATGATGTGTTTATCGGTGGTGGCGGTGTCGATACTTTCAATGGTGAAGGTGGTGACGATGTCATGAACGGTATGAATGGCGCGGATAAGGATGACGGTGGTAGCGGTTTTGATTGGGCTATCAGCGATAGCAATACCGTTGCTGCCAATATTGATTTGGCTTTGAATATTATACCAGGACCGTTTGTGCCGACTACCGACCGCTTTAATTTCGTAGAAGCTGCGTCGGGTTGGAATCTCAACGATACTATTCTTGGCGACGATCTTACCCGTCTCGACTTGGAATTGGTCGATCCGATAACCGGACAGAACAACGCGTTGGACAACGTTAATAATCCGGCAAGTGGCGGGCACAGTGCCGCTGACAGAATTGCACAGATCAACGGATTAAGCACTATATTGGGCGGCGCAACCACGTTCAGCGCCGGTAATATTTTGCTAGGCGGCGGCGGTAGCGATCTCATCCAAGGGCGGGCTGGCGATGATATTATCGATGGGGACGCTTGGTTCAATACCCGAATCAGTGTTCGGAATCTTAGCACCAATACAGAGATTGCATCGTTCGAAAATATGACTAGTGCACTGCGGACCGCGATGCAAAATGGCACTTACAGTCCTGAGCAACTCAAAATTGTGCGTGAGATTAAGATAGCACCTGCAGGTACAGACATCGATACCGCCGTGTACCAAGATGTTTTTGCCAACTATGTACTGACGTTCAGCTCCACTGGTACGCTATTTGTTGATCACGCCAATCCTCCCAACGGAGGAGGTGGCGCGAAAGATGACGGGAGTGACATCGTGCGCAACGTCGAACGGTTACAGTTTTTTGATAGAGTTGCATTTGTCGGCACCCTGGATGACGATAGTCTATTGGGTACAGCTAATAATGACTCCCTTTACGGCTGGGCCGGCAATGACATACTGAATGGTCAGGGTGGTGTGGACACGCTCGTTGGCGGAACAGGTAACGATACTTACGTGGTGGATACGACCACTGACATCATTACTGAACTTGCAGGTGGTGGTACCGACACTGTGCAGAGCGCTGTGACATTTACGCTGGGCGCTGCTTCCAATATTGAGAATCTTACGCTTATCGGAGTTGCACTTAACGGCACCGGCAATACGGTAGCCAACACCCTTATAGGAAATATTAGCAATAATACACTCACCGGCCTAGGCGGCAACGATATATTGGATGGCCAAGGCGGCTTGGACACGCTCGTTGGCGGCGCAGGCAATGATACTTATATGGTGGATACGACCACCGATATCATTACCGAGCTTGCGGGTGGCGGTATCGACACGGTGCAGAGCTTGGTGACATTTACGCTGGTGGCCCAGCTTGAGAAGCTGACACTGACGGGTGGAGGTGCGATCAATGGTACTGGCACGAATGCAGCCAATGTGCTCATTGGTAACGATAATGCTAATACGCTTAACGGTCTGAATGGCAACGATACGTTGAATGGTGGCAGTGGGAACGATACATTGATTGGTGGAGTAGGTGCCGATGTTTTAACAGGTGGCGCTGATGCAGATAGTTTCGCTTATACTGCCGTCACTCATTCTACCAGTGCCAGCCGGGACATTATTAGTGATTTCTTGAGTGGTACTGACAAGATTGATCTCAGTGCAATTGATGCCAATACAGGCTTGGTCGGCAACAATGCGTTTAGTTTTATTGACGCAGCTGCTTTCAATGCTGCCGGACAGGTGCGTTACGATCCTTTGACTGGTTTGCTAGAAGCGAATATAAATGCTGATCTTGCAGCTGATTTACAAATCAGCTTGGGAGTCAACACGACATTTATCGTAACAGACTTAATTGCTTGATGTGCTTGTTCTTAGATTATTGTTGTGCAGTAGTAACAAGCAACAGCTACATGCATCTGAAGATGCGGATTTCCCTATATATATCTGGAGTCAAGTACGAGCTGGCAGAAGTTAAGATGAAGCGGATTGTATCTGCGTGGGTTTTGATTCCTCGCCGCTTGCGGCGAGGTGCTTTATTTGGCTAGCTGAGGAAGTTGGATAGGAATCTTTTAAGCCTTCTCATCTGAACTTAGTAAGCATTATCTTTTTGGACGACGATCCAGACGGTACGGAGGATGATCCAGAGGTCTAGCCAGATGGACCAGTTTTTGAGGTAATACAGATCGTGTTCGATGCGCCCTTTCATTTTTTCCAGTGCTTCGGTTTC